>CANOHT010000004.1 GCA_947565865.1 uncultured Clostridia bacterium
AAGTACCGCGCCGCCAGTGGCGGATGAAGCGGTACGCAGTTCCAATGAGGCACAGGGCGGGGACAGCGCCTGCGTCCCCGCGACATTGCCGAATTGTGGATCGTCACTCATGCAGGTTAACTTTGGCGGCCCCCAATCCTCTTTGGTACTTTCTCTGAAGAGAAAGTACAACCAAACATGCTCCGTAGCCTTTCAAGAACTTAATCTATCAGAAATGAAAAGGCATCCTCACACAGTTAAACATTCAGGATAACAGCTTCGCCCTTCGGCCCGCGCGACACCCTTTGAGCCCCTCCAGGGGTTATTCCCCATTCCATTTGGCAAAGCCTTCGCCCAAAGCCTCAAAGGCCTCCGTGATAAACATGAACGCCGCCTCATCCTCCTCGCGGACGATGTTTTTCAGACGCGCCACCTCCATGGGACTGCATACGCACAGAATCACAGGCCGTTCCCTGCCGGAATAAGCGCCTTTGGCTTCCAGGAGCGTCGCGCCCCGATCCATTTCCTTCATGACGCGCTGCGTCACGCGCTCCCATCGCTCCGTCATGATATAGCACGCCTTGTTGGAGGACACGCCAGTGAGCACCATGTCCAGCACCTTGCTGGTCACCACAATGGCAATCAGCGCGTACAGGGCCTCGGTAATGCCGATGGTCATGGCCGCGCCCGCCACCACCAGACCGTCAATCATCATCAGGAACATGCCCATGCTGATGGCGGGCACGCGCCGATGCACCATCCTGGCTACCATATCGGTGCCGCCAGTGGTCGCGCCGCCGCGCAGGATCAGCCCCAGGCCCGCCCCCAGCGCCGCGCCGCCAAAGAGGCTGCCCAGCAGCGGATCGACGGTGACGGCGGGCAGGCGGATCAAATCAATGCTCAGGGAAAACAGCACCGTCGCCACCAAGCTGCGGACAACGAACACCCGGCCCATGGCCTTCCACCCAATGAGAAACAGCGGTATGTTCAGCAGCATGCTGGTTGTACCCACAGGAACGTTGAGCACATAGTTCAGGATGGTGGCTACGCCAGTCAGGCCGCCCGGCGCAATGTTGTTGGGCAGCAGGAACAGAGGATAAGCCGCTCCGCCCACAGCGCAGCCCAGCACAATCAGCAGGTATGCCGTCAGCGTCTCCCGGCGTACATTTTGATCCCGCCATTTATCCATCAGGTTCATGACTGCCTCCTTGTCTTTTGCCGATCTCCCTGGCCCCCATGGACAGCGCCAGCGCCTTGTCCAGCCGCCGCATGGCTTCGGGCGTCAGTACCCCCAAGCGCTTGCTGAGCCTCGACTTTTCCAGCGTCCGCACCTGCTCGGTGAGGATCACCGAATCCCGTCTCAGCCCGCTTTCCGCCGCTGTGATTGGCACATGAACCGGCAGATGCGCCTTTTTGTCCCTGGTGGTCACAGCAGCCACTATCACCGTGGTGCTGTGCTGGTTGCCTATATTATTCTGGATGATAACGACCGGCCGTATTCCGCCCTGCTCCGAGCCCACGACCGGGTCGAGATCGGCCCGATAAATTTCTCCACGTTTCATCATGTCACACTCCGTCCGGGAAGTCAAGAGGGCGGCGCAAATTTTTATGCACTATGCATAAACCGCCTGCCCCTGCATCCTATGCGGCCCGGAGGGCGTCTGTGTCCGCCAGAGCATCCGCCACCCGCCTTCTCCTGTCACGAGGTACGGACATCTGCTAATTTTCGCGCCGTCCTTCGACGCTCGTCCGCCGTGCGCCGCGTTATACTGCTGAAACAAGAAAGGAGCGGCGACCATGCGGATAAGCGGCTATCTGTATGTGCTGGAACAGTGGGTCTGCTCCCTGAGTCTGCTGGTGGCCCTGGGCACGGCGGCCGGGCTGACCCGGCGCTCCCTGCCCCGGCTGCTTTCCACAGCCGCGCTGGATGCCCTAGCCGCGCTGGCCACCGCCTTCCTGCCAGACAGCCGCCTCCGTCTCCTGACCATGCTGCCGGTAACGGCGCTGTCTCCCCTGGCGGCATGGCCCGGCGTCCCCCGCGCGCTGCGGGGCAGATTGGCACTTCAGTGTCTGGCGCTCTCCCTGAGCCTTTCAGGGGCCATGCGGCTGTTCAGCGGCATACCGCTGCCCGGCTGGGCGCTGCTGCTCATCCTTGGCGGGGCTTTGCCTGCGCTGGCCGGAAGGCTGCGCCGTCACAGCGGCGTCCGCTGCGCGGCGGTCGATATTCTCCATGGCGCGGGCCGTGTGTCACTCACCGCCCTGGTGGATACCGGAAACCTCCTGCGCGACCCCATCACAGGGCTTCCCGTCATCGTGGTCTCCCGCAGGGCCGCCCAGCGACTCCTTCCTCCCGCCCCATCCGGGGAGCTTCCGCCGGGAACACGGCTGATCAGCGTCCGCACCGTCGCGGGCCCTTCGCTGATGCCCGTTTTTCGCCCTCAGCTGATCCATTTGCTTCAGGACGGCATATGGCGCCGCGTCCATGCCATGGTGGGCCTGTCCCCGGATGGCTATGACGGCGTTCAGGCGCTGGTGCCCGCCAGCTTAATCGACCAGGACGAGGCCGCCGCGCCTGTCCCCATCACACAAGGAGGCTGATACCATGACCATGACCTTCCGCCTGATCTCCCTGGCCCGTGAGCAGCTGACCGCCATGCTTTCCCGGCTGACGCCCAGCGAGCTGTACTATATCGGCGGGCCCGATCCCCTGCCCGCTCCCCTGACCCATGAGGAGGAGCTGGCGCTGGTCAGCCGCCTCCCGGAGGACGACGGAGCCATTCGCCGCACGCTCATCGAGCGGAACCTGCGCCTGGTGGTCTTCATCGCCCGGAAGTTTGAGAACACCGGCGTCATGCTGGAAGACCTTATTTCCATCGGCACCATCGGCCTCATCAAGGCCGTCAACACCTTCGATCCGCAGAAGAAGATCAAGCTGGCCACCTATGCCAGCCGCTGCATTGAAAACGAGGTGCTGATGTTCCTGCGCCGCCACAGCCGCACCAAGCTGGAGGTCTCCTTGGACGAACCGCTCAAAACTGACTGGGACGGCAATGAGCTGCTCCTCTCCGACGTGCTGGGTACCGACGCGGATACCGTGTACCGCTCCCTGGAGGAGACCGCAGAAAAGCAGATGCTTTTCGCGGCCCTGTCCCACCTGTCTCCTCGGGAGCAGAAGATCATGAACCTCCGCTTTGGTCTTTCCGGCCAGCCGGAAATGACGCAAAAAGAGGTGGCGGATGTTCTGGGTATCAGCCAAAGCTACATCTCCCGCCTGGAAAAGCGGATTCTTCAGCGGCTGCACGGGGAAATGATGCGGCAGGCAAACTGAGCGCCGGCTCAGGGGAACGCCGGGAGCACAGGGCGCTGCCTGCTGCCTGAACGGCGCGGGCGCGCGGCGCCTCTGCACACGGCAAATAGCGCCGAAGCAATTGGCTTCGGCGCCTTTCTTTTTTAAAAAACTTTTCTGATTTTGTTACCTTTTGTCACCCTTGTTTAGGAGGTGAAATCCGGTGCCATACTCCATACATCCAGTTTGCAGGAGGCATGAGGTATGGCGTACAGCAAAGTTGAAATCTGCGGTGTGGACACGGGTTCCCTGCCGGTTTTATCGGCTGAACGGATGCGGGAATTGTTTCCCCTGGTCAAAAGCGGCGACAAGAGCGCCCGGGAGGAATTTATCCAGGGCAATCTTCGCCTGGTGCTTTCCGTGATTCAGCGCTTCTCCGGCCGCGGGGAAAACGCGGACGATTTATTCCAGGTTGGGTGTATCGGCCTGATGAAGGCCCTGGACAATTTCGATACCACGCTCAACGTTCGCTTCTCCACCTATGCGGTGCCCATGATTATCGGTGAAATCCGCCGCTATCTGCGTGACAACAACGTGATCCGGGTCAGCCGCTCCATGCGGGACACCGCCTATAAGGCCCTTCAGGCCCGGGACCGGCTGCAAAGCCAGTGGAACAGGGAGCCAACCGTATCGGAAATCGCAGAGGAAATGCACATTCCCCGTGAAGACGTGATTTTCGCGCTGGAAGCCATCCAGGACCCGGTGAGCCTCTTCGAGCCCGTCTACAACGACGGCGGCGACGCCCTGTACATTATGGATCAGGTGCGGGATGAAAGCTGCCGCGACGATGCCTGGCTGGAGGAAATCGCCATCAAAGAGGCCATGCAGCGGCTGAACGATCGGGAAAAGAAAATTCTTCGGCTTCGATTCTTTGAGGGAAGAACGCAAATGGAGGTAGCGGGGGAAATCGGCATCAGCCAAGCCCAGGTGTCCCGGCTGGAAAAGAACGCGCTGCTTCATATGCGCAAGCATGTGCAGGTGACCTGAAGCGGCAGCCGGTTCCGCGCCGCTTACAGTGCGATGGAGGGCGCAAAAAGCTCGCTGAGGGTCGCCGGATAAAACGGACGCTGATGGTGAACGTAAAACGCCAGATAAAACAGCACCTCCCGGGGCGCAGGCTGTCGGTTCAGACACTTGCCGATGATCTGCATCATCTGCTCCCCATCCAGGGACTCCCAGCACAGCATGGCCAGGCGTTCCACAGATTTGGCTATGGTTGATTCTTTTTTTCTGACCTTCTCAGCAACGACAGGATAGATGTCCGTGGTGACATGGATATCGCTCTGGGTCATTTTTTCGCGGTAAAGAAGGTCACTGGTTTGCTCTACCGCAACCACAAGGGGTCTGATGTCTGAACGAACCGGCCCTAAAATAAGTCTGAGCAATTCTTCCGTTATTGACATATTAGAACCCGCCTTACTCTATATGATAGACATATCATAACAGAAAAATTCCGCTTGTAAACATTTGCGACACTTTTAGACACAAATATTCTATTTTTGCGAAACTTCAGCATTTTGTGCCATCACGAAAGAGAAAAAACCGCGCTGACTCACCAGCAATCAGCCAAAGCCAGCCGATTGAATGAAGGAGATACAGTCCTCTCTGGCCGCCGTCACATCAGCCAAGCGGCATTGCCGCGAAAAAACAGGCGGGCACGATTGTCGCATTGCTTTCAAGACCAGCCTGTCAAAAAGAAGCCGGGCGAGCGATCAGGACATTGCCTAACTGAAAAAAAGCGGCTTCTGCCACTTTCTCTGAGGGGGCTTGCCCCGTTTCAGTCCACAGCCTTACGGGGAGAACGGCGTTGCCGTTCTCCCCGTCTTTCGACTGCATCAGGAAGCCATTGCCGCTGAAAAGCACGAAACCCGCCATGCAGGAGCTTCACCCTGTTTCAGCGCCTTGAAGGAGCTCGCCGGTTTGGAATCGGCCATCAAGTCACATTAAGCCGGTCCTTCTTTACTCAGACGTTGTTGATTATCCGATAAACGACTTGCCGCCCATATACATTCGAAGCGCTTCAGGAATCCGCACACGGCCGTCCGCCTCCAGGTTGTTTTCCAGGAAGGCAATGAGCATCCGGGGCGGCGCGACGCAGGTATTATTCAGCGTATGGGCAAAGTACTTGCGGCCGTCCTCGCCCTTGACGCGAATCTGCAGCCGGCGGGCCTGAGCATCGCCCAGGTTGGAGCAGGAGCCGACCTCGAAATACTTCTTCTGCCGGGGAGACCACGCCTCCACGTCCACCGACTTCACCTTCAGATCGGCCAGGTCGCCGGAGCAGCATTCCAGTGTGCGCACCGGGATATCCAGCGAGCGGAAGAAGTCCACCGTGTTCTTCCAAAGCCGCTCATACCACATGGGGCTGTCCTCCGGCTTACAGACCACGATCATTTCCTGCTTTTCAAACTGATGGATGCGGTAAACGCCCCGCTCCTCAATGCCGTGGGCGCCCACCTCCTTGCGGAAGCAGGGGCTGTAGGAGGTCAGGGTCTGAGGCAGCTGACCCTCATCCAGGATGGTATCGATGAACTTGCCGATCATCGAATGCTCGGAGGTACCGATGAGGTACAGATCCTCGCCCTCGATCTTGTACATCATATTTTCCATCTCGGCAAAGGACATGACGCCCGTCACCACGCTGCCGTGAATCATATACGGCGGAATGCAGTAGGTGAAGCCGCGATCGATCATGAAGTCCCGGGCGTAGGACAGCACGGCGCTGTGCAGCCGGGCGATGTCGCCGGTGAGGTAATAAAAGCCGTTGCCGGAGGTCTTACGGGCGGAATCCAGGTCGATGCCGCTGAGCCGCTCCATGATGTCCACATGGTAGGGCACCTCAAAGTCCGGCGTCACCGGCTCCCCGAAGCGCTCCACCTCTACGTTCTCGCTGTCGTCCCGGCCCACAGGCACACTGGGATCGATGATGTTGGGGATCACCAGCATCCGCTTGCGGATTTCCTGCTGGTAGGTCTCCTCCTTCTCCTCCAGGCCGGCCAGCTCGGCCTTGATCTGCGCCACCTGGGCCTTGGCGGCCTCCGCCTCGTCCTTCAGGCCCTTGCCCATCAGCGCGCCGATCTGCTTGGAGACAATTTTGAGCTGGCCCCGCAGGCCGTCCGCCTGCTGGATGGCCTTGCGGTAGCTCACATCCAGCTCGGCCACCTCGTCCACCAGGGGGAGCTTATGTTCCTGGAACTTCTTGCGGATGTTTTCCTTCACCAATTCCGGGTTGTTGCGAATCAGGTTGATGTCGATCATGGCTGCTTCCTCCTTGAAAAGAAATAGAGCCTCTCATGCCCTTGCCGGGACGAGAAGCTCGCGTTGCCACCCAGTTTGCCGACGCCCAGGCGCCGACCACTCATCGCGCTGTAAGGGGCGCGCCCCGCAGACTCCTCGCCTGCGCCCACCGGGAATGGAATGCTCCGCATGCCGCGCCGCCTCGCATCCACCGGCGGCTTTCTGAAGCTGACTTGACGGAACCGTTTCCCGTTGCCGGGCCTATGAACAGGGTTATTATACGATAGATCGTGCCGGTTTGCAAGGTTTTTTTGCGGGAAGAGAAAGGTATGAGCACACAAACCCCGTCAACCTTGCCGGATGTCCCCAAAGCCCCCGGGGTGGCGTCGGAGGGGCCGCAGCCCCTTCGACTTCCATTCAAAAACCGGCGACATGTGCGCCGGTTTTTGCGCTTTTCGATGCGAAAAGCTTCCTTACACGCCCTCACGGCCGGGAGAACGGCTTCGCCGTTCGACCAGTGAGGACGTGCAAAACTCGTCAAAGTGGCATAGCCACTTTGACGACCCCCTTTAGGGCGCTGGATAATAATCCCCGTAGATGAACTCATGCAGCGCCTTGACGTTTTCCTCCCGGCGCGCCACGGTGCGGAACACCACCACGCTGGCGCCGTTCTCCGTGGAATACTTCCAGGTTTCGTCCATGGGAATGCGATGCTGCTCAACGAGCGACTCGCCCGCCTGGGCCCGGGCAATGATGTCGCTGCCCAGCACGGCAAGGCCCAGCTCCATCATGGTGGCGCCGCCCACGTTGGTCTGTACATAGGGCATCGCGGTATCCACCAGGGAGGCGAACTTGTCAATGGTCATATCCTGCATGATGGTCTTGAGCAGCAGATCCAGCAGATGGCGCTGACGCTCGGTACGGCTGAAGTCGTTGTCGATGGAGCGGATGCGGGCATACATCACCGCCTGAACGCCGTCCAAATGCTGCACACCATCCACCTTTTCCAGGGGCTGGCGCTCGTAGTCCTTGTCCTGATTATCGTACTTGGGTGGATGCTTGCGCAGGTAGGTGTTGATGGCGCCGGCCTCCTGCCTGGTCATGTCCACATCCACGCCGCCAATGGCGTCGATGATGGAGGCCAGGCCGTAGAAATTGATGGTCACATAATGCTGGATGTTCATCTCGAACACCCGATTGATCGTGCGCATCGCCAGCTGGCCGCCGCCCCGGGCATAGGCCACATTGATGCGGTTCTTGCTCTTGTAGCCGGGAATCTCCACATACAGATCCCGGAGGATGGAGGTCAGCTTCACCGCGCCCGTATCCTTGCTGATGGACAGAATGATCTGCACGTCGCCATGCTGAAGGCCCTCGTCCATGGTGGTATCCCGGGTATCGATGCCCACCAGCAGGATGTTGACCACATGATCAGGCAGGCTGGTGTTCAGCTCCAGGTCATCCGGATTGATGCTGTCGTCAATCTCCATATCCATGTTTTCCAGCGCCGCCAGCGCCTGCTGCTCCTCGCTGTCCTCAATGAAAAAGCCGTCGTCCTCCTCGTCATCCGCGTCCAGGTCCATGCTGGGAACCACAACCGTCAGGCTGTAATCGCTGTCATCCTCAGCCAAGGCCGCGCCGGTGCCCAGTAGGCACAGGGCCGTCAAAAGCGCCAACATCCGCTTCGTCAACTTCATTAGGTCAAGACCTCCTCTTGCTTGTGGCGGTTGCGCGGCCGGATGGCAGGCAACACTTTTTCTCATTATACGGGTTGTTTCGCCAAAATGCAACATGTGGATCGCTGTCACAGATGTAAAAGGCTGTTAAGATAGCCCAGGCTCCTGCGCAGAGCCGCCTCGTCCCTGGCTTGGCTTTCGTAGGGCTCCAGGATGACATCCCCGGCATACCCCATGGCCTTCAGGCGGCGCATAAGCCCCGGCCAGTCCACGTCTCCCTCCCCTGGCAGACACAGGGAGCCGTCCGCCCGGCAATCCAGGGCATGAACGTGCCGAAGCCTGACGCCCATGGCCTCCAGCATGGCCTCCGGCGTCACCCCGGCGCGGTAAGCCTGCTTGATGTCCAGGGTAAAGCGTGTTTCCGGCGTCAGCGCGATGGCCTCCGCCACCTGCTCCGGCGTGCGGAGAGCGCACCAGTACACGTTCTCCCACAAAACCTCCATGCCTCTTGCCCCGGCGATGTCCCGCAGCCGAGCCATCGTAGGCGCAAGCGCATGAATTTTCCCGGGGGCCATGGGCCCGTGCAGCCCCGGCGGCCCGTGGAAAATGTAGTACTTCGCGCCCAGCGCCCTTCCCGCGTCGCACACACCGGCGAACCACGCCATAGCGTCCTCCACCTGCCGGCGGGAGCGTCCAAAAAGGTCGGACTCAAACTGGGTGCCCTTGGGATGAACGGATACGCACTCCGTCTCCCCCAGCCTCGCCCTCACCTCCCGGCCGAAATCGCCGCTGTATTCGCTGAAGGTTTCCAGAAACACCTCGCAGCAGGGCACACCCAGGGCCGCCGTCCTGGCGGCTTCCTCCTCGGTTTCCATGCGGCCGTAAAAGGCCGCGCTGCTCAGCCCAATCCTCATGCCTCGCCCTCAGGACGGTTGAGAGCGTCCAGCGTCAACGAGAAGGAAGGCACAAATTCCGTCATAAAATCCCGCACCTCCGGCAGATCAATGGCCTCGATGCTGCGCAGGATATTCTCCCCCGCCGCCTCAAACTCCGGGTTTCCCGCCCGCTGCTCCTCCAGGCACTTCACATAGGCGCTGATCTTGTCCGCCGCCCGGACAAGCTGACCCGGAAGACCCTCCGCGTGGCGGAAATACGGCGTAAGCGAAGGCCGCAAGCCCTCCGGCAGCATGGCCGCCAGACGATCCGCCGCCCGATCCTCAATGGCCCCGTAGGCCTTTCGCAGCGCTGGCGAATGGTACTTCACCGGCGTGGGCATGTCCCCGGTGATGACCTCCGTGGCGTCATGATAAACCGCCAGGGCCAGCACATGCTCCGGCTCCACCGCCCGGCCGTACTTGTCCCGGGCAATCAGCGCCAGGCCGTGGGCGATCATCGCCACCTGCAGGGAATGCTCGGCGTCGTTCTCGGGCAGGGCGCTGCGCATCAGGCCCCAGCGCCGGATGTAGCGCAGCCTGGACATATAAGCATAAAAGTGGTGCATCTTTCTCCTCCTTGGCAGGGCTTATCCTTCGTGCTCACGCTCTTATCATACACGATTTTGGCCCGTTATGCCACTTCCCGAAAAAATTTCGCCGTCAAGACGCTATCAATCCTTCGGCCTTTCCTGGTTGGGGAGTGGGCTCCCGTCTTCATCCCGATTGATAGGATATGCCTTCAGATGAAAATGAATACAGTGGTCAGCGCAGGGCAGATCCATTTCATATTTTTCTTTGCCGCCCCTGTATGTAAAATCCCCCCGGCATCGTATGACCTCGCACCAGGTATAGACCTGCGCCATCGTTTTGGGACACATGCCGGCGGGACAAGCATATTCAAAGACAAACCGATCTCCCTTTTCCAGGCCAAGCCGGCAGTGTCCCGCTTGCCCCTCCTTCACCGTCAGCTCAAACGCCCAATCCTCCGTACACCACTTTCTCATGGCCAGCTTCTCCTTGGTTCAAGCGAAATTTGTCATATTATAGCACAAACCACAGCCCCTGTCCATGGAGCCGCGAGCGCAGGAAGCAGTCCGCATACGGCGCCCGCCCGCAAATTTTTGTTGACATCCGCCGCCGCCATGCTATAATAAGCTTGACAATCGCATCCACCGCTGGGGGGGCGGCCCTTGAGGCTGCTGAGAGGACGAACGTCCGACCCTTGGAACCTGTGTAGGTCATCCTACCGTAGGGAAGCGGCGGCGCATCCACCGGTGCGCCAGGTCCTCTCCGGCTCTCCGGGGCGGATCCGTCTGCTTTCCCGCGTCTGACGATGCGGGTTTTTTCATGCGAATTTCCCTGGATGCGGGAAAGCGAGGTATCCCATGAAGACCATCTCCCTGAAGGCCCTTTTCCTGAACCTGTTCCCCCGCGCCCTGGCCGAGGACGCCGCCCCCGAGACGGAGCCCTCCTGGCTGGACAACGCCTTTGGCGATTTTACCGAAATGCCCGTGTGGGGCTGGTGGCTGCTGGCGGCGCTGATGATCCTGGGGCTGGCCGTTTACCTTATCCTGCGCGGCAAGCGGCAGAAGCCCTCCTTCTGGACGGCGCGAACCATCGCCGTGGGCGCCGTCGCCATGGCCCTGGGCTCGGTGCTGAGCATGGTCAAAATCTGGAGCATGCCCCTGGGCGGCTCCGTCACCCCGGCCAGCATGCTGCCTCTGCTGATCTTTGCCTACTGCTACGGCGCGGGCCCCGGCCTCACCCTGGGCGCTCTCTACGGCGTGATGCAGTTCATCCTGGGCGGCGGGCGCTTCGCGGGGCTGGGCGTTATCGCCAATCTGCTGGACTACCCCATCGCTTTCGGCCTGCTGGGCCTGGCGGGTCTTTTCCGCAAGCGTCAGAACCAGGCCCTGGGCCTGAGCCTGGGCTTCGGGCTGGGCTGTCTCGGCCGTTTTCTGGCCTCCTTCACCTCCGGCTATGTGTACTACGGCATGTACGCCCCCGAGGGCTGGAACCCGCTGATCTATTCCGCTGCGTACAACTTCGCCTATCTGCTCCCGGAATGCCTGATCTGCATCGCCCTGGGGCTGGCCATCGCGCCCCGGCTGCTGCGGGAGCTACGCCGGGCGCGCTGACCCGGCAGGAATCCGTCCCTCCCGCGGCGAATAACCCCATAACGCTGATAACGGGAGGCCTGCCAATGATCGACCTTTGCACCCTGGGCACGGGCGGCGCCCTGCCCCTGCCCGACCGCGCTCTGAGCAGCCTGTATGTCCGGGTCAACGGACGGGCGCTGCTCATTGACTGCGGCGAGGGTACGCAGGTGGGCATCCGGCGGCTGGGCTGGGGCTTCCGCTGTTTGGACGGCCTGCTTATCACCCACTTCCATGGCGATCATTGCGGCGGCCTGCCCGGTCTGCTCCTGTCCCTGGACAAGGCGGGCAGAACCGAGCCCTTTCATCTTTATGGGCCCGCGGGGCTTCGCCGGGTGGTGGAAGGCCTGCGGGTCATCGCGCCCGTGGTGAGCTACCCCGTGGCGCTGCATGAAATCGCCCCCGGAGACGCATTCAGCCTCATCGGGCTGACCATTGACGCCTTTGCCCTGCGCCACGGTATTCCCTGCCTGGGCTATCGCCTTCGCCTGCTTCGCCAGCCCGCCTTTGATCCCGTCAAGGCCCGGGCGCTGAATATTCCCCTGCCGCTGTGGAAGCGGCTGCAGGCGGGCGAGACCGTTCAGGCTGACGGCCGGAGCATCGTACCCGCGGACGTTCAGGGCGCGCCCCGTCCGGGGCTGTCCCTGCTTTACGCCACGGATACCCGGCCCGTGGAAAGCATCGTCCGCCTGGGCGAGGGCGCGGATCTGATGATCCTGGAGGGCATGTACGGCGACGAGGCCAAGCGTCCTCAGGCGCTGAAGAACCATCATATGCTGTTTGCCGAGGCGGCTGCCCTGGCCCGGGAGGCTCGGGCGAAGTCGCTGCTGCTGACCCATTTCAGCAATTGCGTGGACGACCCCGAGGATTACCTGCCCCTGGCCCGGGGCATTTTTCCGGAAACCCGCTGCGCTCACGACGGGCTGACTCTGACCCTGCGCTTCCCGGAGCGCGCGGCAGCCATATGAAGGAGGAACCGCCATGCGGCACTGTGGAACACAAACCCTGGAAACCGACCGGCTAATTTTGCGAAGGTATGTGTCCGAGGATGCCGCCGCCATGTACAGGAATTGGGCGTCCGACCCGGAGGTCACCAAGTACCTGAGATGGCCTGCCCACGCCAGCCAGCAGATCAGCCAAAGGGTGATCGACGACTGGCTCACGCAATACGCCAGGCCGGATGTCTACCACTGGGTCATTGTTCTGAAAGCCGGCGGCGAGCCGATCGGCGACATCGCCGTGGTTGAAATGAAGGATCGCATCGCGACGGCGCATATCGGCTATTGCATCGGAAAGCCCTGGTGGCATCAGGGCATCGCCTCGGAGGCCCTCCAGGCTGTCATGGACTTCCTCTTTGACGCGGTGAACGTCAACCGAATCGAATCCATGCACGACCCACGAAACGCCCGCTCGGGAGACGTGATGAAAAAGTGCGGCATGAAGTATGAGGGCACCATGCGCAGCGCCGACTGGAGCAATCAGGGCATTTACGACGCCTGCTGCTACGCGCTGCTGAAAGAAGAGCGCTGAGGTATTCCAAAGTGGCGAAAGCCACTTTTTTATTTGCGGACTTCAAAGATTGCGCGGAGCGCTGAGGCGGTCAATCCGCGGGCAACGTGCAAGACCGCCTGCGGCAGTGCCCCGTAGGATAGAACTTTATTCTCCTGACAGCGCAAAGGGCGGCACGCAGAGGCTTCGCCCCGTCTCCATTGCCCCGAGAAGGCTGCGGTTCATCCAGCGTCCTCCGCGGCTGCCGCCCCTTGACTGACGCCCTGCCGCCATCCGCCTGCCGGACAGCTGTTCTTTTTCTGAAAATTCATCCGCGCCTATTGACAATTCTGTCCTCTTTGATTATACTGTACATGTTCCTTATGAACAGTTGGAAGGAGGATCCGCTATGCAGATCATCATCAGCAACGCGGACGGCCGCCCCATTTACGAGCAGATTGCCGCGCAGCTGAAGGACAGCATCCTATCCGGCGAGCTTCAGTCGGGAACGCTGCTGCCCTCCATCCGGGCCCTGGCCAGAGATCTGCGGGTGAGCGTCATCACCACCAAGCGGGCCTATGATGAATTGGAGGCCGAGGGCGTCATCCACACCGTAGCCGGCAAGGGCTGCTTTGTGGCGGAAAAGAACGCCAGCCTTCTGCGGGAAGCGCATCTGCGCGAAATTGAGGAGCACATGCTGGACATTCTGAAGCTGGCTCGGCCCTGCGGTCTCACCCTGAACGATCTGACAGCCATGCTGCAATTGCTGGAGGAGGAATCTGCGCCATGAACGCCATTGCCGTGAACAATCTGACCAAGCACTATGCCGCCTTCACCCTGGATCATGTGTCCTTCAACCTGCCCTCGGGCTGCATCATGGGGCTGGTGGGCGAAAACGGCGCGGGCAAATCGACCCTGATCCGCCTTATCATGAACGCCACGCGGCGGGACGGCGGCGATGTCACCGTACTGAACGTTCCCAACGACACGGACGCCTTCCGGCCGGTGAAGGAGGACATCGGCGTGGTGCTGGACGAGGCCTTCTTCCCCGAGATCATGACGTCCCGGGACATCGGCCGCGTGATGGCCGCCACCTATCGCCGCTGGGACGCCGCGGCCTACGCCCGCCGCCTGAAGGACTTCGGCCTGAAGGAAAACCAGCCCTTCAAGGAGTTCTCCCGGGGCATGAAGATGAAGCTGGCCATCGCCACCGCCCTGTCCCACGCGCCCAGGCTGCTGATTCTGGACGAAGCCACCTCCGGACTTGACCCTGTGGTCAGGGACGAAATGTTGGATGTCTTCCGCGATTTCGCCCAGGAGGACGGTCACGCCGTGCTGATGTCCTCCCACATCGTCAGCGACCTGGAGAAGGTCTGCGACTATATTGCCTGCCTGCACAAAGGGAAGCTGCTCCTGTGCCAGGAGAAGGATCGGCTGATGGAGGATTTCGCCGTAGCCCGGCTGACGCAGGAGACCTTCAGCGCGCTGCCGCCCACGGCCGTCCACGGCGCGAAGCACACCCCCTACTATATCGAAGCCCTGGTGGATCGCGCTGCCTTGCCCACCCAGATCCGCCCCGAGCACGCCAGCCTGGAGGATATTCTGCTTCTGCTGGTCAAAAAGGAGGCTTAAACCATGAAAGCGCTTTTGCTGAAAGACATCATTTCTCTGAGCCGGTACATGCGCTACGTCCTGGTTCTGCTGCTGATTCTCAGCGTCGTTCCCGGCTTCAGCGGCTCATCCTTCGCGGTGATGTTCGCCTCCATGCTGCCGTTGACCGCCCTGGCCTATGACGAGCGAATCAAATGGGATAAGCTGGCCGCTATGATGCCCTATACCCCCAGGCAGCTGGTAGTAAGCAAATATGTGCTGGGCTACAGCCTGATGGCGCTGGCCCTGCTGCTGTCCCTGGTGGTGGGCAGCGCTGTCGGCCTTGTTACCGGCGCGCCGTTGACCCTGGAGAGCCTTGCTTCCACGGTGGTCGTTGCCGCCTTTGGCTTGGCCCTGATGGCCGTGACCATCCCCTTGTGCATCCGTTTCGGCGTGGAGCAGGGGCGCATCATCCTGATGATCGTCCTGGGCGCCTTCATCGCGCTGTTTGTCATGGGCATGGATGGCGTGAGCGACGCGGAATTTCTCGCCCTTGCCCGCACGCTGACCATCGCGCTTCCCGTTGTCACCATCCTGCTTCAGGCCGCGTCCATCGCGCTGTCGATTCGGTTCTACCAGGCCCGGCACATGTAGCCGCCGTCCGAACAGCCCGCCATTGTCAGGCGGGCTTATTTTTTTCTTTTCTTTTTCCTCTCCATGGTATATAATTTAATAGGTAGGAACACCTGCCCTATTCTAACTTTCAATGGAGGCTGAATGCCGATGAGCACCCTGCGCAAGACCAAGATTGTCTGCACCATGGGCCCCAATCTGTTTGAAAAAAATCTGATCGCCCCGCTGATGAAAGCCGGAATGAACGTAGCGCGGTTCAATTTCTCCCATGGCACCTATGAGACCCATCAGCGCTATTTCAACGAGGTATGCCGCGTCCGTGACGAGCTGGGCCTTCCGGTAGCTACCATGCTGGATACCAAGGGCCCGGAGATTCGGGTTCGGCGTTTCGCCCAGGGCAGGGTTCAGCTGGAACCGGGCCAGCAGTTCATCCTCACCACCGAGGATGTGGACGGCGATGAAAGCCGGGTCTCCGTCACCTACAAAGACCTCCCCCGGGATGTGGCGGTGGGCGGCGCCGTCCTGATCGACGACGGCCTCATCGCCATGACTGTCGAGCGCGTCACCGACACCGATGTGTGCTGCCGGGTGCTCAACAGCGGCGCCGTCTCCGACAACAAGGGTATCAATCTGCCCAACGTCCACCTGTCCATGCCCTTCATCAGCGAAAAGGATCGGAACGACATTATCTTTGCCGCACAAAACGGTTATGACTTTATCGCGGCCTCCTTCACCCGATGCGCTGACGACATCCTGCAGATCCGCCACATACTCAACGCCCACGGCGGCCAGGACATCAACATCATCGCCAAGATTGAGAACATGGAGGGCGTGGAGAACCTTGACGAAATTCTTCGGGTAGCCGACGGCGTGATGGTTGCCCGGGGCGATCTGGGCGTGGAGGTTCCGCTGGAGGAGGTTCCCTCGCTGCAAAAAACCATGATCCAGCAGGCGATT
The DNA here is from genome assembly GCA_947565865.1 of uncultured Clostridia bacterium. Lineage (GTDB taxonomy): Bacteria > Bacillota > Clostridia > Christensenellales > Aristaeellaceae > UBA11524. The sequence goes on from CANOHT010000004.1 coordinate 15,998, forward strand.
GCCGCCGGCAAGCCCGTCATCACCGCCACCCAAATGCTGGACTCCATGATCAAGCATCCCCGCCCCACCCGCGCCGAAGCCACCGATGTGGCCAACGCCATCTACGACGGCACCTCCGCCATTATGCTCTCAGGAGAAACGGCGGTGGGCGACTATCCGGTGGAAGCCGTGGAAACCATGGCCCGCATCGCGCTGCGGGCGGAGAGCGATCAGCACTACATCCGCCGCTTTTCCCGGCCGCAGGGGCTTCCCTCCGCCGACGTTACCAGCGCCATCAGCCATTCCACCGTGACCTCCGCCCATGACCTGAACGCCAGCGCCATCATCACCGTGACCAAATCCGGCGGGACGGCGCGCATCCTCAGCCGCTACCGCCCGGCCTGTACCATTGTGGGCTGCACCATTTCCCCCAAGGTATGGCGCCAGCTGGCCCTGTCCTGGGGCACGGCGCCGCTGATGATCGAGGAGGAAAACAACACCGACGATCTTTTCGATCACGCCGTGGCCGCGGCCGTTCGGGAAGGCATTGTCCGCGACGGCGAGCTGGTGGTGCTGACGGCCGGAGTTCCCTTGGGCATTTCCGGCACCACCAACCTGATGAAGGTTCATGTGGTGGGCCACCTGCTGGTGCGCGGCCAGGGGCTGAACCACCAGGTTGTCACCGCGCCGCTGTGCGTCATCCACAGTCTGGAGGAAGACGCCAAGGTTTTTGACCCCGGCGACGTGATTGTGTGCCGCCAGACCACCGGCGACATGTTCCCCCTGCTGCGCAAGGCCGGCGGCATTATCCTGGAGGATCCCAACCCGGAGGGCCATGGCGCCATTGCCGGCATGAGCCTGGATATTCCTGTCATCGTGGGCGCCGCCAACGCTACGAGCATCCTCAAATCCGGGGCTGTGGTCACCGTCGACGCCGCCAAGGGCACCGTCAGCGCGAATTAAGCGCATCAGCATCGCGATGATGCCGCCCTGCCGAACCAAATCATGAGCGCCCCCGAGCCTTTATGGACTCGGGGGCGTTTGATACGCGCTTAATGCCGCAGCAGGTACAGGCACGTCAGAATCAATCCGACGCACAAAAGCAGCAAGCCAAAGGATACGCTGCCGGAGAGCCGGCGGACCGCCGCGGCAGCCTCGCGCCAAGAGGCGTCCAGCACATATTCAAAGTCCGTGCGCAAGGGCTTATCATGCTTCCAGAGCGTGTTTACGGCCCGGGCGACGGCGTTCATGACCATCCCCAGGGCATAGGTCAGTCGGTTTCCCACCGGCACGGCGCGATGGCCGGTACGTTTGCGCAGCACGCTCCCCCGCAGGAGCAGCGCCAACCGCTCGGGCGCCTCCGCCACGGCCCGAACCAGCAGCGTGGTCATCTGCGGCAGGAGCGTCAGCAGCAGCGGGCGGTACAGTCCGTCCTCCATGTCCAGCCAGCGCGGCCACCGATCCATATACACCCGCCGCCCCGCTTCCCGGCGCGTCAGCAGCGGCCGAACCGCCAGCAGATAGACCGCCGCGCCAATCAGGAGACTCACGCCCGCGCCCAGAAGATTCTCTGCGGAGAAATAGCGGATGGCATGGTTCAGCGGCTCCTGGCCCATGAAGGCCGCCGCCCGCTCCCCAATGGGCGTCATCAGCGCTGTCGGCAGAAGGCCCAGCAGCGGCAGCGGAACGGCGCATCCCAGCAGAGCGAGGGCGGAACGCTTGGTCAGATAGGGCGACGCCGATGTTTCGCAGGCCGGACGCTCCCAGAACAAACAGACGTACAGCTTGGTCATGTAGGCCGCCGTCAGACCGCCGCTGATGACGAACAGCACCTCCACCGCCTTGACAGGCATCCATGCTCCGCCCATGGCCTGCATGAGGGCGACGCGCTCCAGCAGGCTCTCATGGAGCAGGCTTTTGCTGATATAGCCGCCGCCCACCAGCGGAACCCCCGCCAGGGACAGCGCCCCCAGCAAAAACGCCGCGTGCAATACAGGCTTGCCGCGGCCATAGCCGCGTATATCGTTGAGGTTCAGCCGATGGGTGTTCATGGCCACAACGCCCGCCGCCAGAAACAGACACAGCTTGATGAGCGAGTGGTTTACCATATGGGTCGCCACGCCGTAAGCCGCCAGAGCGCCCTGGCTGCCCGGCAGCGTCATCATCCCCAGCCCCACGCCGATAAAGCCAATCTGGCTCAGGGAGGAGCAGGCCAGCGTCCGCTTGAGGTTTACCGAGAACAGCGCCAGCACCGCGCCCAGCACCATGGTCGCCGTCGCCAGCCATAGCAGCGTATTTCCGAAGGCTTCACTGCCCCGCAGCACGTCAGCGCAGATGACGATCAGGCCCAGCACGCCCGTCTTGGTCAGAATACCCGACAACAGGGCGGATGCCGGAGCCGGGGCCACAGGATGCGCCTTGGGCAGCCAGATATGCAGCGGATACAGGCCCGCCTTGGCCGCGAAGCCCACCGCCGTCAGCCAGGCCCCCGTTATCACTGTGCCGGAAGCCCCCTCGGCCAGCGCCGTCCGCAGCCCCGCGAAATTCAGCGTACCCAGCTCATGCCAGAGCATGAACAGACCCATCAGCATGGTCAGGCCGCCGATGACCGCCACGGCCAGATAGGTGGCGGCAGCCCGGAGCGCCTCCGGCGTCTCGTCATGGGCCACCAGCACATAGCTGGTCAGGCTCATCGCCTCGAAAAAGATATAGGTGGTGTACAGATCATCGGATAGAAATACGCCCAGGGTCGCCCCCAGCGTCAGCAGGCTGAAGGCATGGTAACGGCCTCCATGGCTGCCGCGCGCCAGATATTCCCGGGAAAACAGCCCCGTCATCAGCCACATGAAAGCCGCCACCAGCGCGTACAAGCCTCGGAAGCCATCCGCCCGGAAGCGCAGCCCCAGGCCGCAGAAGCCCTCCAGCGTCCAGCAAACCTCCCCCGGCGCCAGGAACACCCCCAGCGCCAGAGCAAAGATCGCCGCGCCCACGGCCTCCGCCAGCCGGCTCTTCCCTCGCCCCATGGCAGGGAGAATCGCCGCCGCCAGCATGGGGCCAAAGACCAAAAGGGGAAGCAACGCACTCATCGTCTCACCTCCGTTACAGCCCGCCGGCTGACAACTGCCGCAGGAAGGAAATCAGCGGGCCGCTCCACATACCCAGACCCGCCATGGCCAGGCCCAGCAGTCCCATGGGCAGCTTCATCATCCAGCCGGGGTCGAGCCGCTTGCCCGCCAGGGCGGCCTGATCGGCGTTGAGCGGCCGGAAATACGCAGGCACAATCACCGTGAACAGGTATACCGCCGTCAGGATCGCGGAGACGATCAGCGTCGCCACCGCCACGATTCCCATGGCCATGCCGCTCTGCGCGGCGGCGGTAAGCAGCTCCCACTTGCTGACAAAGCCGCACAGCGGCGGCACGCCCACCAAAGCGCTTCCCGCCAGGGTCATCACCGCCAGGGTGAAGGGCATCACCCGGCCATAGCCCCGCAGATCCTGAACATACGCCTTGCCCGTGCATACCAGAATCGCCCCGGCGCAGAAGAACAGCGTGATCTTCATCACGCCGTGGAAGATCAGGTGGCTGAGGCTCCCCGTCATGCCGCCGGGGGTCATCAGCGCCGCGCCCATGAGCATGTAGCTCAGGTTGGACACGGTGGAAAAGGCCAGCCGCCGCTTGAGGTGCTGTTCCCTCACCGCCATGGCGGAGCCGAACACAATGGTCAGGCAGCTCAGCCCCAGGGCTACCGTCTGCGCCGGAGAGCCGTACAGAAATTCCGCCCCGAAGGCGTAATAGATCACCCGCAGCACGGCGAAGGCCCCTGCATTGACCACCGCCACGGCATGGAGCAGCGCCGTCACCGGCGTGGGCGCCACGGACGCCGCCGGCAGCCAGGCATACATGGGGAAAATCGCCGCCTTGGTGCCGAAGCCCACAAACGCCATCAGGAACACCGCCTGCAAAAGCCGCTCATGCCCCATAACCCGGGCAGGCTCCAGCACGCCGCCCAAGGTGAAGGGGCCGCCTCCGCCATAGTAGACGACAAACACCAGCGCCATGAAAGCCATAGCCGCGCCGCTGATGGAAAAGTACAGATATTTCCGACCCGCGCGGATGGAGGCCACGTCCTGCTTATGGGTCACCAGAGGCAGGGTCATCAGCGTCAGGCACTCGTAGAAAACGTAGAGCGTGAAGAGATTCGCCGCCAGCGCCACCGCCAGGGTGACGGCGTAGGACATGGTGTAGAAGGCGAAAAAGCTGTCGGGCCGTTCCTCATGGGTCATGTACGAAAACCCGTACAGGGATGCCAGCGGCCACAGCAGCGACACCAGCCCCGCAAATACCCGGCTCATGCCGTCCACCCGGAAGCTCAGCGTCAGCATATCGTTCATTCGCCAGAGGGTACAAAGATCATCCGTCCGCCTCGTCAGCAGATACCAGACCAGGAGCGTCGCCGTCAGCACCACCGCCTCCACATACAGGCCGCGGCCCTTCACGCTTCGGAACCGGAACAGGGGCAACAGCGCGCCGCCCGCCAGGGGAATCAGCAATGCCAGAACCATCAGCATCGTTACCGCCTCCTTACATCAGCGTATCGGTCAGGGCAGAACACAGGGCCGTCAGCCAGCCTGGGAACATGCCCAGCAGGACGGATAGGGCCGTGAGCGTCAGCAGCGGCGCCAGCATCTTCCACCCAGCCTCGCACCGCGCCGTCTCATCCCCCCGGCGCAGAAAGGCATCTATGCCGATGGGCAGGAGATACCCCGCCGTCAGCAGCGCGGACAGCAGCAGCACCGCCGGCCCCGCAAAGGTCAGCCAGGACGGTACGCCGATCATCGACAGCCCGCCCTGAGCCAGCTCCCATTTGCTGATGAAGCCCAGGCATGGTGGGATACCGATGAGCCCCAGACTGGCCAGAAGCATCGCGCCCATGGTGACAGGCATGTTCCTGCCAACGCCCGCCAATTCATCCGCCCGGCGCTTTCCCGTCTTCAGGATGACCGCGCCCGCCGCCATGAACAGGCTGTTCTTCACAAGGGCGTGGCACACCACATGCAGCAGCGCCCCCGTCACCCCCACCGGATGCAGCGTGGACAGGCCGAACAGAATGTAGCTCACCTGACTGACCGTGGAATAGGCCAGCCGCTTTTTCAGCATCCGCTCCCGGTAGGCCAGCAAGCTGCCCATCAGCACCGTAAGCAGCGCCAGGACCATGAAGGCCGTCTGCACCCAGGTGCCCCGGAGGAAGTCCGGGCCCACAAGGCCGTAGATCAGCCGGAAGACGCCCAGCACCCCCGCCTTGGTGATGACGCCGGACAGCACCGCGCTGGCGGGAGACGGCGCCTGGGGATGAGCCGTGGGCAGCCAGCCATGGAGCGGAAACATGCCCGCCTTCGCACCGAAGCCCAGCAGCATGACAAGCACCGCCGTCTGCGCGAGGCCCTCATGGCCCGCCAGCCTCCGCGCGGCCAGCACGCCGCCGGGCATGAAGGTCAGGCTCTCCGCATAGGGCGTCAGGAGCAGCAGGCCCATGAGCGCCATGGACGCACCGATCACGGAATAGATCAGGTATTTGACGCCCGCGGCCACCGCTTCCTTGCGGCCGGAGTGAAGCACCAGCGGAAAGGTCAGCAGCGTCATGGCCTCGTAAAACATGTACAGCGTGACCATGGTGGCGGCAAAGCACAGGCCCATCAGGGCGCCCAGGGTCATCAGGTAAAAGGCGAAGAAACGGCGGCTTCCGTCCTCATGAGCCATGTATTCGACGGCATAGAGCCCCGCCGCCGCCCAGACAGCGGCCATCACCGCCGCGAAGAATTTCCCCGTGAAATCCGCCCGAAGCAGGACGGGCAGACGATCCGACAAGGTCATCAGCTGACAGGAGGTCTCCTTTGCCGCCAGAATGGGCGCAAGCAGCGCCAGCTCCGCCGCCAGCGTCAGCAAAAACAGCCCTCGGCCCGTCTTTCCCTGTCCCAGCGGCAGAAAAGCCGCCGCTGCGCCCGCCAGCAAGGGCAGCGCCACCGGCAACGCCAGATACCAGGAAGGCAGCGTCATGGTCGATTCCTCCTTCGTTACGCAAACATGCCAAGGCCCCGGGCAATGGCCTCGATCAGGGGCTGCGCGAACAGCCCGACCCCCAGGTTCACCGCCGTAAAGGCCGCCAGCGCCACGGTAAAGGCCGCGCCCCGCCGTCCCCGCGCCTGGTCATAGACCACGCCCTCCGCCGGCTTGCGGTAAAGGGTAATGACGGTTTTCATGAAATACAGGGTATTGAGCCAGGTGGAGATAACCAGCGCCCCCAGCACCAGCGCCATGCGCGTTCCCCCTGCCGCCATGGCGGAGAGGGCAAAATTCAGCTTGCTGGCAAAGCCGCCCAGGAAGGGAAAGCCGATCATCGACAGCGCGCCCACGGTGAAAGCAACCCCGGGCACCTTGCTGCGATAGCCCGCGCCCCGCAGATCGCGGAACCGCTTGCTGTTGCCCGAGGCGTCCGCCAGCCCGCCCGAGGCCAGAAACAGCATGCTCTTGCACACCGCATGGCTGAAAACGTGGAACATGGCCGCCACCATGCCCGCCTCGGTTCCCAGGCCGATGCCCATGTACACATAGCCGATCTGCGCCACGGAGGAAAAGGCGATCATCCGCCGGATGTCATTTTGGCGGATGGCGGAAACGGAGCCCATGACCATCCCCGTCAGGGCGAAGACGAACAGCACATCCATCATGCCCGTTGCGGCAAAGACCTCTACGCCGATGACCCGGTAGATCAGCTTGACGAGCAGGAAAATATAGCCCTTGCTCACCAGGGAGGACAGCACCGCCGCTGAGGTCGGGGTGGAATAGCCATAGGCGTCCGGCACCCAGGTGTGGAAGGGAAACAGCGCGCTCTTGACGCACAAGCCGATGGTCATCAGCGCCACCACCACCGTCAGCGGCTCATGGTACGCACCGGTGGTGTGCAGCTGCCAAACCGCCGCCCGGATGTTGCTCATCAGCAGATGACCCGTCAGATCGTAGAGCAGGATGATGCCCAGCAGGAACAAGCCGGAGCCCAGCAGATTCATCATCATGTACCGGGTGGCGGCCACCAGCGTGCGCCCCCGGTTCCGCGCGGCAATCAGCGCGCAGGCCGATATGGTCATGATCTCCACAAACACATAGGCCGTGAAGATGTCGTTGGTATACACCTGCACCATCAGCGCCGCGCACAAAAGCAGCAGCATCACGCAGTACAGGCTCTGCTTGCCCTCGTTGATGTGCTCCTCCAGCTTGCGCTGGCCCCCCAGCAGGGATAAAAGCATAATCAGACTGAAGAAGGCCGCCGTCACCGCCTCCAGCAGCCCGGCGCGGATTTCGTTGCCCCAGGGCGCTGGAAAGTGACCCATCATGTAGGTATAGCTCTGACCATAGCGCGTCATCAGCACTGTCAGCAGCACCGACAGGCTGAAGACGATGCCCAGCGCCAGCAGCGTCCAGGCACGGGCCAGCCGGGGCTTCAGCACACTGGTCATGGCCGCCGAGCCCAGCGGCAAAAGAATGCACACGAAAGGGATATTCTGCCAAAGGGCCATCACTGCTCCTCCCTTCGCATGAGGGCGGTGATCTCGTCGATGTCCAGGGTGTGGTAGCGGCGGTACAGCCGCACCGTCAAGGACAGCATCAGCGCCGTCACCGATACGCTGACGACGATCCCCGTGAGCACCAGGCCCGCCGGAATGGGGTTGATATAGGCCTCCATGGCCTGCACTCCGTTTTCTACAATGGGCGCGCTCCGGCCCATGATATACCCCTTGGCCGCCAGAAACAGGTAGATGGCGCTGTCCATCATGGAGAAGCCGATGATTTTCTTGACCATGTTTTTGTGCAGCAGCAAGGTGGTAAAGCCGATGCCGAAGAGAATCATCGCCGCCATTTCCTCAACGTTTGTCCATGCCTGCATGGCTTACATATCCCCCTTTCTGAACAGGGTGTAGAAGGCGTACATCGTGCAGCAGACCACCAGACCCACCGCGATGTTCAGATAGGGGATCAGTCCGGCGGAAAAAAGCCGTCCGGGCGTGCCGGGGCTGATGACCGAGGGCAGATGGTTGGCGCCGGTAAAGAAGGAGTAAGCCTTGCTCAGCGCGTAAAACGACAGCGCGCTGACACTGACAGCCTTGAAGGTCTTGAAGGTGAAAAACCGTTCGGTCTGCTTGAAGCCGTAAGCGTTCAGGTACAGGATGAGCCCCGCACCCATCACCGCGCCGCCGGAGAAGCCTCCCCCGGGGGACAGATGGCCGTTGAGAATCACATAGACGCCAAAGAGCAGGATCAGCGGCGTGAGAAACGCGGCGCAGTGTTGAAGGATCGGGTCGTTCTTGGGCTCGTACATGCGGTCGTCCGCCTCAGCTTCCCGCCGCAGCTGGGCCTCGTCGGTATCCTTGCCGGCGGTGATGCGCAGCAGAATCACCACCGAGCAGGCCGCCACAAACAGCACGTTGCTCTCTCCCAGGGTATCGAAGGCACGGTAATCGAGAATCATCCCGGCGACAATATTCACCGCCCCCGTTTCCTGCATCCCCTGCTCGATATAGCGCCGGCTGACCTCGTTGTTCACCGGGTTTCCGGGCTGGCCAAAGGGCGGCAGGTACGTCACCGTGGACAAAAGCACCCAGCACAGCGGGATGCACACCCCCAGCGCCAGCAAGCGATAAAGCCAGGTCATCAGCCTGGCCCCCCGGGTACGGCTCCAGCGGTGCACGGCGGTATACAGAGACTGCTCCTCCTCCGCAAGCTGCTCACGGCGGCGCTGGTAGCTTTCCTCCCGAAGGCGAAGCTCCTCCGCCGTCAGCCCCTGTCCGTCGCTCTTGTCCGTCAGCTCCTGGGTCAGCGCCTCGTCCAGGGCGTCCGAACCGCCCTCCAGCCACCGCAGCAGGCGAGGGAACCAGCTGTGCTCATAATCATCGCGGATCTTCGCCATGGCGGCCGCCTCCCTTCTGCTGGTCGATGGCATGGATTTTTTTCAGCGTCACAAACAGCAGCAGGCTGGTGATGCCCGCCCCCACAGCGGCCTCCGTTATAGCCAGATCCGGCGATTCCAGCAAAATCCAGATCACCGACATCGCCAGGCTCTGCCCCATAAAGATGACGATGGATGTCAGCAGGTTTTTCGTCAAAGACACCGAAACCGCGCAGACCAGCACGAACAGCAGCAGCATGATGTGCAGAAAATCCATGTCAGTCCCCCTCCTTCTCGCTCTGGGCCGCCTGACGATCCATCACCGCCATGTACCGCTCCAAATCATCGTTGGTTGTAATTTCCATCCGCGCGATCAGATGAGAGGAAACCGGGCTGGTCAGCCACAGAAAGAAGATGACCAGGAGCATCTTCAGGCTGGTCAGCGTCAGTCCTTCCGCCACCATCAGGCCGGACAGCAGCAGAAAAATACCCGCCGTATCAAACAGCGCCCCGGCGTGAATTCTCATCAGGCAATAGCGGAAGCGGAATATGCCCAGCAGACCCGACAGCAGCACAAACACGCCCCCTGCCGTCAGCAGCGCGCAAAGGATAAACCGCGCCGTCTCAACGATCCCCATGCTTTTTCGCCTCCTTCTGATGCCGCCGCTCCCGGTACACACCCATATAAATCTTCGTCAGCAGGACCACCGCCAGGAACGATAGCATCACATAAATCAGCGCGATGTCCACCAGATAGCCCTCGCCCATCAGGAAGGCCAAAACGCAGATGGTGATGACAATCAGCGTCCCCATCATGTTCACCGCGATGACGCGGTCGGCAATGCGGGGGCCGATGACCGCCCGAATCAGACAGCCCAGCAGCGCCAGCGCCATTACACCCAGAACAATGTTGTACATCATGCCGTATGCCTCAGCCACGCTCATGCCCTCCTTCCACCCGCATCAGCCGCTCCTCCATAGCAAAGCCGCCCTGTCCCATGTCGAAGGAATCGTCCAGGCAGTGGATCAGGAACAAGTCGCCATGGATGTCCACGGTGATGGTGCCGGGGGTCATGGTAATGGAATTGGCCAGCACAGCCTTCCCAGCCTGGGTACGCAGATGGGTATGGAAGGAAGTCAGCTCCGGCTGCGGCGTCAGCCTTGGCGACCAAATCAGCCGGATGGTGGCCCAGGCCGACAGGGCAATCTGCCCGATCAGGTAGAACAAGTACCCGACAATCCGCCCCGTCCGCTTGGCAATGCGCCACTCCACACGGGGAGAATAGCCCATGAACGCCGCCATCAGCGCATACAGAAGTCCGCAGACAACCACGCCTGTGACGGCGATTTCCGCCGTCCAGCGACCGTTGAGAATCAGCCAAAAAGCAAAAAGCAGGAAAAACATGCCCAAACCCTCCTTGGCGTCAGGCCGCCCTGCGCTGGGCAGCCGAAAGGATACCAGTTTTGTATTGTAAAGCTACATATTAAATATGTCAATTGCCTGGACGGCGAAAAACAGACGCATCCAGGATAAACGAGCCGCCGCTTGCAAGTTGGCCAAAACCTGCTATAATGAAAGGCACGACAGATTTCGCGCGGGAAGCCGCCAGGAGGTCAATGCAGCGGTGGGGATGTTCGGCTTTGATGAACGGTACGCCATGTTCGACATGACGGCCCTGGATAACCAATTCATACTGGAATACATGCCCGCCGCCAAGGGCGACTATGTTAAGGTCTATCTGTACGGCCTGATGATGTGCCATCACCCCCTGGAGGACATGGAGCTTCAGCGGTTCAGCCGGGAGCTGAACATGAAGGAGGAGGACGTGCAGGCCGCCTATCGCTACTGGGAGCGCAAGGGCCTGGTGCAGCGCATCGCGGATCATCCCCCTGCCTATCGTTATGTCAATGTGAAGCAGGCGGTGCTTACCGGCGCCGCGCCTCAGGCCGACCCCGCCTACGAGGCCTTCAGCGAAGCGGTGTACGGCGTCTTCGGCAACGAGCGCCGACTGCACGGGAAGGAGCTGAACCTCTGCTATGAATGGGTGGAGGACATGGGCCTTCCGGCAGAGGTGGTTGTCGCGCTTTTGCAGCATCTGGCGGACACCCGTGGCAAGCGCTTCAGTATGACAGCAGCGGAAAAGCTGGCGGTAGAGCTGGCGGAGGCCGGCATCGCGACGGCAGAGGACGCCGCCGATTACCTGGCTATGGAGAAGGATATCCGCAAAGGCTGCCAGGCGGTGCTCCGGCGCATCGGTCAGTACCGCAATCCCACCGAGGACGAGGCCGGGCTCTACCGCAAATGGATGAAGGAGTGGCACTTCAAGCCTGACGCCATTGAAGAGGCCTGCGCCGACATGACCGGCGGAAAACCCAGCTTCAAGTACCTGGATGGTATTCTGAACAAATACCGCGCCGATGATAACGCAGCCACGGGCACTGAGCTGCGAAAAACGAGGGAGGCCCGCAAGGAAGAGATCGAGCCGCTGAAAAAGCTGCTGGCCGCCATGAATCAGCGGGGGCTAAGCATCAACGAGGGCACCCTTGCCGCCTACCGGGAAATGCGCGCCGTTTACCCCGACGAGATCATTCTGCTGGCCGGACGGGAGTGCGCCAGCAGGGGGCAGGGCTTTGACAAGGTGATGGCCTATTTGCAGGTCTGGCAGCGTCAGGGGCTTGCCTCGGCCGATGACGTCATGGCCTACATGGGCGAGGTCGGACGGCAGAACGCTTTCATCGCCCAACTTTGGGAATTGTGGGGCAAGCCTCATCAGCCCACCGCCTCCGACCGAAGGCTGCTGAACCGCTGGCAGAGCGAATGGCAGCTTTCACCGGAGGTCATTGTGGCGGCGGCGGCCTACGCTTCCTCTGCGGAAAAGCCCATGGCATACCTGGATTCCGTCCTGGGCGGGTATGTTCAGCGCGGCATCACCACCCCCGAGCAGGTAGCCGAGGAGCACGACCAGTGGCAGCAGAAAAACGCCGCCAGTGCGCCTCTCCCCCAAGGAAAGGGCCCCAAGGTGGTTCGGGAGCAGCAGTATACCCAGCGGGCCTACGAGCAGTCCGAGGACGCGCTGGATCGCATGATGGCAGCCTGGAAGGAGGAAAGCGGCGATGCGCAGTGAAATTCTCAGGGAGCTGCAGGCGGAATATGAGCAGCGGCGCGCCCTGAACCTCCAGGAGGAAAATCGTCGCCGGGAGGAAGCGTTGACAGCCTGTCCAGAGCTCAGCGCCCTTCTGGACGAACGGGAAAACATGATCTTCGCGGGCGTTCGGGGGATCCTGGCGGGACAATCGCCTGCCGCCGACCTGCCCGAACGCATGGAGATTGTCAACCGGCGCGTGGCCGCGCTACTGAAGCGCCACGGCTTCGCTCCCGACTACCTTGATCCTGTCTACCGCTGCCGTGCCTGCAAGGATACGGGCTATGTGGGCGAGCCGGTGAAGGAGATGTGCGCGTGCCTCCGCGGGGCGTTTTATGCCCGGCTGTACAAGCGCATCGGCCTGGCGGATGGTGATGAGCAGTCCTTCGAGCGCTTTGACCTGAGTATTTTCCCGGATACGCCGCTGCCGGGGAAGGGCTTTTCCCAGCGGGACGTGATGGCCATGTTCCGCAACCGCTGCCAGCAGTGGGCGGATCAGTGGCCGGAAAGCGCCAGCAAGGACGTGCTGCTGATGGGCCAAAGCGGATTGGGCAAGACCTACCTGATGCACGCCATGGCCAAGCGCTTGCTGCAGCGGGGAAAAAATGTGCTGCTCATCAGCGCCTATCGCTTCCTTTCCACCGCCCGAAACGCCTATTTTTCCGGCAAAACCGAAGAGCTGGATACCCTTGCCGACGCCGACGTTCTCATGCTTGACGATCTGGGGAGCGAGCCGCTGATGGAGAACATCACCATCGTTCAGCTGTTTAATCTTATCAACGAGCGGCAGGTGCGCGGCCGGGCTACTGTCATTACCACCAATCTGATGGCGGAGGAATTCCGGCAGCGCTACACCGAGCGCATCGCTTCCCGGCTGATGAACGACCAGTGCATGGTACTCCATTTTCTGGGGGACGATGTGCGCAGGAGGAATCGATGATGAATATTCAGATGTATGTCAGCAAAAAGAACTTTGACGTACAGAAGGCGGAACGCTTCTTCAAGGAGCGGCGGATCACGGTACAGGTGATGGATCTGAAAAAACACCGTCTGGGCGAGCGGGAGGTGCAGACCATGGCCCGCGCCGGCGGCCTGCAAAACCTTGTGGATCGGGAGGATAAGAAGGTCAAGGAGCATCCCGCATGCTACTACAATCAGGACAGCCTGCTGTTGTCGGCCATCCTGGAGACCCCTTGGCTGCTCAAATCCCCCATCGTGCGCTGCGGAAGCCAGGTGACTGTCGGCTATCAGCCGGATGTGTGGGAGCAATGGCTCAAGCAGGGCTAAGGCATACCCCCTTCTCGCGCCAGCGAATGCGGGAGTCTGAGGGCCGATGGCCCTCAGGCGGGGCTTGGGGGCAAGACCCCCATCGTCTCCCCACCGCAAAATGATAAAGAGCAGTAGTCAGGGAGCGAAGCGCCCCTGACGATCGATTCCAAATGGCCGGTTCTATCGCGCCAGCGGAAGCGGGAGTCTGAGGGCCGATGGCCCTCAGGCGGGGGCTTGGGGGCAAGGCCCCCATCGTCTCCTTCCTCGCAAAATGATGAAGAAGAGTAGTCAGGGAGCGAAGCGCCCCTGACGGTCGGTTCCAAATAACTCATTCTCTCGCGCCAGCGGAAGCGGGAGCCTGAGGGCCGATGGCCCTCAGGCGGGGGCTTGGGGGCAAGACCCCCATCGTCTCCCCACCGCAAAATGATAAAGAGCAGTAGTCAGGGAGCGAAGCGCCCCTGACGATCGATTCCAAATGGCCGGTTCTATCGCGCCAGCGGAAGCGGGAGTCTGAGGGCCGATGGCCCTCAGGCGGGGGCTTGGGGGCAAGGCCCCCATCGTCTCCTTCCTCGCAAAATGATGAAGAAGAGTAGTCAGGGAGCGAAGCGCCCCTGACGGTCGGTTCTAAATAACTCATTCTCTCGCGCCAGCGGAAGCGGGAGTCTGAGGGCCGATGGCCCTCAGGCGGGGCTTGGGGGCAAGGCCCCCATCGTCTCCTTCCTCGCAAAATCATAAAGAGCAGCAGTCAGGGAGCGAAGCGTCCCTGACGGTCGATTCCAAATAACTCATTCTCTCGCGCCAGCGGAAGCGGTAGTCTGAGGGCCGATGGCCCTCAGGCGGGGCTTGGGGGCAAGGCCCCCATCGTCTCCCCACCACAAAATGATAAAGAGAAGTAGTCAGGGATCGAAGCGCCCCTGACAGTCAATTCCTGAACCTCCCATTGGATGAAAGCGACGTGTGAAGGGGAGCAAAATACAAAGAACAGCACGGATACCCATCCAGATGGGTATCCGTGCTGTTTCCATTTTTACCCTGCTTATGATGCAGCAGCCTCTTCGCGTTACACGGGAACATTCCCCGGGAACGCCCGGTAAATAGCCTGCAGCATAGCCTGCAAATCATCGTATATGCCTGCGCTGGCCGCCAGGTGCGGCATGGCCCGATCGTACACCACGTCACCACCCAGGATGTTGCCGCAGCGCCCGCCTGCCTCGCGGATGAGCAGCGTCGCGGCACAATAATCCCAGGGCTGCAGCCGCCACTCGAAATGCGCGTCGCAGCGGCCCGCGGCCACATCACACAAATCCATGCAGGCCGAGCCGGAGCGCCGGACATCCGCGATGCGCGGCAGCAGCGCCCCCAGGGTATAGCCTGTCAGTTCAAACAGCTCCGGATAATAGGGGCCGGAACCCAGCGCCACCAGAGCGCGCTCCACCGGCGTTTCAGACACGCGGAGCCGCTCGTTGTTGCAATAGGCGCCCTCGCCCTGGGCAGCATGGTACAGCAGATCCCGGTAGGGATCGTAAATGGCGGCAAGTACCGGCTGACGGTTCTCCACCGCGCCGATGGAGATCATTGAGCACGCCCGGCGGCGAAAATAGTTGGTGGTGCCGTCAATGGGGTCGATGATGAAGGTCAGAGCATCGGTCAGGACGTGCTCCTCCTCCTCTTCCGCCAGAAAGCGGGCCGAAGGGTAGGCCTTGGCCAGAGCTTCCATCAGCATGGTCTGCACCGCGACATCCGCCTCGGTGACAAAGTCCGCGTGATGGCCCTTGTCGTAGACCTTGGGCTGCTGATAGCTGAGCATCAGCGCGCCCGCCTGGCGCAAAAGCGCCGCAAGCTTATCCATGGTTTCATCTCCCGGTATCAGGTTGAAGGCGCAGCAGCACCAGCTCGCGGGGATTGTTCAGCCGGGGAGCCCGGGCGGAATTGGTCATGCCTCGGCTCACCAGCAGCCGGCCGTCCTGGTAGAAGCCGTTCGTCAGCCGTGGGAAAAGCCCCTGTCCCGGCGCGTACAGCCCCCGTCCGAACAGCTGAACCTGTCCGCCATGGGCGTGGCCGGAAAGCGTGAGGTCAATGGCGTGGGCCGCTACATACCGTCCAAAGTATTCGGGCTGATGGCACATCAGCAGTCGGAAGCCCTTCTGCCGCGCCATCTCCGGGAGGAAGCCGGGATTCGGCCTCGGCGCGGAGGACAGCGCCCCCAGCGCAAGCCCGCGAAAAGGCATCCATTCATTATCCAGCACCGTAACCCGGCTTTGAAGCACCCGGGGCCAATAAGCCTCCCGCTCCTTGAATTTCCATTCATGGTTGCCGATGGCGTAGAAGGTAGGCGCACAGTCCGGCGCGTCCTTGAGAAAGCGCAGGGCGTTGGCAAAGCCCCTGCGATGGCGATCCACCAAATCCCCCAGAATCAGAATAGCATCGGCGGCTGCTAGTACCGGCAGACAGGCCTCGTAAGGCCCGTTGTGAAGATCCGCCACCAGCGCCAGCTTCAGGGGTTCGGCAATTCGTTCGGAGGAAACGGTGTATTCCGTGACGCGCAGGCTCATGCAGCCTCGCTCCGCGCCGTCAGACGGCCCATCCTCCGCTGATGCTGGCCAATCAGCCCAAAGCCCAGCAGCATGCCTGCCGCCGCCATACCCGCCGTCGGGATGGCCAGCGCCTGCAGCAGCAAGTTTACCTGCAGCGCCAGCAGCGAGGAAAGCTCCCTGACCATGCCTGGGACATCCGCCAGCGCCGTCAGCAGCAGCGCCAGCAGCAAAATCAAGCCGGCTGCCGCCAGAGCGCTGCCAATGTACAGTCCGCCCTTGCACAGCCTGCGATGCATCAATACCAGAATCATCA
This sequence comes from uncultured Clostridia bacterium, assembly GCA_947565865.1. GTDB lineage: Bacteria > Bacillota > Clostridia > Christensenellales > Aristaeellaceae > UBA11524. The sequence goes on from CANOHT010000004.1 coordinate 32,175, forward strand.
GCGCCAGCAGCACACTGACGCCGCCCAGCCACAGGGGCAGCCGAATGAAAAGCTCCAAATACGTCGAGGCGTCCGTCCGATCACGAACAGTCTTCGTCGCCAGTTCAATCAGCTGCGTCCGCAGGGGCAGCACGGAACGCTGAATTTCCTTGCCCACAGGAAAAGCCACCTGATCCCGGGCGATGGTGCGCCGGGTTGCCGGGGTGTGAGCCTCCTGAAACAGCAGGTCTTCCAGCACCGCTGCCTGAATGGTCTGGGTATCCCAGACCGGCGCGGTGATATCCGCCTCGGAGAACAGCAGCAGATCCATCCACCAGCTCACCACCGCCCGGTTGTAAGCGCGAAGTTCCTCCGGGAGGATCAGCGCTGTCACGGTTTCCGGCTGGAAGGACTGTGCCTCCGCCAGCGCCTCCACCCTGGCCTTGATGGCATCCATCTGTGCCTGGGTGACCAGGGCATCCGTGGCGATGCCCTCATGCAGGCCCTGATCCGTCAGCAAACGGGTCATGGTCAGCGTCAGAGCGGACAAAAGCAGGGAAACCGTCAGCAGCAGCGCCAGCAGCGCCGACAGGGCATGGGCGAAAAAGCCCGGCATACGCTTGCTCATGCGGTCACCACCAATTTCAGCGCGACCCATACCAGGTCGAGGATTTTCGAACCATAAAATGACAGCGTCCATGCCGCCACGGCAGTCAAGGGCAGCGCGTACAGAAGGGGCATCAGCCAATAAAGCGCACTTGGTTTTTTAATCATAACGTCGCTCGCTTTCGTGAGAGTGGAGCCTCTTGCGGCTCCGTTTCATTATAACATGTTTAAGCCAAGTTGCAAGAGCACTGGAGAAGGTTTACAAACGGCCACAAAGTTTTCCAAAGGACGATCGCAAAGCTCTTTGGTCGCGCCGCAGCGCGAAGGGCCTGGTTGTGGGAGGAATTGCCCTTTGCAGGGCTGCGGAACCTGTTTAGCCCTACTTTCTCCACGGAGAAAGTAGCAAAGAAGTCTGGGGGCCGCCAAAGTCAACCAGCATGGGTGGCCGATCCACAATTCGGCATTGTCGCGTGGATGCTAACGCCCCCACGCTCTGTGCCTCATTGGAACTGCGTACCGCTTCATCCGCCACAGGCGGCGCGGTACTCCGTTCCCCCAATCCCCCCGTGGCATAGCATGTTGTGTGTGGCTATAATCAAGTCACCAGCTAAGATCGCCTCGCAGGGGCGGTCATGCACCCCCATTGGAGCAAGCAAGTGTCCAGCAGGCAGCGGAGTTTTCGTCTGGTTAGGCTTCGCGGTGTGGTTGCGCATGGGACTGGTAACGATGGTTCCTATATGGGTTATGGAATTGGTGCCGGTGATTCTTATGGTGGTTACGGAGGTAGCACGAGCGGTTTCCATGCCGTTCTGGCGAAGCCGCCAGGCCCCCCGCAGGGCAGGCCACCTTGCCTGCTCCAAATTTCTCATAGTTGCGGGACCCAAAGGTATCCAAAGGCCGACCGAAAAACCCTTTTGTCGCGCCGTAGCGCGACCCCCTGCCCCTCACGCGCACGAACCAATGACCAAAGACCCCGCACCATGCTGCGAGACGGGAGTCGAGAGGGGCGAAGCCCCTTTGCGGGGATGCCGGGGCAGAGCCCCCCGGCCGGGATTCCGAAGGGCAGCGCCCTTTGGCGGGGGTGTTGAGGGCAGAACCCCGAACAGGGCTCCAGGGGCAGCGCCTCTGGTCAGTGATGCCGCGTGCTTTCCCGCGTGCGGCGGCGCTTCTGCTGAACGTCGCTCTTGACCGGCGCCTCGCCACGAAGAGCAAGCAGCTGGTCACGCAGCTTGGCGGCCTTTTCAAACTCAAGCGACTTGGCCGCCGTGAGCATCTGATCCTCCAGCTGGCGCAGGAGCGCTGCCCGCTCGTCCTCACTGAGCTGGCGCGGCGCGGACTTCTCCACCTGCTGGGTGATTTCCAGCACGTCGCGGATGGCGTTTCTCACGCTTTCCGGCGTGATGCCGTGAACCCGGTTGAACTCCTGCTGAAGGGCGCGGCGGCGGTTGGTCTCGGTGATGGCCCGCATCATGCTGTCCGTCATGACGTCGGCGTACATGATGACCCGGCCGTCCACATTGCGGGCCGCGCGGCCGATGGTCTGCACCAGGGAGGTCTCGCTGCGCAGGAAGCCCTCCTTGTCCGCGTCCAGGATCGCCACCAGAGAAACCTCCGGCAAATCAAGGCCCTCGCGCAGCAGGTTGATGCCCACCAGCACATCGTATTCGCCCAGTCGGAGGTCACGGATGAGCTGCATCCGCTCCATGGTCTGAACATCGCTGTGCAGATAGCGCACACGGATTTCCATCTCCTTCAGGTAATCCGTCAGGCTTTCCGCCATCACCTTGGTCAGCGTCGTCACCAGGACGCGCTGCTTGCGGGCGACAACCCTGCGAATCTCTGCCACCAGATCATCCACCTGCCCTGTGGCCTTGCGCACGGAAATCTCCGGGTCCAGCAAGCCCGTGGGGCGGATGATCTGCTCCACCGTCCGCTGCGTCCGGGCCAGCTCATAAGGGCCGGGGGTGGCGGAAACGAAGATCGTCTGATGAATGCGCTCCTCAAACTCCTGGAACAGAAGCGGCCTGTTGTCATAGGCGGAGGGCAGGCGGAAGCCGTACTCCACCAGGGTGTTCTTGCGGGCGCGGTCGCCGTTGTACATGGCGCGAATCTGCGGCACGGTCACATGGCTTTCGTCAATGAAGCAAAGGAAATCCTTGGGGAAATAGTCCAGCAGGGAGTAGGGCGCGTCCCCCGGCTTCCGGCCGTCAAAATACCGGGAATAGTTTTCAATCCCCTGACAGTAGCCGATTTCCCGCATCATTTCAATGTCGTAATTGGTGCGCTGGGCAATGCGCTGGGCTTCCAGGAGCTTGCCGTCATGCTCAAACTGGGCGATGCGTTCCCGCAAATCCGCTTCAATGACGCCGATGTTCTCCTCCAGGTGCGTCTTGTCCGTGGCATAATGGGTGGCGGGAAAAATACAGGCATGGCTCAGGGTGGACAGCACATGCCCGCTGACCGTCTCGATCTCGTTGACGCGGTCGATCTCGTCCCCGAAGAACTCGATGCGCAGGGCATGCTCATGCTCGCCCGCAGGAATGATCTCCACCACATCCCCCCGGACGCGGAAGGTGCCCCGGTCAAATTCAATGTCATTGCGCTCATACTGGATGCCAATGAGCATCCGAAGAAGCTCGTCCCGGCCGATCCGCATTCCGGGCCGCAGGGAAACCATCTGCCCCTCATACTCGCTGGGGTCGCCCATGGAGTAAATACAGCTCACCGACGCCACGATGATAACATCCTTGCGCTCCCGCAGGGCCGCCGTGGCGGAATGGCGAAGCCGGTCGATTTCGTCATTGATGGAAGCGTCCTTTTCGATGTAGGTGTCCGAGGAAGCGATGTAGGCCTCGGGCTGATAATAATCGTAGTAGGACACAAAGTATTCCACCCGGCTGTCCGGGAAGAAGGCTTTCAGCTCCGAGCAAAGCTGAGCCGCCAGGGTTTTGTTGTGGGCGATGACCAGCGTGGGCTTCTGCACCTTTTCAATAACCGACGCCATGGTGAAGGTCTTGCCGGAACCAGTGACGCCCAGCAGCACCTGGCTGGTCAGCCCCTCCTGTACGCCCTGTGCCAGGGCCTCGATGGCCTCTGGCTGATCGCCGCTGGGCTGATAGGGCGCCTTCAACACAAATCTGTCCTGCATCGGTCAAGCCTCCCGTCGCGCTTGTTCTGGTTTGTTCCCATAGCATAGCACAGTAAGCTCCGCTTGTGAAGGGGAACAAAGAATCAAAAAAGTGGCTACGGCCACTTTTTTGAGGGGCTTCGCCCCGTTTCATCGCACGCCCTCACTGGTCGAACGGCAAGCCGTTCTCCCGGCCGTTCGGTCGTGTAAGGAAGCTTTTTCTAAAGAAAAAGCACAAAAACTGACGCGCGTGTCGTCAGTTTTTGATTGAAAGTCAGAGGGGCTGCGGCCCCTCCGACACCATCCCGGAGTTTGTTGAAGCTCACCTTCGAGCTATAACCCGACTTTACTTGTATGCTGTTTCCACTCCGCCTTACTTCTTCAGCCGCTTGTCGCACTTGACGGCCAGGCGCGTGCCGATGCTCTGGAACACCTGCACCAGAATCACCAAAACGATCACCGCCGCGTAGAGCACCGCGTACTTGTAGCGGTTGTAGCCGATCATGATGGCAATCTTGCCCAGGCCGCCGCCGCCAATGGCGCCGCTCATGGCCGTGTAACCCATGATGGTGGTGATAGCCAGGGTAAAATTATTAATCAGGGATGGCACGCTCTCGGGGAGCATCACCCGCAGAAGAATCTGCAGCGGCGTGGCGCCCATGCTCTGGGCCGTCTCGATAATGTTGGGATTGACCTCCCGCAGGCTGCCTTCCACCAGACGGGCCACAAAGGGGAACGCCGCCACCACCAGCGGCACAATGGACGCCACCGTGCCCACGGAGGTGCCGACAATCAGCCGGGTCAGCGGGATGACCATGACGATCAGGATCAGGAAGGGCACCGAGCGCAGCAGGTTGATGACGACGTTCAGCGCCTTCATCAGGGGCTTGGGCAGCGGGCGGATGCCGTCCTCCTCCCCCGCCACCAGGATCATGCCCAGGGGCAGGCCGATGACAACCGCGAACAGCGTGGACAGGATGGTGACATAGAGCGTATCCCACAGCGCCATGGGGAAGTCGGACAGGACGATTTCCCAGGCCTCGTGCAGCTTCTCGGGGGTAAATGCGTTGGCGAAATTCATGCGTCGGCCTCCTTCGCGGCGTAGTCCACCTCAACCTGGACGGAAACATCCGGGGTTTCCCGCAGGAAGTTGACAGCGGTGGCCAGCTCATTGGGGCCGCCGGGAATCTCCAGCAGCATGTAGCCATAGGCCTTGTCGCCGACGGAGCGGGTGGAAGCCCCCAGGATGCTGGCGGCAATGCCGCAGTTAATGGCCATCCTTGCCAGCAGCGGCTCCTTGGCGGCGATGGCGCCGTTGAAGATGATCCGCACCCGCTGGCCGTGGCGATCCGTCAGCATGGCACCGTCCGCCATGTCCGGGTAAACCAGGTTGCGGGTGGCCTCCGCCCGGGGATTGGAGAATACCTCCGATACCTCGCCTTCCTCCACCACCTCGCCATGCTCCAGGATGGCCACGCGGTTGCAGATTTCCTGCACCACGCTCATCTGGTGGGTGATGACGATGACGGTGATGCCCAGCTTCCGGTTGATGTCGCGGATCAGCTCCAGGATGGCGTGGGTGGTCTTGGGGTCCAGGGCGCTGGTGGCCTCGTCGCACAGGAGCACCTGCGGGTTCGTGGCCAGGGCGCGGGCGATGGCTACGCGCTGCTGCTGGCCGCCGGACAGCTGGGCGGGATAGGCATTGGCCTTATCCGGCAGACCTACCATGGTCAGCAGCTCCATGCCGCGCTTTTCCGCCTCAGACTTCTTCATACCGCCAAGGCGCAGAGGCAGGATGACGTTTTTCAGGCAGGTGCGCTGCATCAGCAGGTTGAAGCCCTGGAAAATCATGGTGATGCGGTGACGCACCTCCCGCAGCTCCTTCTTGTCCATGGAGCCCAGGCTGCGGCCGTCCAGCAGCACCTCGCCCTCGGTGGGGCGCTCCAGCATGTTGATGCAGCGTACCAGCGTGCTCTTGCCCGCGCCGCTCATGCCGATGATGCCGTAGATGTCCCCGTCCCGCATGGTGAGGTTCACATGCTTCAGGGCATCCACCGGGCCGTCAGCCGTGGCGAAGGTCTTGGTCAGGTTCTTCAGCTCGATCATCGGGCTCTCCTCCGTAGACAGGCGGACACACCGGTTGGCGCGCGGCTCAGCCGGTGTGTCCGTCATGATAATGTTACTTCGCGACGGTGAGGGCCGTCAGATCAGCCTGCTTGCCGCCGTACAGACCCATGGGCTCCACGTGGATGGCGGCGATGATGGCGATATGGGTGCCGTTCTCCTCGTTGAAGTTCTCCTGATAAGGGATGTGAGCGAAGTAGTTGGCGAAAACCTCGCCGCTCTCCACCACCATGTTGGGCTGCACATAGTCAGAGAACTCAATAACCTCCAGCTTCACGTCCTTGGCGGCCAGGATCTCCTGGGCGATGGCGAGAATCTGGGCATGGGGCGTGGGGGACGCGGCCACGGTGATGGTCTTGCCGGCCAGGGCGGCGTAGTCCACATCCGCGTCGTAGCCGTCGCCAGGCTCGGCCACCACGGACACCGCGGCGCCGCCGTAGGTCTCGTTGATGAAGTCGGCCACCTTCTGGCTGTTCACGGCAGCCACCAGGGCCTTGGCCTCGGGAGTCTCCTCATTGCCTTCCTTCACGCACAGCACGTTGGCGTAGGGGGAATCGGCGCTCTCGATGAGCAGGGAATCCTGCACGGGGTTCAGGCCCGCGTCCAGGGCGTAGTTGTTGTTGATGATGGCATAATCCACGTCAGCCATCACATTGGGCACCATGGCCGCCTCAACCTCCTGGAACTCAATGCCCAAGGGGTTCTCAATGACATCAGCCTTGGTGGCGGTCACGCCCGCCTCCTCGGACAGCTTGATGATGCCGTTGGCCTGCAAAAGCAGCAGGGCGCGGCCCTCATTGGTGGCGTCGTTGGGCACGGCGATGGTCAGGCCGTCGGCGAAGGCGGCGGTAGCGGACAGGAGCAGAACGGCGGCCAGAATCACAGACAAAAGCTTCTTCATGGTTTAGTTCTCCTTTTGCGTTGTCGCAGTTGTTTTTCAGCCCGCGGGAAGGCCATAAGAAAAGAGGGAGCCTCCGACGAAGCTCCCTCTCTTGACGGATTCGCACAAATCTCTGGGGCCCCAGAGCGGCGACCGTTATACAGAAAGCCCATCGAAGCGGACACAGCAACGCATGCACATGCGGCGCATGTACATCATCATGGGCATCATCGCGGTCTGCTTCAGCATAGAGCTCTCTCCTTCCCTCAGTTGATGGAGAAAGGATACCACACCCACGGGCGGATGTCAACAGGTTTGTCCCCAAAAGCGAATGTTTTTCCGATGTACCGGCTTTTCATGCGCTTGCAGCGAGCCGATCGGTTCAATGCTGGGGCAGAAGTAAACTTTCTCCAAAACGCTTGCATTGCGTCCCGGGAGCAGGTACAATAGGAAGCACCACAACAAATGAGGTGACGATATGAGAAAATTCGCCGCTTTGCTGGCCCTTCTGATGCTCCTGCCCTGCGCCGCGGCTCTGGCGGAGGGCGAGGTTGTGCTGACCGATGACAGCGCGGCAACGGTGGAAGAGGTGGTCAGCGGCCGCGCGCTGCAATATGGCGACGAGGGCGACGATGTGCTGAGCCTTCAGCGCCGGCTGACGGATCTGTTCTATTACACGGGCAACCTCTCGGGCCGCTATCGGGAGGGCACCCGCGCCGCCGTCAAGGACTTCCAGGAGGACTTTGGTCTGGAGGTCACCGGTATGGCCGACGCCGAAACCCAGGCGCTGCTTTACGGCACCCTCTACCGTCCCCTGCGCTATGGCTCCACGGGCGAGGATGTCAAGGAGCTGCAGACCCGCCTGACCGCCCTGGGCTACTACACCGGCAAAATCAGCGGCAATTACCTGGAGGGCACCCGCGCCGCCATCGGGGATTTTCAGCAGAAGATGGGCCAGGAGGCCAACGGCATCGCCGACCCCGCCACTCAGGAGCTGCTCTACGGCGGCGACGCCCTGAGCAAGAACGACAAGACTGTTATCCTTGCAACGCCCGCGCCAGATTCGGATTCCTTCCTGGTGGACGAAAACGCCCCTGCCAACGCCGCCGCCACCCCGGCCACAGCCGTCGCCTTCACCAAGAAGGTCAAGCGAGGCGATACGGGCAAGCTGGTTAAGCAGATACAGACCCGCCTGACGGAGCTGGGCTACTACACCGGCCCCATCAGCGGCAACTTTCTGAGCAAGACCACCGCCGCCGTCAAGGCTTTCCAGCAGCAGAACGGCCTGGAAATTGACGGGATTGTGGGCGAAATCGCCTGGAACACACTGTTCAACGACGCCAACGTGGTGCTGCCCGAGCACACGCCTCGGCCCACGCCGGAGCCTACCCCTGTGCCCTTCGCCATCACCGTGGATGTCAATAACCAGGTCACCACCGTGTATGGCCGGGACGAAAACGGCGATTACACCGTGGTCATCCGGGAAATGCTGTGCTCCACCGGCACCAAGTCCTATCCCAGCGACGTGGGCGACTGGGTGCTGAACGGCCGCACGGCCCGCTGGTGCTACTTCCCCAAGTGGGGCGGCCACGCCCAATACTGGACGCGCATCAACAAGTCCATCGCCTTCCACTCCGTGGTTTATAACTCCGTCAACACCATGGATTTGTCCGTTTCTAGCTACAAAAACCTGGGCAAGCGCGCCTCCCACGGCTGCATCCGCCTGCTGGTATCCGACGCCAAGTGGATCTACGACAACGTGGGCGAGGGCACCGTCGTCACCGTACGGGAGGATTTGCCGGCCGATCCCGAGCTGGTGGCGTCGCTGAAGGTTCCGCCGCTGGACTACTCGCGGATGCTGCCTCAGCAGACCCCCGAGCCTACCCCGGAGCCCCTTTACCTCTCCGGCTCCCAGCCGCCCCTTCCCCTGGAAAAGCTCGCCAAGAACGACAGCTCCGAGGCCGTCTACTGGATGCAGTGCAAGCTCAAGGAGCTGGGCTATTACCAGGGCAAATGCTCCGGCACCTTCCTCAGCGGCACCGCCAACGCCGTCAAGGCCTTCCAGAAGGATCAAGGTCTGAAGGCCAGCGGCACCGCCACCGTGGAGACCCTCGAAAAGCTCTATGCCCAGGAGCTGTCCACCCCCATTCCGATTCAGACCCCCGCGCCGCTGACGGAGGCGCCCTCCCCGACGCCCGCGCCCACGGATGGCGAAGGGTGAGACCGGGCAAGGCCACGGCACGTTCGCATCGTCTATGATCTGTTCTCCACGCGGCCGGAAGGATGAAACGCCTTCCGGCCGCTTTCATCCGCCAAAAACAACTCACAATCTCCAACCTTTCTCCTTTTTCTGTGTCTATACATCGTGAAAGCCATCAAGAAGACAAGCCGATGAACCGAGAGAAGGCCAGCAAGTCACAACGGCGTATATGAAGCCCCTATACGGCTTCGCGTTGAAACGGTGCGCCCGTCTGCAGGACGCGGAAGATCTGGCGCAGGAGATCATGCTGCGCGCGTTTCAAGCGCTGCTTGTCAGGGATGACATCGCCGCCCCGGATAAATTCATCTGGACCATCGCGCACAACACCCTGGCCAATGACTACCGTGGCAAAGCCAAGCACACCGTCGGCACACCAATCGGTGCGCTGGCAGACACATTGTTCGCAGAGGATGATACGGCTGCTTGTATCATTGAAAAGGAAGCGGTGAACCGTCTGCACCAGGAAACCGCCTATCTTTCCAAGCTGCAGCGCCGCATCGTAATCGCTTTCTACTATGAAAACAAAAAGGTGAACGCCATCGCAGACAAACTGGTCCTTCCCCTTCACACGGTGAAATGGCATCTGTTTGAGGCAAAAAAGGATTTGAAGAAGGGGATGGATACCATGAGGCACATCAGCGGATTGACATTTGATCCAATCCGGTTCGACCGGTGCGAAACACATGGCTCCCTGTGAACCAAAGGGGCCAATCGCAACTTCTTCCGCAGCGCGCTGCCGCAGAATATTGTGTACGCCGTATGGCACGGCGCCCAAACCGTCAACGAGATCGCTGAGCGCCTGGCGTTTCCCCAGTCTATGTGGAAAGCGAAGCGGAATACCTTGCCGAATACGGCTTCCTGCTTGAAAGCAAGGGAACGTATCAGTGCAACCTGCTCCTTGGCGAGCCGACGGATCAGCTGGTTCAGCTGCAAAACAAAATGTATGCCAAGGCCGCTCATCTTTTTGCCAACGAACTGTTCGATGAGCTGACCGCCTGCGGGATTCTGCAAGACGAGCGAATCCTTTGCGACCAGACAGATCAGCTGCTTCCGCTGAAGGGAGCGCAAAGGGCGGACGAGCCTTTTCTGCTTTGGTTGCTGATACCCTACATCACCGCGCTCAGCGGTGAACGCCTGACGGATCGAACCATTTCCTTTGATGAAGCGGCAACCATTCGCCCGGATGGCGGCCGCAACATTTGTTATGTCTGCATCGCGGCGCCTGATGTGCGCAAGCCCCTGTACCATGAAAGCATGCAGCAATGGTACGGCCCCCGCTGGAACGGCAGCAAAGCTCACATGTTGTGGCAGATTGATTCCGAGTGATCAGCCAGGCGTATGGATGACCATTACCGTGCAAAGGCCGGCCGTATCCTTACCCTGTATGAGAAGTCGCAAAGCGCCGTGCTTTCCGAGGAAGAATGTGCATTTCCGGCAGAGGCCGGCATAATGAAGGTCTTGGGCGGCAACCACGGCGGATTCATGCCCCTTTGGCAGATCGTCCGGCTGAAAGACAACGAGATCGCGAAACAGCTCATCGCCATCGGTGAGCGCGTAAAGGGATAGCACCGGGCGGAGCTGGAAGCGCCGTTCGTACAAGCGGTGCTCGAAGAAGCGCCCAGGCATCTTCGGAAAATGCGGCAATACGGTCTGCAGTACACCGTCTCCTCCGGCGGATGGTTTATCCTGCACTGTCTGAAGACAGAAGCAAGCGCTGACCACCATAATGGTGCCCCAACCATAAAAAACCAGACCCGCAGACACAAGCATGTCTGCGGGTCTTTGCTTCAGCGATAAGGCTGTCCTTTGCGGGAATGCTATCCTTCTTCGCCGGGAGCGCAGTTTTCCCTCCCCCATTGCCTTCCCGCATAGCCGCTGTCCAGCAGCACCAGGTACCAGTCGTTCCCGTAAACGCCGATGACCTCCCAGCCACCGTACTCGTCCTTCAGAGTTTCCTGCGGCAGGGTCTTTTTGTTCGGCTCGGCATAGACGGGAACCGGCTTCGACGGATCGCTGCTTACCAAGGAGAGCCAGGCGCAAATGACGCTGTCCCCGGCCTCGCCCACCGCCAGATAGCGGGTCATCATCCGGCCGGTCAGTTCTGTCCCCACCAGAACATGGTTCCATTCTCGCTGCTGCTCCAGGATGCGCACCGGCGTGCCGTTGCAGAACTTGCCCCGGACTTTGCTGTCCTTGCCCGGGAGCGTCCGCAGATGCAGCCGATCCTCGGGATTGGGATTGTCCACCACCGCCCAGCCCTCACGGTTGACCTGCGTCGCGGCCTCCGCCCCCGGCGGCGGGAATGGCGGACAGATCCATCACGCGCAGATCCTGCCAGGGATGCTCACCATCAGCCCGGCGATAGCTTCGCGGATCCGCGCCGCCCTCGGTTTCAGCAAAGTGTTTGCCCAGGCGGTAGAAGTCCTCGCCATCCACCGCGGCCAGACGCCAGCGGTTCACCGGCCTGTATTGAAATTCCAGCCACATGCATCGGCCCGACGCCTCCGTTCATCTGATACCGATAATCCCCGGCGCCGGACGCTCATCGTCCAGGCTGACATCCGCCCCGGCAGGCAGCGCGTCGTTATCCACATAACGATAGGTTTTCGTCATGGCGTCCCACCGGGCCACCCGCAGCCGGGGGCAGCCGTCCGGCAGGGTCAGCAGCAACGAATCGGATTCCGGCATCAGCACCATATCCGTGCAGGGCAGGCCGCCGGTCAACTCATCCGACAATGTATCCTTGAGCTCCCATGGCTTTTCTTCCTCCGTCAGTCGGTTGATGGCGCCGGGCCTGAGCAGCAGCGGCTGACGCTTGCTCGCCTCCTCCCACCGGAGCGGATAAATCACGGAGTCGCCCTTTACCCGATAGCCGCCCCTCCGCCAAGGCGGGCAGCGTCAGGCGCGCAAGCTGCAAAGCGATCAAGAGCTTTCGCATGGGCATTTCCCCCTAACCCTTCAACGCGGTAAACGGGCGTCTTCCTCCAGCCATCGCCAACAAAAGCCCTGGGCATTGCGTCTCAGGGCATGACAGCCTCATCCAGCGCCATTCCGCCCTGGATGAGATAAAAGACCGCGCTGCCGTCCAGGCAGACCGCGTCGTGGCGGGCATCAAACTGTGCCAGCGCGAGGGTATGGGTTGTGCCGTCCCATTCCTCAAAGGTGTAAATGGTATGAGGGTCGCTTGCCTGCTCCTTCCACTTTTCAGGCAGGCGGCCCGATACCCGTACCATCAACAGATCGTTGTACGCCGCGGCAAACGCCTCATAGGAAAAATCCGTCCCATCGCGCTGACAGGTCACATCGTAGCGGACGTTCCCCTGGCCGTCCGTCTCCAGCTCGTTATTCTCCTTGACTCGCTCCTCACGGGCCAGGGTAAAGACCGTCTCGCCCTCCGCCGTGCGCACAGTCAGCCGCTTGAGATTCCCCAGGGCCGTGGGCACAGCATAACGGGTAAGGGTATTCTCCGGGGGCATATCCATCAGGGTGCTGAGGCTGTAATGACTGCTGATGCAGATTACATCGTTCACCAGCACATAATCGACATCCTGATCCCGCGCCGCGCCGACCGTCAGGGTGAAGACGCTTTCGGGCCAGTCCGTGGCAGCATAGGCGCCTTGCGCGTCCGTCGAGCCGATGGTTCCCGCCGCCATGTGAACGGCAATCCGCCATCGCGGCTGGTCAAAGCCATAGGCTGCAAGGTTTTCCGGCGTCGCGGGGGCGACGTAAGCCCCCAGCCGGAGGTTCGCTACGTTGGAGAGCAGCGTGTCCATGCTGCCGCCGTCCGCCGGGTAAAGCAGGGGCTGGGTCAGCAGCCAGCGGTCCACCGCGTTGCCGCCGATGTCGCCCTGAAGCACCCATTCCGCCTGCACACTGCCCTCCGGCCCCCACAGCGTCACGCGATCCATCCGGGCCTTGTGCAGCACCGGCTGAGAAACCGGGTGAAGCTCCGCCCTGGTCTGGGAAAGGGCCTCAAAGGTGCCCTGATCCAGCGCGAACAGGCGCTCATCGCCGTCCACGAGCATATAGCGCAGCCCCGTATCCGCCTTGGCGCCCACGCGAAGGGTGATGCGCACACCGTCAGCGTAGGTGATTTCCGCGATTAGGCGCGGCGTCGCCAGACCGAAGTCTACCAAGCCCGCCCGGTCATTCGCCGCGTTCTCCATCAGCACCCGCTCATAGGTCACGGCAGCCGCCGCCTGAAGCAGCTCCTTTGCCCGGCTGTCCGCCACCTGAAAACCGTCCTCGCCCGTCACAGTGAGGACGCCCTCGCCGGTCTGCTCCGCCTCCCAGGCTTCACCGTTCACCGTGACGCGCAGGCGGGCAACCTGTCCCGGCTCATAGCGGTACAGCACGCCCCCCTCCGCCTGACGCGTGATCGGGGCGGCCTCCTCCCGATTCACCAGACCATAGCCCGCCAGCAGCAGGGCCAGGGAAACGGCCAGCAGCGCCGTCAGCAGCGCAGGGCCATGGTTCAGGGGCCGGGGCGTTCGTTTACGCACTTCGCGCATTATTTTTTCCTCCGGGGCAGCAGCACCAGCAGCGCCGCGCCCAGCACCAGCAGCGGCAGCCCAACCAGCGCCACGCTGCCCAGGCTCACCGATCTTGCCGACAGCCTGGGCCGGACGGCCGCCTTGGCCACGATGCCCAGATCCATGGGTTCGGTATTGAGCAGATATTCTGCCACGCGGATGATGAATTCCTGGCTATCGGTCATGGCATGAATCTGCACATCGGTCAGCAGCGTGGACGCGCCCAGCGCGAAGGCCCGGGACACATCCCCCGTCTCGGTGACGCGGCGGGCCTGCAGAGCCAGGGCAAAGGGGCCAAGCTCGTCGTCGCCGCTCTGGTCGATGCTCATACCGCCGTCGGACAAGTCCCGCAGGTACGCCTTGTAGCTGGTGGTCAGCACCGCCTCCGTAACCAGGTTGCGGTCGCCCTCCTGGGGCAGGGCGAAGGCCCGTGCGCCCGCCAGCAGCAGGGTATCCGCGCCATTGAGCAGCAGATTCACCGTGATGTCCGTCTCCTGCATGACAGGAATCAGCATCATGCGCACGTCGTTGTAATAGGTTTCCGGCTCCTCCGGGGAAGCGAGCACGACGCCCGCCTTGGGCTCAAAGCCATAGGAGCGCAGCAGCGCCGCGTAGTTGGGCATATCGTCGATGGGATCAGCAAAATCGCAGGTAAACAGGATGCTGCCGCCTCCCGCCGTGAAATCCGCGATCACATCCATTTCCGCGTCGGTCACATCCCGCACTGGGGAAAGGAAGGCCAGCAGATCGTCGCTGCTCAGGGCCGCGCGTTCATCCACCCAATCCACATAGTCCACCTGGAAGCTGTTGCCCCGCAGCAATTCCGCGAAAACCGTCGTGCCGCTTTCATCCAGCTCCCCGTGGGCCTGGGGAATCACCACCCGTGGGATCACATCCTGGGTGACATAGCGGATGGCGGAGGTAATCTTGCCCTCGTAGTTCACGCCGGCGATCTCATAGGCGCCCTGCTCGTAATTCAGGCCCCAGGTAATGAAATCCCAGCTGGACAGCATGCTGTGACGCCCCGTGGCCTCGCAGAACACGATGAGGCTGTTGTTGTTCACCGCGTCGTCGGAGGTAGCGCCGCTGAAGCGGGTCAGCAAGCCCGGGTTCAGCGTCACATCCGTCTGTTCCCAGGTCACCAGGTCAGAGGCCGCCGCGTAGCGATCCAGCAGCTCCAGCAGCGGCTGATCCTCCTGGCCCTTGGCAAACAGCGCGTAAATGTGCACAGGGTAGGGCAGCTCCTCCAGCACACGAAGCGTCACGTCACTTTGGGTTGTCAGCGCGTTGAAGGAGCAATCCGCCCGCCAGCCATTTTTCTTTTCCAGCGTACTGACAATGCCGTTGAGCGCCGCCAGCACCGCCAGAAAAAGGCACAGCGCCAGCGTGGACACGCCGCCATAGCGCAGGCGCGGATTCTTCCAGAAAGGCACACGATTCTTTTTCTTCATCCTCAGCTCCCCCGATAGCGCCGCGCGTCCAGGGTGTGAATGGTCAAAACCAGGCACGCCAGGGCAAAGGACAGGTCATAAACGATGCTGGCCAAGGATAACTGCCCCATCAAGAAGGGCTCGTTGCGGCTGTACAGGCTGAAAAACCGCATCACGCTCGCCAGCCAGGGCAGGGTGACGGCGGTCTCCAGCAGATCCAGCATCCACAGGGTGAAGTTGGCCCCGAAGGCCAGGATCGCCGCCGTGACCGGGCTGCCCGTCAGGCTGGACACATACAGATCCAGCGCCGCGAAGGCGCAGCCCTGCAATACAAAGCCCAGATACCCCACCATCAGCTCCCCGGGATAAACCGCGCCGTAGATGGCCACGACCAGCACAAACACCCCGGTGAGCAGCGCCGTCAGCAGCATCACCGTCACCGCCGCCAGGTACTTGCCCCAAACGATCCCGGGCAGGGAGACAGGACTGGTCAGCAGCAGCTGATCGGTGCGCCGCTGCTTTTCCTCCGCCATCAGCCGCATGGTCAGAATGGGGGACAGCAGCATCCACAGGTAGCTCATCTGGCCGATGAAGGTCATCAGGTCGCTGGAGCGCGGCAGCATGATGAGCAGGTAGAACATCACCGAGGACAGCGCCAGAAACACGCCCATGAACACATAGCCCACGGGCGTGTGAAAGTAGCTTTGCATTTCCCGCCGCCAGATCGCCAGCATACGTTTACCTCCCCCCATCCGGCGGCACGTCTTCCTCCGCCGTCGCCCGGAGGAAAACATCCTCCAGGGTGTCCCGCTGCTGCATCAGCATCCGCAGGGGCGCGTCCAGGCCGCACAAAAGGCGGAACAGCTGCGTCTGCGGGTCGCCCCGGTCGTTGCACGCCGTTCGGCATTCCAGCAGCACCTCGGTCAAGGCAGCGTCCTGGGTGGGGAGCACCTTCACCCGCTGGACGCAGTTCAGGCCTTTCAGCGCGGGGAGCAGCAGCCGTTCGCCCATGGCGATGGTCGCCCGAAGGCGGACAACGTCCCCCGTGTCGGTCAGCTCTGTCATATCCGCCTCCCGTACCAAACGGCCCCGGTGCAGAATCACCACCCGCTGGCACAGCTGCTGAATCTCCGGCAGCATATGGGAGGAAAAAATCACGGTATGGGTCTTGCCCAGTTCCCGGATCAGCGCGCGAATCTCCACCACCTGCCGGGGATCGAGACCCACGGTAGGCTCGTCCAGCACCACCGCCGGAGGATTGCCGCACAACGCCTGCGCCACGCCCACGCGCTGCCGGTAGCCCTTCGACAGGTGCCCCAGCACCCGGCTCCTCACCTCGCTCAGGCCGCACAGCGCCAGGATTTCTCCCACATGGGCGGATATGTCGCCCCGGGCGACCTCCTTGAGCCGACAGACGAAGCGAAGGTATTCCTCTGTCGTCATCTCGTCATACAGTGGAGGGCGCTCCGGCAGATAGCCGATGGCCCGCTTGCACGGCCGGGGATGGCGAAGCATGTCCTGGCCGTCCACCAGCACCTGGCCGGAGGTGGGCGGGAAATACCCGGTGAGCATGTTCAGCGTGGTGGTCTTGCCCGCGCCGTTCTGGCCCAGCAAGCCCACAATCTGTCCCTTGGGCGCGCAGAAGGACAGATCCCGGACGGCCTCCACCGCGCCATAGCGCTTGGAAACATGCCGCATCTCGATCATGGCCGGGCCTCCTCTTTTCTTTGATGGCAGATCGCCTTTCCGTCCAGCGGAGGCGTCCATCCTGATTATAGCAAAGAATTGAAGACAAGGTGTGAATAAAATGTAAACGTCCTGCCCGCAGTCATACAAATTCTTGCCATGGACGCGCGGCGGGAGCGTTTTGCCGCAATAGAAAGCCCTCCGCAACGGCTGCCGCGGAGGGGAAAGGTTCTATCATATCCAAACAAAGTACGCCAACTCGCTGTCGGCAGACGCTTGATCGGAAATCGGCGAGCCCCTTCGGGGCGTTAAATGGGGCGAAGCCCCTGCGCGGCGATTTCCGTGCTTTTCCGTTAGGGAAAGCTTCCTTAACACGTCTGAACGGTCGTGAGAACGGCTTTGCCGTTGGACCAGTGAAGACGTGCAGAACTCGCTAAAGTGGCTTTACCACTTTGGCGACCCGCTTTAGCGCGAAGAGTAGTTGGGCGCTTCCTTGGTGATGGAAATGTCATGGGGATGGCTTTCGGCCAGACCCGCGCCGGTGATCTTAATAAATTCGGCGTTTTCGCGCAGATCGTCGATGGTCTTGGCGCCGCAGTAGCCCATACCGGCGCGCAGGCCGCCCACCATCTGGTAGATGGTGTCCGCCAGGGTCCCCTTGTAGGGCACGCGGCCCTCCACCCCTTCGGGCACCAGCTTTTTGGCGTCCTCCTGGAAGTAGCGATCCTTGGAGCCGTGCTCCATGGCGCCCAGGGAACCCATGCCGCGGTAAACCTTGAAGGAACGGCCCTGATAGATTTCCGTCGCGCCGGGGGCTTCCTCGGTGCCGGCCAGCATGGAGCCCAGCATCACGCAGGAGCCGCCCGCCGCCAGGGCCTTCACAATGTCGCCGGAATACTTGATGCCGCCATCGGCAATCACGCGGAGGCCATGCTTGTCCGCCTCTTCCGCGCAGTCCGCCACCGCCGTCACCTGGGGTACGCCGATGCCGGCCACCACGCGGGTGGTGCAGATGGAGCCCGGGCCGATGCCGACCTTCACACAATCCACGCCCGCGGCAATGAGGTCATGGGTCGCAGCGGCGGTGGCCACGTTGCCCGCAAAAAGCTGGATGTCCGGATAACGCTTGCGGATGGCCTCCACCTGGCGCAGCACACCCACGGAATGGCCGTGCGCCGTATCGATGGACACCACGTCCACCTTAGCCTCCACCAGGGCGTCGATACGCTCAAACACGTCATGGGTTACGCCCACCGCCGCGCCGCAGAGCAGGCGGCCGTTCTCATCCTTGGCGGAATTGGGATATTTGTGACTTTTCTCAATATCCTTAATGGTGATAAGACCCCGCAGGTTGCCCTCGGCGTCCACGATGG
The DNA here is from genome assembly GCA_947565865.1 of uncultured Clostridia bacterium. GTDB lineage: Bacteria > Bacillota > Clostridia > Christensenellales > Aristaeellaceae > UBA11524. The sequence goes on from CANOHT010000004.1 coordinate 50,172, forward strand.
GCAGCTTTTCAATGCGATGACGGGCCAGAATGGCCTTGGCCGTCTCCAGGGTGGTGCCCACGGGGGCGGTAATGAGGTTCTCGCTGGTCATAACCTGGCTGATTGGCTTGGTATAATCCGTCTCAAAGCGCAGGTCACGGTTGGTGAGGATGCCCACCAGCTTGCCGTTGCGGGTAATGGGAACACCGCTAATGCGATAGCGGGCCATCAGGTTCTCCGCATCCTGGATCAGGTGCTCGGGGGACAGGAAGAAGGGGTCGGTGATGACGCCATGCTCGGAGCGCTTGACCTTATCCACCTGGGCCGCCTGCTCCTCCACACTCATATTCTTGTGGATGATGCCCAGGCCGCCTTCCCGCGCCATGGCGATGGCCATCCGGGCGTCCGTCACCGTATCCATCGCAGCGGACATCAGCGGAATATTCAGCCTGATTTTCTTCGTCAGCTGAGTGGACAAATCTACATCCCTGGGAAGAACCTCGCTCCTGGCGGGTACCAGCAGCACATCATCGAACGTCAAGCCCTCCCGAACGACCTTTTGCAGCATGGACGCATCCTCCTCCAAAAAATACAGTGGTTGTCAACTTGGTGCTTAACGGTTATTGTAGCAAAGGCTTCCCTGCGTGTCAATGGCTGGTTCGACGTTTTTCCGCCCCTTTTCGCAGGTTTTGCCGTCAAGGGCGCGGCGCGGCGGCGCTTTGGCTTCATTTCGCTGTGCTTCCCGTCCACCTTGCGTGTATCGCGGCATGTCCCCCGGGTTGCAAAACAGCCGGGATATGGTATAATAAAGACAGTAAAGCGGCGGCGGAAGGCCTCGTTCATACCTTCCGCGCCATGAAAGAGAGGGATTGGAATGGCTACAAACTCCGTCATCACCATCGGCAGACAGTTCGGCTCCGGCGGGCGCAAGGTCGGTGAAATGCTGTCCCAGCGCCTGGGCATTCCCTACTACGACAAGCAGCTGCTGGCCGAGGCCTCCAAGGACAGCGGCATCGCGGAGGCGCTCTTTGAGGATCATGATGAAAAGCCCACCCGTTCCCTGCTTTTCTCCCTGGTGACAGGGATGCAGCTGCGCGGCGACAGCAGCGCCATGTACATGGATATGCCCCTGAACCACAAGATTTTTCTGGCCCAATTTGACGCCATCCGCCGCATCGCCAGCGAGGGGCCCTGCGTCATTGTGGGGCGGTGCGCCGACTATGTGCTGCGGGACAAGGCCAACGCCGTGTCCGTCTTTGTCAAGGCCGACCTGCCCAGCCGGGTCAGGCGCGCGGTGGAGCAGTACGGCTTGTCCCCGGACAAGGCCGAGGACGCCGTGCGCCGGGCCGACAAGCAGCGCGCCAGCTACTACAACTACTACGCCACCGCCACCTGGGGCGACGTCAACAACTATGACCTGTGCCTGGATACCGGCAAGCTGGGACTGGAGGGCGCGGTGGAGCTGCTGGCCCACTGTGTGGAATTGCGGGAGAAGCGGCGCAAGACCTGACGCCTTTCCCCCATCAACATTGCGAGGTGAATACCATGCTCAAACGCCTGACGGCCCTGGCCCTTGCCCTGCTGTTTCTGCCGCTGACGGCCCTGGCGGACATCGCCTGGCCGGATCAGACGCCCGGGCAGCGTCTGCTCAAGGAATACGTCCAGCGGGTCAATGACAACCTGGTATCCGCGGGGCAAAGCCCTGTCAACGCGCTGTTCGAGTGCTACGCCTCCTTCGCCACCATGGGCATCGCTTCCTCTGAGGGAGCCGTCATCCCCGAGGGCGTGGAGATGACCTTCGCCCTATCGGCAGACAGCATCGGCGCGCTGGAGCTTCGGGTCAGCGATCCCTCGCGGTTCGCAGCCATTGCGGGCAGCTGCATCCAGGCCGTCAGCCCTGAGGCCATCAGCCTCCAGGACGCCATGGCCGAGCCCGCCGCCTATGCCCAGAAGGCCGCCGACGCGCCCACCGACTCCTTTGAGGATACCGTGAACGAGCTTCAGGGCGAATCGGCCCGCACCTATTATGCCTATTACCCCGATCAGTACCACGACGGCGTCAACTGGCTGCAGCTGACCCTGATCTTCCCCCTGGCCGGTATGCAGGGCGTGGGCGTCGCCGTCACCCCCCAGCCTCCTGAAGACCCCAAGCACACCTACTATGAAAACGACGAGTACGGCGGCTATGAATACGACGGCGGAACCCACCTGGAAATCTTCACCACCCCGACCCCTGAGCCGGATTCGGCGGCGATGGAATAAGAGCGCTATGCACATAAGCCGATGCGCGTGCCGTCGGTTTGGCTTCAAGGCGGAGGGGCCGGCCTGTCCGTCACGCAAGAAGCAGCAGGCTCCTTCGGGGGACAAGCGGGACAAAGCTCCCGGACGGCAATTTCGCCTGATTTCGTTTGAACCCGCTTCCTTGCACGGCTGAACAGCTTTGCCGTTGAGCCAGCAGGGAAGCGCGGTGCGGCCGAACAGGGATGCCGCTCTGTTGATAAAAGAAGGCGATGCACAGCTCTTTTCAGAGATACGCATCGCCTTTTTATCTGCGCTGAACTCAGCGCATCTTTATCCCTTGATGATTCCCTGACCGTATTTGCTGACCAGGCGCTCCCGATCCGCCTGGGACAGCACAATGGTCAGCTCCGTGCCTGTGTCGGTGTGCCGCTCCTGAACCACCCGGCCCAGCGGACGAATCTGCGCCAGCGCGCCGTATTGGCTGAAGGGCAGGAAGAACGTCACCGGCGAGTAGGTCTTCTGCAGCTGCGCCGCGATGGCATGACGCAGGGCTTCCAGCCCCTCCCCCGTTTGGGCCGATACCATGACCGCGCCGGGAATGGCCGGAGCCACCGTTCCCAGGTCAACCTTGTTGATGACCTCAATACGCGGCTGCTCGGTGGCGCCCAGATCCCGCAGCACATCTTCCACGGTTTTATGCTGCTGAAGCATTTCACCGCTGGCGCCGTCCGAGACGATCACCAGCACGTCCGCCAGCACTGCCTCCTCCAGGGTTGAGCGGAAGGCGCTGACCAGGGCATGAGGCAGCTTGCGGATGAAGCCCACGGTGTCCGTGAGCAGATAGGCCGTGTGCTCGGCAGTCTCCACACGGCGGCTGACGGCGTCCAGGGTTGCGAACAGCTGATCCTGGGCATAGACCTCCGCGCCCGTCATGGCGTTGAGCAGCGTTGATTTGCCCGCGTTGGTATACCCCACCAGGGCCACCACCGGCACCTCGTTTTTCTCCCGGCTCTTCCGGCGCAGTTCACGCTGCTTTTCCACCGCGTCCAGGCGGCGGCGCAGCTCCGTCATTCGCTCCCGAATCCGGCGGCGGTTCATCTCCAGCTTGGATTCGCCAGGGCCGCGGGTACCAATGCCGCCCGCCAGCCTGGACAGCACCAGGCCCTGACCGATCAGTCTGGTGGACTGGTATTGCAGCTGAGCCAGCTCCACCTGCAGCTTGCCCTCGGCGCTGGTGGCCCGCTGGGCGAAAATATCCAGGATCAGCGTCGTGCGGTCGATGACCTTTACCCGCAGCATGTCCTCCAGGTTGCGTACCTGGATTCCGGTCAGTTCCTCATCCAGGATGCACACGTCGGCTTCCAGCGCCTGGCATTGGCGGCACAGCTCCTCTGCCCTGCCCCGACCGATGAACAGCGCGTTGTCCGGCTTATCCCGCTTTTGCAGATAGGCCGCCACGACCTCCGCTCCGGCGGTATCCGCCAGGCGCGCCAGCTCCCGCAGGGATTCCTCGCTTTCAATGCCCATCAGCACCGCCCGCTCCCGTTCATGGGGCTTTGACGCTTCCTCATCCCAGCCCACCACGCGGTCGCTTTCCTCCACCTGCGTCAGCCAGTCCCTTTCGGGCAGGCGATACCAGCGGCAGGGCTCATCCATGAGAATGCTTTGCTTTTCACCCAGGAAGGCCGCCTGCACAAAGGTTGGCTCCCCGCCCTGGCAGCCAATGGCCACCATAGCGTCGTAGCGGAAGGCGCGCAGGGCGGATAGATCCACGTCGCTGAGCCGACCGTCTCCGTTGGGATGGGTGTGAACGCAGCGAACGCAGCTCAGTCGCTGGGCATTGCGGCGCAGGCGGTAGTCCCGCAGCTCCACGTCCCGATCCGTTCCCACACATACCTCCACCACCTCGCCGTCCCGCGTGATGTAAACGGCGATTTCCCGGTTCATCTGGGCGCTGAATTTCGCCAGGGTCTGCATCAGTTCCCGGGGCAGAAAGGCGCCTTCCTCCACCTCGTAGGCGTACAATTCGCCCAGGGCGGCAATCACGGCGTCTCTTAAGCCCGTCAGATTGCCATGCACTTCTTGCTTTATCATCAATCATTCACCTCTCGCTTTTCGTCATCGGCCATACGGCCCGCACCTGCTCCGTCATCGCGTCTTCATCGGCAGCATCAGCAAAAACCTCCTTGCCATCGGTCGCAGGGAGGCGAAAAGACGTGCACAAAAACAAACTGATCCTGCTCACGCGCCATTCCGCCATAGCAAAGCTCGCCGCGCCGCGGCAGCCTGCCTCCCCGCCGGGGAACATGGACGGAATCAATTGCGCATGGCCGGACCAGCCTCCTTCAAATTCACAGTGACGTGATTGTATCACGAAGCCCGGCGGTTGTCAAGCCTGCGGATTGTTTTCGGCCTGCGCTTGCATGTTCCCGGAATCATGCTATAATAGTAGACGTATCATTGGAAAATAAGGAGTGCGCTATGCAAGGCAAAGGCAAATCCTCCATGTATGTGGATCGGCAGCCCGGCAACCGCAATCGCAGCCGCAGCCGACAGATCCGCAACTGGATCATCCTGATCGTCATCGTTATCGCCGTGCTGCTGGGGCTTCGGCTGCTGCGGAACGTCGGTCATACCACGGAGATCAACGTGGCCATGCTCCCCTGCTACGCCAGCCAGAGCGTTACGCCCTTTGGCGACAACGTACTGTATTACGACGGCGCGTCCATCCACTGCCTCACCGGCGCCGGCGCCATCCGCTGGAGCTTTCCCGTGGGCAGCGGCGCGTTCTTCTCCGTTTCGGATACCCATTTGGTGGCCTGGGCGGGAAGCCAGCTGTTTATTGTGGATCAGAGCGGCCGCCCCTCGTATAACGAAAGCATGGGCGGGCCCATACAGTTTGCCCGCATCGGGCATGGCTATGCTGCCGCCGTGGTGGGCGATGACACCGCCGCCTCTCTGGTTGTGAAGGATTTGAACGGCAATCAGGTGGATGAGGAAACCGAGGCCTTCAAAAACAAGCTGCTGCTGGACGTGGGCTTCTATGGCGACGGCGGGCAGTACATGTGGACACTGGCTATCGACGTTTTCGGCACGGCGGCCAATACCGTCATGAATACCTTTCAGGTGGGCAAGATGAACACCGGCGTGGTCTCCCTGGGCGACGCCCTGACCTACAAGGTGCTCTTTGAGGACAGCAAGCTGCGGGTCTTCACCACCCAGCAGATGTACACCTACGATTACAAGGCCGTCCAGGACGCCAGCGGCACCATGCTGGTCTACGGCTGGAAGGTAATCGACGCCTTCATCCCGGAGCGCGGCTCCGCCAGCATCCTGCTGGCCCCTACCTCCCAGACGGGAACGGGCCAGTCCATTTCGGAGCTGCGTGTGCTCTCCGGCAATGTGGACCGCCGCTATACCCTCCCCAGCGCCTGCGTCGGCGCAGCGGTGGAAGGCAAGAACATTTACGCCTTCTCCGGCAACTACCTATACAGGGCGGATGTGGATTCCCAGCGGTTCTATGGCTATGCCCTGCCCCTGCCCAACGGCGCTCAGGCCACGGGCTTCCTGGGCATCACCAAAGGCGGACGGGCACTGCTTTCCAGCGGAGAAACAGTATATTCCGTATCGCTACCTCAGTAAGACTTCACAAAGCAAAGGGCGCTGCCAGGATTGGCAGCGCCCTTTGCCTATCGAAAAATCTACGCGAAGCAGCCTTGATGTGGGCAGATTGAAATTCAGCCCTCAGCAAGCGCCTTCCAGGCGGTAAACCGAGACGGTTTTCTTTGAAAAAGCCCCCTGGGAGCCGCGCAAAGCTTTGAACGAGTGACACCGCCATTCTTTCAGCCGCCGCTACCGCATCAATTCATACATCATGATACCCGCCGCTACCGCCGCGTTCAGGCTTTCCGCCCCGCCGCGCATGGGCAGACGTACACGATGGGTCGCCAGCGCCTTCACCGCCTCCGTAACGCCGTTGCCCTCGCTGCCGATGACCAGGCAGAACCGCTCACCTACCGGCTCCCTTTCATAGAAAGGCTCGCCGTCCAGCTGGGAGGAAATCACCGCGAAGCCCTGGGTCTTCAACGCCGTCAGCGCACCGGGCAAATCATCCGTTACCCTCAAAGGCATACGGAACAGGCTGCCCATGGTGGAACGGATGACCTTGGGGCTGAACACATCGGCGCATTGAGCCGACAGCAGTACGCCCTCGAAGCCCGCGGCGTCCGCCGTGCGCAGGATGGCGCCCACGTTCCCCGGGTCCTGTACGCCGTCCAGCGCCACCAGCCGCTGCCCCAGGCGCTGATTCTCCACCATACGCACCACCGCCGCGATGCCTTGGGGAGTTTTCGTATCGCACACCGCCGCCAGCACATGCTCCGGCAGGGCGTAGCAGGGCATACCCTCCGGCAGGGGGAATCCAACGGCGCTGCCCTCCGTCATCAGCACGGCCTCCACCGGGAAGGCGGATCGCAGCGCCTCCTCCACCAGCTTGCGGCCCTCCACCAGGAAGCATCCCGTTTCCCGGCGTCCCTTGCGCTCCTTGAGGGATCGCCAGGTCATCACCCGAGGATTTTTCAGGCTGGACAAAACCTCCATACCGCGCCTCCTGTCAATCGGCCCGGGAGCCTCGCGCTCCCCGGCCTGCTCCGATATTCACCAGCATCCCCGCCGCCGCGACGGCGCTTCCCGCCAGAAGCCCCAGGGAAAAGCGTCCCGTCAGACTGTCGAGCAGCAGCCCGGTGAACAGCTGCCCCACGAATACCACCAGGGACATCCGCAGCGCCGGAAGACGAGGGGTGACCACATTGCACAAATAGATGCCTACCGCCCCCAGCGCGCCGCCCAGATAAATCCAGATCGGCTGATGCGCGGCAGGAAACGCGGCGTCCATGGGGAAGCCCAGGCAAGCCAGCACCAGCAGGCTGCCGCCAAGGCCCGTTACATAATTCATCACCGTGGAAAAGCCCACCCCGGCGCGCAGGGAAAGCGCGGCGTTGGCCATGCGGGCAAAGATCATCGTACAGCCGCTGAGGAAGGACAGCGCGGCGGCCAGCGCGGACGCGCCCCCCAGCTTATCGCCGGAGAGCAGGAGCATCGCGCCGCAGCCCGCCGCCATCAGCGCCATTGAAAGCAGCTTGCGGCCCGTCATGGGCGACCGCTTTGCCCCCAGGAGGCCGAAATGATCCACCGCCGCCGAGCACGCAACCTGTCCCAGGAGCATCAGCACCAGATTGCCCGTGACGCCCACGCCCGCTACCCCGACGTTTACAAACACCACCGACAAAATGCCGATCAGCCCGCCGGCGTACTGATACCAGGGCGCCTGTCCCCTGGGTCTGCCCCAGCCAAAGGCGAAGGGCAAAAGCACCAAGAGGCCCACGGCATGAATCATCACCGTGGCGCCCCAGTTGCCATAGACGCCGGACAATCGCGCGTTGCACTGGTTCATCAGCGACAGCAGCGCGCCATAGGCCGCCGTGAGCGTCAGGTCAAGCATTCGGATTGGCTCCTTCCGTTAGTTTAGCCCGCGAAAGCCCTTGCCGATAATGTCGCCGGTATTCATAATCAGCACAAAGGCAGAGGGGTCCGTCTGACGGACAAATTTGCGCAGCACCACGGCCTGGCGGCGATTCACCACCGTCAGCAGCACCTTGCGGTTTTCATGGGTGTAGGCACCCTGGGCGTCCATTTCCGTGGCGCTGCGGCCAAGGACGTCGGTGATAAAGCTTTCGATTTCCTGCGGCTTGGTGGTAATGATGTGAAAATATTTATGGATGTTGATGTTCTCCAGCACCAGATCCACCATCAGGGACTTCATCAGCAGGCCCAGGATGGAGAACAGGCCGGTCTCCATCCCGAAGGCAAAGCAGGCGGAAACCGTAATGACGCAGTCGGACAGCATCAGCGCGTTGCCGATGTTCAGGCTGGTATACTTGCGCAGAATCATGGCCACAATGTCCGTCCCGCCGCCGGAAGCGTCCAGATTGAACAGGATGGCCGAGCCCACCGCCGGCAGGGCAACGCCGAAAATCAACTCCAGCAGGGGCTGGCTGGTCATCGGCGCAGCCATAGGTGACAGCCGCTCCAGGCCCCAGATGACCACGCTGCTCAATACGCTGACATAGGCCGTCTTCAGGCCAAAATCCCGGCCCAGCACCAGAAAGCCGATGACCAGCAGCGCCATGTTGATGACCATCATAAAATCGCCGGGGGTCGCGCCGGGGAACCAGTGGCCCAGTACCACTGCCAGGCCGCTGACGCCGCCAAAGGAGAAATGGTTGGGAAACTTGAAGTAGTAGATGCCCAGGGACATAACGACCGTGCCCAGAGTTATCATCAGCCACTCGTTCACCGTTTTTTCCGTGATCTGAATGTGCTTCAAAGTCCATTCGCCTCGCTTTTGAGGAGGATTCGCCCCATTATAGCACCAGTCAGGCAGGGACGCAAGGCAGATTCCGACCAAATTGAAGGAATTCCGTCATATTCTGTTTTTTTCCGGATCTGTCTCCATCGGCGGAAGTCCGCCGCGCACGCGGGCCAGGCTGGCGGCCAGAGCAGCCGGCGTTCGCCCGGGGCATTGCTGAATCGCGGACTGCAGACGCTCCTCTGCCGCATCCGTCAGCCGTCCGTCCTCCACCAGCCCTGGCAGCAATCGCCCGGCGGCCAGCGGAAATTCCTCGTAGAAAGCCAGCACCAGCCGGCGCAGCAGCATCAGCGGAGACATGGGCACAGCGCTCTCCGTCCAGGACGGAACAGCGTCGGCATTCTCGGCCAGGCCTTCCTCCGCCCGGGCAAGCCCCAGCGCGATCTCCATTTTCGGCTCCTGGGAGAAAGACAGGTTCAGCTGGCGGACAGGGTGCTCCGCGCTCATGCCCAGGCGCGAGAACCGCAGCAGCCGAACCTTCAGCGTATCCGGCAGGCTGGCGAGCATCAGGCCGCCCCGCCCCGTCACATACAGGGGCAGGTTCCCGGGCAGGTAGTCGTTCACCGCCGCATCCTGCCTCGCCTGCTCCAGCATCAGCCCGGCGGAGGTCATCAGCACCGCGAAGCCCATAAGCAGCAGCGCCTGAGTAAAGGCCGTCTCCCCTTGGGCCAGGCGCCGGTTCATTTCTTCAGCCAGCGCCGGAAGCTGCCCGCCCAGGCATTCATCCGTCAGAAGGCGGCAGCGCTCCATTCCCCGCAGGGTACGCGAAGACGCCGCCACAGCCCCCGCCAGAGCCTCCGCCTTGCTTCGGGCCAGACCGGGGACCAGCGCGGCAAAGTCCTCCCGAAGGCCCTCGGGCTGCCGCGCCCAATCCTCCAGCACCATGGCGTGAATGCCCAACGGCAGCCGAACCACGCCGCAGGGACGGCTCATGCCTCTGAGCCACAGCGTCAGCGAAGCCTGCTCCGCCCCCACATCCAGGACGATGAAGCCTCCCCGCTGGAAAACGCGCCGCCTCATATAGGCCGTTAGGGCCGCGCCCTCCTCCATGCCGAGGACAGCAGGCGTATCCAGCGGCAAGCAGGCCTCTTCCGAGACCGTCGGGGCGGCGTCCCGCACATCCGCCATCAGCGCCTCCCTGGCCGACGCCGCCAGCTGCCCAGGCAGGGCAATCCGCCAGCTGATCCGCGCAGCGCCCCGCATGCGCGCATCCAGCGCCGCCGTCAGCATCGTCTGGCGCAGCAGTAAGCGTCGAGCTTTCCGGCTCGCGGGATCAAGCCCCCACTTCAGCGCGGCATAGGTCTTATCAGGCTGATCGCCAGGGCCGATATGGCCATCCAGCAGGGGTGCGGGCGCTTCGGCCTCCCGCGTCATGGAGACCACGGCGGGCAGGATGCCGCTGATGGGCTCCGGGGGCAAAAATTCCTCTTCGAAGGGGGCGGGGCGGCTGCCATGCATGAGCGTCCTGACCAGGTTGGGAAGCTTCAGAGGCGTACACTCGTCTCCCAGACACAGCGCCGCCGCAACGCCGGACAAGCCCAGGTCCATCGCCGCTACCGCCGCTGCTGTCCTTTCCGCGCGGAAAACCGGCAGAAGATTCAGCAGCGTACCCAGACACTGTCCCTCCCGATGCAGCGTCAGCACCGTGGGAAAGGTATCCGTCAGCATAACCGACCACAGATGCTCCTCCGCCTGCTCCCACCGGCCTCCGTTCAGCGCGCGAACGCCCGGGCCCAGGCCATGAATGTACACAAAGTAGGCCCGCCAGTCCTCCGCCGGGAAGCGCACGGACGGCCAGACCGCTATGGTGGGCGTTTCCTCCGGCTGAAGCAGCGTCAGTTCCCCTTCGTCATAGACGCGACTGATGACGACCTCGTCCTTCCCCCGGATGGTCATTTCAGCGCGCACACCGTCCTCCGCCGTGACGGCGAAGCTGAATCCCTGCGGCGGCAGGCATTCCGGCTCCTGGGCTACCCGGGCCGCGCACGCGGGGGACAGCGGCGGAACAGCCATACAGCGCATCCCCGCCTGCTCATCAGGCAGACGGCAGGACAGGTTCAGCACCGCGTCCCCCAGGACATCCGGAGCGGCGTCAGGCAGGAGGGTCAGCCGTTCGGAAAAGGGCGACTCCTTCATGTCCGCCCAAGCGCTGCCCAGAGAGGAACGCAGCAGCCACACAGCGGCGCCGTCCGGCCGCCAGGGCCAGGTGAGCTTCAGCGGCGCCTGACGTCCCTGCCCCGCAGCAGCACAGGCGCGCTTCGTCTCCGTCAGCGCCTCCCGGGCCGCCGGGGACAGCGCCCGGCTTTCCGCCGCCTTTATCAAGGCGTTAAGCCTCTTGGCGGTCTCTCGCTGCCACTGGCTGGACATCGAGAGCAGTTCAATTTCCCCAGCCAGTTCCGCAAGGGCCTCCGCCTCCCCCGGCACACCCGCGGGTTCGATGGCTGTCGCCGTACTGGCGCGGGCAAAAGGCACACCGCGCCAGCAATAGACGCGCTGAGGCCGGGCATCCTCCCGCTGGGCGGACGGCGCAGCATCCAACGCCTTCAGCAGCGGATTCTCCGATGCCGCCGCGTATTCTTCTTCCCGCGCCGTCAGCTCAGGAAAGCCGTTGTCCGCCATGCCGCACACCGCCATGGCCCGCAAGGCAAGCGACCGCAGCGCAGCCTCGTCCTTGGCTGCCAGCGCTCGGCTGGTGCGAAGGCCCTCCTGCAAAAGCGCCGCGGCGAAGCGACGGGCCGCTTCCCCGGACAAAAGCGACAGCCGCCGGATCAGCATCGCCCGGTCCCGCTCGTTCAGGCAGGGGGTGGGATCAGCAAATCCGTCCGCCCGATACCAGCATACGCGGGGCGGCAAAAGCCCCGTCAAATCCTCCACCCGGGGAATCAGCCCCAGCGCCGGGTGCGCCACCCCCAGCAGCCGGCCGCCCAGCGTCACCAGCCGCAGGCGCTTTTCTCGGTCGCAGGGCCGCCGGGCCGCCAGCACCATGGCGGAAAGGGGCGTATCCCCCTCGATCTCCCGTACCGCCAAGGCCGCCGGGGTTTCCGCCCAGGTGTCCCACAAAAGCGCCAAGGCTACCGCGCCCCGCCACACCGCCTCGCCCTCGGGGGACGCGGCATTGCGCGCTGCCGTGCGCAGGCTGCCCAGGATGTCAGGGCCCGCCGCGCCGCCGTCAGCCTCCATAGCCTCGGCCACCGCTTTCAGGGGCATCGTTTCCACCAGGCCCCATTCCTCCGCCCGCATAACCTCCGCCGTCATGTCCGGCAGCAGGGTCACACCGGGCCGATGCTCCTGACCCATCATGCCTTGCCCTCCATTCCGTTCAGCATGACCCGCACAAAGGCTCTGAGCGGCTCGTCCCCCATGTCCAAGCGGGCCAGCTCCTCCCTGCGGCGCGCAAGGGTGACGCCCTCCAGGCCGGGAACGGCGAAATGCCAAACCCGCTCCAGCTGCCGCTGATCCCGGGCCGACCAGACGGCCGGTTCAAACAGGCCGCAGGCTGCCGCTCCGGCTGTATCCTGAACCGTGGGCGGAACGGCGCGGACATTTTCCGCCCCGGCAGCCCGCAGATCGCTTTCCGCCTGCTGATACCTGGCCTCCAGCAGAAGCAGGCTGCGCTCCATGCGCTTGAGCTTGGCGCGAGCGCCGGCGATACGCCCCGCGGCCTCGGGAGAACCGTCGTTTTCAGCACGGCGAATATGCGCCTCCGCCTCCTCAAACTGGCCGCGAAACTGATCGGCCTCCTGCCGGAAGCGCCGGACGCAGCCCTTGAGCATCGCCAAATAAGCCGGTCCGCCGATGCGCTCCACCAGCGCCCGCTGCGTTTCCTTCAGCTGAGACAGCAGATCCGACAGCCGCGTCAGCGCCAGCCGGACTTCATCCTCCTCAGCGGCGCTCTTCCCCCGCTGAATCGCCTGACGGCCCCATTCGTCCGCCTCGGCCTCCTGGCGCATCACCGTCAGCTGCGCCGCCGTCTGCGCAAGCTGCCGATAGTTTTCCTCTGCCTGGCGCGCCGCCTCATCCATGGCGCTGCCGCTGCGCAGTGCCGGGGGCAAGGTAGCGATAACCTCCCCCATCCATCGCTCGTAGGAAGCCAGCAGCGCCGTCAGCTGCGCGTAGTCCTCTGCCAGCGCCAAACGCCGTTCTTCCGGCCACCGACGGATGCCGCCGAAGCAGCCCGCGTACCAGGGAATCAGCCGATCCCGCAGCCAGTGTGGCTCCGCAAGACCCCGTCGAATCGTTTCACCCATGTCCAGGCGAAGCGCCGCGGCAGTCTGCGTCAATCGGCCAAAGCCCAGCCGGCATCGCTCCGACTCCGTGCCGAAGGCCTCCCAGGTCAAACTGCCCAGGGGCAGCCGCCAGCTGAAGCAGCCCTGCCGATTCTCCCGGAAGAAGTCCGCGCCGCACAGCGCCGCCAGCCATTCGGGAAGCCGCGCCTCCCGGCAGCCCTCCGTGACCGTGGCGTAGGCGCTCTGCTCCAGCCCCAGCAGGTACACGGCGTCGCACAGCCCATCCTCGCTCCACTGGCGAAGGGCCGATGCCGCCCGGGCCATGGCGTCCTCCGAAGCACGGAAATAGGGCAGCAGGGCTACCGCGGCGATCCGCGCCATGGGCAGCCGCTCACGAAAGCACTCCGCCAGGGCCGTCAGCCCCGCCGCGCCCATCCCGCCCATGGCTGAGCCGCACAATACCACCCTGGCTTCCTCTGCCGTCAAGGCTGTCAGCCATGCTCCCAGGGCGCCATCGGGCTGAACGTTGCCGCTGCCCAGCAGGCCCGCCAACGCAAGAGCCGCGCTGTCAGCCTGACCCCGAAAGCCCTCCGCGCCAGCGGGCCGCTTGTCCGCCTCGGGCATCAGAGCGCGCAGCAGCAGCTGATCCTCCGGGGTCTGCGCCAGGTCAGCCAGGCTATCGGCCTTGGGCGGATGCTCCGGCCAGTGGCGGCAAACCAAGCGCGGACGCTCCTGCGGCAGCAGGGGCCGCACCCGGTCATAGCGCGCAAAGAGCGCAGCGGTTTCCTCGTCCCGCTGATCCGTGTCAATCAGAAGAACCTCCACCGTATCCGCCGTGACCGCGCCTGCCAGCGCGCAGTAAACAAGGGCCCGGGCCGCCTTCGCCCCCGCGCCGCCAATGGCCGCAAAGCATGTTCTCATCCGCCCAGCCTCCTTCCCCCAAAGCCAACGAAAAACGCGGAGACCCACCGCATCCGGGACGGGCCTCCGCGCCGCTGATGTCACGCCTGATAGCCGTTGGGGTTGTTCGTCTGCCAGCGCCAGGAATCCCGGCACATATCCTCCAGGGTCTTGGTCGCCTCCCAGCCCAGCAGCGCCTTGGCCTTGGCCGGATCAGCAAAGCAGGCGTCGATGTCGCCCGCCCTGCGGGGCCCGATGACGTAGGGCACCGGAATGTCGTTGACCCGGGCGAAGGTGTTCACGATGTCCAGCACGGAATAGCCGATGCCGGTGCCCAGGTTGATGATTTCGCAGCCCTGATGCTTGGCGGCATAATCGCAGGCGGCCACATGGCCCTTGGCCAGATCCACCACATGAATGTAGTCCCTGACGCCAGTGCCGTCGTGGGTTCTGTAATCGTCGCCGTACACGGTAAGCCGCGCCAGCTGGCCCGCGGCCACCTTGGTGATATAGGGCATCAGGTTGTTGGGAATGCCGTTGGGGTTTTCGCCGATGCGGCCGGATTCATGGGCGCCGATGGGGTTGAAGTAGCGCAGCAGCACCACGCTCCACTCGGGGTCGGCCACCACCACGCCCTGCAGGATCTTCTCGATCATGTACTTCGTCCAGCCATAGGGATTGGTGCAGCCCTTGCAGAACATGTCCTCTCGCAGCGGCACCTCATCCGGATCGCCATACACGGTGGCGGAGGAGGAGAACACCAGCCGCTTGCAGCCGTGGGCCGCCATCACCTCGCACAGGGTAAGGGTGGAATCCAGATTGTTGCGGTAGTAGGCCAGAGGAATATGCACGGATTCGCCTACCGCCTTCAGCCCGGCAAAGTGAATCACCGCGTCAAAGGTGTTTTCATCAAAAATTCGGTTCATTGCGTCCCTGTCGCACACGTCAGCCTCGTACACCTTCACCGAACGGCCGGTAATCTCTTCCACCCGCCGCACCGCTTCGGGCTGGCTGTTGACATAATTATCCACCGCCACCACATCGTGGCCCGCCGCCATCAGCTCCACGCAGGTGTGGGTCGCGATGAAGCCCGCGCCGCCGGTCAGCAAAATCCTCATGGGCATTATCCTCCTTTTCAGCAGCCCGTTCCGCAGGCCGCCTGAACGCTATCATTGTACCCAAAAACGGCCCCCTTTGCAAGTAGCGAAAGGGAGCCGTTAGGTAAAAAATCCGATTGGCGGCCCCGGCTTACAGCGCCGCGGGGTATGCCCCCGCCGCGTGCAGCCTGCGCAGCTCCGCCTCCACCAGAGGCTTATCCTCCCGGTAGGTCATGCCGAACCAGGCCGCTCCGGTGGACAGCACATCCACGACAAGGCCGTCGGTACGCATAAGCCCGTCAATGTGGGTAGGCAGAACAAATTCCTTCTTCATGGAATCGCCCGCGCCATCGGCCAGGAACGCGCGGAAATCACGCTCCGCCACGCGGAAATACCAGGGCGTCAGGCCCCAGAAATTCATGGATACCAGCGCGTTGGGATCGAGAATCAGGCCCGCGGGATCGGAATGCGTGTCCCGGATGGTGCCGTCCGGCATGGGCTGGATCTTGTACGTCTCCGTCACCTTCACCAGGCGGCCCTGAGCATCGGTTTCACACACGCCGCGAGTCACGGTACCATTCTCCGAGACTGTGTTGCGCAGATAATACGCCACCATGGAGGCGGCGGCCTCCTTCCCCGCCATGCCGCGCAGGGATTCCGCCATGGTGAGGAAGGCCTCTTTGCCATAGTAATCATCAGCGTTGATGACCGCAAAAGGCTCATGGATCACAGCCTTGGCTGCCAGCACGGCATGAACCGTGCCGTAGGGCCGGGTGCGTCCCTCCGGCGGAACAAAGCCGTCCGGCAGGGAATCATACTCCTGGTAAACATAATGCACCTCGCACCGGGCGGCAATCTTATCGCCCACCAACTGACGGAATTCCTCAGCCATGGCGCGCTTGATGACGAAGACTACCTTATCGAACCCCGCCGCCAGGGCGTCATGGATGGAGTATTCCATCAGGATCTCCCCATTGGGACCGATTTTGCTGATCTGCTTATCGCCGCCAAAGCGGGAACCCAGCCCCGCGGCCATAATGAGCAGCGTCAATTTCATATGCGTACCTCCTCGCGCCGTTGTGCGTTTTGCAAGCCTTACGCGCCGATCCTCCCGCGCTCCTCCGCCGTCTCGCCATTCACCTGCGGCGGCGCGAAGCCCTCCGTGCTGTCCGACTTGAAAAACACCGTCAGGGTGCGGAAAATCAGCTTGATATCCACCCACAGCGAAAAGCTTTCGATGTACATCAAATCGAGCATCAGCTTATCCTCAGGGGTGGTGTTGTAGCGGCCCTCAATCTGGGCATAGCCTGTCAGTCCGGCCTTCATCTTCTCCCGATAAACAAAAGCGGGCAGCTGCTGCTTGTAGCGCGCCACATTCTCCAGCATCTCCGGCCGGGGCCCCACCACGGTCATCGCCCCCCGAAGGATGTTCCAGAACTGCGGCAGCTCGTCCAGCCTGAAACGGCGCAGCACCTGTCCGACCCGCGTGATTCGCGCGTCGTCGGTGGTCGCGGATACCGGGTTCGCCTTCAGGCTGTCGATGACGGTCATGGTGCGGAATTTGCAGATGGAGAAAACGCGGCCGTTTACCGTCATCCGCTGCTGGCGGAAGATCACCGGGCCGCCGTCCTCCAGGTAGATGCACAGGGCAATCAGCAGCAGCAGGGGGGAAAAGCCGATCAGCACCAGCAACGAAATGCCGATGTCCATTCCGCGCTTCATCATCCGCTGTCCCAGGGTCATTTTTCCGTAGGTCATTTCCAGGAAGGGCGCATCGTCCACCACCATCTGGCGGGCGTTGGAAAGCATGATGCCCTGCAAATCCGCCTGACATATCACGTCCCGGTGCAGATCATAGCAGTGCTGCAGCAGCGCCATCTTGGCCTGCTCGGGCACCTTGCCGATGAAAACCAACTCGCACTGGCGCAGCCTGTCCACCATATCCGGCGCGTTGTACAGGCAGACATCCGTGACCCGCCATTGCAGGGCATAACGGCCCACCTTACCCCGGAGCCGGGCCTCCTGGCCCTCATCCCCCAGCACCAGCAGGCATCGCCTGGGGGGATTGATGGTGAAGTACATGCCGTTGCCCAGCCGAACCCAGAAAACGATCAGCAAAATCTGGCACACCATGCACAGCAAAAGCCACAGGAAATCCTCGCCAAAAAGCTCCAAACGCTGGCGGTTGTTGGGATTCACGTTCATGATCTGCAATTGCAGGTACGTTATCAGATCCGTTACCAGCGTCGCCAGGGACATAGAGGAAATGACTGGCTTACTCTTTTTCTTGCCCACAGCGTAGCCGCCGTAGACCGCGTGCATGGCACAGCTGAGGGCGATATAGGTCAGCAGCGTGGTCGCCAGCGTTCGGGACAGATTCAGCAAAGCCTTGTTGTTGACGCTCATCAGGCCGAAGAAAAGCAGGGCCAGACAGCCATAGACCATGCAGCTGAAAAAACCCAGCATCAGCGCGGTTCGATGGCGCTGCAGCCGTCGAATCAGTTTGTTCATTCGGCCAAGCCGTCCTTTCTCCTTCTTTATCGGCCAATTCCTGCGCCTATCATACCATGTTGCGCCGCGAGTGTCAAGGAAGGGCGGCAAAGGGTCGGCTATGCGGCGCACGCCGCTTTGCCGCGTTTGCAGGACTTCCCTGGCCGCCTACGGCTCCCGGCCGGGAAGTCCTGTAAGGACGCGATTTTTGACGAAATTGCGCAACAGCTGACGCGCATGTCGCCAGTGGCTGGTTGAAAGCCGAAGGGGTTGCGCGCCCTCCGTCATCACCCTGGATTATGCCACTGATCCTGGGGATCAAGAAAAGACCTCTTGCTCTCCGCTGAAAAACGGCTTATTCTTCGTCAACATCCATTGCCGGATACAGCTCCTCCTTCCTGAGGCGCTGATAGGGCCAGCTGTCCGGTACGCTGTCAAGGATGTCCTCCCAGGGATAGGCAGGTTCCCGCCCCGCTTCGGCCAGCCTGGCAAAGGCCAGGGCCTCCGTGCGCGTAATGAGCGGCTGATGCAGTCGGTAGACCGTGCAGGGAATGCCCAGCTCTTTGCATTTCATGATGGTGTGGCTTGTGCCCGGCGACTGTCCGTCCCAGAAAGCAATGACGTGGTCGGCGTGTTTGATCATGTCCAGGTTGCGCCTCAAGGGCGCGCCCCTGCCGTAGCGGCGGTAATCGGGACGGTATTCCTCATACGGAATAGCTTGGCTGATGGCGTAGCGGCGGGCACATGCGTCCACCCCTGTCGCACCGCCGGACAGGATGCGGGAGACATTGGCAGGTAGATAGTCTTCCAGATGATCGACTTGCAGACTGCGGGAACCGATGACGGCGATGCGCATGGCGCTTCCCCCCTAAATTTTGTGGGTGCATTTTGGGTTCACTCAAACCCATTGTAGCAAACGGCAATATACAATGAGCATGATGAACCCATAATGAGTTCAAATTTTCGGGGAGGGATGGAGCCATGCCAACAGACCTGCGGCATCTGTCTCTCCGGATTGATTAAGGCCTTCTTCGGCGGCTGGAATATGTGGCCGCCTATGAGGATCGGTCGATGAACAGCACCCTGCTGCAGCTGGTGCGGCGCTTCGTGGCTGATTTTGAGGAAAAGCACGGCCCTATTGATTTGGAAATGAAGTCATCATGAATACGGAAGGATGAAGAACCAGGAATTCTTGCGGCGCTTCCTTGTTTAATTGTAATATTTTCATAATAAAAAGTTTTGTTCTTCGCCTTCCTCTTTGGGGAAGGTGGCGCGGCGGAACGCCGCGACGGATGAGGTAAAAATCCTGTCTTTTTTAAGTTTTATACTTAATAGTTTTGCCCTTTGTGGGACTGCGGGCTTGCTTGATCCTACTTTCTCCACGGAGAAAGTAGCAAAGAGGTCTGGAGGCGGCTAAATTGAACATGCACCGTAGCCGCCCCCAGGCCCCTCGTGGCATAGCATATGCCCGTGGCTATCATCAGTCACCAGCTAACACCGCCTCGCAGGGGCGGTCGTCCGCCTCCATAGGAGCGAGCAAGTGTGCTTGAGCGGCAAAGCTTTTGTCTGATTTGGTTCGGTAGACCTGGTTGCACATGGGACTGGAAACGTTGTAGCAGAGGGGTACGGTTCGTACTTGCTCCATAGGAACAAAGCTCATGGAAGGAACTAATGTTATGCATTGCCCAACGGCACCAGTCCCACGTGTAACCGGACAGCGAAGCTGTGCAGACGAAAACTTTGATGCAGATTGGACATATCCTTGCTCCAACGGCGGTAGTTGACTGCCCCTGTGAGGCGCAATTAGCTGGTAGCTGTTTATATCTACGCACATCGCGCTAAGCGACGGGGGGTTTGGGGGCGGCTGCCCATGCAGGTTCAATTCAGCCGCCCCCAATCCTCTCTGGTACTTTCTCTGAAGAGAAAGTACAGCCACTATCGCTCGCAGCCCTGCAAAGGGCGCAACTATTTTCATAAATAAACAGCAGCCCCGCAAAGGGTCTGAATCGCTTTCTCAACAATACGCCCATTATGCCGACGTTGGCCCCTGCTCCCGCAGACAGACCGTCACCAGCATGTCCAGAAAATGCGTCACGGTAGGCGGCTGGGTTAGCTGGAACCCAGCCAGGCTGGAGAGATAATCGGGATTATTGCGCCAGGCGTGATTGATCGCCGTGCGGATGTTGCGTTCGACGCAGTGCATATCGCAGCCCAATTTCCGGGCAATCGGCTTGTAAAGATGCTCCCAGACGCAGAGCAGCCGATCCTCGTCTTCTACGCCAAGTTCCACCGCAAGGATAATCATTTTGTATCCCTTCAAGCGGTTCCCAATTCCCATATGCCAAAGAAGTTTCTGAATATTGGACATGCTGCTATACCTCCGAAAAAATACTTTCAGAGATAGAATACGCACAAAAACCGATAATTCGATTAAAAATCACATATTTCAAAAGAATACGACTGTTTTCGACACGCGAAAAGAAGAGCATACCGCGGCGCTGAAAAACATCAGGCAGGCCGTCAGGGAAATCGGTGACGCGGAAAACCATCAAATCATCATAACTTTGGACTCGGAAACAGAAGCATCGCATATGGATGCGGGCAGTCTCAGCGTCGCGCTGCGGCTTCCTGCTTTTTTGTCTGCTGCGAAGCGCCGAAAATGGCCTTTCCCTTTCAAAACCTTGCCGTACGAAAAATAGAAAAAGCCCCGGAAAGCCTTGACTTTCCAGGGTTTTTTGCGTACACCCGGCAGGATTCGAACCTGTGACCTTCAGAGTCGGAGTCTGACACTCTATCCAACTGAGCTACGGGTGCATATGCCATCACAGCCCAATCAGCATAGCACATTCCCCGTGGAAAGTCAATGCCTTCGACCAAATCTCCCGCCATTTTTTGTGTTGACTACACTGCCGGAGTGTTTTGAGGCGGCGCGGACTTACGCGAGCACCTTCCGCAGGGGCTTTTCCAGGCGTCCCGCCAGCAGGGCCGCCAGAAGGATTTTCACCGCGTCGCCAATCAGGAACGGAAAGACGCAGACCGTCAGGCTGGCCCACAGACCGCTGCCCGTCAGCACCATAAACCAAGCCGTGCCGAAGGCGTAGCAGCCTGCCGTGCCCGCCGCCATGGCCAGGCACATTTTCCAGTACACCTTCCCCCACCGCTCCAGGATGAAGCTGGTAAGAAAGGCCGCCGCCACATACCCCAGGATATAGCCGCCTGTGCGCCCGAACAGCACCCCCGCGCCGCCCCGCAGACCCGTGAACACCGGCAGGCCGATAACGCCCATCAGCATATACACCGCCATGGCCAGCGCCGCCTTTGATTTGCTGGTCAGCGCGCCGCACAGAAGCACCGCGAACAGCGCCAGATTGATGGGAATCATGGGCAAGGGAATCTGAATCTGTGAGCATACCGCCGTCAGCG
This sequence comes from uncultured Clostridia bacterium, assembly GCA_947565865.1. Lineage (GTDB taxonomy): Bacteria > Bacillota > Clostridia > Christensenellales > Aristaeellaceae > UBA11524. The sequence continues at coordinate 70,955 of CANOHT010000004.1, forward strand.
CCGCGAACAGCGCGCAGAGCACCAGGGTCTTCACTTGCTGGGTTTTCATTGTTGCCCTCCTTTGTGTAAACTAAAATTTATTTTACGTTTACGCATTGTACAGGAGGATTCGACCTTTGTCAAGGAGGAAGTTTGGAAAAAAGCGCGAATGTTATATTTTAACCGCGCTGAACTCCCCCGAGACGAAAGGATTGTCCTGTGAGCACCCGCAAAAACGCCGCTTACAACGTGGCTTACCGCGTTTTTTCCATCCTGCTGCCCATCGTCACCGCGCCCTACCTGTCCCGGGTTGTGGGCAAAGCGGGCGTGGGCCTCTACGAGTACGCCTGGTCCATCAGCTACATGTTCTGCCTGGCGGGGATGCTGGGCCTGGAAAACTACGGCACCCGCGCTATCGCCCGGGTGCGGGATCAGCAAGAGTCCCTGAACCGCACCTTCTCGGAAATCTGGCAGATGCAGCTGATGGTGGCCGGGCTCGCGCTGGCGGGCTATGGCGCGTACGTCGCCTTCATCGCCGGGGAGGAGCGGTTCATCGCGCTGAACCTGACGCTGATGTCCGTCTCCTGCCTGGTGAACCTGGATTGGTGCCTGATGGGCCTGGATCAGTTCAAGCCCATCGCGCTGCGAAACACCGCCGTCAAGCTGCTGGCCGCCGCCGCGGTTTTCCTCTTTGTCAAGGGGCCGGAGGATCTGTGGGTCTACGCCCTGGTCTGGTCCCTGGCGACGCTGATAGGCTGTCTGAGCTGCGCGTTCAGCCTGAAGGGCAAGGTACGGCTGGTGAGGGTCTCCTTTGCCAACGTCATGGGTCGCTTGGCCCCCTGCGCGCTTTTATCCATCACGGTGATCGCCATCAGCGTCTACCGACAGATGGACAAGGTGATGGTAGGCGCGCTGGCGGGCATGGCGCAAAACGGCCTGTACGGCAACGCGGAAAAGATCATTTATTGCCTCAGCGGATTCATCTCCGCCATCGGCACGGTGATGCTGCCCAAGGTGTCCCGCCTGACGCGCCAGGGACAGACGGAGCGCGTGCTGCGGCACATCGACCTGTCGATGGAGCTGATCCTGTGCATGGTATCCGCCATGGCCTTTGGCGTCGCGGCGGTGGCGGATCGCTTTGCCCCGCTGTTCTTTGGCGAGGAGTTCGCCGCCTCGGGGCCGCTGATGGCCGCCCTGGCCTTCACCCTGATCGCCATCGGGTTCGCCAACGTTATCAGAACGCAGTGGGTGCTGCCTCAGGGACAGGATCGGATTTTCATCATCAGCGTCAGCGCGGGCGCAGTCGTCAACCTCCTTGCCAACTGCCTGCTGATTCCCCGGATGCAGGCCATGGGCGCGGTTGTCGGCACGCTGATGGCGGAATTTTCCGTTCCTTTGGTGCAGTGGCTGTTCCTGCGCCGGTCGCTCCCCTACCGCCGCTACCTGAGCTACGCAGCGGCCTATGGCGTCATCGGCGGCATCATGCTGGCGACGGCGCGGCTCCTGGGCAGGGCGCTGCCTCTGGACGGCTGGGCGGGGCTGAGCCTTCAGGTGCTTGCCGGCGCGGCGGTATATGTCGGCCTCTGCCTTGGATGGTGGCGTCTGAAGAAAAAAACAGCCATCCTTCGCCTGCTGAAACGGTCATAATCCGCCCCGGCTTCGGCCATGCTATTCCTAACAACACAGGAGGTATGGCCATGAAACGAATCATTACGCTTACGCTCTGCCTGGTCTTCTGCCTGACGGCGGGAGGCTGCATGGCATCCAATCAGGACTATTACGAGCAGGCCCAGCGGTATCTCGGCGCGGGGGATTACCAGACGGCAGCCAAGCTGTTCGAGCAGCTGGGCGGCTATCAGGAATCCACGGAGTACGCCCTGTACGCCGCCGGACTCTATGCCCTGCAGACGGGCGATACGGAGCTGGCCCGGCGCAGCTTCCGCCAGGTAGAGCCCTTCCAGAACAGCGGCCGCTACCTGACATACCTCAATGCCGCCAGCAAGGCCGCGGAAGATGACATCGAACATGCCATCATGCTCTTTGACTCCCTGGGGGCCTTCCTGGACAGCCCCTACCAGGCCGAGTGGCTGCGCGCCCGCATTCCCGAGCGCGACCTGGCCCGGGCTCAGGCGTTTATGGACGCCGGCCAGTGGGAGGAGGCCCAGGCCATCCTGAACGGCTACCCCGATCTGGCAAGGGCGCAGGAGCTCAGCCGCCAGTGCCGTGACGGCCTGTCCCAGGAGGCCTACGACGGCGCGGCGAGCCTCTATGCGCAGGGGCAGTATGACGAGGCGCTGACCGCCTTTGAGGCCCTGGGGGACACCCTGGACGCCCAGGCCCGGGTGCTGGCCTGCCGCAGCGCCATTTATCGCCAGGCCGAGCGCGACTATGCCGCCGTCAGCCTGTCCACCGCCGAGGAGCTGATGTCCCGCTACGCCAGCCTGGGCAATTATCTGGAAAGCCCCGAACGCCTGGACGAGCTCAGTCGCCGCTATACCGTGAATCTGATTCTGCGCAACCAGGCCGACCGCCTGCCCTATGTCGTCTTCGGCAGCTATCCCGTGGGCGAAAGCGGCCAGCCCCAGCCCTTGCAGTGGCAGGTGCTGGGTGTGGAGGGTGATACCGCCGCGCTGCTGTCCACCCAGGTGCTGGACGCCGGCGACCTGGCCACCGCCACGGACCTGGCTCTGACGCTGACCCCCGAGGAGGAAGCCGCCGCGAACCTTGCCCTCCCCGATCAGGAGCAGCTATCCGTGCTGGATGATCTGACCTGCTCGGCCACGCCCTATGCCCTGGCCCAGGGGGTGCGCCATCACAGCGACGGCCGCGCCTGGTGGTGGCTGAACGACATCCTGCCCTCCGGCCGGCATGCCATGGTGTGGTACAACGGCACGGTGCTGGATACCGGCGTCGCCCCCGAAACCGAGGCGGTGGGCATCCGTCCCCTCCTCTACCTGAATCTGTCCCGCTATGCCCTGACGCAGGGCAGCGGCAGCCCGGAGGACCCCTTCCGGTAAATACGATACGAAAGAAGGCACCCTCATGCAATACCAGCGCGTCACCCTATCCACCGGCGTCCCCATGGACATCTATGTACCCGACCCAACCACCACCGATCCTGCCCGCCGTCCCGGCATCCTGATCTGTCCTGGCGGCGGCTACACCCATCTGGCTGCCCATGAGGGTGAGTGCGTGGCGCTTCGCTTCGCGGGCCTGGGGTTCAACGCTTATGTGGTGCGCTACAGCCGCGCGCCCGAGGCACGCTATCCCCGCAACGTACAGGACGTAGCCTGCGCTGTCGCCCATATCCGCGCAAACGCCCAAGCCTATGGTCAGCGCCCCGACGCCATTGCCGTGCTGGGCTTTTCCGCCGGCGGCCATGTGGCGGGCACCCTGGGCACACAGTGGCCCGACGCCGGGCTCTGGTCGCCCCTGGGGCTGACCTGCGAGCAGGTGAAGCCCAACGCCATGGCGCTGTGCTACCCCGTCATCAGCGGCGGCGAGTTCGCTCACCGCGATTCCTTCCGCCAGCTCACCGGCGCTGACGACCCGCTTCGCCATCAGGATTTCAGCCTGGAAAACCTGGTTACGGCACAGACCGTTCCCGCTTTCCTGTGGCACACCTGGGAGGACACCGCGGTTCCGGTGGAAAACACCCTGCTGATGGCCATGGCCCTGCGCCGTCACGGCGTGCAGGCCGAGGCGCACATTTATCCGCACGGCCCCCATGGCAGCTCCCTGTGCGATGATTCCATCGGCCGCCCGGACAAGGTGATTCCCGAGGCGCAGGATTGGCCCTATCTGGCCGCGCGCTTCCTCAAGGACGTGATGGGATAAGCGTCAGCGGCCCGCATTGGGGAGACGCCGCAAGTTATCGGCCCTCTGATAGCCAGGGAAAAAACAATCAACCGCCATCGCCCGCCGATAAGGCTCGCCCTTTCGGCGGGCGCCGCTTTTTGAGGGCATGTTCCGCTTTGCGCAAGTCCCCCGAGCATGATCGCAACCGTCTGTTGACAGTTTGCCATACCGGCATGGTAGCCACGCAACCGCGCCTTCTGCTATGATAAGGCTGTAAAAGAAAGGAGGGCTGACCATGAATATGGCCGAAAGAATTCAGTATTTGCGAAAGACCAAGGGCATCTCTCAGGAAGAGCTGGCCGATCAGGTGGGTGTTTCCCGGCAGGCCGTCAGCAAATGGGAAAGTGAGCAGAGTACGCCCGATGTGGATAAAATCATCATCATGAGCGACCTTTTCGGCGTAACGACCGACTATCTTCTGAAAGGTATTGAAGCGGCGGAAGCCCAGGAGCGAAAGGGCACGGAAGTTGCCGGCAAGGTGCTTTATATTGCGTCGACAGCCTTCGTGGTCATCGGGCTTCTGTGCGCGCTGGGCGGATGGTATGCCCAGCAGAGCATGGAAGCCGTTTGGGGTTCCATGATCATTCAGACGGTTGGCATTGCCGGCTATTTTGTCGGGAAATCGCTGTCGGGGGACAGACCGCCCTTTTCCGTATCCTGGCTCAACGTCATCGGCATGGCATGGATGCCGGTTTCCATGCTGACCGGTTGGATTGCCATCCTGGTTTTCAAGCAAGGATGGATCGGGCCCTACCCAATGGGGATCCGCCATACGCTGGCGTTTGCCCTGGTCTATCTGACGGTCTGCGCCGTCAGCTTCATATGCCTGCGAAAATCCTCTTGCGGCAAATGATCTGCTTTGGCTCCACACACTTTTTCCATTCATCCCAACCGAAACGGTAGACCCCGCGTCTGATTCTATGGTATAATATCTTTGATGGTATTATACCGCCAAAGCGGCGCGCTATCGCGCCTGAATCACTACGCTTGCCGGAGGTTTGCCCATGCGCCGAGTATTCTGTATTCTGCTGTGTATCGCCCTGCTGCTGCCCGCCTTCGCCCTGGCAGACAAGACCGTCACCATCACCTTCACCGGGGACGTTACCCTGGGCAGCGAGGAAAAGAAGCGCGCCAACGCCGCCTCCTTCGATTCCGTGGCCGCGGAGCAGGGCTACGACTACTTCTTCGCCAATATGAAGGATTTCTTCGCGGAGGATGACCTCACCGTCATCAACCTGGAGGGCGTTTTGTCCGACAGCAGCGCCGGGGAAAAGAAGGACAAGACCTACCGTTTCCGCGGCCCGACGGATTTTGTGAACATTCTCACCCGTTCCGGCATTGAGGTCTGCAACATCGCCAACAACCACTCCATGGACTATGGTCAGAAGGGCTACGACGCCACCCAGGCAGCCCTTGAAGCCGCCGGGCTGGGCGTTTTCGGCAACGAGTCCGTATATATTTATGAAAAGGACGGCATCCGCGTCGCCTTCCTGGGCGTCAACTCCACGGCCTACAACAAGCGCAAGACCTGGGCCAAGGAGGAAATCGCCCGGCTGAAGGCGGAGGAAAACGTCAACGCCGTGGTCTACGTTTTCCATGGCGGCACGGAGTATGGCCGGGTGCGCAACGATATGCAGGAGAAAGCCTCCCGGTACTTCATCAACTGCGGAGCCGATCTGATCGTGATGCACCATCCCCATGTGGTACAGGGCTTCGACATTTACAAGAACCGCTCCATTTGCTACTCCCTGGGCAACTTCTGCTTCGGGGGCAACAAGCAGGTGCGGGCACTGCGGGCCATGGTGGTGCGCGCCACCCTGACCTTTGCCGATGACGGGACATACCTGGGCCAGCAGCTGGCGCTGTATCCCGCCCACATTTCCGGCACCGACCCGCAGAACAACTACCAGCCCCTGCTGGTCTCCGGGGAGGAAGCCCAGGCCGCCATGGCCCTGGCCCAGCGGGACACGGACTTCTCGCTGAACCCCTTCGACGACGCGGCTGGCTGCGCGCTCCAGGATTACCTGCCCGCCAGCTGAGTTGCCCTTTCCTCCCCGACGGCCATGAAGGAGGTCATCCCCATGTCCAGCAGCGCCGCGCCCACGCCATCCGCCGCCCTGTCCCAGCTGTCGGAGGAAAATGCCTTTATCAAAATTTTTCTCTGCAGCAAGCATAGAACCGCCTCTTCCAATGAACGCCTGCACCGGCACAAGGGCTGGAGCCTGTTCTACAACATTTCCGGCGCCGCCCATGTGGCGGTGATGCAGAAGGATGAGGTTCGGGTGCTGCCCATCCAGCCGGGGCAGTTCGTGTTTCTTTCCTCCCTCATCCCCCACCGGCTGCGCATTGGCGAGGCGGACGACTGCTACATGATTCACCTGACCCTCTCCCCCTGCCGGGAGGAGGAGGCCGCCCTGTCTCTCAAAAGCCTCAGGGAAGTCAGCGCCAACGCCTGCCGGATGATGCTCAAGCCCTTTTACGTCCTGCAGGCGTCGGATATGAACGCCATGCTCAGCAATACCCTGACGGAAATCCTCCTGAACTTCGAGTCCGCCCGAAAGGAAGCCGACCTGGCGGCCATCCCCGGCCTGCTTTTGCAGATCATGCTGATGGAGATTGTCTACCTGGGCAGGCAAAGTATGGCATCCCCCACCAATCAGCATGTCAACAAGGCCGTCGCCTACCTGAAGGGCCACGGCTCGGAGACCGTGCGCATCGCGGATGTGGCGAAAGCCATCGGCATTCATCCCGTTTACCTCCAGCGCATTTTCAAGGAGCACATGCACAAGAGCATCACCGAATATCTCATGGAGCACCGCATCCAGCAGGCCTGCCGGATGCTGCGCACCACCAGCTTTCCCCTCATCGACATCGCCCTGGACTGCGGCTTCACCAACCGGCAGCACTTTACCCGCTGCTTCAAGCAGATACTGGGCGTCACGCCCTCGGTCTTCCGGCGTGAAAATCAGCTTGGTTCCGTGGATACGGAGATCGACTACGAGGAGGTCATCAAGCCCGGCGACCGTTTTCTTTTTTAACCGCCCCCGCCAAGACGCGCTTCATGCGCTGTCGCGGGGGTTTTTGCTGGATCGGACCGATTCAATATCCATCCTTGCGCGGAATGCGGATGGTAATCTCCGTTCCCTGACCCGGCTCGGCGGCAATGGACACGCCATAGCGCTCACCGTAATACATTTGAAGGCGCTTATGGGTGTTAACGATGCCGATGCCCGAATTTTCCCTCTTCCACAGCGTTTCCACGGCCTGCTTTTCCAAGCCCTTGCCGTTATCCGCCACGATGAACAGCAGATCGTCCCCCTCCGTCCGGGAGGCGATGCGCAGCGTATAGGGCGGATTGGCATGCCGGTTGGCAAAGCCGTGCTGGATGGCGTTCTCCACGAAGGGCTGAAGCATAAATTTGGGCACGGGATGCCCCATCAGCGCCGGTTCCAGCTCCGCGATATAGGCGAAACGGCAGCTTGTGCGAAGCTGCATGGCGGCGATATAGGCCTCCACATAGTGCATTTCCTCCCGCAGCGGAACAAAAAGCTCCTGGGTCTTCACCGAATAGCGCATCATATAACTCAGCTTGGCAAGCATATCGCTGACATCCTCCTGGCCGCTTTCCAGCGCCATCAGACTGACGGTGTTGAGCATGTTATAAAGGAAATGCGGGTTAAATTGGAGATTGAGCATCTGGATCTCCAGCTCTTTTTCGTTGAGCTTGATGGTATAGTTCTCATCAATCAGCTTTTTGATATCTTCGTTCATGCTGTTATAGGCCTGAAAGGTATTCTGGTAGGCGGCGTAGCTTGTGCTGAAAATGCGGTAATCATAATGGCCCTTCGCCGTTTGCCGAAGCCCGCCGCAGAGCAGCTCAAGGGGTTCGGTGACGCTGCGCATGGATACCCGCATGACCACCAGCACCAGCAGAATCGTCATCACGATCACCGCCAGGGAAATCAGGCTGATCCTGCTGCTGAAGTACAGAAAGGTGTTGTCGATGGCGGTGTAGGAAGTGATGATCCAATCGGTCTGGCCCAGCCTGCGGCTGCAGATAAACGTGCTCCGAATGCCGTCATCCTCCCATTGGCTGATCCGGCTGTCGCTGCCGTTGGGCGGAATGGGCAGGCAGCGCTCCTCCAAGCCGTCAAAGCCAAAGCCCGAGGTGGCGTAGACCGGTTCGAACCGGTCGGTGTAGATGCGGTATCCCGTATCGTCAAGCTGATCCTCCGCCTCCAGCCACTGATCAAAAATGGACACATACAGGCTGATAAGCAGAATGGGGTAATCCTGGGAATCCGTGCTGCGGTGCAGAATGCCCCGGGCCGAGTAGGAAAAATCAATTTGCCGGCCCACAGAAATCACGTCAAAATTGGCATAGTATTTGCTGTACCGCTCGTCACTGCGGATGACATCGCTGTACCGGGCCGCCGGAAACCACACCGCCGATTTCTGCGCGGCGGCAATGGCTTCCGCCTGCACAATGTCATCCGGGGAGATGATGTCCGGCAGGCCCGACACGTTGTAATAGCTGTCCGAAAAATCGGAGGAAACAATATAGAACGAGCAGAAGCCGTCGAAGTCCCAGAAATACTGGGAGACGATGGGGGACATCTTCCGCTGATTGGAATAGTAGGTATTGGAGGAGCGGTAGGACGTGCTTGCCACCAGATCGTTGAATCTGTCGTCATTGCTCAGCGCGTACAGGCTCCGTTCAATGCTGTTCATGCGCTGGTCAATCAGCAGCGCGTTTTTATCGAGCATCCGCACAGCGTTCTGCTCGCTGATGTTCATCGCCCAATCCCTGGACTGCCGCATGAACAGCAGCCAGCACACCAGCAGCGGAAACAGCGCCACCAGCAGATAGCGGGTGCTGCGCCTCAAATGCGGCAGATGGGCAGAGCCCACGGTATGCTTTTTCATCCTCGCGCCTCCTTGACAAAACAGCTTTTGCTCTATTACAATGGGTCGATGATACGAATTTTCAGGGGACCGGCGCGGTACCCCGTCCATTCGTCGAGGTGCGTATGAAGGTAGAAATTCTCGTTGTTGACGATGAAATCCTGCAGTTGCAGCTGCTCAGCAAAATCATCCAGCGTTATAGGCCGGAGTTTTCCGTTACCGCTGTCAATCAGCCAAAAGAGGCGCTGAAGCTCCTGCGCACCGGGCGCTATAACGCCCTGCTGACCGACGTGAAAATGCCCGAAATGGACGGCATTGAGCTGATCCGTCAGGCCCGCACGCTGAACCTTTGCCCCTTTGAGATTCTGATACTCAGCGGCTTTGACGATTTTGAGTACGCCCGCAGCGCCATCGTTTACGATGTGCTGGATTACCTGCTCAAGCCCATCGACAGCACGTCCCTCCAGTCGGCGCTCATGAAGGTGGAGGATAAGCTGCGGGCGGATTACGCCCAGCTTGACCTTCAGCGTCAGCACGACCAGATGCTTCGCAGCCGCCATGCCACCGCGCTGATGAAAAAGGCCATGGGGCTGCCTTTGACCGCCCCGGAGCACGACCTGGCCCGGCAGTTCGGCAGCCATGTGCGCATGCTCCTGGCCCAGGAGTGCGGCAGCCCGGACACGCTGCTTTCCGCCCTGCCGCCCAGCGCCTGCGCGGGCGAATGGAAGCCGGGGCATCTCCTGCTCTTCATGCCGGTGACGCGGGACGCTCCCGTACATCCCATCGGCGCCAAACGGCTGGTTATAGGCTTGCCGGCCTCCCTGGATCAGCTTCCGGCGCGCCTGGCGGAAATGGAGGCGCTGCTGGATACCGCCAGGCGGCTGGATGTGGCCATGCTGACCCAGGCGCAGCCCGATCCGACGCTGATGGACGCCTTCACCCGGGCCGTTCTCGGCAGGGACCGCCCGGAGCTTGAACGCCTGGCAGCCCTGATCCACCAGAGCATGTTTTCCGGCAGACTGAGCTATCGCCAGCTGGCGCACACCGCAGAGCACGCGCTGGATACCCTGATCCGCTCTGGCAGCCTGCAGCAGGTCTATCCCTGCCGGGAGGAAGACCTCCACGCGCTGCTGCGCCGCAGCATGGAAGCCTGCGAAACGCCCCAGGCGCTATGCGCCGCTGTAGCCGACGCGGTCGCACCCGTCCATGTCACGGCGCAGGGCGACCGCAGCTTTGCGCAAAGCATCCGCATTTATATCGACACCCACTACGGCGCATCCTGCTCGCTCAACGAAATCGCCCAAGCCTTCCACTACTCCCCTTCCCACTTCAGCCGATTGTTCTCCATGGAATTTGGCGTCACCTACACGCGCTATCTGGCGGAATTCCGCCTGGAGAAGGCGCGGGAATTGCTGATGCAGACCGATCTGTCCGTCAATGAAATTGCCCGGCGGGTAGGCATCGGCGACACGGGCTACCTCATCCGACAGTTTTCCCGAAAGTATCAGCTTTCCCCGGACAAATACCGGCGCCGCGGCGGAAAATAAGCGCCTTCCGACTCATAACAGCATAGGCCGCCGCATCCCTCCACCAGCATTTGGGTCGGGCTGAACCTCCAGCGGGTTCGGCCCGCTTTTTTGTACCATTGGACAGCCGCCCCGTCCATTCCTGCCGAATAGCATTTCCACGCCGCACCATGCGCGGATTTTCCCATTATGTCGGTTTTGTTCAATTGAAAGCCAAATGAAACAGTTTTAGAATAAAGCAACGAAAGGAAGTGAGCTAAGCGTGCAGACCCCACAAACCGCCTCCGCCCCCAAGCACAGACGCTGGAATCGCAACGCACGCGCCGGTTTTCTGTTTGTCACCCCAGCCATCCTGGGCTTTCTGTTCTTCTGCGCCATCCCCATTGTGTACAGCGGTTATTTGAGCTTTACGGACTGGAATATCTTCAAAGCACCGAATTTCGTTGGCTTCAAGAACTATATCAAAATTTTCACCAACGATTATCTGGTCAAGGAATCCGTCGTCGCCACCTTCAAGTTTGCGTTTGCCTCCACCATTTTCAGCTCCATCTACGCTTTCCTTCTGGCGCTGTTCCTCAGCGCCCAGGTCAAGGGCCTCAGCGTCTTCCGCACCATCTTCTATCTTCCCTCCATCGTTCCGGCGGTGGCCAACTGCGTGCTGTGGAGCTGGCTGTACAACAAGGACTTCGGCCTGTTCAATTCCCTGCTGGGGCTGGCGGGAATCGCCAAGCAGCCCTTCCTGGCAGGTCAGGCCACGGTCATCCCTTCCCTGGTGTTTATGTCCATCTGGGGCTGCGGCAGCACCATGATTATCTACCTGTCCGGCATCCAGGGCGTTCCCCAGAATCTGCGCGAGGCTGTGCGCATTGACGGAGGCAGCTACTGGCACGAGCTGCGGCATGTCATCGTCCCCATGGTCTCCCCCGTTATCTTCTTCAATGTGCTGATGTCGCTGGTGGGCTCCTTCCAGGCCTTCACCCAGGCATTCATGATGACCGGCGGCGGCCCCAACAACAAGAGCCTGTTTTACAGCTACCATCTGTACAACGTCGCCTTCAAGCAGAACAAGATGGGCTACGCCTGCGCGCTTGGCTGGGTGATGTTCCTGGTGATGATCCTGTTCACCGCCGTCTTCTTCAAGGTCTTTACCCGCCGTGTCTTCTTTGAGGGAGGTGATCCGTCATGACCATGGCCGGGCAAAAGAAAAAAAAGCTTCGACCCTCCCGCGTGCTGCTTTACGCCGCCATGATCCTGGGCGCGCTGTTCTCCCTGGTGCCCTTCTTCTGGATGCTGCGCTCCTCCTTCATGGACATGATTGAAATTTATATCATGCCGCCCCTCTGGTGGTCGCGCAATCCCTCCTGGAAGAATTACTTTACCGTGTTCCTGGCGGATGTGCCCTTCTTCAGTTACTTGGTCAATACGGTCAAAATCGTCCTGCCGGTTATTTTCGGCACGGTGCTCAGCTCCTCGTTGGCGGCCTACGGCTTCGCCCGGTTTGACTTTCCCTTCCGCAAGGGCTGGTTCGCCATCTGCATCAGCTCCATGCTGATTCCCGGCGCCGTCACGCTGATTCCCGGCTTTCTGATCTGGAAGTCCCTGGGCGCGGTGAACACCTACTGGCCGCTGATTCTGCCCTGCTTCTTCGGCGGCGGCGCGTTCAACATCTTTCTGTTCCGTCAGTTCTTCATGACCATCCCCCGCTCGCTGGACGAGGCCGCCACCATTGACGGCGCAGGCCCCGTGCGCATCTACTGGCAGATTCTCCTGCCGCTTTTGCGCCCCGTATGCATCACGGTCATCCTGTTCACCTTCATGGGCACCTGGAACGACTTCTTCGGCCCCATGCTGTACCTGTACGACATGGAGAAGTACACCGTGTCCCTGGGCCTTCAGCTCTTCAGCTCCTCCTATGGCGCGGACTACGGCGCAGTCATGGCGGGCGCGGTGGTCATGACGCTGCCCACGGTAATCATCTTCTTCGTGGGCCAGAAATACTTCGTGGAAGGCATTGTTACCACAGGGATCAAGGGATAAGGAGCGCAGCATGAAAAAAACACTGCTTTGCATCCTGACGGCGCTGCTGCTTGTGTTCGGCTGCGCCCAGGCGGAGGAAAGGACGAATGAAATGAAGCTTTACGGACCCATGGGCGAGCGCTTTGACGCCAACATGCAAAACTGGCTGCTGACCGCCCCCTACCACAACCCCGGCATGGTACAGATGTACTTCCGCAGGAACCAGCCTCACCAGGGCCTTGTGCCGTGGTACGGAGAATTCTCCGGCAAGTACCTGACCTCCGCCGCCCTGAGCTACCGGATGCAGCCCAGCGACGCGCTGAAAGCCGCCGGGGATTACGTCGTCAGCCAGCTGGCTCAGGCCCAGGACGAGGACGGCTATCTCGGCGTCTGGCCCGACAGCCAGAAGCTGGCCGGCAAAACGCAAAGCGGCGACAAGACCTGGGACACATGGAGTCACTACCACAACATGCTGGGCCTGCATCTGTGGCGTCAGGCCACCGGCAGCGAGCAGGCCGCCCAGGTACTTGACCGGGCCGTCGCCTGCCTGTACGACTTCTACATCACAAAGGAGCACAAGCTGGACGAGGACAAGGACGGCACGGACGCCGCCATCGGCCACATCTGTGCCCTGCTTTATCAGGAAAACGGCGACGAGCGGTGTCTGGCGCTGGTCAGGAAGACCTTCGACACCTTTGCGGCCATCTTCGGCGGCGACTACTACAACGCCGGTCTTGCCGGGAAGCCCTTCTACAAGATGAACCGCACCCGCTGGGAATGTCTGCACGCCATCCAGACCATCAAGGGCATGTACGACATCACCGGCAAGGAAAGCTACAAGACCTCCTTCGCCAACATCTGGGACGGCATCCGCCGCTACGACAGGCACAATACAGGCGGCTTCTCCTCCGGCGAGCGTGCCTGCGGCAACCCCTACGATACCCGTGCCATCGAGACCTGCTGCACCATCGCGTGGATGGCGCTGAGCCAGGATATGCTGGAACTGACCGACGACCCCTATGTGGCCGACGAGCTGGAGCTCGCTACCTGGAATGCCCTCATCGGCGCGCAGCAGCCCAACGGCCGCAGCTTCACCTACAATACACCCATGCTGGGCGACAAGAAGGCCAGCGCCCACGACATCGTCTTCCAGGCCATCGCCGGCTCCAGTGAGCTGAACTGCTGCTCTGTCAACGGCCCCCGGGGCTTTGGCATGATCGGCCAGTGGGGCCTGAGCGTGAAAGGCGAGGACATCACCGTCAATTACTACGGCGCCTCTGAAACCCGTCTGGAAACGGCCTCCGGCCATGCCGTCACCCTCACCCAGAGCGGCGCGTATCCCTTCGGCCCCGATCTGACCATCACCGTTTCCGCCCCGGCGGATTACACGGGCGCGCTGCGCCTGCGCATCCCTGCCTGGTCGGAGCAGACTTCCGTCACCCGCAACGGCGAGGCGGTGGAAGGCGCCGTCCCCGGCAGCTACCTCGCCATAGCCAACGTGCACGACGGCGACGTGTTCCGCCTGACCATGGACATGAGCCTGCACTTCTGGCAGGGGAATTACGAGCTGGGCGGCAAAACCGCCCTGTACATGGGGCCGATTCTGCTGGCCTGCGACCAGCGCTTCAACGGCGGTCAGGCCGAGGAGCTGCCCACGCTGTGCCTAAGCAAGCTGACCGTCGCCCCCGCCGACTGTCCCGACACCCTCTATCCCGCGCCGTATCTGCTGGTGCAAATCAGCGACGGCGAAAACAGCCTGACGCTGTGCGACTTCGCCTCCGCCGGACAGACCGGCGCCACCTATACCACCTGGCTGCCCACCCTCAACGAACTGCCCATCCTGCGCGAATCGGGCGATGCCGTAATCTTCAACCAGCGCCTGCCCCAGGAATAAACGAACCGTGTTGTTCGTTGAATTCAATACATTCTTTAGGAGGAATGACCCATGAAAAAGTTGGTATCTTTGGCAATGGCTCTGGTCATGCTGCTGAGCTTCGGCATGATCCCCGGCGCCGCGTCCGCAGAGGAGCCGGTGGAGCTCGTTTTCTGCAACTGGGGCGACGGCACAGAGCAGAAAATGTTCGAATACGTGTTTGAACTGTTCACCAAGGAAAACCCCAACGTCACCGTGAAGTACCTCTACATCCCCTATGGCGAGTACATGACCAAGCTGAACACCATGGCGGCCTCCGACACCATGCCCGACATGGGACAGATGCAGACGGAGAACGTGCTGCTCTGGGCTGAAAACGGCATGTACGCGGACATGAGCGACATGTTCACCAATGGCGAGGTCGCCCCCCGCCTGGACGGCAACTATTACTACCTGGCTGACGGCACCGTCGCCGCCGCCAACTACATCTCCGAGACCTGCGTGCTATTCTACGACAAGGACTACACCGAGTCCTGCGGCGTGACCGTCCCCACCCGGCTGGAGGACGCCTGGACCTGGGATGAGTTCATCGACGCCTGCATCAAGCTCACCCGCGATGTAAACGGCAAGCATCCCGGCGAGGAAGGCTTTGACCCGGAGAACATCGACGTGTACGCCGTGGCGGACATGGACGCCGACATTCTGGCCCATGGCAACGGCGGCGGCTACTTCAGCGCCGACGGCCGCGAAATCCTGCTGGACAAGCCCGAGACCATCGAGTGCGTTCAGGCCGTGGCCGACCTAATGAACGTCTACCATGTCGCCCCCACCCCCACCTCCCGCAGCGCCATCGGCGGCGGCAACTATCCGCTGATGACCGGCAAGGTAGCCATGCACTGCGGCGGCCAGTTCTGCATGCTCTGGTACGCGGACTACATCAAGAGCGGCGAGATCAACCTGGGCACCGGCGTTCTGCCCAAGTTCGACGCGGACGCCACGCCCACCAACAAGGTGTGGGGCAATCCCGTTGTGGTGTTCGCCAATTCCAAGCATCCTGAGGAAGCCAAGGCCCTGGCCAAGTTCTTCTATGACAACAAGAACCTGATCGACTGCATCAACATGGGCCTGTGGATGCCCACCGAGGAATCCTTCTATGAAGATACGGACGCCCTGAAGTCCTGGATCGAGGACTCCGGCATCCGCTCCGAGGAATTCTATGGCGTGGTGGAAATGGCCAAGGCCGGTTATACCGCCGTGGAGAACGTGCTGGCCAACACCGTGGAGCTCAACAGCCTGTACAGCGGCCTAATGGATCAGGTGTGGCTGGGCGAGAAGACCGCCGAGGACGTGATTCTCAACGAAGTCATGCCGGTGCTCAAGCCCGTCTTCGACGAATACTGGGCGGATCACCAGTAAGCATCAAGGAATCCGGCAAGCGGCAAAGCGACTTTGCCGAGGGGGCGCGGTTCGCCGCGTCCCCTTTTCATGAATGGAGGAATGAGCATGAGGCTGCAAAACTATCAGAAAAAGGATGAGGCCATCCGTCTGGCCTTTGAACAGCTGAAAAAGGAGCATCCCGAGCGGCTCCAAAAACGGCTGAATTTCTCGTGGAGCAACTGGGGCTTCGGTCTGGAGGACTTTGCGGTCTCCTGCGCGCGCCTGAGCAAGGCGGGCATCCGCTTCATTGAGCTGCACGGCAACCATTACGGCCCCGATCTGGGCTACCGCGCCAAGGAAATCAGCGCCATCATGGCCGACAGCGGCATCGCCTGCGGCGGCGTGTGCGGCATGTTCAGCGCCGATAACGACTTGTCCTCCAACCGCCATATCCAGCGCCAGGCCGCCATCGACTACATCCGGCGCGAAGCCGAATTCACCGCGGCAATGGGCGGCCGGTACATGCTGGTGTGCCCCGCCGCCGTGGGCCGGCCCGGCAAGTACGATGACAGCGAGATCGACCGCAGCATCGACGCCCTTTCCCGGGTGGCGGATGTGTTCGTCCAGACCGGCGTCCGCGCCGCCATCGAACCCATCCGTGCCGCCGAGACCAGCCTGGTGCACACCATCTCCGAGGCCAAGGACTACATCCGCCGCCTGAACCATCCCGGCGTAGAGCATATCAACGGCGATGTCTATCACATGCTGGTGGGCGAAAGCCATATCGGCCAAGCCATCTGGGACGCGGGGGGCATGCTCACCAACCTGCATATGGCGGACACCAACCGCTGCGCCCTGGGAAACGGCTCGCTGGACATCGACACCATCATCCGGGCCCTCTATCTCATCGGTTACAACAACGACAGCTGCTTCGTCACCCCCGAGCCTCTGGGCCCCGGCGGCGACCCCTATCCCGCCCAGAACGCGAAGACAGACCCCGCTATTCTGGACAAGCTGGTTTTCGACAGCGTCCGCTACTTCCGGGAGCGGGAGGAGGCACTGCTGCAGAGGTAATCCAACGCATCGCGAAGCGAAAAAGGGAGTCGTAGAGCCAATGGCACAAGGCAGGGACTTGGGAGCAAGGCCCCCAACGGCTCCCACCGCAAAGCAATAAAAAAAGCAGTCAGGGAATGAAGCGTCCCTGACGGTCGGCGTCTGTCATCTTCCATGGAACGCCGCATCGCATCATTTCTTTTCCAGAACCTATACCCGCACCAAGGCCCGCGGATGGCGCGTCACACGCTATCATCCGCGGGCCCGTTGTTATGGATTGGGTTGATTGTTACTCCTTCACCGCGCCGCTGGCCATTCCCTTGACCAGGAAGCGGGAGACGCAGGCCGTGAAGATAATCATCGGTACGATCATCAGCATGGCATAAGCGCCCAGCTGGCCCCACAGTACGCCGTCATCCGTCTTGACCTGGGCCGAAAGCACCGGCAATGTGGCGGCGTCGGTCATGGTCAGCGCCATGGGGATGGTCAGGTTGTTCCACGACAGGGAGAAGGAGAATATGCTGGTGGCCGCGATGCCCGGGGCCGTCAGCGGCAGGATCACCTTGCGGAAGGCCTGGAAGCGGGTGCAGCCGTCAATGGAGGCCGCTTCCTCCAGGTTCTCCGGAATGCCCTTGAAAAAGCCTTCCATCAGCCAGGTGGACAGCGGAATATCCAGCGCCACAAACGGCAGGATCAGCCCCGTCAGCGAATCGTACAGACCCAGCTTGGCCCAGATCATGTACAGGGGCACCACGATGGCGATGGGCGGAATCATCCGCATGCCCAGGATGGCGTAGTTGATGCCCATGCTGTGCTTCACCCGCAGCCGCACCAGAGCATAGGCCGCCAGGCAGGCCAGGGAAAGGGCGATGGCCACGCTGGCCAGGGTCACGATCACCGAGTTCTTCAGCACCGCCAGAAACGGCAGATAATTCACCGTTTCGGAAAAAATATTAACATAGTTCTGCAGCGTCGGCGTGAAGAACAGGGTGTTTTTGGTCACATCCTCCATGCTGCGGAAGGACAGCTGCGCGATATAGAGGATCGGCAGCAGCACCACCGCGCACAGCAGGATGGATACGGCCAGATGGTACAGTGCCGAAAGCTTTTTTCTCACCGTTCATCCTCTCCTGTCAGATGATTACATTGCGGCTCTTCAGCACTTCCTGAAGCTCCGCCACCGGCACCTCCTGCACGGTGATGTTCTTCATGGCCGCCATGGCCGCCGCCGCGCCCGCGGCCTCGCCCGTAACCATGCACACCGGCTCGCCGCGCACGGAGCCCAGGGCGTCACGATCCACGGACATGCACCGGCCGCCCACCACCAGGTTGGTAACCTTGGGGGAGATCAGCGCACGATAGGGAATGTCCGCGCCGATGGGGTTGGGGGCCTCCGTCCACTTTCTGCCGCCGGAAATCTCATTGCGCTTGCCGCCGCCGGTGGAATGGACGTTCATGGCCCGGCCCGTGCGACCGATGCTGTCCTCAAACGTGGCGTTGGTCATGATGTCGTTATGGCAGAAGGTGTATACGCCGTCCAGTCGGCGGCTTTCACGGGTGCCCAGCTGGGAGGCGGTGTACATGCAGTAGCACTTCTCAAAGCCAGGCACATACTTGCGCATGAAGTTCAGAATGCCGGGGAGCTGGTTCATGCGGATGTCCATTTCCGCCCGGCTCCAGTCGTCGCCGTTGGTCAGGTCGATGCCGTAGGCCATATCCACCAGCAGCTTGCAGGTGTTGGCGGGCAGCACGCTGGTCTGGATGTCGAAGATCGGGATAGCGATCTGGTTCTCGCAGCCCAAGGGCATGGGATAGACATGATCCTCGCCGGCGTTCACCAGCAGCTTGTGCAGACCCATCAGCGCAATGGGGGCGCCCTCATCGAAGAGCCGCTGCCACTTCTCCGGGTCGCCGATGTCCAGGTCGTCGGGGTTCTGCTTGTAATAGTCCAGGAGCTTTTGCAGGTCAACGTCGCCCAGCACCATGTAAATTGTCAGCGGCATGCAGCGGTGATCCTCGTCGGTGCCCATGTGGAAGCCCGCGCCGGACCACTCGATCAGGTCACCGTCGCCGGAAGCGTCCACAAACGCCTTGGCCTTGATGCGCACCTCGCCGGACTTGTTGGCCACCTTGACATAATCAATGCGGTCGCCGTCCATTTCCAGGCCGAAAACGATGGAATCCAGCAGCACGTCCACGCCGCTCTCCTCGCACATCTGGAACAGGATGGGAATCAGCGCCTCGGGGTCGAACTCCACGCGCATGGGCGGATCATCAATGTCGGTATAGGCGCCGCCCGCTTCCTTGAGGCGGTTGCACATTTCCAGGGCAATGCCCTTGACCACCAGGGGCGTGTGCTTGTCCGTCATCAGCATGGAGCCGGGGCCCTTCGAATAATGGCCCTGATGCACGCGCATCCCATGGAAGCCCGTCACCAGCCCGCCGGTCATCATGCCGCCCAGATAGGAATGCTTCTCGATAATCAGCGTTTTCGCACCGCTGCGGGCAGCAGCCAGCGCCGCGCCGATTCCCGCGGGGCCGCTTCCGACAACCACAACATCATAAGTCTTGTTCACGATAGGCATAATTATTTTTCTCCTTTCATCGTTAACCTGGTATAAGCCACACTCAGACCGAATGTGATGGCAATGAGAATCCAGCTCAGCGCGGAGGCATAGCCCACGTTGTACTTGGAGAAGGCTTCCTTGTAAAGCTCCAGCGCGTAGAACTGCGTGTAGTTGGCCGGGCCTCCCCCCGTGAGAACATAGGCGATGGGGAAGTTGCGCAGGGCGAAGGTGGTGCGGAAAATCAGCGCCACCAGCAGCACCGGCTTAATCAGGGGAATGGTGATGCGCGTGGTGCGCTGCCAGGGATTGGCGCCGTCGATGACCGAGGCCTCCAGAATGTCCACCGAGACGCTCTGCAGCCCCGCCAGCACGTTCAATACCACAAACGAGGTATTGATCCACACATCCACGGCCAGGACGGAGAAGAAGGCCAAGTCCTTCCCCAGCCATACCTGCTTGGCCGCCGCGCCGAAGCAGGACGCCAATATCTGATTGATGATACCCCGATCATAGTTCAGCATCAGCTTGAACACCAGGGCAACCACGGTAGGCGACAGCATCATCGGCAGAAGCACAACAACGCGGACAAATTTGCAGCCCTTGAATTCCGTGTTCAGGAACATGGCGATGAGAAAGCCCAGCAGCATTTCCAGCACGACGCTGTACACCGTGAACTTCAGCGTCAGCCAGACGGAATGCCAGAACGAGGCGTCCTGAAAAATCCTGACGTAGTTCTCCAGCCCGATCCATTTGACGCGTCGGGGCACCAGGTTCCACTTCATGAAGCTGGCCACCACGCTGAAGCCCAGCGGCAACAGCAGCACCAGGGCCATCATCAGGAGGGCCGGATAAATATACCGCATACCATAGCGGTGTTCGGATAATGGATGTTTTTTCAGCATCCTGCACTCCCTCCAAGCGGGGAACAGGAGGGTCGGAGGGGAACGCGCCCCTCCGCCTTCCGTTTCCTGTCATGCGTTATTCACGCTTACTGATAGTCCTCCAGAATATCCATGCACTTCTTTTCGCAGGCGGCCAGGGCGTCTTCCACGGACATATCGCCCAGGCAGGCCAGCTTCACATACAGAGCGATTTCTTCCTGCATCTCGTCGAAGTAAATCTTCTGAGGCCGGGGCACGGAGACGTTCAGCGCCTTGTTCATGTTTTCGGCCTGAGGCACCACCGCCAGGTAGGCGGGATCATCATAGATGGCCGCGATGGTGGGGGAATTGGCGTTCTGGGTAGCCAAGCGCAGCTGCTCCTCATAGGAGCCGATGTACTTCAGGAATTCCAGCGCCGCTTCCTTGTTATCGGAATACTTGCTGATTCCCACCGCCCAGCCGTCAACGCAGGCGATGGCTTCCGTCTGCTCATCGGCGGAAGGCAGGGCGGGCAAAACAGCCCAGCTGCCATAGCCCTCGGCGCCCTCAGCGTTGACCGAGGGATAACGGCTCGTCCACAAAAGGCCCATGGCGGCCTGACCGGACTTCATCGAATCCACCTGGTCATTGAAGGAATAGCTCAGCACGTCCGGCGGGCAGCAGTCCTGCACCATTTTAACAAACATCTTGGTCGCCTCGATGGCTTCGGGCTGAGTCAGGCCCAGGCCGTCCTCCGCCTCGTTGACGATGTAGCCGCCATAGCACAGCAGGAACTCATACCAGGCCTTCACCACATTGCTGGGCTCCACCAGACCCATGGACCAGCCGTAACGGCTGTTTTCCTTGTCGGTCAGCTTCAGCGCCGCCTGGTACACATCCTCCCAGGTCGTAAGGGTGGCGGGGTCGATGCCGGCGTCGGCCAGCAGGTCTTCACGATAGGCCACCACGTCGCCGCCCATGCGGACAGGAAGGCCGTACACCACCTCATCCGCCACAAAGGTGCCCAGCATACCGGGCACAAAGGCGTCCAACAGCTCCTGCTCCAGGGTCAGGGGCTCCAGATAATCCTTGAGCAGCGGCACCCACGGGTCGTTGATGGCTACGATGTCAATGTCATTGGTGCCGTTGGACAGGGACAGCACCTGCTTTTCGTACACCTCGTTCAGAGAGAAAAGCAGAACCTCCGTTTTGATGCCCGTCTCCGCCGTGAACCGCTCCGCCGCCGCCGCGATGGCCTTGCCGGAGCCTCCGGCCGAGAAGAGCATGGTGATCTTCGGAGTGCTACCCTCCGCCAATGCAACCGAAGACAACATTGCGGTCAGCATCAGAACGGTCAGCATCCATGCGGTGAGTCGGGTCAAGTAGCGCTTCATAGAATCCTTCCTTTCTATTTTGGATGAAAAAATGCCAAATCAAGCATTTTTCCTCTTGACTGCATTGTATAGCAAAGCGTTTTGCGATGCGGAACAGATTTGAACCAACCCCTTCCTATAAGGAACATATCGCAACGTTAATTTTCTCCTTCCCTGTCGCTTCCTGGCGGGCATGGATAACGCCGGCAATCACACGCCTCCCTGCGTCCGCACCAACATGCTGACCATCCGTTCTTCTTATATTAGGAAGCGATCGCTTTTTCCCCCTCCCAAGGGGATGCCTCCCTCGCCCCATGCAGCCCGAAGCTCGCCCCGCTATCATTCAACAAGATTTTTTCAAAAAATGCAACGAAAAAACATTTACATTTTTCCCAGAGTGTGATAAACTTTAGTGGTTAGCCTGAAGGCTGATCCAGTGGGCGGCTGCACACGCTCTTCAGCGTGTGTTCCACGGGATAGGCCGAACGTCTTCTGAATCGCGCTTTCCATCCGCACCTTCCATAGCGGTTGGGGAGCGTTGCCGTGCGCTTGCATTCACCAAGGGCGCGGCGAAAAGGTTGCGGGTTTCCAGACTGTCTTTCGGGATGGGTTGCCCGGGAGATGGCTGTCGATCCTGCGTCTTTCATGGCGGAAACAGTCCGCCGAAGAACATACGGAGGTGTTTTACACACATGGCACGCATTGCGGGCGTAGACCTGCCCAGAGAAAAGCGCGTTGAGGCCGGCTTGACCTACATCTATGGCATCGGTCTGACGACCTCCCAGAAGATGCTCGCGGAAGTCGGCATTAACCCCGATACCCGAGTGAAGGATCTCTCCGAGAACGACATCAGCAAGCTGCGTGATTATATTGAGCATCACCTCAAGGTGGAGGGCGACCTGCGCCGTGAAGTGTCTCTGAACATTAAGCGTCTGATGGAGATCGGCTGCTATCGCGGCGTTCGTCATCGCCGTGGTCTGCCGGTTCGCGGTCAGAACACCAAGCAGAATGCTCGCACCCGGAAGGGCCCGAAGAAGACCATCGCGGGCAAGAAGAAGGCCGGCAAGTAAGGCATTGACGGGGGGCTTCCCCTGTTCACCTGACCGCCGCGTCCGCACCTTGCGCCGCGCAGGCGGCTTGAGCGCGGGCAGCGCGGCGTGACGAAAGAAACGGCCTGTATTTCCGCCGAATGGTTTTCGCCAATGGCGAGTCACCGGTAACTTAAGCGATTTCAAACCGGAGGGATGAATTCAATGGCACCTAAGCAATCCAAGCTGAAGAAGGTTGTGCGTAAGCGCAAGGAGCGCAAGCTGGTCGAGCGCGGCGCCGCCCATATCCGTTCTTCTTTCAATAATACCATCGTCACCATTACCGATACGCAGGGCAACGCGCTGTCCTGGGCCTCCGCTGGCGGCCTGGGCTTCCGCGGCTCCAAGAAGTCCACGCCCTTCGCCGCCCAGATGGCCGCTGAGACCGCCGCCAAGGCCGCCATGGAATATGGCCTGAAAACGGTTGAAGTGTACGTCAAGGGCCCCGGCTCCGGCCGTGAGGCCGCGATCCGTTCCCTGCAGGCTGCCGGCCTGGATGTGAACATGATTAAGGACGTGACGCCCATCCCCCACAACGGCTGCCGTCCGCCCAAGCGCCGTCGCGTGTAAGGTAACGAAGGAGGACTACGAAACATGGCTATCAACAAGCAGCCCATCGCCCGGAAGTGCCGCACTTTCGACATTTCTCCTGCGGTCATGGGCTATGGCAACAAGAAGTCTACCCGCAATCCCGGCGGCACCCGTCGCAAGAAGGTTTCTGAGTACGGCGCGCAGCTGAAGGAGAAGCAGAAGGTTAAGTTCATCTACGGTGTGCTGGAGAAGCAGTTCCACCGTTATTATCTGAAGGCCACCAACATGAAGGGCGTTACCGGCGACAACATGATGCAGCTGCTGGAGCGCCGCCTGGACAACGTTGTGTATCGTCTGGGCCTGGCCAAGACCCGCCGTATGGCCCGCCAGGTGGTTGTGCATGGTCACATCCGCGTCAATGGCCAGAAGGTGGATATCCCCTCCTACTCCGTGAAGGTGGGCGACGTCATCACCCTGCGTCCCCGCAGCGCCGAGAGCGAGATCTTCAAGTCCCTGCGGGAAGGCACCACCGTGCTGACCCCCAAGTGGCTGACCTTCGACGCCCCCAACCTGACCGGTACCGTCAACGCTCTGCCCGCTCGTGAGGATATCGACTTCGAGCTGCAGGAGAACATGATCGTCGAGTTCTACTCCCGTTAAGTTGAGGGGCGCGGAGAGGGGCCAGGCTGATCCCTTTGCCCGCTTCTCCGCAAAGCCCTTCGTCCAGGACCTAATAGAGGAGGATAAACGAAATGATCGTCGAAATCGAAAAGGCACGCATCGAGCGCGTGGAGGCAGGCCAGAACAACTGCTACGGCAAGTTTGTTGTGGAACCCCTGGAGCGCGGCTTCGGCCACACCCTGGGCAACTCCCTTCGCCGGGTGCTGCTGTCCTCCCTCCCTGGCGTGGCGGTCTCTTCTGTGCACATCGAAGGTGTGCAGCATGAGTTTTCGACTGTTCCCGGCGTAAAGGAGGACGTGACCGAGATCATCCTGAACCTGAAAGGGCTGGCTGTGCAGATGTATACCGACAGCCCCAAGCAGGTCACCATTGACGCCCAGGGCCCTTGCGAGATCAAGGCCGGCGACATCAAGGTGGATGACGAGGTTGAGATTGTCAACCCTGATATGCACATTGCCACCCTGAATGAGGACGCGCATCTTCAGATGCAGCTGATGCTGGAAAAGGGCCGCGGCTATGTGAGTGCCGACAAGAACAAGAACCCCTCGATGCCCATCGGCGTTATCGCCATCGACAGCATTTTCACCCCCATCCGGAAGGTGAATTACACGGTGGCGGATACCCGCGTGGGCAACACCACCGACTATGACAGCCTGACGCTGGAGATTTGGACCAACGGTACCCTGTCGCCCGAAGAGGCCATCAGCGGCGCCGCCAAGATTCTCAGCGAGCATCTGTCCCTGTTCGTCAGCCTGACGGATCAGGTCATGCCGGTGAGCATGGTTCAGCCCGAGGACGACAAGAAGGAAAAGGTTCTTGAGATGACCATCGAGGAGCTGGATCTGTCGGTTCGCGCCTACAACTGCTTGAAGCGCGCTGGCATCAACAGCGTGGCCGAGCTGGTGCAGCGCAATCAGGAAGACATGATGAAGGTTCGCAATCTGGGCCGCAAGAGCCTGGAGGAAGTCGAGCAGAAGCTGGAAGCGCTGGGCCTTGGCCTGCGCCCCAATGAAGAATAAGACGGGGCGGAACGCGGAGACGCCCGGTACACCCCGACTCTTCTCCGCAGCCCGTGAAGGAGGAAATATCCCATGGCATACCAACGCAAGCTGGGTCGCACTGCCGACCAGCGCAAGGCGCTGCTGCGCGGCCTGGTGACCAACCTGATCTGGTACGGCCGCATTGAGACCACCGAGGCCAAGGCCAAGGAAGTCCGCCGCATCGCTGATCGTATGATTACCCTGGCGGTGAAGGAATGCGACAATACCGTCGCCGCCACCAAGGAAACCCACAATGACAAGGGTCAGTTGGTCACCCTGGACGTGGTGAACGACGCTCCCTCCAAGCTGCATGCCCGCCGCCTGATGATGGCTTATCTGTACGATCTGCAGGAGCAGAAGAAGGCTGACGAGAGCAAGGCTGACTACAAGGAGCGCACCAAGGACAACAAGCATCCCGTGGTGGAGAAGCTCTTCCGCGAAATCGGCCCCAAGTACAAGGCCCGCAACGCCGAGAAGAACTGCTCCGGCGGCTACACCCGCATTTACAAGCTGGGACCCCGTCGCGGCGACGCTGCCGAGATGGTCATCCTGGAGCTGATTTAAGCTACATCATCCGCACACACAAAGCAAGGAAAAAGCCCATCCTCTCCGCACAAGAGGATGGGCTTTTTCATCGCTGACAAGAAACGATATGTTGATTTCAGCCCGGTTTGCTTGACAGATGGCGGCTGATGTGCTATGCTTATCGCATCTTATGTATGGGAAGGAGCGATGCTGTGTGAAGGTTTTTGTATTGACGGCTGACCGCAGCGTTGCTCCCGGGGCGCTGGCATAACGGAGGCGTTTCTTTTTGTATATGGATCCGGGAGCGTACAACGTCCCCGGGCATTTTTTTGCCCTTTTACTTGAAAAGGAGCGCAACATTGACGTACATTGGCATTGTTCTCACCCAGTCTCACAACCTATACACCGTCTGCCTGGCCGAGGATCATACCCGGCTTCTGACCGCCCGCGTATCAGGGCGCATGATGCACACAGCCTCATCCCCTGCCGATTACCCCACCGTGGGCGACCAGGTTCTCCTGGCTTGGGACGGGCAGGCGGATGCCGCCGTCATCCAGGAGGTAGCGGAGCGCCGCAGCGCCCTGGGCCGCGTGGGCGACCTTTCCACCGGCCAAAGGCAGCTGATCGCCGCTAATTTGGACGTGCTGCTGATGTGCATGTCCTTGAACCAGAACTTCAGCCTGGGCCGGGCGGAGCGGTACATCGCCGCGGCACTGGCTGGCGGCGTGACTCCCGTCATAGTGCTGACAAAGGCTGACCTGGCTCCCGCGGCCGAGGCGCGTCTCCGGGAGACAGAGCAAGCCTTCCCGAACATCCGTGTGCTGCTGAATAGCTGCCCGGATATGCCCGCCGTGCAGGCCATTCGCAATCTTCTGGCCCAGGGCAAAACTATCGCCTTTGCCGGCTCCTCCGGCGTGGGCAAGTCCACGCTGGTCAATGCCGTGCTTGGCCGTGACGTCATGGACACCTCCGCCATCCGCACGACCGACGGCCGGGGGCGACATACCACAACTCACCGTGAGCTGCTCTTCCCGGACTGCGGCGGCGCCATCATCGACACCCCCGGTATGCGGGCCTTTGCCCTGGACGACGCGGCGGTGGAAGAAACCTTCACGGGCATCGCGGACCTCGCGAGCCAGTGCCGCTTCTCCGACTGCACCCATACCCATGAACCGGACTGCGCCGTGCGCCAGGCTGTGGAGGAGGGACAACTCGACCTGAAACAGCTGAACCGCTACCTGCGGCTGAAGAAGGAGGAGCAGCGGCTGAACCGGCAAAAGCGCCGGCATCGCTGATCGCTCTGTTCGTCACAGGAACCCGGAGCGGTATCGGTTTCCGGCGCGAAGCAGATCTCCAGCCCGGTTCAAAGTAAAGGCTCGCGCCCAGCGCAAAGGAAAAGAAAGGACGGCTCCAGCGCGGAGCCGTCCTTTTCGCCTCCGGGGAATTAATCGGCAAATGGCCGCCGATCAAGCCTTCGCAAAGCTGCCGCTCAGAAGCAACGCTATGCCAAGTATGGTTAATCCGCGCTGTGCTGCGCCTGGTACAGGGCATTCTCCCGTTCTGCCATGGCCCGCATCTGCGCATGGGCGCTCTCCACCAGACGATCACGCTCAACGATGGGCTCCTGATCGGGGTCATAGACAATTTCCGTACCAAAGCTCAGCGTCCGCAGACCCCGGTGAGCGTACATCGGCAGAAAGCGGCAGCGCTTGCCCGTGCGGCTGTAATACACCTGTGCCAGCATGGCATAGCCCCGGAACAGTTCGCCCAGGCTGCCCTCGGCATGCTCGTATCCCGGGTGTTCCTCATCGGCATTGGGATTCTCCGGGAAAATCAGCAGATTGTCCCCCGCCTGCATGGCCTCCACCGAGCGGCGGAAGGTCTGCATCAGTTCCCGCGGCTTGTTGCGGAAGACCGGGATGCTTTCCAGTTGGTTCATTGCCCATACGGACAGCACCCCCACCAGCTTGGCAGCCAGCCAGCGCAGTGGGCCCAGCCAGGTCATTTTGGAGATGGTGTAGCGATGGACGTAGGCTGCCACCTCATCCCTGTGGATGGTCAGCTCGCTCATCACCCAAGGGCGAATGGCTACGGGAATGTACAGCATGCACACCACCGGGCCGTAGACCTCCCCATGATTGCACAGGAAGACCAGGGGATTGTTATCATCCTGATGAATGTTCTCCGCACCCTTGAGGGTGTGGCGGAAGAAGGGGCGGATTATCGCTAGTATGATGCGAGTCCCCAGGGGCCGCTTCATCCGCTTCACCACCACCGATTCCAGCTGCTTTTCCAACGCGGGATTCTCGCCGCCCTCCTCCCGCAGGTGCAGAAAGCGGCTGAGCTTGTTCATCCACCGCGCCGTCAGCGGAAAGCGCACAACACACAGCAAGGCCGCCAGCACCGTCAGCAGCGCCGGCAGCACCATGATGGGCTGAAAGCGTTCAGCCACCTGGGCGATGTCCCGGGGCAGATCCTTCCCGGTGTAGAAGCACAGCACCGTCAGCGCCGCCAAGGCCAGCATTTCCCCCAGCAGTACCGCCAGGGTGCGCTGGGCCACCAGCATCCAGTGATATTCCTCCGTGTTGTCCTCCCGGGCGGCAAAGCGGGCCACCTGGGCCATGGCGGGATCCATCCGCCGCAAACAGATCATACACAGGGACGCGCCGCCCGAGCACAGCCCCAGACAGATGTACACCTGGGGCAGCCCCATCGCCCTGTCCAAGCCGCGGCTGAAAATCATCAGGCCATACAGCCACAGGAATAAGCCCACAATGAGCATGTTGGTGGGGTCAGCCGGATGTCCCTTTTCCCGCCAGCGCAGAAACGCCTCCACCACCTCCCGGCAAAGCAGCATGGTGGCCACGGCAATCACCAGGCTCCACAGCATCTGCTCCGCCGTGACCGCCAGGAAGGTATAGATGACGATCAGCGTTATTTCCTGCGCCACCAGAATCAGCGTGGACAGCCTTTCGTACCGCTGAAAGGCGCTGGCCTGGCGGACGATTTCACCTGTACGTTCAGCATTGGCATTGTTGGGCTTAGGCATGGCCCGCCACGCGATCCGCTCCTTCAGCACGTCATAGCAAGCCATGGCGCTGCTCAGCACATAGCCGCCCAGCATCCACCAGCCCTCCGGCCCCCTCACATTATAAAGGAAGGTGACGGTCATCACCAGAAGCAGCGCCAGCTGGGATATCGCCAAAAGGCCAAGGAACGTGCGGTTCTTCATGGCGCCGCGAAGGCTCAGGCGCATCAGCTGATGATTCACCGTCTCCTGGAGCATCATCATGAGCACAAGCACGAAAAGAATCCACATGCGCGGACTTTCCACGCTGATGGGATAGAGCACCACCAGGCACAGATTGACCAGCAAAAGGAACGCCAACAGCGCCGTCTGCCACCGCCGCGCGCCCTTGGGCAAAAACGCTCTTGCAGCGCCTGTATAGGTGGTAAAGAAAACCATCGCCACCTGGCCGCACATGAACAGCGCGCCGCCGAATATCGGCATGGCAACCAGGATGCTGCTGGCCATCATACAATACAAATACGCATACAGTCCCTGACGGGAGACCATACCGCCGCTCCCCATCCGAAACCGTCCTGATCTCATGCCGCTTCCCCCTGCCGCAAAAAATAGTTCTGAATAAGGATATTGTACCATATTCCATCATTCGACATAAGCCGCATGCCAAGTTTACACAATGTTCACGTTTGCCGCAACCCCTTGAAAATTAAGGCTTTGCTGGCAGCAACCCAGGCAATATCCCGCAGGAGGCAAGCCCCTCCCCCTTGACCCGCCCGCCATTTTGGTGGATAATAGCCTCAGGATCCTACCGTGAACCATGAGGAGGCTACGCCATTGTATACCGAACAGGACCTGAAGGCGATCCGCGACCAGCAAGCCCGGCGCTGGCTGGTTCTCCTGCTCCCCTGCCTGCTGCTGCTCGCAGCCGTCGTCACCGGCGTTGTAATCCGCGCGGAATGGCTTGCCACCGGCGGCACGCTGCTCATCGGCGTCATCCTGATTATGGGCTATGATCTGTTCATCCGGCCTATTCATCGTTACGCCCAGCTGATGCAGAGCGCCCTGACCGGCCTGACCCGTCAGGCGAAATGCACCTATCAGGCCATCACCCCCGGCGCCGAGCTGGTGGACGGCGTCATGATGCGCACCATGACCGTGACGCAGCTGGATGATAAGGACAAACCCTATGAGCGTATCTTTTATTACGACGTCCTCAAACCCTTCCCTGCCCTGGAGGCCGGCCAGCCGCTGCAGGTCACTTACCATGACCGGGTGGTAGTCGCGCTGGAGGCCCTCAGCGCCTGACCAAGGAAAGGAGCCCAATCATGGCTGAAACTGTGCTGGTGTGCGTGACCGGTCAGCGATCCAGCGCCCGGCTGATTCATAAGGGTGCGGAAATTGCTCGGCAGCTTCGGGGGACGCTGCTGGTTTTGTCCGTCTCCGGCAGCGGCCTGAATACCCTGACCCATCCGGGGGTGGCAGAGGCCATGGATGAGCTTTATCGTCTGTCCCATGAGGTTGGCGCGGAAATGACCATGCTCCACGCCCCGGACGCTCACAAGGCCATCTGCGCCTTTGCCCAGGAGCGCGGCGTCACCCGTATTCTCCTGGGCGAAGGCCGGGACGGCGCCGGCGCCTTTGTGGCGTCGCTGCAGCGCGCCCTGCCTCAGATCACCTTCAGCATAGAGCCGGAATTAGCCTTTTCTTCCGTAGGCTGAAACATAAGCCGCCCCTCATGCGTCTAATGGATGAACCCTTTTTTATGAACGAACGTGCAACAAGGAGGCTGAACCTATGAAAAAACGTATCCTGGCCATGCTGCTTGGCCTGACCCTGCTCCTGGGCTGCCTGCCCGCGGGCGCGCTGGCAGGCGCCGTCGTCATCGGCGGAGGCGGCACGAGCCTGTCCTACTCCATTGGCGGACCTGATGACGCGGACGACCTGGACATCAGCAAGGTGGGTCAGGTTATCGAGAAGCTGAACAATCCGCCCCAGGGGATGGCCACCATCAACGACCGGCTCTATGCCGGCTGCTGGGACGGGCTGTACGTCCAGGTGGAAAACGGCTGGAAGATGCTGCTGGGCACCGAAAAGCTCAACAACCTGTCCAGTATTTTTGCCCACGACGGCGCGCTTTATCTGGTGGCCCAAACCAACACCTGGGCCGACGAGGAGCCAACCTCCTCGCTCACCCTGTACCGTCTGACCGAAACCGAAGAAGCGGCGGATGTGGAAACCGTGCTGGAAAACATTCCGCTGGGATTGGATGATGATTGGCCCAACTTCTCCAGCATGTTCATGGACAATGACAGCCTGTACATGCTCTATATGAACTATGGCGGCAGGACGGGCAATGATTACGGCAACAACATCCTGCTGAAGGTCTCCCTGGTGGACGGCTCGGTATCCCGGGTCTTCCAGGACTACGTCCAGGCGGTCAGCCCTGACGGCAAAGGCAAGCTGGCGGGCATTTACTGGAAGCAGGAGGACGCCTATCGGGAGGAGGACGTCATCAAGCCCAACCTGGTCAGCATCGATCCTGTCAGCGGCGAGATAACGCATCACGGCTCCCTGCTCAGCCCCAACGTGGGCGCTCTCACCCTGGACGCGACGGCAGGCTGCCTCTATCTGGTGGATGACAACAAGCTCTACCGCTATGATGACGTTACGTCCGCCGGCGTGCTGTGCGCCTACCTGCCTCCCAACGGCAGCTACAGCAACAACACAGGCTCCGCTGTGATGAACGGCTTCTTCTACATTGGCACATACAGTAATAATGACGATCATTTTGTCTCCTGCTCCGTGGACCCCAGCCTGCTGCCTAACCGCAAGCTGCGGCTGGCCAGCGGCGCGGTGGAATACGAACTCATCAACGCCTTCTGCAAGGCCCATCCCGAAATTGCCATTGAGTCGGTGGACGCCTGGTTCAACAGCGCGGAGGAAATGAGCCAGTTCATGGTCTCCGGGGACGACTCCGCTGACGTCCTGTACCTGAGCGCCTCCAGCCCCATTTTCCCCGCCCTGCGGGGGAAGGGCTATTTGGCCGACCTTTCCGGCAGCGACGTGCTGGCTCAGTTCATGAGCAGCGTCTATCCGCACATGATTCAATCCCTGTATCAGAACGACAAGCTGATCGCCTATCCCAACAATATCTCTTCCAGCACCTTCGGCTATTATCCCGCCGCGCTGGAAAAGGTCGGTCTGACGGAGGAGGATCTGCCCAAATCCCTGATGGGGCTGATGGACTTCGCGGAAATGTGGCATAACGACTACGCCGAGGAGTATCCGGACATCCATCTGTTCTCTGACGCTTACAGCCTCTATGAGCAGCTTTTCTCCATGATCCTAGAATACCAGGTGGTGGCCTGTGACGCCAAGGGCGAGCAGGTGACCTTCAACACCCCCACCGTGCGGGCGCTGCTGACCCGTCTGGAGCAGCTGAAGCCTATTCTGGATGACATGAGCATGAAGCCCGACGCCAACGGCAGCTACACTTACAGCGGCCCCTTCAATGATGACGGCGAGCCCGGCGCGATGTTCTCCACCTATACCAACCTGATGCCCGAACGCTATGGCCACAGCGCATGGGATGGCACGCCCCTGCTGCTTTCCCTCGTGGATGACGACGAGCCCTATGTGCCCCTGAATATGAGCCTGCTGATTGTCAATCCCAACAGCCCCAATAAGGATCTGGCCATAACCTACCTGGAGTTCCTGGCGCAGAACAGGCATCAGGCTGAAAAAGTCGCCCTGATGCCGGAAGAAAACACAACTTTGGAGTCGGAATATTATCAGGAGAGCAAGAAATCCATTGAGGATATGATTGCCAGTGTGCAGCGCGCCCTGGAAAGCGCCCCCGAGGAATCCAAGGAAAACTACAAGGATCAGTTGGAATGGCTGAACCTTGAGCTTGAAAACATCGAAGAGCGGCGCTTCGCCATCAGCGAGGAGGACATTGCGGACTATCGCGCCATCGCGCCTCACCTGACGGTAATGACCACCAATGTTTTCAGCGAGAGCGAGGACATTCAGAGCATCACCAAGCGTTATCTGGATGGCCAGATGAGCGCCGAGCAGTTCATCCGCGAGTTTGACCGGATCGTTACCATGATGTTGATGGAAAACTATTAAGTAGCTCGCGCAGCGAAAATGGGCGTCTGCGGGCCGATGGCCCTCAGGCGGGGCTTGGGGGCAAGGCCCCCAAGCGTCCCCCCCAACGTAATCAGGGAGCGAAGCGTCTCTGACGGTCGATTCCATCACCTTTAAGGAATCTAAATATCCTATCACCATCCCAGTAAAGCAAAACCGCTGCGGCATCAAATCCACAGCGGTTTTGTTGTTTACGTTTCAGAGGATGGCAGGAAATCCATGATACCTTTGTATCAATAGGCTTTAGCAAAGTACATGACCTTCCTGGCGGGCTTGCCGCAGCAAACGCAGGTATCGCCAAACCACTGAGCCTCCTGGTC
This sequence comes from uncultured Clostridia bacterium, assembly GCA_947565865.1. GTDB lineage: Bacteria > Bacillota > Clostridia > Christensenellales > Aristaeellaceae > UBA11524. The sequence continues at coordinate 103,704 of CANOHT010000004.1, forward strand.
AAAGGGCATGTTCCGGGAGGAAGCGTTGAAGTCCTCCTTGATCTTATCCTCACAGGCGCGCTCGCCGCACCACATGGCCTTGGCAAAGCCGCTTTGAACCGCCTGGCCCAGCTCCTCCAGGGAATGAACGGTCTGGGTATGCTCATCGCGGAAGGCCTTCGCCTGCTCAAACAGCCCCTGCTGGATGTTGTCCAGCAGCGCCTGCATCTCATCGACGATACCGTCCAGGGCCAGGGTGGTCTTCTCGCAGGTATCCCGGCGGAAGACGGTCACAACGCCGTTTTCCAGGTCGCGGGGGCCAACCTCCAGGCGGACGGGCACACCCTTGAGCTCCCAATCATTGAACTTGAAGCCAGCGGACACCGTGTCGCGGTCATCCAGCTTTACGCGGAAGCCGGCGGCCTTCAGCTGCTGCTCCAGCTTCTCGCAGGCCTCGGTAACACCGGGCTTATGGGCTGCGATGGGCAGGATCACCGCCTGGATGGGCGCGATACGCGGGGGCAGACGCAGGCCGCGCTCGTCGCCATGGGTCATGATGATGGCGCCGATCAGACGGGTGGACACGCCCCAGCTGGTCTCGTGGACGTAGGTCAGCTTGCCTTCCTTGTTCTGGTACTGGATGTTGTAGGCCTCGGCAAAATTGGTGCCGAAGTTATGGCTGGTGCCCGCCTGCAGGGCCTTGCCGTCCTGCATCATGGCTTCCATGGAATAGGTGGCCCGAGCGCCGGCGAACTTCTCCTTCTCGCTCTTCTGGCCCACATAGACGGGCAGCGCCATCACGCTTTCCGCTACCTCGCGGTAAACGTCCAGCATGGTGAGGGTCTCCTCCTGAGCTTCCTCGGGCGTGGCGTGGATGGTGTGGCCCTCCTGCCACAGGAACTCGCTGGTACGCAGGAAGGGACGGGTGGCCTTCTCCCAGCGCATCACGGAGCACCACTGGTTATACTTCAGCGGCAGATCGCGCCAGGTCTGCACCCACTTGGCGTACATGGTGCAGAAAATGGTCTCGCTGGTGGGGCGGACGGCCAGGCGCTCCTGAAGCTTTTCCGTGCCGCCCTGGGTCACCCAGGCCACCTCGGGGGCAAAGCCCTCCACATGCTCCGCTTCCTTGAGCAGCAGGCTCTCGGGGATCAGCATGGGGAAGTAAACATTCTGATGGCCCGTCGCCTTGAAGCGGGCGTCCATCTCCTCCTGAATGCGCTCCCAGATGGCATAGCCATAGGGGCGGATAATCATGCAGCCGCGCACCGGCGCGTAATCGCACAGCTCCGTCTGAAGGATAACGTCGGTATACCACTGGGAGAAGTCCTCGCTGCGGGGGGTGATGTGGGTGACAAATTCCTGCTTATTTTGCTTAGCCATGGTCACAGACCTCCTTGATGATCGGGCGAAGGGTGTAAAAAAGCCTTCGCCGCTGCGTTGTCTTGCAGGGACGAAGGCATAGCTTCGCGGTACCACCCGGCTTGCGGCGTCGGCCCAGGCCGAACACCGCCACTTTCACACGTCCTGTCACGGGGACGAACCGGCGGTGATTGGCCGCGGCTCCGGGCTGGGATGGACGCATCCGCCGCCGCGCGCCTTCCACCGCCGCGCGCTCGCTGCATGGCTTGCCGGACTGTCCGGGCCCCTCATGGCCGTTGGGTGCATTGTACCATATCGCGGAAGAATTTGCAAGACACACCATACAAGGTTGACAGAAAAAGTCACGGTATGCTCCGGCGGCACGGACCTCGCATGGGCGCCCTTGGCGGATGGCCCAAGAAGGCTGCCGTATGGCACGATAAAAGCAGCTGGAGATCGCCGCTATGACGATCACGGGACAGCCTTATCAACGCCGAGGATAAAAAAGAATCCGCTTGCAATTGTTGCCGCAATTGCAAGCGGTAAATCTTCAGCGCTGACTTAAGACCAGCATATCAGTCATCCGCTACTATCAGTTTAGCATCTTCAGGTCGGAATGCCAATTGTTTTGGCGATTGGCTTCCGGCCTTTTGTCAATCGATCTCCACCACGCCGGGATACTGCGTCATGACCTCCTGGGCGTCGTTGAGGAAAGTCTCGGTGGTGACAGGATCAGGCTGGAAGGGCTGACCGTCCACCAGCAGCGATACCTTTTTCACGCCGGGGAACTGACTGGCGGTAAACAGCACGGCGCGGATGGCCTGCTGACCGCCGTCCGTCTGCTGGGTCACGGTCATGAACTCCTTGGTGAAGTCGATGGTGGCGGTGCCGTTGTCGATCTTGACCGAGCGCACGCCGCAGTCCCGGGGCAGGGGGGATTCCAGGCCGCTGTCGCTTTGCGGGCCCTTGGCCAATTCCAGAATGGCGGTAGGCAGGTCGGCGGGCGAGAACACAGTGCGCGTCACCGGCACCAGCAGCCTGCCGCTGCCCGAGGGGAAGTACAGCTGCACCTGGTCGGCGTAAGTGCTGGCCGCCGCCATGGTCGCCACGCTTTCCACATTGACGCTGTTTTCACTGAAGACGCCGGAAACATCCGTACCATGGGTCAGCTGGCTGCGCTTCTGCCCATCGAAAAGGAAGGTGACCTCCTTTACGCTGTCGAAGCCGCACAGCGTCGCCGCCGTCGCCTGTACCATCAGCAGTTCTTCCTCCGCCGAGGAACAGTTCAGCGCCTCCTTGCTCATGTCCACCCGGGCGTTTCCGCCGCTGATGTCCAGGTCAAAGGTAGTACCTTCCGGAATCACGTTGGTCAGCCCCATCCGCGCCGCGGAAAGATCATTCTCGCTGGACTTCACCATCAGCGACAGGGTGGCCTTGGCCACGCCGTCCTGCTTGGGAATCTGCCGGGTGACAGGCACCAGGTAGCCGTCCCCGTCACGATACCAGCAGACGGTGGACTGTGTCTCCACCCCAGGGTCAATGGTGTCCGACACCGTCTCCCGCGCCGTCAGCGGCGGCTCCTCATACACCATCTCCGTGGCTGGCGACCCGCCCCGAAGAGCCAGCGCCACCACCAGGGCAGCCGCGCATACGATCAGAACCCGTTCCATGTCCGCACGCTTCCATTTCAGCTTCACCGCTTTCGGCCTCCTCATCATCCATGGGTTTGTTGGATTGTATGAGCCGCTGCCGATGGCTATGACAGGCTTGGCATTTTCGCCCGCATCGTTTATAATAGGATGGAATGAACGATAAAGGTGGAATGTGCCATGCCCATGGACGGACTGACCATCGGCTTTGCCGCCCGGGAACTCCACGCGGCCCTGGTCGGCGGCCGCATCGATAAAATCACCCAGCCGGAAAAGGACACCCTGATCCTGCTGATCCGCGCGGGAAGTGAAAACAAGCGCCTCCTGCTGTGCGCGTCCCCCAACAACGCCCGCTGCCATTTGACCGTCTCAACCTTTCCTAACCCGCTGGAGCCACCTACCTTCTGTATGCTGCTGCGCAAGCAGCTGCTGGGCGGCCGGCTGCAGTCCATCCGGCAGATCGGCGGCGACCGGGTGGTGTACATCGACATTGATACCGTGGACGAGCTGGGGGATCATGTGCTGCGTCGGCTGATTCTGGAGATCATGGGCCGTCACTCCAACCTGATGCTGGTGGACGGCCAGAACCGCATCCTGGAAGCCGCCCGCCACGTCAGCGCCGATATGAGCCGTGTTCGCCAAATTCAGCCAGGGCTGCCCTATCTGCCGCCCCCCGCCCAGGACAAGCTCGATCCCCTCCAGCTTACGGCACAAGCGCTGGCTGCTCGCCTGGCCGCTCAGGGCGACGTTCCCCTGCACAAGGCCCTGGCCGCCTGCGTCTCCGGCCTGTCGAATCCCGCGGCCCGGGAGCTGGCCTTCCGCGTTCTGGCCCCGGGCGAGGATCGCGCCCAAGACCTGGGCGAAGCCGCCCTCCGCCTGGCCGATCTTATGCGCCGTCTGCCGGAAATGACCTCGCCCCGAGTGCTGCTCAGCGAAAGCGGCGACGCTGAGGATGTTTTTGCCTTCCCCTACCTCAGCCGGGATATGACCCGCCAGCAGGACTATCCCACCGTCAGCCAGGCGCTGGAAAGGTACTTCGGCGCCCGGGATCAGCAGGACCGCCTCGCTCAGAAGAGCGCCTCGATGCTTCGGCTACTCAAGGGGCATATCGAGCGCTGCGAAAAGAAGCTGGCCCTCCAGGAGGAGGAGCTGGCTTCCGCCGCCCGGATGGAGGAATACCGCCTGACGGGCGAGATCATCAACGCCAATCTGTGGCAATTGAAAAAGGGCATGACCAGCGTCACCCTGCCCAATTTTTACGATGAGAACGGCGGCGCCATCACCGTGGCGCTGGATATTCAGCTGACCCCGGTGCAGAATGCCCAGCGGTACTTTAAGCGCTACCAGAAGGCCCGTTCCGCCCGGGAGACCGCCGCCCTTCAGCGGGAGAAGACCCTGGCCGAGCTGGACTATCTGGAAGGCATCCTGCTGGACGTGGGCAAATGCGTGGGGGAAAGCGAACTGGAGGAAATCCGCGAGGAGCTGGCCCGCACCGGCTATATGAAGCGCGTAACCAACCGCCGTCAGCAGCGAGCCCTGCCCCAGAGCAAGCCCTACCGATACCAGTCCTCCGACGGCATTGACATACTGGTGGGGAAAAACGCCGCCCAGAATGATCGGCTCACCGGCTCCGCCCGTCCCGGGGAAACCTGGCTCCACGCCAAGGATATGCCCGGCAGCCACGTCATCATCCGCTATGAAGGCGACGCCGAGCATCCCCTGCCGGAACAGACGCTTCTGGAGGCCGCGATCCTGGCCGCATGGTACTCCAAGGGCCAGCGCTCCTCCTCCGTGCCCATTGACTATACCCTGCGCCGGTATGTGAAAAAGCCTGGCGGCGCGGCCCCCGGCAAGGTGATCTATACCAATCAGCGCACCCTGTACATGACCGTCAGCGAGGCGGACGTGCGGGCCATTCGGATGATGGAGGCATAAGCAAAGCTGCGCAACCAATGGTCGAGGGAAAAGCCGACGGTTGGTTGAATTTTGCGCACCCGACTCGACGCCTGGTCGCTTCCGCGCAGGGAGGGGCAGTGGTATACTGTCGCCATCAACGAAAGGAGGTCATGGATATGACCGCGTATCAAACCCTTGGCCAGCGCATCGCCAGCCTGCGCCGTCAGCGCGGACTGACCCAGGATCAGTTGGCGGAGCGGCTGGGAATCTCCGCCCAGGCCGTTTCAAGTAGGAAACCAACGTTTCCTGCCCCGACATCATGCTGCTGCCCGCTCTGGCGGATCAGCTGCAGGTGACCACGGACTCGCTGCTCAAGGGCGAAGCCCAGCCCGAAACCCGCCTGATCCCGTAGGAAACCCGCAAAGCCGCGGATAAACTCATTCTTCGCCTGCGCATTTTCGGCAGCAACGGCGACAAAATTCAGGTCAGTCTGCCCTTCGCGCTCCTTCGCGCCGGTTTGCTCACCAACATCATCGTTGAGAAGGCGGGGCGCCCGGATATGCTCTCAATGAAGACGGAGGACAATAACGGGCACAATCCCTTCCAATCCATTGATCCGGAGCAGATCATCGCGCTGGTGGAGCAGGGCGTTCTGGGCAAGCTGGTGGAAGCCACCACTGCCGACGCGTCCCCATGCGCCTTCTGTGCAGCAGCTTTGGCGTCCGGCTGCTCTCCGGCGCCGTCAGCAGCCGGACAGAGGAGGAAGTCCCCATGCCTCTGCTCATCCGGCCCCAGGCCTCGGCCTTGGCGAAGACCCTGCGCCAAAGCGGCGCTCTGCTCCAACAGCGTCAGCTTCCTCTGGTGGATTTCCACAGCAGCAACGGTTTTTTCCTGAAAATTGAATGCTGATTCGCCAAACCCCCGCCCTCAGCCCATGCTGAAGACGGGGGTTTTCGCTTTGCCCGGCGCTGACGCCGCGCCGCAGCCGCTTGTCAATTCGCGCCGCCCTGTGTATAATAGGAAGCAGCAACCAGCCGCGCCAGCGCCGTCAATCGCTTTTCATGACGCTGGAAGAAGGTCTTCATGGCGCCGCACCAGCGGTATCGCCCCGTGTCGGCGTCCCGCTCCCGATAACAGCCGTTCCGGCACAGCGCGTACCAGGAGCAGGCACGGCATTCCTCCGGCGTCGCCAGGGAGCGCTGTACAAAAGCTTCCGCCCGCGCTCCCCGCAGCATGGGCCGCAGCGGCGATTCCGTCAGCTTACCCAGGGCCCATTCGTCCAGGGCGTAAAAATCGCAGGGATAGACCGTGCCGTCGCTTTCCACCACCATGGACAGGCTGCAACGCCCCGTCATGGCGCAGCTTTCCGGCCCGCGGCCGCACAGCATGTCCAGCAGGTTGTCGAAAAGGCGGATGCTGATGGGGTTGCCCGCCAGGAAAGCCCGTTCGTATCGCTCAAATGCCCGGTCAAGGAAGCCGCTGTACGCTTCCTCCGTCAGGCTGTATGTCCCCGCCGCGCCGTCCAGACCGTCCAGGCACGGAATGAACTGCAGGTAGCGGTGCTCCGCCAGGGCGTCCAGCACTTCATCGGCACGCAGGGCGGCCTCGTTCGTCAGCACGCAAAGGATGTTGTAGCTGACGCCCCTGGCCTTCAGCCGCCGAATGGTATCCATCACCCGGCCGTAGGTGCCCTGGTGCTGCGCGTCCACGCGGCAGGCGTCGTGGGTGACGGCGCTTCCGTCCAGCGAAATGCCCAGCAAGAACCGGTGCCGGGCAAACAGGTCGATCAGCTCCTCCGACAGGGCCAGTCCGTTGGTCTGCACAATGTTCTGGATGACCAGCCCCCGGCTGTTGTACTGTTGCTGCAGCCGGATCGCCTCCCGGTAGAATCCGGCCCCCGCCAAGGTAGGTTCACCCCCCTGAAACACAAAGGTGACCTGCTCATCCGCGAAAATCATCACCCGGCGGATCACGCATGCCAGGGTGGCAAAATCCATCGGCGGATGGCAGGGCGCGGCGCGGCGGGCGGCCTCGTCGGCATAGAAACAGTAGCCGCAGCGCATGTTGCAAAGACTGGAAACAGGCTTGACCATTACGGTAATTGGCGGCACAGCCATCACGCTCCTTCCTGTGATTGTGTTCTGCGCGCGGCGGCCAAACCCTTCCGGCGCGCAAAAATCATGGTCCCTTTTCGCGCTCCAAGGCGGAATGCCGACGCGTATTCCGCCCTTCAGCCGCCGTGTAAGCGCCGGAAAGCGGACAAACAGCCCAAGAAGCCTTACCGTGCGTCCGCCAACCGAGGATGTGCCGGATAAATGAATGAGGGAGTTTTGCCCAATGCACAAGAAGCTGCGTTCCACCAGCATCATGAGCCGTTACGCGATGCTGCTCTTTATGGTCATCGCTACGCTGGCCGCCATCCTATCCTACATCCTGCTGAACTTCGCGGCGGATCGTTTTGAGTCCTACGAGCTCCAAAACATGGAAGCCGGGATGCAGTCAGCTGCCGATGACCTGGAAAATCAGTATGAGGTGCTGACGGATATTGTTCACAAAATCCAGGTCACATCCTACTATCAGCCCAATATCGTCCGTATGGACGCTTACCGGGATATTGAACTGCTGAAGGACTTTGTGTACTTCAAAAACTTTTCGCCCTTGCTGAACCGATATTTTCTCATTTATCCCGACCTTTATCCCCTCCCGCAGAAGGCCTTTACCTCCGACGGGCAAACCTCCTATTTTCCCTTTTATTGCCAGACATTCTTTGGCCTGAAGGCCGAGGAAAGCGCCAGCCTGTACCAGCACATTGTCAGCGCGAGGGAGCGTGAATGCCTGATCGTTGGGGAACACGCGCTGCTGATCTTTCCTATACGCTTTCTGGAAGCGCAGCTGCCCGACAGCCGCGCCGTCATGACCTTTGTTATCCCCGTCAAGCAGGCGCTGGCGCGGATGCGCCAGATGGCGGCTAACCTGCCTGATCAGTTCGCGCTGACCATGGTCGGCATTGCGCTCAATCGCTTCCAGGACGGGCTGATCCAGCCACTGTCCCAGGTGGGCGGACTGTCCCCGGAGCAGGGCGGTCGGCTGATAACCGTACATGCCGCGGAGCGACTGCTTGATCTAACCGCCAGTGTACCCGATGACAAATGGGCGCTGCTGAATTCGGCCCTGCCCGGCTGGGTCTTTGCCGGCTTCGCGCTGTGCCTGGCGCTGGTGGCGGTCGTTTCCGTCCTGCTGACCCGGGTTATCGCCAAACCGCTTCGAAACCTGATCAACCAGCACACCCCGCCAGGCGAGCGCTTCAAAAACGAGTTTGTTCAGCTGGAAGAACTGGTCAGCCGGATGGAACGGGAAAATGGCAACTCCATGCGTCAGCTGCGAAGCAGAACATTGCTGACCATGCTTCGAGGCTATTACAGCGAGGGGCTGATGAAGCGCTGGGGCTTCCTGCAGCTGGACTTCCACTGGCATCGCTATTGTGTCCAGGTCATCGCGGCCGCCGAGCTGGAGGAGGACGAGGCACGCTCCCGCGTCGCGGCCATCGAGCGTCTCACGGACAGGCACGCCGGCTTCCTGGCCGTCCACATCCCGGAGGATCACGTCATCGCCGTCATCAACGGCTTCAGCACGGCGGAAGACGGCGAGGCTGGCCAACGGCAGCTTCAGCGGCTGGCGCAGGCTTGGGACGCCGTATGCAGCCCCGGCAAAGCCTACGATACCCCGCAGCGGCTGTCCATTTCCTACATGGAAGCCATGACAGCTCACCTGCGCACCCTGAAATGGCAAAGCGAAAACCTGACGGATATGCATACCTTCGCCATCCAGCTGGTGACGGCGGCCGAACGCGGCGACGACGAGGGCATGCGGCAGCTGTGCGATCAGCTGACCCGGCAAATCCAGGATACCGAGGCATCCCGGACGCTCATCGCCAGCATCGCGGCCCGGCTGATGACGGAGCTTGGCGTCTTGGCTGGAGAGCGCCATGTGGTGCTTGACCGCCAGCGGGTCAGTATGCTGACGCTGCTGCCCAGCCTGCCTCTGCTGCTGAAGGATACCTGCGACCTGGTGCGTGACACCTTCTATCATGAGCCGGAGGAGCATCTGAGCCGTGCCGACGGCATCGCTCAGGCCATTGTCGAGTACGTCCAGGAGAACGCCTTCGACCCGGACTTTGACCTGAGCCGCATCGCGGATCAATTCGGCCTGAGCAACGACTACATCAGCATGATGATTAAAAAAGTGACCGGCACGGCCTTCATGGAGTACCTCACCGAGCTGCGGCTGGATCAGGCGCGCCAGCTGCTGCGCGAACGCCCCGATCTGACCGTCAACGACGTGAGCCTGCAGGTGGGGTATCGCAAGGCCTCCAACTTCATTCGCAAATTCAAGGAAAAATATGGATGCACTCCCGCACAGTATCGTCAGCCCGCCTGATTCATGTTGTATTTGGTATGAAATCAGACAAACAGGCATCTTTATCGAGTTTTCGGGTATTGAAATTCATTGCATTTCATGACTATAATCAAACACGAAGCAACGGACGCGGCGAGGCACAGCGCTTCACCGCGTCCGTTTTCACACAGCAAAGGGGAGGTTGGCCGCATGCAGCTTGGTCAAACAAATCGGACAAAACGAATACTCCTGAGGCGGCTGAAGGAAAGCTGGCAATGGTGGCTGCTGCTGCTGCCCGCGTTTGTTTATGTCTGCATCTTCGCCTACGGCCCGATGTACGGCCTGCAAATCGCCTTCCGCAACTACCGTCCTCGGCAGGGCATCACGGGTAGCGCGTGGGTGGGGCTGGAGCATTTCATCCGCTTTTTCAACTATCCCAACTTTTTGAAGATGCTCCGCAATACGCTGACCATCACCCTGTATTCCCTGGCGACCTTTCCCTGCGCCATCCTGTTCGCCCTGATGCTCAACGAGGTCTACCAGGTCAAGCTGAAAAAGTCCATGCAGATGATTACCTACGCCCCTCACTTCATGTCGGAGGTAGTGGTCTGTTCCCTGGTATGGATGATGCTCGACCGGGCCAACGGCCCCATCAACAACCTGATCGCGGCCTTGGGCGGCGAACGGATCGCCTTCATGACCGATCCTGCCAGCTTCCCCAGCATTTATGTCTGGTCAGGCGTGTGGCAGAACCTGGGCTGGGATTCCATTCTCTACATTTCCGCCCTGGCCTCCATCTCCCCGGAAATCGTGGAGGCCGCGAAGATCGACGGCGCCAACCGCCTGCAGATCATCCGCCACGTCAACATCCCCGGCATCCTGCCCACCATCGCCATTACCTTTATCATGCGTACCGGCGGCCTACTGTCCGTGGGACACACGAAGATCTTCCTTCTGCAAAACGACCTGAACCTGGATGCTTCCCAGGTGATCTCCACCTATGTGTACAACATCGGCCTGGTGGACGGCCAGTACAGCTATTCCACCGCCATCGGCCTGTTCAATAACCTGGCCAACATCCTGGTGCTGCTGCTGGCCAACAAAATCGTCAAGAAAGCGACCGACACGGGTCTGTTTTGAAAGGAGGCACCCGCGCTATGACCAATCAGCTATCCACCCAGCCTGTGAAGCGGCGGCGTATCCGGGTTTCCCTCTTTGACGCGGTGAACACCCTGCTGCTGCTGCTGGTCACATTCATCTGCCTGTATCCCATCTACTACGCCATCATCGCCTCCTTCTCGGATTACAACGCCGTCGCCACGGGACGGGTGGGGCTGCTCCCCGTTGGCTTCCAGCTGACGGCCTACCAGGCCGTGTTCGAGAACCGGCAGGTCTGGCAGGGGTATTGGAACACCATCCAGTACACGGTGGGCGGCACGGCCTTCAACCTGTTCCTGACCATCCCCGCCGCTTACGCCATGAGCAAGAAGCGAATGCTGGGCCACGGTGTGCTGACCTGGTTCTTCCTGATTACCATGTACTTCGGCGGCGGCATGATCCCCACCTACCTGCTCAACAAGTCCCTGGGGCTGGTGAACAACCCGCTCATCATGATTATCTCCGGCGGCCTGAGCGTCTACAACATGATCGTCACCCGCACCTACTTTGAGAACAGCATCCCCGACAGCCTCTATGAGGCGGGCCGCATTGACGGCAGCAGCGAGATCGGGCTGTTCTTCAAGGTAGCCCTGCCCCTGTCGATGCCCATCATCGCGGTTATGTGCCTGTACTATGCCGTGGGCCACTGGAACGGGTACTTTACCGCGCTGATTTACCTGACCAAAACCAAGTGGCAGCCCCTGGCGCTGGTGCTCCGCCGCATCCTCATCATGAATCAGGCCGCGCTGGACGACGCCATCGCCTCCACCGACCCCAACCTGCTGGCCAACGCCGTCACCCGCGCGAACCTGGTGGTCACCATGAAGTACGCGCTGGTTATGGTTGCCAGCATCCCCATGCTGATCCTGTACCCCTTCATCCAGAAGTATTTCGTGAAGGGCGTTATGATCGGCTCCGTCAAAGGCTGAATCGCCACCCGATGGCGTTCAAATCAACAAGGAGGGAAAACCATGAAGAAACTGCTTGCCCTGGTACTGTCCCTGGCGATGCTCCTGACCTCTGCCGCCGCGCTGGCCGAGATTCCGGACTACGTCAACACCGACAGCATGTACCCCGCCGTCAAGGACGGCAAGGATGTGTCCATCAGCATCCTGACCACCCGCAATTCCACCGCCACCAACGACATTGAGGATGTCTGGTTCTTCCAGTGGCTGGCCGAGGCCATGGACGTCGAACTGGAGCTGGAGCAGACCCTGGAAACCCAAGAACGCATCAGCCTGATGTTTGCCGCCGACGAGGTGCCCGACCTGGTGTGGGGCATCAGCCTGAGCAACAACGACGTGATGACTTACGGCGTGGAAGAAAAAATGCTGCTGGTTTGGAACGATCTGCTCACCCCTGAGCTGATGCCCAATGCCTGCAAGGCCATGGAGGAATACCCGGACGCCTTCATCGCCGCCACGGCCCCCGACGGCAACATCTATGCCCTGCCCGAGATCACCGGCTCCCGCTATCATGCCAACACCGGTTCCTTCTCCGCGGCCATCCGCATGTACATTAACGAGGAGTGGCTGAAGGCCTGCGGCCTGGAGAAGCCCGCCACCCTGGACGAGTTCCTGAACGTGCTGCGCACCTTCAAGGAAAAGGACCCCGCCGGACTGGGCGACCAGATGATCCCCCTGATCGGCAACCAGAACAAGGATAAGGAATTTGTCTGGAACGCCCTGGGCTTCTATGGCCGCAACACCAACCAGTGGGGCACAGCCTGGGAGATCAAGAATAACGAGATCGTCCTGCCCTGCTACACCGAGGAAGCCCGCGAGTTCATCAAGTTCTACAAGACGCTCTACGACGAGGGCCTCATCTCCCCCGACTACTTCACCATGGATCAGACCACGGCTCGGGGCCTGATCGCCTCCAATGTGTGCGGCGTGTTCGGTGATTCCACCATCGCCTCCCTTGGCGACGCCTGGCCGGCCTGGGGCGCTCTGTCCCCCATGACCAGCGCCTATAACGACGTGGCCGTGGCCAGCATGAACAACACCTTCAACACCGGCATGTGCTATGCCTCCTCCAACACCAAGTATCCTGAAGTCGTGGCCCGCATTGTGGACTACATGTATTCCGCGGAAGGCTCGACCCTGTATTTCTACGGCCCCATGAAGGGCGGCGACAAGCCCCTGTACAACGTGGACGGCTGGTTCTTCGACGAGAACGGCAAGATCACCACGGACAAGGTCGTGAACGGCGAGTACACCGACATTTCCGAGTACACCTATCAGTTCATCAAGTCCTACTCCAGCGCTCCCGGCCGCTATGATCTGTACAACGAGGAAATCTACAGGATGGCCGGCCTGCCCTACAACGGCGACGTCCGCACCATCACCGACAAGCTGACCGGCGCCACCGTGCCTTCCACCGTGATGGACGTCATCGTGGATGACAACAACGACGGCCACTGGCGTACCATCCAGTCCGAGGCGCTGCTGGACTACCTGACCACCGTCCGCATTCCCGGCGTGTACCTGACCGCCGAGCAGAACCAGCGCGTGGCCGATCTGAGCACCGTCATCAACGACCATGTGACCGCCGAGACCGCCAAGTTCATCGTGGGCACCCGTCCCCTGGAAGAGCTGGACGCCTACTTCGCCGAGCTGAAGAACCTGGGCATTGAGGAGTATATCCAGATCTACCGCGACGCCTACGCTGGCTTCACCGCTTCCCTGAAGTAAATCATTCAAACGCAGGGGCAGGGAACAGGATTTCCCTGCCCCCTTTTTCTTCGCTGTCATACGCAGCAAGCCAATTATTGTGCAGCCGTCAGGAAGCGCAGCGATCCCTGACGGTCGTTCCTAAAGGCTTGCAGGAGTCCGGGCACCGCACCACCCACGAAAAGCGAGGCGATACCGTATGAACCTGCTCATGATCTTCACCGATCAGCAGCACAAGAAAGCCCTGGGCCGGGTTGATCCCCTTTATCAAACGCCCCATCTCAACGCCCTGGCGGACGACGGCGTGCTGTTCACCAATGCTTACAGCAACAATCCGCTGTGCGGCCCTTTCCGAGGATGCCTGATGACGGGGCTGATGACCAGCCACAACGGCCTGAAGGCCAACAACCTGCCGCTTCCCGATGGCGTACCCACCCTGGCCGGGCAGCTGCGGGCTCAGGGCTGGCAGACTGGCTTCGTGGGCAAATGGCACCTGGGCGGGAAAGGCAACGACCCCATTCCCCAGGCCATCCGCGGCGGCTTCGAGCGCTTCAATGGCTACCAGATGTACAACGGCTTCGACCCCGCCGAACCCTACCGCAATCAGGTGATCTTCTATGACGAGGACAACGCTCCCCATCGCTATCAGGAGCATCGCACCGAAGTCACCACCCGCCTGGCCCTGGACATGCTGGACACCATGGCCGGGGACAGCAGGCCCTTCTGCATGGTGGTGGGCTATCAGGCGCCGCATTATCCCGAGCAGCCCTCCCCGGCATACGAAGCCCTTTACCAGGACATCTCCTTCCCGGTGGATGACGAAGCCGCGGCGGTGGAGCCGTACACCCCCACCTTCAATCCGCGAAGCCCCGAGGATCGCGCCCTGTGCCCGGACTTCCGGCGCTACGGCGGCCGAATGGCGGAATACAAGCGCCTGTACGCCGCCATGGTCTCCCAGGTAGATCATGGCGTGGGCTGCATCCTGCAGGCGCTGAAGACGCGTGGGCTGTACGACGACACCATGATCGTCTTCACCTCCGATCACGGCGATATGCAGGGCAGCCACGGCCTGACCAACAAGGGCGTCCCTTACGAATTGTCCGCCGGGATCCCGCTGATTGTCCGTTACCCCGGCGGAAGGCGGAACTGCCGCAGTCCGCTGCTGGTCTCCGGCATCGACATCTTCGCCACCGCCATGGAGCTGGCCGGAGCGGGTAACACCGGCGATGGCCACAGCTTCCTGGCCTATGTCCAGGGGCGCTGCGACACCCCCGTCAATGACTTCATCATCAGCGAATCCCTCATCGGCCAGCAGCCCTGGCGGATGATCCGCACCGGCCCCTATAAGCTGGTGGTTTCCTATCCCGATCATCAGCCGCTGATGCTCTTTCAGCTGGAAAACGACCCCGACGAACGCCGCAACCTGCTGGCAGAAGGCTTGGCCGACCCCGCGCTGGTTGTCCGGCTGACGGCGAGGCTGCAAGAGGCGGTCGGATGACGCTCAGGATGTTTATAGTTTTCTCCATAAAGAAGATTTGCCTTGGCAGGGCGGCGGAGCTTGTTTATCCCTACTTTCTCCGAGGAGAAAGTACAATCAAACCTGCTTCTCTGCCCTGCCAAGGGTGCAACTGTTCCCTCCAGAACAGACAGCCACCGCCCTGCCGAGGGTACCCCCTCCCACACCCCCAACGGTTCCAGTCCCATATGCAACCAGCTCTACCGAACCAGACCAGACGAAATACTTGTCGCTGAAGCACACTTGCCGTCTCCAATGGAGTTAGAACACCGCCCCCGCGAGGCGCAATTAGCTGGTAACCGATAATAGCCACGCACTCCACGCTATGCCACGGGGGGTTTGGGGGCGGCTACGGTGCTTGTTCAATTTAGCCGCCCCCAATCCTCTTTGGTACTTTCTCCGAGGAGAAAGTACAACCAACCATGCTCCGCTGCCCTGCCAAGGGCAAACCCTCCCACACCCCCAACGGTTCCAGTCCCATGTGCAACCAGGTCTACCGAACCAGGCCAGACGAAATACTTGTCGCTGAAGCACACTTGCCGTCTCCAATGGAGTTAGAACACCGCCCCCGCGAGGCGGTATTAGCTGGTAGCTGTTTATGGCTCCGCTCAACATGCAATGCCACGGGGGGTTTGGGGCAGCTACGGTGCTTGTTCAATTTAGCCGCCCCCCAATCCTCTTTGGTACTTTCTCCCCGGAGAAAGTACAACCAAACAAGTTCCGCTGCCCTGCCAAGGGCGCAAAGTTGCTACTCCGCCGCCAGGCTTCGCGCTGCGGCGTGACCAAAGTGCTCTCCAATCGCTCTTTGGAAACCTTCAGGGCTCATCCCGTCCAAAGATAAATGCCCCCGATGAAGCGCACATTCGCGCCATCGGGGGCTTCTCCTATGCTTTCATTCAGCCAACGATCAGCCGACTGGCGTCCACTCGCTTGCCGTCAGCCTGAGCACTGGCCCGGCCATCCCGCACGGTAACGCGGATGGTCGTCAGGCCGTCCTCCAGCGTCACATCCCGGGTTACACCGTCATCGTCGTAAAGCGTCAGGTCTGTGTCGCCGTCCAGCCAGCCCAGCAGGGTCAGATTCGTATCGTCGATGGCGTCCACATATTCCGCCGCCTTCGCCATGGGGATGGCCTTCCCCCGGCGGATGAACAGCGGGAACTCGTGCAGCCGAAGATCCACCCACTGATGACCCTTCTTCATGGGTTCCAGGTCAAAATCCGACCAGGAGCGGAAGCGCACCAGGAGCATGTCCTCCGGCAGATAGACATGGCGGCCCCGGGCGTTCTGCTCATATACCGGGGCGATCATGCAAGCGTCGCCCAGCATCACCTGATCCTCCACCCGCAGGGCTGTGGCGTCCGCCGGGAAATCAAAGGCCAGCGGGCGGAACATCAGCCCGTCTGTGAGCACCGCCTTGACCAGCTCGCTGTACAGATAAGGCAGAAGGGCATAGCGCACGGTGAGCACGTCGCGCATCCGCTCCCAGGAGGAAAAACGGTAAATCTCCTGATCCCGGGTCTGCAGGGAGGTGTGGTTGCGCATGAGAGGGGTGAACACGCCCAGCTGCAGCCAGCGCAGCACCAGCTCCTCCGAGGTATGGTCACCAAAGCCGCCCAGATCCGCGCCGCAGTAAAGGAAGCCCGCCATGTTCAGCGAGGGCATCATCCGGAGGTTCAGCAGCAGATGGCTCCACCAGGAGCAGTTGTCCCCCTGCCACACCCCGCCGTACCGATGCGCGCCAATGAAGCTGGATCGGCTGAACAGCAGGTATCGCTTGTCCGGGTCAAACTGGCGGAAGCCCTCCGCCGCGGCCCTGGTCATCATCGCGCCGTACAGATTATGCACCTTATCGTGGCGGATGGTCTGACCATCCAGCGTGTGGTAGAACCGGCGGTAGTCTGCCATGCTGTTCCCTACGCTGACGAAGGCGTTCTTGAGGTCGAAGACGTTGTGGATGCCCAGGTTCTCACCCCGCAGGGCGTCCGCCTTGGCATAGGCTTCCTCCAGGCCCTCCTCCGAGTAGAACAGGGCCGGCTCGTTCATGTCGTTCCAGAAGCCTTCTACCCCGGCCTCCATCAGGCGATGATACTTTTCACCAAACCATGCGCTAACATCCGGGCGCAGGAAATCCGGGAAGTAGCTTCGCCCCGGCCAGACCGCGCCCACAAAGGGCTTCCCGTCCGCCTTCCGACAGAAATACCCCCTGTCGAGGCCCTCCTCGCACACCTCATAGCCCGCTTCCTGCTTTACCCCCGCGTCAATGATGGGAATGAGACGGGCATGCTCGCCGCGCAGCTCATCGCAGATGCCCTGAAGATCAGGTATTTTTTCCTTGTCCCAGGTGAAGTCTTTGTAGTCCTCCATGTAGTCAATGTCCATGCACACATTGTCCAGAGGAATATGGCGGCTGCGGTGCTCCTGAACCACCCGCCGGGCATCCTCCGACGAGGCGTAGCCCCAGCGGGACTGAATATAGCCTAAGGCCCACTTGGGGGGCAGGTAGCTGCGGCCAATCAGCCCCCGGAATTCCCGGCAGATAGCCGTGGGCGTATCCGCCTGGATGACATAAACGGACAGGTTGCCATTTTCCGACGTCGCCACCGCCCGGTCAATCCGGTCAAAGCCCAGATCGAAGGCGACAGCCCCTGGGTCGTCAAAATAAACGCCGAAGCACCGACCCGGCCCATAGAAAATCAGCAGATTATGGCTGGCGTACAGGCTGCGCTTATCCTCGGTGTGAGAGGGCTCGTCACTGTTCCAGGAGCGGAAAAAGTTTCCGCGCTTGTTGATGCCCTTGAGCTGCTCGCCCAAGCCGAAAATGAGATCATCCTCATGGAGGTCAAGGGTAAAAATTACCCGCTCCCCTTCCCGCTCCACGGTGAAAAACGGAAGGCTCCCTGCCTCCGCGGGCAGCTCACGGACAACGGCGCCCGTGGTCAGCGGCGTACCAAAGTCGTACCGATGGATCATAGCGTTCCCTGCTTTCCTGCTTTCATGGCGCGGCCCATGGCGGAACCGCTACCTGTATCATTCGCCGGAGCGCCGTCCGGCTCCTGCCGCATAAAAAAGACGTGTGGAAAAAGCGGTTTGTCCGCTTCGTCCACACGCGGTTTCTTCGGTTCAAAGGCGCTATACCCCTCATCCCCCCCCCTTGGGAGGTGTCGGAGTGCCCGCGGGCAATCTGACTATCCATCGAAAACTGACGACATGCGCGTCAATTTTCGCGCTTTTCCGCCAGAAAAAGCTACTTTACACGACCGAACGGCCGGGAGCTTGTGCTACAAGCAACCAGTGGGGGCATGCAAGTTCGGCAAAGTGGCGGCGCCACTTTGCCGAACCCTCTGGGGGCGTTATGCCTGCATACCGTTCTGTGCCATGTAGGCGTAAATCTGCTCGCCGTGCCGCTGTTCCGCGCCCTGAATCTCGTACAGCGCGTCTCTGGCGGCAGGGGCCCGGAACTCAAAGATCGCCACGTCATAGGTATTGCTGACGTGCTTTTCGGTGGACAGGGCGTCCAGGCACAGATAGTTGTCCTCCTGCCACTGGGGCGAATGGACGGCGTTGCCCTGGGGCGGCGGGTTGTCGGAGGGCTTCTGCTGTTGCTGCTGGCCTTGCTTGGGCTGCGGCATCTGCCCGTTGAGCATGTCCGTAATGGTCTGCAAATGCTGCTGCTCGTTGTCACGGATGCTGCTGAAAATGTTCTTCAGCTCGGGGTCATTGGCGCGCTGAGCATACTCGCCATACTTTTCCACGCAGATCTGTTCCTGGGATTTCAGGTCGTTCAGGAGCGACGCTTCCTTTTGCGTCCACATCATAGCAATCACCTCGCCATCAGCATGTCCGCCCAGGGCAAAAAATATCCATCGGAATGGAAAAACCGCCAGCGGCTTGTTTCAGCTGCCAATAAAATGGTATAATATAGACAGCAGCCTGATGGCCCCACGCGGGCAAAGGCGTTATATAAGGAGGAAACCATGATGGCGGAAATGGAGCAATCCAGCAAGCAGCTGGTTCAATGTCTGGTATGCGGCGAGGTCTTTGACGCTGCCCTGGGTCAATGTCCCGTATGCGGCGTGGGGCTGGAGCAATGCAAGCCCGTACAGCTGTCCGCGCCTGAAGGCGGCTGCGACACGGCGGAGAAGTTTCTGATTTTGGGCGGCGGCACGGCAGCCTTCAACGCGGCCAAGGCCATCCGCGAGCGCAACGCCACCTGCTCCATCGTCATCCTGACGTCGGAGGACGCGCTGCCCTACAACCGGCCTATGCTGACCAAGACGCTGCTTTCCGGCGCGTCCCCGGAGGACATCGCCATCGAGCCTGCCTCCTGGTATGATGAGCGCGATATCTATGTCGTCACCGGCTGCACGGTCACCGCCATCGACCCGGCGGAAAAACTGGTAGCCTGCCAGGGCGGCATGGGCTTTGTTTACGATAAGCTGATCTACGCCCTGGGCGCCCGCTGCTTCCTGCCGCCCATTCCCGGCGGCGATCAGCCCCATGTAGTTACCATCCGCACGGTGGAAGACGCCCGGCGCGTTCGGTCGCTCATCAAGGCCGGAGATGACGCCGTGGTCATCGGCGGCGGCGTGCTGGGTCTGGAAGCCGCCTGGGCGCTGCGCCAAGGCAAGGTCAACGTCACCATCCTGGAGCAGGGCCCGCAGATCATGGCCCGGCAGATCGACGCGGACGCCGCCGCGCTTCTCACGGAAGCCATCGCCGCTCAGGGCATCACGCTGCTGCACAACGCCAAGACCGAGCGCATCGGGGCGGATCAGGTGACGCTGGCAGACGGCAGTGTGCTTCCCGCCAAGCTGGTCATCGTTTCCGCGGGCATCCGAGCCAACACGGCGGTGGCGGAAGCCGCGGGCCTCGCCGTCAGCCGCAACATCGTGGTGGACGAGCATATGCGCACTTCCGCCCCGGACGTTTATGCCTGCGGCGACTGCGCGGTATACGGCGGGCTGAGCTACGGCCTATGGTCCGAGGCCTCGGAGATGGGCCGGATCGCGGGCGTCAACGCCGCGGGCGGCGACGAAGCCTATGCGCCCGTCAGCAGGCCGCTGATCTTCCACGGCATGGGCACAGCCCTGTTCGCCCTGGGCGACTGCGGCAAAAAAGGCCTTAACTACCAGGTGAGGGAGCTCCGCCGGGACGGCCGGTACGAGAAATACTACCTGGTGGAGGGCCGGCTCACCGGCGCGATCCTCCTGGGGGACATCAGCCCCATGGGCAGGGTCATGGCCGCTGTGCTGGAAGGCGGCACGGTGGAGCAGGTGCTGTAAAGCCCACCGGCACGGCACAGGATGACCGTCTTGGCAAAAGCACCTTTGATAAGCAGCAAAACGCCATCACTTTTATCGGCGTCCAACATCGTTCCCCCGCCTCCTCCCGCAGGAAGCGGGGTTTTTGCTTCCCATGCTCATGCCATTCCATCTATTGACAATCCCGTTCCCATGTAGTAAGGTAACAGCAGCATACGGCCATGACAGCCGGAACAAATGAACACAGCTGTCCTTAACAAAAGAAGGTGAAGACCGTGAACATCATTTCCATTGAACGGCTGCATCCATCGCGCTTTCTCCCCCTCCTGCTCACCCTCATCCTCCTGTCCGGCGTCGCCCAGGCGCAGTCCATCCAAACAGTAGACGTTGCCACACTGGATGACATCATTTACCATCAGGGAGCGTACTACGCCATCAGCCGGGATGGGCTGGTTCGGATGGAGGCGGATACCTGGGCCCCCACCCTTCTCCTTCCCTATGAGGACATCCTTGTTTGCTTCGGCGTCACCGAAGAAACCTGGCACGAAAAGCAGGAGCTGCCCTGGTATGATGACTGCGCCCGCCTGGCCAGCGACGGCCAATGCCTGTATTATCTTTCCTTCCGTTACGGCAGCATTCTGGCGGTAGAGGAGGACGGCCTGCGGGAGGTTCAGGCCATGGACGTTGATCCCAACGAATTGGATACGCTGTACTATGGAGGCGCCATCGTCGCGGGCGGGCGCTTTTATGCTCTTCGCAACTGCTATACCGGCAATGATGAGTTTGTGGCCATCCAGCCCGACGGCAAGGTGCAGGTCATCGTCCAGGCCTGGCAGTTGGAGGGCCCGGCCGTCTGGCAGGGCGCGCCGGCACTGGGGCGCGTGGGCAGCGGAGGGATGGATATCGTGACCTATACGCCCCAGGGGCAGCCCCTGGAGGTGCTGTACACCTTTGCGCTCCAACGTTTCAGGGGCTGTGCGCCTCGCCCGCCGGGGACTGCCTGTACGCCCTCAGTGCGGGCCAGCTGTGGCGCGTTCAGCCCGGCAAGGCCGTGGCGCTTCGTCCCGTCACGCAGCCCTCTTTTCCACAGATCATCGCCACGGAAGAAGGCGTGCTGACGGGCGCGCTGTATTTCGAAAGAAGCATGACCTATTACCCCTTCACCATGACGCCGGGCGAAACGGTGCTGACCATTCACGGCGTCACCGCGTCCCCCAATCTGGACAGCGACTTCGCCTTGCAAAACCCCGGCATCAGCGTCAGCCGCCAGGAGGGATGGTCATATTCGGCCCAGGAGATGTACACGGACATCCTGAACCAATCCCCGGAGGTAGATCTTTACTTCGTTGAGCTGAACAGCACCGTGGTGCGCATGATGGATAAGGGCTATCTGCTGCCCCTGACGGACGGGGCGCTGCTTCAGGACAGCGCGGCCCTGTATCCCGTCTATGCCCAGGCCATGGGACGGGAGGGCATGCTGTACGCCGTGCCCGCCACGGTGGTTTTGGAGCCCTGGGCTGTGGCACAGGACGGGGACACATCCGCCCTGACCAGCTGGGACGCGCTTTTCCGGCAAATCAGGGCCAACGCCGAGGCGGACGAGACGCCCTTCATCGGCTATGGTTCAGGCTTGAAAACGGACGCCATCGCCTGGTCGGCCATCGACCTGGCAGCCGCCTACACCGCGCTGTATACGCTGGAGCATGCGGACAGCCTGGATTTCGGCACAGCGGAATTCGCGGAGGACATGGAGGCCATTCGGGCGCTGGCGCCGCTGCTGCCCACCGAGGAAGCAGCCCAGCTGAACGCTCAGACGCCTGTGTTGGCCAGCGGCCTGCGGAGCGAAAACAGCTGGCTCCATACCTGCTTTTACCTGCATGGCTCCGAAGGGAGCGTACTGGACTACCTGCCCCCGCCATCCACCCAGGGAGCCAGCCCCGGCCCGGTGATCGCCACGGTTACAGTCTATGTCGTCAACCCCTACACCCGCCACCCCGAGGAAGCCATGGTCTTCCTCCGATACATCACGGCCAGTCGCCCCTCCTTCGAGTATGCCGCCCTGGTGGCGAACGCGGAACCCTACTTCTTCGACAGCGACATCCTGGCGCATGATGATGAGAACATCGCGAAGTACGAGGGGCAGCTGTCCACCGCCACCACCGCCCAGCAAGCACAGCTTCAGGAGAACATCGACTACCTTCGCAATGAGCAGACAAGAATCATGAACGATCCTGCCCGCTGGGCCGTGTGGGAAAAGACCCTGCTGCAATACCGGGAATCGCTGATTCCCCATGTGCAGGTGAATGTCTCCCCTTACTTGGGCGGCAGGATGCATCACAGCGATAACGACCTGTGGCAAAGCCTGCTTCAGGCCCTGCGGCTGTACCTGGACGGCTCCATGGATCTGCGCCAGTGTACCGAGCGAATGAACCGGGTGGTGCGGATGTACCAGATGGAAAATCAGTAGGCGG
Source organism: uncultured Clostridia bacterium (assembly GCA_947565865.1). Taxonomy (GTDB): domain Bacteria; phylum Bacillota; class Clostridia; order Christensenellales; family Aristaeellaceae; genus UBA11524. The sequence continues at coordinate 126,065 of CANOHT010000004.1, forward strand.
CGCCGTCAGCGCGAAAAAAATGCCTGAGGGACGGCGGTTCCTCAGGCAGGCGGGCCGATGGGCGCATTCCCGCAAACCGGGGATTATTGAATGGTTTGCAGGAAGCGTTCGATCGCTTGGTTGAACGCAAGGTATCTTTTATTCGCGATAAAATGATTGCCTTTGATGATGGACAATTCCGCATGGGGTATGCTTTCCGCAATTTCTTTGGTATGGGCTTCCTTGATGATGTCATTGGTTCCGCAGATCACAAGCGTGGGAACCGTAATTTTTGACAGCTCGGCTCGTTCAATATTCGGTTCGTTCACCATGAGCCCAAGCATTTCAGCGCTCTTTTGGGCATAAGACGATTGGCCGGCAAATCGTTTTGCGATTCTGTATCCTATTTCGATAGGAATCTGTGTCGTTCTTTTAACCCCTTGCGGATTCAGATTCCCCCCATTCAGAATCAGCGCCTTCACCCTGTCGGGATGGCTCATTGCAAATTTCATTGCGATATTGGCCCCGTCAGAAAAACCCAGAATCACCGCGTTCGAAATGTTGCGGCTTGTCATGAAATCGTATAAGTCACAGGAAAACTGCTGGATCGTAAAAGGCTGAGTCCCTCTTGGCGATTGGCCGTGCCCTCGCGTGTCCAAAGCGATGACCCTGTATCTGTCGCTGAAATACTCGATTTGATGCTTGAAATAAGCGTTGTCTTCACTGTTTCCGTGCAAGAGGATAAACGGCTCCTTATTTCCTTTTTCAGTATAATGTAAAGCTATATTCATGTGTATCTCCTTGCATTGACTCTGCAGAATCATTGATCCCATGGTTATCCCGTCCGCAGCCCTTCACCGCACCGCAGGCCGATGCCCACGGCCGCCGCAAGAGGCCGCATAACGTCGATACGCTGAGGGTTCCGCCCCCCGACAAGGAAGCGGAACCCTGTTTACCATGAAATCCCGTCGCCATCAGCCGCCGGGAGACAGGTCATACACCACCGATACCACGCTGCTTTGCCTGGCCTGAATGGTCTGGGTGACGCGCTCCAGCAGATCATAGGGCAGGCGGGCAGCCACCGCGGCGGAACCCTCCGTGCGCTGCACGGCATGAAGCGTCACGCAGCAGCGGTTCGCAGGGCCCGACAGCGTAGCGTAATACTGGTGCAGGCGCTTCCCCTGCCGGTCGCCTTCCACCTCGCCGCTGAATATAGCGTCCGCATCCCGCAAAACCGCCAATGCGTCCTCCGTGACCTCCCCCTCAATCCGCAGGGCCAAGCCGCTGCTGGGAAAGGGCTGGCGGCCGATGACGGAAGCCGGAAGCTGCAGTTCCTCGCCCACGCGGCGGATTTCATCCTTGAACAGCTCCCGCACCGGCTCCACCACACGGACGCCGCAGGCCGCCGTATCAATCGCGTCAGCGCGCTCGCCCATTTCCAGAGCATCCGCATAATTCGTTCCCTTAATCAGCAGGCGCACGCCAGGTCGGGCCGCCACCTCCCGGGCCACGATGCTGCGCAGCAGCCGCAGGATGACGCGTTCCTTCTGCGCCCTGTCGGTGATCCCCCGCAGCGCCGCCATGAACTCGCCTGAGGCGTTGATCCGCTGAAGATTCAGGCCCAGCTGCTCCCGGAAAACAGCCATCACCTGGTCGCCTTCCTCCTTGCGCAGGAGCCCTGTGTCCACAAAAATGCAATGTAGCCGATGGCCCAGAGCCATGTTGCCCAGCAGCGCGCAAACGCCGCTGTCCACACCGCCTGACAGCGCGCAGATAGCCTCGCCATCCCCGGCAGCACGCTCGATTTCCTCCTGCGCGCGTTCCAGAAACGCCTTGTTGCTCCACCAAAGGGTGCAGCCGCACACCGAACGGCAGAAGTTCAATAGCAGCTCTACGCCCTCCTGGTCATTCTGCTCAGGCAAAAAGGCCAGGCCGTAAACGGGCGCTTCAAGCCTGCGGAAGCCGATTACGCCGTCATCCGTCTTAGCCAGCGCTACCGCCCGCTCCTCACTCAGAATCATGCAGCGCAACGCCGGCAGATACCGTTCGCTTGCCTCTACGCCCTCCACCAGGGGATCATCGCCCTCAAACCGTACCTGCACCACGCCGGGCTCCCGAGCCTTTTCGCCCAGCGTACCGCCCAGACCCTCGCACAGAGTCAGCGCCGCGTCGCCCATGCCCAACACCGGTAATCCGCAGCCAACCAGGTCGTCAAGGCACGGGATTGCCGCCTTCTCCCCCGTGGACGCTCCCGCCAGAATGATACCCAGGGCATCCTGGCGCGCCACGTCGGCCGCTGTGGACGCTGCCGGGAGAATCTTGCAGTAAATGTGCTCCGCGCGCAGCTTGCGTGCCATGGAACGGCAGGCTGTGCCGTCCAGATTGATAAGAACGACCATATCCCGCATCATGTCAACTCCTCCATCATACCGTATCCCATTCCTTGCTGATTGATTCGACAAAGTGGCAAAGAATCCTGCTTATCCACCGTGAATCCGTCCTTTGGTGGGGATAATGTTACAATTGCCCGCCGCGCCTGCCGTCATCCAGCCGACGATGATAAGTCCCGCCTCTGTCATAGATGAAAAAAAAGTGCAAAAAGTTCCGCATTGGCTGTTTCACTTTTACCGCCACTCGTGTATAATAAACACATGCGGGAGCAATCCTAACACAGGAACTGTCTCCGGCCATGAAAGATATCGAACATTTTGAAGGAGGACTACAACTATGAAATGGGTTTGCAGCGTTTGCGGTTATGTGCATGAAGGCGATCAGGCTCCCGAGCAGTGCCCCATCTGCAAGGCTCCCGCCAGCAAGTTTGTGAAGCAGGGTGCTGAGATGGCTTGGGCGGCCGAGCATGTGGTAGGCGTGGCCAAGGGCGCGCCCGAAGAGATCATTGAGGGCCTTCGCGCCAACTTCCAGGGCGAGTGCTCCGAGGTGGGCATGTATCTGGCCATGGCCCGCGTAGCTCATCGCGAGGGCTATCCCGAAATCGGCCTGTACTGGGAAAAGGCCGCCTATGAGGAAGCCGAGCACGCCGCCAAGTTTGCCGAGCTGCTGGGCGAAGTCGTGACCGACTCCACCAAGAAGAACCTGCAGATGCGCGTGGAAGCCGAGAACGGCGCCACCTCCGGCAAGATGGATCTGGCCAAGATGGCCAAGGTCGCCAACCTGGACGCCATCCACGATACCGTGCATGAAATGGCCCGCGACGAGGCCCGCCACGGCAAGGCGTTCGAGGGCCTGCTGAAGCGGTACTTCGGGGAGTAATTTCATAACAAGGTCATAAAGGCAGCCTGATTTCAGAGGTCAGTCCCGCAAGGGGGCTGGCCTCTTTTCATGCCGCGGGTGTCTTTTTGGTGTCTTTCCACGCTGAAGCTCGGCCGAAAAAATGGTGCGGGGTCTTAGATTTTGGTGTCTTTCGTATAGATATTGTAAGTGCAGCGATATTTTGTGTTAATCAGCTTACATTTACAAAATATCAAATCGATGACGGAGACGGAGATCCGTTTCTGACAATTATCAACAAAATGGTCACCCTATTACTGCTTCTCGTGCAATTAATATGCGATATGTTTCTTGGGAGATTTGTGCTATAATGTACTTGAAAGTCTTTCCGTAAGGAGAAAAAATCATGGCAAAGAAGTCGATCAATAAGATCATTTATTTTGATAAAGAGACCATCAGAAATATCCTTCAAGAATGGGAAAAGGGACAAGTTTCGACAAAAACCGATGTTAATGCAACAATTCAGAGTCAGGGAAGCCTCGGAATGGATGTGTCATCCAAGGTCAAACTGGACGTGCCTTTCTTTGCACGTTTGTCTTTTCTCTTTTCTGCAAAGCTGGAAGCTTCTTTTGCGAGAAAAATGGATAGTACGACAACTATTTCGTCTACAGAAATTTCGGACTTTGAAAAGTTAAAGCCGTCTTTAGAGATGATCAGCGATGTTACACTTTCAGACATCGAGAATTCTTCGACCAGCTTGCGTGTGGCAGGAGGCTATCTACGCATTGTAAAAGGTGGTGTTGAAGGTGTAGATACGCGTGAATTCAAAACGGTAATGGATAGTTATGACGGATATGATACTTATCGAGTAGACGATTCTCATTATGTGAGATTCAACAATGCAGCATTTGTAAGTAACTATAAGAGAAATGACCTGCTAACGACCAGAATGACTGTATATTGCATTCCAGTCGGCTCCTTTCCCAAAGACA
>CANOHT010000005.1 GCA_947565865.1 uncultured Clostridia bacterium
TCAGGTAAGAAGGTGTGAGAGGCATCGGGCCTTTTCGATGGATGACTACGCAGGCTCTCGTATGATAAATACGCCTGTACAAACGTATCCAGGATGCTATCATCAATGATGTCAGCGAATAATCTTTCATTTTGAACATAATGACTACAAAGAATTCTGAGCATAGCATGATATTGATCAAACAGTTCCGTTACATAATTTTCTCTCTGGGACAATGCTTCCGCCTCCGCTTCATTGTTTCTAATGGATCTAGTGCGCAGCTTCTGCAAAATGAACGAACATTCAACAATCATCCTAATTAATAGCTATTTGCCACCAGTCTTATTCATGTGCTCTCTTCTATTATGGATAAAATTTGTAAAGTGTCAATGCTTATAGGTATGAATCACTGCATAAATAATGTTTATTTTTCAAGATACAACGAAACAATCGTTATATGCTTCTACTTGATCGATCATTTATCCTTCAAGGAGACCCCGAAAAGAAATGCAGTATCAAAGAATTCTGCTCATGGTGCGCTACATAAGGCGAGGAGGAAAGTTTGACGAATGGCGATACTCGGTCTTGCATCAATCAAATACTTAACGCCATTGAATATGGACGTCTGTCAATAGAAGAAACGGAAGGAAGGGCTCAAAACCTACTTAATAACGAGATTGCCCAAACGAACGAGGCAGCTCATATGGGCATGGTCAATGCCTGTCAGTCCTTGGATGGTGAGAGCGCAACGTCTGTAAGCAGTTATACAAAGGCTTGGGTTGAACCGATTAACAAGCTTGATAAATAATATCTATACGCTTTTGACAGATCCGCTCTGACGTCAATGACAAGCCTCCGCCAATGCCATGGTTGCGTAAGAACAAGCAAGCCCTGAGACCCGCGTAAATCCTATATATCTGCTTGCACAGGCTTTCCCGGCTGCGTTTTTGCAAGAAAAAGAGCCGCTCCCATCAGGACGCGGCCCCACTTCGTCGCCAACCTGGCGACCAGGCAATCAGCCCATCGTTTCGGGCTCCTCATCCGTCGTATCATCCTCTTGGTCAGCGTTGTCCTCGTTATCAGCGCCTTCCGCCGACAGCATATCTTTGCGCTCCGGCTCGCCCACCGCTCTGGCGCCAACAGGCAGCGCTTCCTCCTGGGCAGGGGTTCCATGACCGGAGGCCGCCTCCAGCCGGGCGATGCCCTCCGCCCAATCCTCGTCTTCCTCCGGCGCATCCTCCAATTCCGGGTGATCCTCCATCACCGGGGCATCCTCCGCCAGGGCTTCCAGGTCGAGGGCTTGTTCCTCCGTCTGCTCCCGTTCCGGCAGGGAGCTTTCTTCGCTTGTCTCCATGGCTGGCTCGCTCTCCTTGTCCGATGCTTCCGCGGTTTCCGCCGTGTCCACCACCACAGGCTCCTCCCCAGGGAGAATCGCCACAAAGGTATCCTCCCGGACATCCGCCGCGTCGGTGGAGACCGGCTCCTCCGCCGGGGCTTCCTCCGCCTCCTCATGAGGCGCGACCGCTGCCTGCATGGGCGGCTCCTGCGCTTCGATGATCTCCGGCCGAACCGCCGCGCCCAGTACCCATACCACCGCGCCCAGGCACCCCAGCCCCAGGAAGCCTCCTGCCAGCACATAAGGCTCCGTCAGCGTCACCCGGAACAGCGTCTGGGCCGTTTCAGGCACCCAGCCACGCAGCGCGTCGGCCACGGGCGCGGCAAAGTGCCATAGCGCCGCGCCCGCCAGACATCCGGCCACGCCGCACAGACCCTCCAGCGCCCGCCCGCCGCCGGTCATCGCCAGAGCCGTTCCAGGCGTCATCCCCGTCAATCCCGCCGCCGCGCCGAAGAGCACGCCGCCCAGGATCACCCCGCCGTTCAGCGGCGTGACCATCAGGTTATCCACATCAATTACCGCCAGCCAGCCCAGGAAGGCCACCAGCATCATGCCGACGCCCAGCGCGTACAGCAGCGCCTTCACCGCATTCCGTCTGCGAAGCGCCAGCGCGCCCGTCACCCGTTCACGCTCAGTCAGCCCCAGGCGCTGCACCGCCATCCCCAGTAAAAGACCGCCGACCCCGCCCATCACCAGATCTGTCATTCGCCGCGCTCCTCCCTTCTCATGCGGAGCCTGGCTGTCATCAGGCCGGCCAGCCAGGCCGCCGCCACAAACACATAGGCGCTGATGTTCCCCTGCAAAAGGCCGGTCCATGCCATACCGTCCCCGCCGCCGGCCAGGGATGCGGCCAGTGTCATTGCCAGGCCCCCCAGAAAGCACGCGAGACACCCGCGCCAAGTGGAAACCCGGCGAATGCCTTTGCGCCGGAGCCTTCCGGGCAGCGCCGCCAGAAAGGCTCCAGGGATCATCATGACCGCCATCGCCAGGAAGAAATCCGCCCGTTCGGCCTCACCCAGGAGCCGCCGCACCTGACCGTACGCCGCCAGGAAATCAATCCGTCCAACCAGGGTCAAAATCACAGCGGAAGCCGCGGCCAGCCATAATCCCCGCCTGAAGGGTCTGTTCAGCGCCATCTTCGTTTCGTCCACAGCAAAAAGCCTCCCGGTGTCCTTTTGAGGACAGTATGCTCGGAAGGCACAAACGCTATTCAATTGTTACAGGCATCGCAGACAGCAGGCAATAGCCCGGGCCGTCTCCCCGGCGGGAAGGACTGACAGCGGCGGCACATGAATAAACAGCCCCCGATAACCCATTCGCTCCTGAGCCGCCATCAGGGCATAGTACAAATCGTTGCAAACATAGGCCCCGGCACTCAGGGAAAGCCGCGCTGGAAGCCCCGCCTCCCGCATGGCGCGAACCATATCGTTCACCGGCAGGCGGGTCATGAAGGCATCGGCGCCCTCCTGGGCAATGGGCTGCCCGTCGTAGCGCGCTCCGGCATTGTCGGCCAGGGCGGCCATCCGCCAATTGACCGCCACCAGCTCGGGCGTCACCTCCGCGCGGCCGCCTGCCACCCCGCAGGCTATCACCACGTCAGGCCGAAGCCGCTCGGCTTCCGCCATCAGCCGTTCTCCGCACCGCCCAAAGACCACCGGCAGGCGGAGCTTGCGAATGTCGTGGCCGCCCACGCCCTCCGGCAGCAGCTCGACCGCCTCCCAGGATGGATTCACCGTATCGCCGCCAAAGGGCTCGAAGCCCGTAATGAGGATCGTCACCGCCATCACCTCCATAGGATGCTACCTTCAGCATAGCATGCCGGACGGCAGGGCGTCAAGCGGTTATGGGCCGCCATGAAATGGTGATCCAGACTGGGCAAAGGCCTTGGAGGCGGCGCCATCCTACCTCTTGCATTTTTCCCGGGAATCCACTATCATGAAGGGGCAAGAACGCCTTCAGGAGGTACTTGAACCATGATGCTTGGGGCACAGACCTATACCATTCGGGCCTTTACACAGAACGAATCGGATTTCCGTGAGGCCATGCGGCGCGTGGCGGACGCCGGCTATGAGAGCGTGTAGCTGTCCGCCGTGGGCCCCATCCCGCCGGAAACGCTGCGGGCCGTGTGCGACGAGCAGGGCCTGTCCATCGTGCTGACCCACACCAGCCCAGACCGCATCCAGAACGATCCCGAGGGCGTCATCCGGGAGCATCAGCTCCTGGGCTGCCGCTATGTGGGGCTGGGCAGCATGCCGGAACGCTATCGCTCCGCCGCATGGATCGACCGCTTTGCCGCGGACTTCATGGAACCGGCCAAAAAGTTGCGGAACGCGGGGATGCGGCTGATGTACCACAATCATCATTTTGAGTGGGGCCGCCTGGGGGACGGCCGCCGCATCCTGGACGTGCTGCTCACGCAGATGCCCGCGGAGCTGATGGGCGTCACCCTGGACACCTATTGGGTGCAGGCCGCCGGGTGCGACGTACTTGCCTGGCTCGATCGCCTTCAGGACCGCATCGCCTGTGTGCACCTCAAGGACATGACCATCCACGGCTCGGAGCAGCGGATGGCCGCGGTGGGCGAGGGCAACATGGACTTCGACGCTATCCTGCGCAGGCTCAAGGCCCTGGGCAAGACGGAGCACATCCTGGTGGAGCAGGACAACTGCTACGGCGACGATCCCTTCGACTGTCTCCGCCGCAGCTGCGCAAACGTGAGGGCTCTGGGCTTTTAACACTTATCGGTGATACCGCCGCCACACGCTGATGATGGCGTCAGCGGCTTCCTCCATGTCCCCCGGGGTGTTCGAGCGGCCCAGGCTCAGCCGAAGCACCTGGCCGGCCTGGGTCTCCGTCAGCCCCATGGCGCGGTAGACATGGCTGGGCTCCCCGGAGCGGGAGGCGCAGGCTGCTCCGCCGGAAACCCGCACACCCAGGAGATCCAGAGCGGCGACAGCCTGCTCGGAGGACAGCCCCGGCAGACGTACCGCGCAAAGCCCGGGCAGACGTCGGGCCGGATCGCCCAGAACGGTCATGGCAGGGATGCCGTCCCGCAGGCGCTGAAGCAGTCGGGTCATCATGCGGCCGAGCAGCTCCCGCTCCCGCGCAAGATCGGCCTGAGCCAGCTCCACGGCCACCCGAAAGCCCGCGATACCCGGCACGTTCTCCGTGCCCGCCCGACGTCCGCCCTCCTGCCCGCCGCCGGTAAGCAGAGGCCGCAGGGGCGTTTCCGGGGCCATGTACAGGCAGCCTACTCCCTGGGGGCCGTACAGCTTGTGAGCGGACAGGCTCATGAGTTCACAGTGTCCGGCGTCCACCGGCGTATGACCGAAGGCGGCCACGGCGTCGGTGTGCAGAGGGATGCGCCGCTTTTGCGAAAGCGTGTGGATGGCCTCGATGGGCTGGAGCACCCCGGTTTCATTGTTGGCCCAGTGAATGGAAACAAGCGCCGTATCCGGGCGCAGCGCGGCCTCGACGGCCTCGGGCTGAACGATACCCTGGGCATCCGGCGGAACCAGCGTGACGGCGCAGCGCCACGCCCGGGCGGCGTACAGAACGGAGTGATGCTCCGTGGCGGACAGCACCACAGGGCGGCCCGCGAAGGCGGAAAAGACCCAGCTGTTGCTTTCCGTGCCCCCGGAGGTGAAGACAATGCCCGCGGGATCGGCGCCCAGGGCCTGCGCGATGGCACAGCGGGCCGTGCGAAGCTCCCGCCGGGCTTCCCCGGCCAGCGCATAGGGGGACGAAGGATTGGCGGCATCCGCCCGCATCCAGCGGCATACGGCGTCGGTAACGGCGTCCTCCGGGCGGGTGGTGGCGGCATGATCCAGGTTGATGGGCATGATCGCGCCTCCTTTACAGATACGGATCGGTTTTTCGCTTGCATGATACCACGATCATCGGCAGGACGCAAGCCGGGACAGCATCGGCGGCGCAGCCCTGCCGGACAGGATGAAAGGAGAATACCATGGACAGAGCGCAGGCTAAAGCAATGGCACAGGCCCTGGTGGAGCAGATGACGGTGGAGGAGGCAGCCGGTCAATTGCGGTACGACGCCCCGGCCATTGAGCGGCTGGGTGTTCCCGCCTACAACTGGTGGAACGAGGCCCTCCATGGCGTGGCCCGGGCGGGCACGGCGACCTCCTTCCCCCAGGCCATCGGCGTGGGCGCGGCCTTTGACCCGGAATTGACCGACGCCCTGGGCGACATCGCCGCCACGGAGGGCCGCGCCAAGTACAACGCGTCCATCCGCCAGGGGGATCGTGACATCTACAAGGGCCTCACCTTCTGGTCCCCCAACATCAACATCTTCCGCGATCCCCGCTGGGGTCGGGGGCACGAAACCTACGGCGAGGATCCCTGCCTCACCGCGGCATTGGGCAAGGCCTATGTTCACGGACTTCAGGGAGATGGCGAAACGCTGAAGTCCGCCGCCTGCGCCAAGCACTTCGCGGTGCATTCCGGCCCGGAGTCCCTGCGGCACCGCTTCAACGCCAGCGCGACGCCCAAGGATCTGGCGGAAACCTACCTGCCCGCCTTTGAAGCACTGGTTCGTGAGGCGAAGGTGGAATCCGTTATGGGCGCGTACAACCGCACCAACGGCGAACCCTGCTGCGCGAGTCAGACGCTGATGGCGGATACCCTGCGGGGCAAGTGGGGCTTTGAGGGGCACTTCACCTCCGACTGCTGGGCCATCCGCGACTTCCACGAGCACCATATGGTGACCGATACGCCGGAGGAATCCGCCGCTCTGGCCCTGCGCATGGGCTGTGACCTCAACTGCGGCAACACCTATATTTATATGATGAAGGCCTACGAAAAGGGGCTGGTGACGGAGGAGCAGATCAGGGCCTCCGCCGTCCGCCTGTTCACCAGCCGCTATCTGCTGGGGATTATGCCGGGTCAGCGCACCGAGTACGACAGCATCCCCTACACCGTGGTGGAATGCGGGGAGCATCTGCGCAGGGCGCACCAGGCCGCCCTGGAGAGCTGCGTGCTGCTTAAGAACGACGGCCTCCTGCCCCTGAGCACGGACAAGCAGCAGGTCATCGGCGTCATCGGCCCCAACGCCAACAGCCGCCGGGCGCTGATCGGCAACTATTACGGCACGTCCTCCCGCTACATCACCGTGCTGGAAGGCCTGCAGGAAGCCGTGGGCGACAACGCCCGCATCCTCTATTCCGAGGGCTGCCATCTGTACAAGGACGTGACCCGGGGCCAGGTGATGAAGGACAACCTGATCTCCGAGGCCGTGACGGTGGCGGAGCACTCCGACGTGGTGATCCTGGTGGTGGGGCTGGACGAAACCCTGGAGGGCGAGGAGGGCGACACCGGCAACAGCGATGCCTCCGGTGACAAGCGCGATTTGCTGCTGCCCGCCTCCCAGCGCCGTATGCTGGAAGCCGTGACGGCCCTGGGCAAGCCCACGGTGATCTGCCTGATGGCAGGCAGCGCCATCGACCTGGGCGAGTATGGCCGGCGGGCCAGCGCCATCCTGGATGTGTGGTATCCCGGGGCCCGGGGCGGCAAGGCCGTGGCCGAGCTGCTGCTGGGCAAGGTCTCGCCCTCCGGCAAGCTGCCCGTCACCTTCTATCATAACGAGCAGCTTGATAATATGCCGGACTTCACCGATTATGCCATGGCGGGCCGCACCTACCGCTATTTTGCCGGGGAGCCGTTGTATCCCTTCGGCTATGGCCTTACCTACGGTGACGTGTCCGTGACGGCGGCGCAGGCCCGGGCCGTGGAGGGCGGCTGGCAGGTAACGGCCCGCGTCCGTAACGACGGCCCCATGGCAACCCAGGACGTGGTGCAGGTGTATGTGCAGAACGAGGACAGCGTCCACGCGCCCCGGAACGCCCGACTGTGCGCCTTCCGGCGGGTGACCTGTCCCGCGGGGGAAACGGTGCAGGCGGAGCTGATGGTGCCTGCCTCGGCGCTGCTGGTGGTGGATGACGAGGGCCGCAGGGTCGCGGAAGGCAAGCCGGCGCTGTATGTGGGCATAGGCCAGCCGGATCGCCGTACCCGGGCGCTGACGGGCCATGATAGCGTGATGATTGAACTGTAATTTTCGAATTGGAAGCTCCCTCGCGCCAGTGAAAATGGGAGTCTAAGGGCCAATGGCCCTCAGGCAGGGGCTTGAGGGCAAGGCCCCCATCGTCCCCTTACCGCGAAGCGATGAAAAAAGTAGTCAGGCAGCGCCCCTGACGGTCGGTTCCAAAACCACGCCACCTCGCGCCAGCGAAAATGGGAGTCTGAGGGCCGATGGCCCTCAGGCGGGGGGTTGGGGGCAAGGCCCCCATCGTCCCCTCACCGCGAAGCGTTGAAAAAAGTAGTCAGGCAGCGCCCCTGACGGTCGGTTCCAAAACCACGCCACCTCGCGCCAGCGAAAATGGGAGTCTGAGGGCCGATGGCCCTCAGGCGGGGGTTTGGGGGCAAGGCCCCCATCGTCCCCTCACCGCAAAGCGATGAAAAAAGTAGTCAGGCAGCGCAGCGTCCCTGACGGTCGATTCCAAACCCACGGCTCCCTCGTGCCAGCGATGCTGACGGCAGACTTCTGTAAACTCATCATGTATGGAGAACCGCATAAGCATTGAGCTTCTATTCTTATAGTAAAATGCCCTCAGAGAAGAGAACTTCTCCAAGGGCATTTTTGTTTACTTTTCCTGGGTGCTGGCTTCGTAGTCCAGCTTCTTCTGCTCCCAAGGATTGGGAGTAAAGTCGCCGCCGCGGCACCACTTGAGGTAGTTCAGGGCATGCAACTGGGCGGTCATCTCCCAGCGATCCTTGTAGATGGGGTCATGGTAGCCCTCCACGCAGATGTCGCCCTCATAGCCGTTCCTGTGCAGGATGTAGATGATGTCCCGCCAGTTGCAGTCGCCAAAGCCGGGGGTGCGCTCGGGGGCATAGCAGTCCGTGTTGCACAGCACACCGTACTTCTTGACATAGGCCCAGTCCACCGTGGCGTCCTTGCCGTGGATATGATAGATTCTCGGGACCCATTCCCGCAGCTGGGCAATGGGGTCGATCAGCTGGATCATCTGATGAGCGGGCTCCCACTCCAGGCCCAGGGCCGGGTTGTCCACCTCGTTGAACATCATCGTCCAGGCCCGGGGATTGAAGGCGATGTTGCAGGTGACGCGATCCCAGGTGCCGCCCATGGGACAGTTCTCAATGGCCAGACGCAGGCCCTTGTCCTGGCAGCGCTTGGCCAGATCGCCGTAGACCTCGCCAAACTTCTTCATGGCCTCGTCCACGGGACGCCCCTCATAGCCGCCGCCGAAGGTGGAAACGACCTGAGCGCCATAGAGCGGCGCGGCGTCAATGACCCGTTCAAGGGTTTTGCGATGCTCCTCATACTGGATGGGGTTGCAGTAATAGCCCAGGGTGGTCAGCTCAGCGCCGGAACCCTCCAGCAGCGCCTTCAGATGGGGGCCCTGCTGCTCCAAATTCGCATCGCCAATGGACATGTGATAGTTAATGGATATGGTTTCAAAGCCGGCCTTAGCCATGTGAGGCGCCCATTCCTCCGCCACAAAACCCGGCACACAGGTGCCGATGCGGATCTGGGATATATCCTGATGATTCATGAAATTTCCTCCTTCATGCCGCTTTCCGCTTGCTCGCCCGCGGCCATTCATGCGGATTATCTCACGGCGGGGAAGGGATGTCAAGGGGGATCGAGGCGGAAAAGCGCCAGAACTCGCAGCCCCCTCGCATCACTCACACGCGGCGTCTGCTTTTTTCTTCAGCGCCTTCCGCACAACCACCTTGTCCTCCCGCCGGGCAAAGACAGTGAAGCCGCACTGCTCGTACATCGTCAGGGGGCCGCGGAAATCATGGGGCACGGTATCGAACTTATCGTAGGCATAGGCTTCGACAAAATCGAAGCCCTCCTCCTCCGCGTCCCGGCAGACCTGTTCCAGCAGCCTGGTGGCCACGCCCGTACGCTGCACCTTTGGGGCGATCATGAAGCAGAAGACGGATTTGATCCTGACGTCCGGTCGGTTTTCCTCCATGGGCCAGAAGGCGCGCAGGTAATCGCGGCAGGCCTGGCAGTTCGCGTTGGCGTTGCACCAGCCGACGATCTCCTTCCCCTGGTAGGCAAGATACCCCTGCAAATGCCCGTCTCTAACAAATTGGAGCGCGCGGCTGCGCCTCTCCTCCCGGGTGGGGAACCAGTGGCTGTCGTCGACGGCGTAGGAGGCGTCATCGCGCCAGGTAACGCAGTAGCACTTTTCTTCGTCTACGTTAACATCGTGGGGCGTCGCGTCAAAAAAGCAAACGTAGTCTTCCGCCAGGTCAGGGGTCAGCTTACGAACGGTGATGTCCATGGGGTTCCTCCTTCTGTGGTTTAGAGAGGTGACGGGCGTGTTACGATTCTTCAACGAATGGGAACCAACCGTCAGGGGCGCTGCGCCCGTTGGGGAACGCTGGGGGCCTTGCCCCCTGTCCCCTGCCTGAGGGCCATCCGCCCTCAGACTCCCGTTTTCACTTCGCGCTTCTGGTGCCTTACAGCACCACATCACCGAAGCGGTAGCCCTTGGGCAGCGGCTCCTCCCGCAGGAAGGGGAGGCTTTCGTCCTCCAGGGTGGGCAGGAAGTAGGCGTAGGGCAGGCGGTCGAACTCGCAGCCGTAGCCGCTGGCACCGAACCAGCCGCCCTCCTTGGCCTTCAGGTTCAGATCCCGGGCAAATTTGGTGTGGTTGGAGCAGTCGTGCACCAGCATGTCCCAGCCTTCCTCCGCCGCCTGGCGCATGAAGCGGAGGGTCAGATCCCGGCTCCAGATGGGGGAAACGTAGCCCAGGCGAGTCATGTACAGGCTTTCCCCGGCATAATTGTCGATATTGTTGGGGTTTAGGTGCAGCTCCGCGCAGTTGATGAAGGCCGGCTTCGCCCCCAGGATGGCGTCCTTTTTCTGTTGGAAGGTCTGATAGAATTCAGGAGTCATGGGGGTTTCGATGCCCACGCAGGGGATATACTCCCCAGCCAGGCGCAGGTTCTCGATAACCCGGTCGGCGCAGTTTGTCGCCCCCAGGTTGAAGCGCAGCTCATCCAGCCCGGCCTCCGCCAGAGCACGGAGGTTCTCCCGGGTACACAGGGTGCCGTTGGTGTACATGTGCTGGTGGACGCCCGCCCCATGGAACCGGGCGATGACGCCATAATATTCCGCGATTTCCATGAAGGGCTCCAGGTAGACGTAGGCAACCCCTGTGGGCTTTTGCTGGATGGAGAGGAGCAGGTCAATGTCCTCCTCGTAGAACTTGGTATCCCCAATTTCCCACAGCCCGTCCCCGATGGGCGGAATATGCTCCAGCTCCCCATAGTTGTAGCAGAATTTGCACTGGACGTTGCACTTGTTCGTTTTGCGGATGGCGCTGAGCCCGGTGCCGGTCAGGCAGGAGCGACAGCCCTTCGAGAAACGGGCAGGGTCGCCCACAAAGCAGGTGCGGCCTTCCAGGGTATGAAGGCCGGGAATGTCGCGCACAAGCGCCTTGCGCCGCGCCTCCACGGCGCGCTCGATCTGGGCGAAGACGGCGTAGGCGATCTCCTGCTGGCGGGTGAGCAGCGCCTCGTCCTCGGGCAGGGCGGCAAAAAACTCGAACCAGCGCAGGGCGTCGGCTTTGGCAATGTACATATCGGTTCCTCCTGTGATGATGCTCCCCCTCAGCATACAGCGGCAGGGGGCGTCTTGTCAATGCTCCTGGGGGAGAGCCGCCCGGGTCATGGGGGTGGTGGGCCTGCCGCGCTGCTGCTGGCGGAATTGCAGCGGCGTCTGCTGAAACTCCCGGCGAAAGCGGCGGATGAAGTTACTCATATCGCCATAGCCGCATTGCCGGGCAATGTCCATCACCGACAATTCCGTCTTCAGCAGCAGCACCTTGGCCCGGTTCAGACGGCTCTGGGTGACATACTGCATAGGGCTCATGCCCACCTGCCGCCGGAAGTGGGCTGACAGGCAGCCGGCGCTGACATGAAAGCGGCTGGCCAGGGCCTGCAGGGAGAAGCCGTCCGCGAAGGTTCGATCCAGCTCGTCCAGAATATCCTGCATGGGCAGGAAGGACACGCTGTCCTCCAGGATGAACATATCCGGCCGCAGCGCCCGGGCGTCGGTGAGAATCAGGGTCATCAGCGCCTCCATGCGCTCGTCGCTGTACGCGCCTCCCCGCTCCGCCGCGTCCGCCATGAGGGAGAAGTAGGTATCGAACCGGGGCTTGGCTTCTCCCGCAGGCAGCACATACGAGAAACCCTCCCCATGGAAGCGGAACACGCTCAGCAGCAGCACATCATTGTGGAAGGCCTGCAGCTGCGTCTGGGGAATCAGCAGGTAGTAGCGGCGATAAGTATCGGAAAGCAGGCGGGTGGCATGCTCGTCAAACTGGTTCAGAAACACCAGCGACCCGGCCTCCGCCCGATACTCCCTGCCCCGTATGGTCAGCATTACCGCGCCCTCCACCACATAGAGCAGCTCATAGTAAACATGGGTGTGGATATGGTGAGACAGGGGCTTGTCGCTGTAAACGACCTCAAAGGCCACGGATTTCCCCTCCGATGCGATTTTACATATTTTCATGCCGAATCGGCGCGTTTCCGGCCGCGGCTTTACTTTATCATAGAATCAAGACAAAAGCAAGGAGGATTCAATCATGCATCATGAAACCTTCCATTACGGCGACCTGGCGGACGTGCGGGCGACGGCGGAGGCGCTCCATGCGTTTTTACCCCTGTCGGAGGATCTGTCCCCGCTGTACCAGCCCATGAGCCTCGCGGGACATATAGTCAACAATCACATCGCTTTCCAGCCCATGGAGGGCACCGACGGCACCGAGGCGGGGGCGCCCGGGCCGCTGACCATCCGCCGGTACCAGCGCTTCGCTAAGGCCGGGCCGGGGCTGATCTGGTTCGAGGCCGTGGCTACCGTGCCGGAGGGCCGGGCCAGCGCCCACCAGCTCTACCTCACCGAGGACAACCTGGATGACTTCTGCCGCCTCAACGACCAGATTCGTGAAACGTGCCTGAAGGAAAACGGCTATGTGCCGGTAATTGTGATGCAGGCCACCAACTCCGGCCGGTACTCGAAGCCCAACGGCGTGCCCGCGCCGCTGATTGCCTACCGCTGCCCGCCCCTGGAAGAGGGCCTTGACCTGCCCTGGAAGGTGCTGACGGACGATGATCTCCGCCGCTATGAGGCCGCCTTTGAACAGACCGCCCGGCTGAGCCAGAAGGCCGGCTTTGACGGCATGGACGTGAAGTGCTGCCACCGCTACCTGGCCTGCGAGCTGCTCAGCGCCTACACCCGTCCCGGCGCCTATGGCGGCTCCTACGAGAATCGCACCCGCTTCCTGAAAAACGCCTACCGGGCCGCTCAGGCGGGCGTCACGGGCGATTTCTTCCTCACCAGCCGCCTGAACGTCTACGACGGCTTTGCCTATCCCTACGGCTTTGGCGTCCATGAGGGCAGCATGGAGCCTGATCCGCAAGAGCCCATCCGTCTCATCCAGGAGCTGCGGGACGAGTTCCATATCCCGCTCATCAACGTGACCATGGGCAACCCCTACAAAAATCCCCATGTGAACCGCCCCTACGACAAGGGCAACTATGTGCCCGACGAGCACCCCCTCACCGGCGTTGGCCGCATGATGGCCGGCGTCAGCGAAATTCAGGCGGCGATTCCCGACCTGCCGGTCATGGGCAGCGCCTTCAGCTACCTTCGGCAGTTCTCGCCCAACCTGGCCGCCGGCATGGTGAAGGACGGTCATTGCGCGCTGGCCGGCTTCGGACGGATGGCCTTTGCCGATCCCGACTTTGTGCAGGAGGGCCGCTCCGGCGCCATCAGCAAAAAGAACGTGTGCATCAGCTGCGGCAACTGCGCCGTGCTCCTGCGCTCGGGGACACCAGCGGGCTGCGTTGTCCGTGATCGGGAGGTGTATAAGCTGTGAAGGTCGCGATTGTGACGGGCTCCAGCCGCGGCATCGGCCGTGGCATCGCGGATCTGCTGGTCGACAACGGCTACCGGGTGATTTACTCCGGCGCCAGGCCGGAGCGCCCCGCCGACCTGCCCGCCGCGGCGGACTATCTCCCCTGCGACATCGCCCGCGCGGAGCAGCGCCAGGCCCTCATTGAACATGCCATCAACGCCTATGGACGCCTTGACGTGCTGGTGAACAACGCCGGCGTGGCGCCCATCGAACGCCGCGATCTGCTGGAAATGACCGAGGAGAGCTTTGACCGGGTCATCGGCATCAACCTCAAGGGCACCCTGTTCATGTGTCAGGCGGCGGCCAAGGCCATGCTGGCAAGCCGGGAGCAGGCGGCGGACTGCCAGCCCCGCATCGTCAACATCGGCAGCATGTCCGCCTACACCTCCAGCATCAGCCGGGGGGAGTACTGCGTGAGCAAGGCCGGCGTCGGCATGGTGACGAAGCTGTTCGCCCATCGCCTGGCGGCGGAGGGCATCCCGGTCTTCGAGGTGCGCCCCGGCATCATCGACACGGACATGACCAAGGTGGTGCATGAAAAATATCAGAAGATGATCGAGGGTGATCTGCTGCCCGTGCCGCGCTTCGGTAAGCCTGAGGACGTGGCGAAGATGGTGCTGGCCTGCTGCTCCGGCCTGCTGGATTATTCCGCGGGGCAGGTGCTGGACGCCGACGGCGGCTTCGCCCTGAGGAGGCTGTGACGCGATGAAGGAGATTATCTGCCGCACGGCAGTGGTGGGCTCGGGGTGCGCCGGGCTCAACGCCGCGGACTGGCTGGCGGCTCTGGGAGAGAGGGATGTGCTGCTCATTGCCGAGGACATGATGTACGGCACCTCCCGCAATACCGGCAGCGACAAACAAACCTATTACAAGCTATCCCTGGCCGGGGATGAGGGCGACAGCGTGGGCGACATGGCCCGAACCCTCAAGCGGGAGGATGTGGACGGCGACATCGCCCTGTGCGAGGCCGCAGGCTCCGCCCGGTGCTTCCTGAAGCTGGCTCAGCTGGGTGTACCCTTCCCCTGCAATGACATGGGGGAGTTTGTGGGCTACCAGACTGACCATGACGTTCGCCGCAGGGCCTCCTCCGTGGGCCCGCTGACCAGCCGCTACATGACCGAGGCCCTCGAAAAAAGCGTCCGCGCAAGGAACGTGCCCGTGCTGGAAAAGGCCCTGGCCTTCCGCATCCTCACGGATGAAACCGGCGTGTGCGGCCTGTTGTGCGTCAATACCCAGGAGCATACCCTGCTGCGGGTGCGCTGCGGTCAGGTGATTCTGGCCACCGGCGGCCCGGCGGGCGTCTATCTGAACCGGGTATATCCCGAAAGCCAGTTCGGCATGAGCGGCATGGCCTTCGCGGCGGGGGCGGCGGGGGCGAACCTCCACTGCTGGCAGTACGGCCTGGCCTCCACGAAGTTCCGCTGGAATGTCTCCGGCAGCTACCAGCAGGCGCTGCCCCGCTATGTGTCCGTGGACGCCCAGGGCGTCGAACACGACTTTCTCCCCGAAAGCCTACCCATCTCGGATGTGCTGCGCTTCACCTTCCTCAAGGGCTATCAGTGGCCCTACGATCCCCGGAAGGCGGAGGGCTCCTCCAAGGTGGATATTCTGGTGAAGGCGGAGGAGGACAAGGGCCGCCGGGTCTACATGGACTTCCGGCGCAATCCCACCGGCTTTGCCCTGGATGCCCTGGATGACGAAGCGCGCGACTATCTGCTTCAGTGCGGCGCGACGCAGGCGACGCCTATCGAACGGCTCCGGGCCATCAACGCCCCCGCCATCGACCTGTACCGGGCTCACGGCATCGATCTGGAAAGAGACATGCTGGAGGTGCGCGTGTGCGCTCAGCACCACAACGGCGGCGTGATGGTGGATCACCACTGGCAGTCCACCTTGCCGGGGCTATACGTCTGCGGCGAGGCGGCGGGTACCTTCGGCCAGTACCGGCCGGGAGGAACGGCCCTCAACAGCACCCAGGTAGGCTCCATGCGGGCAGCCCAGCGCATCCGTGAAATGCCGCGCCCCGTGCCTGACGCCTGCCCGGAGACAGCGGCGCTGACCCTCCCCGCCGGCGATCCCCGAACACTGACGGCGGAATTGCAGACCATGATGAGCCGTCATGCCGCCTTCATGCGGGACGAGGCGGGCATCCGCGCCATGCTGGCGAGGATTGATGCCATCGAAAGCTGCCGTCAGCCCCTGGCGGAGGGCGAAGTCGACCTGTGCGACCGCATCCACCTTCAGGACATGATAACGACCCAGCGCCAGGTGCTCAGCGCCATGCTGCACGATCTGACCTGTCCCGGCGAGGGCGTGCTGGAAACGCGAAACGGCGTCAGCCGGCGCCGTCCGGCCCGGCCGATCCCAGAACGCGATTTGTGGTTTGAGCGCGTATGGCGGACTGAGCGGGAGAAAAGGAAGGAAACAACATGCTAAAGCCTGTACGAATTGTTCTGGTGGGCGTAGGCGGCTACGGCCACATTTATCTGGACGCGCTGACGGGAAGGAACCTGGGCGCGGCATTGGTGGGTGTGTGCGACGTCAACCCTGCCGTGGCGGAAAAGTTCCCCGTCCTTGCCGAGCGGAAAATTCCCGTTTACCCCAACCTGGAGGCATTCTTTGCCGCCGATACGGCAGATCTGGCGATCATCGTGTCCCCGGTGCACTTCCACACGGAGATGGTGCTGACCTGCCTGCGCCGGGGCGTCCATGTGCTGTGTGAGAAGCCTCTGTGCCTGACATTGGACGAGGCCCATCGGATGGAGGAAGCCACCCGGGAGACGGGGAAATTCCTGTCTCTGGGCTATCAGCTGAATTACCGCAAGGACGTCCTGGCCCTGAAGCGGGATATTCTGGCCGGACGTTATGGCGCGCCCAAGCGCCTGGCGGTGTATCACGGCTTTCGCCGGGGGGCGAATTATTACGCCCGGAACAACTGGGCGGGCCGCATAACCGTGAATGGCCGGGAGGTCTTTGACAGCCCCTTCACCAACGCCTGTGCCCACAACTTCCAGATGCTGACCTTCCTGCTGGGCGACGCCATGGATACCTCCTGCGACGTCACCGGTCTGGAGGCGGAACTGTACCGCGCCAATCCCCAGGTAGAGAACTACGACATTGCCGCCCTGCGCTTCCAGACGGATCGGAACGCGCCCATCCTGTATTACACCGCGCATCCCATCCGAACGGCCTGCTGGGGGCCGGTGGGGGTGCTGGAATTTGAGAAAGGCATCGTGCGCTACGTCAACGAGCGGCCCGCCATCCGCGGTGAATTGGCAGACGGCACGGTGATTGACTATACGCAGCTTGACCCGGGCGACGGCATGCAAAAGCTGCTGGACGCCATCGACGGCGTACGCACGGGCAAAGCGCCGGTTTGCGGCGTGAAGGCGGACATCGGACACATCCGGGCGGTGCGGATGGCGCAGGAACAGCCCATCGTGCCCGTCAGGCCGGAGCTGTGCCAGCCCATGGCGCTGGACGGCGACCGCTTCCTGTGCGTGGAGAACCTGGAAGAAACCTTTGCCGCCTGCGCTCAGCAGTGGAAGCTGCCCCGGGAGATGGGTATCAGCCTGGGCTGAATGAAGCGAACAGCATAACAAAAGCCGTACTTTCCATGAAAGAAAGTACGGCAAAGACACTCTGCTGGTTCCTGGGAGATACCGGAGGGGCCGCAGCCCTCTCAGCGCCATCAAAAAGCCGACGTCCTGCGCGTCGGCTTTTGATGTGCGGGAAGCCAAGGGCATCCCTGCGCGCCTTTCCAGCGGGGAGCCAACGGCGGCTTTGGAAGTCCCGCAGCCTTGCCGCCTTGGCCAATCCTTTTATCCCTGTACCGTCGGCTTCCGATCCACCGACGTGGCGATATTCTCCGCGTGGTCGCCAATACGTTCCAGGTTGGTCAGCAAATCCAGGTAGATCATGCCATTTTTGGCCGAGCACTTCTTGTTCTTCAGACGATCAACATGATGCTGCCGCAGGGCTTCGGTCATGTTGTCGATCTCCTCCTCGGCGCTCTCCACGGCCTGGATGATGCTTGCGTCCATGCTCTGGGCACGGAAGAGCTCCATACCCAGCTCCAGCTGGCCGGAAACGCGGTTCGCCATGTCCACCAATTCGGCGGAAGCCTTGGCGGAGAACCGAACGTCCTCCGTTTTTTTCATCTGGGCGGCTTCCAGGATGTTCACGCTGTGATCGCCCACGCGCTCAATATCATTCACCACATGGAAGAGGGAGCCCACCAGCCGGGTATCCTGATCGTTGAGATCCAGGCCCTTGACTTCCACCAGGGAGGCGGTGATTTCCTTGTTAAGGAAGTCCAGTACCTCCTCATTTTGGTTGATTTCCGCCGCCCGCTCGTCGTTCCATTCCTGGAAAAGGGCCACGGAGCCGGCATAGTTGGCCAGGGCGATGTCGCCCATGCGCTGCACCTCATGGAACAGCTGCTGGGCCGCGATGGGCGGAGTATTCAGCAGGCGCTTATCGAAGAACTGCAGCTTCATGGCCTCGGTCTTGCCGCCGTCATCAGGCACCAGACGGCAGGCGAGGCGTTCCAGCACCCCGGCCATCGGCAGAAGCAGCAGGGTGGTGGCGATATTGAAAATCACATGGGTGAAGGCAATCTGAAGCCGTGCGTTCGCCGGCGCCAGGTAAAGCACCAGCTCATCCAGGGGCAGGAACATGGCAATCAGCGTGAAGAGCAGCGAACCCAGTATATTAAACAGCAGATGTACCATGCTGGCGCGCTTGGCAGCGGAGGTGGTGCCCGCGCAGGCGATCAGCGACGGTACGCAGGAACCGATGTTCATGCCAAAGAGAATGAACATCGCGCCCCGCAGCGGAATCAGCCCCTCACCCGCAAGCGCCTGCAGTATACCCACGCTGGCCGAGGAGGACTGCAGAATGGCGGTAATGCCCAGGCCGATCAGCACGCCCAGAAAGGGATTGCTGATGGACAGCATAGCTTCCCGGAAAACAGGCCAGTCCCGCAGAGGCGCCATGGCGCCGGACATGGTATCCATGCCCACAAAGAGAATGCCCAGACCCATCGCTACCTGACCAAAGTGGCTGGCCGCCGGATGTTTCTTGGCGCCAAAGCTGGTCAGCAGAAGGCCCAGGAAGGCAAAAATGGCCGCGAAATTCAGCTTGATGGACAGCATCAGCGATGTCACGGTGGTGCCGATGTTCGCACCCATGATAACGCCGATAGCCTGGGTCAGCGAAAGAAGTCCGGTGTTGACAAAGCCGACCACCATCACCGTGGTCGCGCCTGAGGACTGGATCAGCGCGGTAACCGTCATGCCGGCCAGCACTGCCAGTACGCGGTTGTGGGTGACCATCTCCAGTACGCGCTTGAGCCGCTGACCGGCGGCTTTTTCCAGTCCCTCGCCCATGATCTTCATGCCGAAAAGGAACAGGCCCAATCCGCCCAGCAGCGAAAGTACATTCATCAGTGACACAGGCATTTCCTCCGCACAGCGTTCGTTATCCGCGTCAGTCCATACGAAATCATTGTATCATATGCGTGACGGGCTGTAAATGGGCGGAATGTGCCATTTTCGCGGGAAAGCGACAAAACCCGCCGCGGCCAAACGGAGCTTATGCCATTTCCGAAACGCGCCCATCCCTCGGAAGGTCAAGCCGCGCTCCCAGCCGTCGGGCCATCAAAAAGACGCTTGCCCGCAAAACGGATGAACCAGGAAGGGTCGGCTGATACACTCCATCGTCGAAGGAGCCTCAGGCCCCTTCGGCGTCCGGGATATTCTCCGGATTGAAAAAAGGCCCCGTACAGCACAGGGCCTTGATAATCAGAAATTTCTTGTCAGATCGTACTTGCTGTAAAACGCCTTGCGGAAATCCAGGAAGCTGTCCTGGGCGATGGCGTCGCGAATCTGCTCCATCAGACGCAGGAGGAAGCGCAGGTTATGGATCGAAGCCAGTCGGCCGCCGGTGATTTCCCCCGCCTTGAGCAGGTGCCGGACATATGCCCGGCTGAAATTCTTGCAGGCATAGCAGTCGCATTCCTCGTCAATGGGCCCGAAATCGTGGGCATACTGAGCATTCTTGACCACCACGCGGCCCTTGCTGGTCAGCACCGTGCCGTTGCGGGCAATGCGGGTGGCCAGCACACAGTCGAACATGTCGATGCCGCGCAGCACGCCCTCCAGCAGGCAGTCCGGCGTGCCTACGCCCATGAGGTAGCGGGGCTTCTCCACCGGCATATAGGGCGCGATCTCATCCAGCATTTCATACATGATCGGCTTGGGCTCGCCTACGCTGAGCCCGCCAATGCCATAGCCGATGAAGTCCATGTCCGCCAAGGTCTTGGCGCTTTCGATGCGCAGATCCTTGTAAAACGCGCCCTGCACGATGCCAAACAGCGCCTGATCCTCCTTGGTGTGGTGCTTCTTGCAGCGCTCTGCCCAGCGGTGAGTGCGCTCCATGTTCACCTTGGCGGTCTCATAGTCGCAGGGATAAGGGCTGCACACGTCAAAGGCCATGCAGATGTCCGACCCCAGGGCCATCTGAATATCCATGGATTCCTCGGGGCCGATGAAGTGCCGGCTGCCGTCCAGATGGCTCTGGAAGGTCACGCCCTCCTCCTTGATGGTGCGGATGCCCGCCAGCGAGAACACCTGAAAGCCGCCGCTGTCCGTGAGGATGGGCTTGTCCCAACTCATGAACTTGTGCAGGCCGCCCGCCTCCCGAACCAACTTTTCACCGGGACGCAGGTGAAGATGATAGGTGTTGGACAGCAGAATCTGCGTGCCGATTTCCTCCATCTCCCGGGGCGTCATGGCCTTCACACAGGCCGCCGTGCCCACCGGCATATAAATCGGCGTCTGAATATCTCCATGGGGCGTATGCAGCACGCCCAGGCGCGCTCCGGACTGCTTGCATACATGCTTCAACTCATACGAAAACATCTTGCTCATTCATTTCTCCTTCGTCGGGGCTTCGTCGGGGCGCTGCCCCGACACCCTGCCAGAGGGGCATTGCCCCTCTGGACTCCCGTTCCGCGATGTGGGGCTGAGATTTCTTTTGGTCTGTTCCGCGTGGAGGTCGGCCGGGGGCGCTGCCCCCGGCACCCCCGCCAGAGGGGCATTGCCCCTCTGGACTCCCGTTCCGCGATGCGGGGCGGGGACTTCTTTGGGTCTGTTCCGCGTGGAGGTTGGCAGGGGGCTCTGCCCCCGGCACCCCCGCTTATCCCCACCGGTGCCAGTCCGATACGCAACCAGATTTCCACGCCAGACCAGACGAAAACCTTGTTGCTCAAGCACACATTCTTGCTCCCATGGAGTGGGATCACCGCCCCCGCGAGGCGGTGTTAGCTGGTGACTGCCTATGTTTACACACCATATGCTATGCCACAGGGGGCCTGGGGGCGGCTACGGTGCTTGTTCAATTTAGCCGCCCCCAGACCTCTTTGCTACTTTCTCCGTGGAGAAAGTAGGGCTAAACAAGCTCCGCTGCCCTGCTACAATCCCAACGGTGCCAGTCCCATGTGCAACCGGGTTTCAAAACCATTCCAAACAGCAGCTTTGCAGCGGATGCCAACTTGCTTGCCCCAATGGAGTTGGAACACCGCCCCTGCGAGGCGGTATTAGCTGGTGACCCGTCTATGGCTACACACAACACGCTATGCCACGGGGGGTTTGGGGGAACGAAGTACCGCGCCGCCAGTGGCGGATGAAGCGGTACGCAGTTCCAATGAGGCTCAGAGCGGGGACAGCGCCTGCGTCCCCGCGACATTGCCGAATTGTGGATGGCTACGGTGCTTGTTCAATTTAGCCGCCCCCAATCCTCTTTGGTACTTTCTCCGAGGAGAAAGTACCACCATACATGCTCCACTGCCCTGCCAAGGGCACAACTATTTGCAGAGAAGTAGTGTGTTTCGGAGAGAACCTCATCCGTTACGGCGTTCCGCCACGACACCTTCCCCCAAGGGGAAGGCAAAGAAAACTTTTACCAAATCAATGAGCAGCAGCCTTGCAAGGGGCCGTTACCCCTCAAACAGACCTTCGCCCTGCGGAATCCTTCGGCCCTCACTGGGCACCCATCATTCCTCCAAAGTCGCCCCTGCCGTGCGGTAGCTTTCGCCGCCCACATCCAGCAAGTCCTGATACACGCTCCACACCGACCCATATGGCACATCATAGAACGTCTTGACCTCATGGGTGGTGGGATGCTCAAAGGTCAGCTTGTACCCCCACAGGGCGATCTGCTGCCCAGGAATGCCCGCGCCGTATCGGTTATCGCCCCACAGCGGCGCGCCGATCTCCGCCATCTGCACCCGTATTTGATGGCTGCGCCCCGTTTCCAACCGGATAGCGCACAAGGCCGTTCCCTGACGCCGGGCAATGCACTCCCCATGCAGCACCGCCTGCTGCGCCCCCCGAACGTCCGCCTCGCAGACGATCACCTTATTCAGCCGCTCGTCTTTGATGAGGTAGTTCATCAGCGTGAAGGAGTCCTTCACCTCGCCCGTCACCACACACAGATATTCCCGGCCCATCAGGTGCTGACGCATCTGTTCGGCCAACCGTCCTGCCGCCTTGCTGGTTCGGGCGAAGACCATCAGGCCGCCCACTGGTCGATCCAGCCGATGTACCAGGCCCAGATAGACCCGCCCCGGCTTGTGATAGCGCACCTTGATATCCTCTTTAAGCAGGGTCAGAATATTCGTATCGCCCGTTCGATCCGCCTGGGAGAGCATGTTCGGCGGCTTCACGGCCACCAGCACCTGGTTATCCTCGTAAACGATGTTAGGCATGATACCACCTTCCGCTGGCCCCGCAGGGCAGGACGCCGCCGCTGGTCACGGGCAGGCACAGCTCCTGGCTGTCCACCTGACCGCCGTGACGGCTCACCACGCACTTTTCCAGCATGTTACTCAATACGCTGGCCTGAAAGCCTGTGGTGTAGCTGTTGATGAGAAAGAACAAGGGCTGATCGCTGAGCGCCTGGGCACAGGTATCCACCAGACCGTAAAGCTCGTTTTCCAGCTTCCAGACCTCGCCGGAAGGCCCCCGGCCATAGCTGGGCGGATCCATCAGGATGCCATCATAGCGGTTGCCCCGGCGAATCTCCCGCTGCACGAAGCGCAGGGCGTCCTCCACAATCCAGCGGAAGGACGTCTCCGGCAGACTCGACAGCTCGCGGTTCTCCTTCGCCCACTGCACCATGCCCTTGGCGGCGTCCACATGGGTGACATGAGCGCCCGCCGCCCCGCAGGACAGCGTCGCCCCGCCCGTGTACCCGAACAGGTTCAGCACCCGCACATCCTGGCGGCCCGAAGCCCGGATGAGCCGATCCATCCATACCCAGTTGGCCGCCTGCTCCGGGAAAAGCCCCGTATGCTTGAAGCCCGTAGGCCGCACATAAAATCGCAATTCGCCATGGCGAATACTCCACCTGTCCGGCAGACGCTTGAGGAATTCCCATTCCCCGCCGCCCCGTTCGGAACGGTGATAGTGGGCCTGCGCCTGCTTCCACAGCGCCGGATCAGCTTTGGGCCAGATCGTCTGCGGATCGGGTCGCCGCAGAATAACGCCGCCCCACCGTTCCAGCTTTTCGCCGTCTCCCGTGTCCAGCACCTCGTAGTCCGTCCAGGTGTCCGCCAGAAACATATCTTATCCTCCTTGTCGGGGCTCCGCCAAAGGGCGCTGCCCTTTGGAAACCCGGTTGGGGGCTCTGCTCCCAACACCCCCGCGAAGGGGCTTCGCCCCTCTCGATGCCCATCTCGCGGCTTGGTGCAGGGCCTTCGGGCAGTGTTTTGTGCGCGTGCTATTGTAGGGTTTCGCGCTGCGGCTCGACCAAAGGGCTTTCCGATCGCCCTTTGGAAACCTTCGGGGCCCGCAGCTATAAGGGGGTTGGAATCTGCAAGGCGGGCCACCCTGCGGGGGCCCTGCTGGCTGCGCCAGAACGGCATGGAACCGACAGTGCCATTTCCATAACCAACACAGGAACCACGGGTGCCAGTCCCATGTGCAGCCAGGTCTGCCGAACCAAACCAGACGAAGACCTTGCCGCTGAAGCACACTTACCCGCTCCAATGGAGGTGGATGACCGCCCCTGCGAGGCGATCTTAGCAGGTAGCCGTCTATGTCTATGCGCATCACGCTAAGCGACGGGGGGGCCTGGGGGTGGCAACGGTGCATGTTGAATTTTGCCACCCCCAGACCTCTTTGCTACTTTCTCCGTGGAGAAAGTAGAGCCTTCATTGTTCGCAGCCCTGCAAAGGGCGCGACTTTTCATCCAAAAAGTTGTGTGGCTGGATTTTACCTCATCCGTCACGGCGTTCCGCCGCGGCACATTCCCCAAAGGGGAAGGCAAAGAGAAAGGCTTTCCGATCGCCCTTTGGATTCCTACTCCTTATTCCTCTTCCACCGCCAGCCGCTCAATCACATCGCTGTGCAGCTCAATCAGCTTGTCCACAAGCTCCTGGCAATACAGCCGATCCAGCCCCTCCAGCGCGGGGTCCGCCTCGATGCACGCCCGCAGCGCGCCCCGATCGCCCCCGGCAGCCTTCGCCGCCAGGCGGTTCGTCAAGTCAATCTCGCCGCAGATGTCGGCCAGCTCCCCCGGCAGCATTCGCCGCTGCGGTACAGGCTCGCCGCGCCTCAGCGCCAGCCCAGTCTCTATGATAGCTTCTTTGGGCAGCTGTGGCAACTCCCCACCATTCACCCGGGTGACGGCGGGCATGGTCAAATCCTCGCCCCGCAGCAGCGCCAGGGCCAGCCGCATCGGCCGGATGGGCGGCGCCTTCGACAGCAGCAGCAGCTGGGCCATCATGCCCTCTTTGTCCGCCGCGCCCTTCTCGCCCACGGTATTCATGTACAGAATGCGCTCCTTGCGGCGCTCCACCGTTTCCCCCAGTTCGGGGTTCTCCTCAGGGATAAAGTCCGGCTGGGCGGGCAGCCATTCCGCGTGGTCGGTCACATCGCCCACGGGCACCGCGCCATACCAGTCCAGCCAGCGCCGGGCCAGACGGCCGAATTCGCCCTCCGCCGTCAGCGCCTCCACCCTGGGCAGCAGTTCCTCTCCATCCCGGCGCAGGGACAGCAGAAACGCGAAGCCCGGCAGCCCCGCCGTATCGGCCTCGGCCTCATCCGCTTTAAAACCCAGCTTTTTGCAAATGCTGTCGATGCCGTTGGCGCCCCGCATGGGCGTGCGGCCCAGGCCGTAGCAGCGGAAGCCGCGGACAGTGAACATCGCCGTCACCCTCGCCATGGGCTGACCCAGGTTGATGACCAGCGCGCCGGGACAATGCGCCGCCATGCTCTCGCACAGGGACAGCACATATTCTCCCTGGCGCAGGGTGTGCATCAGCCCGCCGACGCCACCGTTGACACGGGCCTGATCCGTCAGGCCGGGATCGTCCTCCTCCGTGCCGGAAAGGGCCGCGCGATCCTGGTGAAACCGGGTAGCCGCCATGCAGTCCCCGGCGTAAATCACACAGTCCGCGCCAGTGAGCGCCTCCGCCCGGTCGCCGGTGACTTCCACCCGGCTTTCCAGGCCGCTGTGGACGCAGATCGCCTGACCATAGCGCCGCAGCACATCCTGCATGGCGGCGTTCCGCTCCTCCACAACCACCTCCGCCGCCTGACGGCCCGCGAACAGCAGATCCGTCAGCAGCGTGGGCAGCAGCGTGGGAATATCCTGGCCTATGAGCGCAAACTTCATCGTCATCGCCCGCCTTTCCGTCATCATGGGGTACAGACAGCTCGCCCCTGCGTCGCGCAGGCGCAGGGGCAGCCGGAATCAATCGCGATGAACGCGGATGGCCAGCACAGCCTTCTGGCCGTTGATGTTCCATTCCTTGGCGGTGAAGGTGTCGTCCGCCTCGGCCCGCGCCACGCTCAGGGCCAGGGTGCCGCTCCGGATCATCCCGATACCAGCTTGAATGGCATCGGCAAGCACATCGCCGCAGGCAAAGCACACGTCGATGCGATCCGTCACCTCAAACCCGGCCTCCTTGCGCATGGTCTGCAGCTTGGAGATCACCTCCCGGGCATAGCCCTCGTTGATAAGCGCCTCGGTGAGGTTGGTATCCAGCACCACGGTCACGCCCTTGTCCTCCAGGGCGGTGAAGCCTGGCTTCTGCATGGGCTCGGTCAGCACGTCGCCGCCCGCCAGCTCAATGGGGGTACCCTCGATATCGAAGGTCACGGTTTCGCCCCGGGCGAAGGCGTCCACCACCTCGTTGCCGTCCATGGCGGCCAAATGCTGGCCGATCTTGCCCAGGAGCTTGCCATACTTCGGGCCCAGGGTGCGCATCTGCGGCTTCAGCCTATAAGTGGTGAAATCCCGGGCGGAATCGGTAAAGACGACCTCCTTCACGTTCAGCTCGTCCTCGCAGAGGGCCTGATAAGCCTCGGTGAAGGCCGCGCCCTTGACATAGAGCCGCGCGGCGGGCTGGCGAACCTTCATATTGGCGGTGCTGCGGCAGGCGCGGCCCAGCTGAACCACCTCCAGCAGCGCCTCCATCTGCTCTTCCATGTCCTTATCCACCACGGTCGGATCGGCGGTGGGGAAATCGCACAGGTGCACCGATTCGATGGCTCCTGGCACGTTGTTGACCACCAGGTTCTGATAGATTTCCTCGGCCATGAAGGGCACAAAGGGCGCGATGACCTTGCTCAGCGTCACCAGCACATGATACAGCGCAGCAAAGGCGGCTTCCTTGTCGCCAGCCATGCCCTTGCCCCAGAAGCGCTCGCGGCCCCGGCGTACATACCAGTTGGACAATTCATCCACAAAGTCCTGGATAGCCATGGCGGGCTCAGAGATGCGGTAGGCCGCCAGATCCTCGTCCACCTTGGCGATCAGGCTGTTCAGCCTGGACAGAATCCACTTGTCCATCAGGCTCAGCTCCACCTTGTCGAGGGGGTGAGCCAGGGGATCGAAGCCATCGATCTGGGCGTACATGGTGAAGAAGGCGTACACATTCTGCAGCGTAGCCAGGAACTTCCGCTGCCCCTCCTGCACGGCCTCATCGGAGAAGCGCTTGGGCAGCCAGGGAGCGGCGGTGGTATAGAAGTACCAGCGCAGGGCGTCCGCGCCAAACTTGTCCAGCGCGTCAAAGGGGTTCACCACGTTGCCCAGGTGCTTGGACATCTTCCGGCCCTCCGCGTCCTGCACATGGCCCAGCACGATGCAGTTTTCAAAGGGGGCCTTATCAAACAGCAGGGTAGAAATGGCCTCCAGGGTATAGAACCACCCGCGGGTCTGATCCACGGCCTCGGAGATGAAATTGGCTGGGAAATGCGCCTCAAACTGCTCCTTGTTCTCAAAGGGATAATGCCACTGGGCAAAGGGCATGGAGCCGGAATCGTACCAGCAGTCGATGACCTCCTTCACCCGGTGCATCTCCTTGCCGCAGTGGGGGCAGCGGATGGTCACGGCGTCGATGAAGGGCCGGTGGAGTTCGATGCGCTCGCCGGGATCGTTGATGGCCATCTCCCGCAGCTCCTGCCGGGAGCCGATCACATGCAGATGACCGTCCTCACACTGCCACACGGGCAGGGGCGTACCCCAGTAGCGCTCCCGGGAAAGGCCCCAATCGTGAACGTTCTCCAGCCAAGTGCCCATGCGGCCTTCCTTGATGTTCTCAGGCATCCAGTTGATGGTGCGGTTGTTGCGCACCAGGTTATCCCGCAGGGCCGTCATCTTGATGAACCAGGTAGGCCGGGCGTAGTACAGCAGGGGCGTATCGCAGCGCCAGCAGAAGGGATAATCATGGGTAAAGGGCACGGCGGCGAAGAGCAGTCCCCGCTCCTTCAGGTCATCCAGCACCAGGGGATCAGCCTTTTTCACAAATACGCCAGGCCACTTGGTATCCTCGGTCATGCAGCCCTGATTGTCCACCAGGTTGATGAAGCCGATGCCGTTCTCCCGGCAGACGCGGTTATCGTCCTCGCCAAAGGCGGGGGCGATATGCACGATGCCGGAGCCGTCCTCCATGGTCACATAATCATCGCAGACCACGCGCCAGGCGTCCTTCACCTTGCCCTCGGCAAAGTCGAACAGCGGCTCATAGGCCATGCCTTCCAGGGCCTTGCCGGGCATTGTCCCGACAACGCTGACCTCCTTGCCCGCGAAGACCTTCTCCACCAGGGCCTGGGCCATGATGTAGGTGTCGCCCTCCGCCGTCAGCCGGACGTAGGTGTGACCGGGGTTGACGCACAGGGCCAGGTTGGAGGGCAGGGTCCACGGGGTGGTGGTCCAGGCCAGGAGGTAGGTATTTTCCTCGCCCTTGACGCGGAAGCGCACAAAGGCCGAAACCTCCTTGACGTTCTTGTAGCCCTGGGCCACCTCATGGCTGGACAGGGCGGTGCCGCAGCGGGGGCAGTAGGGCACGATCTTGTGGCCCTGGTAAAGCAGCCCCT
Source organism: uncultured Clostridia bacterium (assembly GCA_947565865.1). Lineage (GTDB taxonomy): Bacteria > Bacillota > Clostridia > Christensenellales > Aristaeellaceae > UBA11524. The sequence goes on from CANOHT010000005.1 coordinate 27,740, forward strand.
TGTCGAAGATGCGCTTGAGGCTCCACCACTCGGACTCGATGTAGTCATCCTCATAGGTGATGTAGGGATGCTCCATGTCCACCCAGTAGCCCACCTGGTCGGACATCTTTTCCCACTCGTGCAGGTACTTCCACACGCTCTTCTTGCACTCGCCAATGAACGGTTCAATGCCGTATTGTTCAATTTGCGGCTTGCCGTCCAGGCCCAGCACCTTTTCGACTTCCAGCTCCACAGGCAGGCCGTGCGTGTCCCAGCCGGCCTTGCGCAGAACATTCTGCCCCTTCATGGTGTGGTAGCGAGGGATCAAATCCTTGATGACGCGGGTCTCGATGTGGCCGATATGAGGCTTGCCGTTGGCCGTGGGCGGGCCGTCGAAGAAGGTGAAGGTCTCGCTGCCCTCGCGGTGATGGAAGGACTTGCGGATGATGTCCTTCTCCTTCCACAGGCGGGTGATTTCCGCCTCCCGGGCCGGGAAATTCATGTCCGTGGCAACCTTGTTGTACATGGTAACGCCTCCTGTCTTGGTGGAAGTCATGGGAGCGGAAGCCTTCAGCATAGAAAAATCCGCCCCAGGAAAGCTCTTCTGGGACGGATGTATCAAATCCGCGGTACCACCCAAGTTGACGGCTCAATGCCGCCCTCTTTGCGCAGGAACCCTCCTGCCGCCCTGTATCGGGAGCGCCCGGGCAGCCCTGATAGGTCAGGCCGCCTCACTCCGGGGTGATCCGCGCCGGAATTTCCCCGCCGGACTCGCACCATCCTCCGGCTCGCTTGCGGGAAACCTTTCCGCCGCCGTCCCCATCATGGTGAACGTTGGCATACATTATATTATAGCGGGATTTGCGGAAATTTCAAGGGGGAATTTACGCCCGGGGACGGGTTGTTACGACATGAGAATCGCTTCGATCTGCGCAAGCTCCTCGGCGGTGAAGGGCGCAGCGTCCAACGCCTTCACATTCTCGATGATCTGGGAGGGTCGGCTCGCACCGATGAGCGCGGTGGTAACCACCTCGTCGCGCAGCACCCACGCCAGAGCCATCTGGCTCAGCGCCTGACCGCGCCGGCTCGCGATTTCGTTCAGCGCGCACACCTTGGCGATCTTCTCCTCCGTGATGTCGGAGGGCTTGAGGTAGCGAGGATCATGGGCGGCGCGGGAATCGGCCGGGATGCCGCCAATGTACTTGGTGGTCAGCAAACCGTTCTGCAGCGGCGCGAAGCAGATGCAGCCGATGCCCTCCCGGCGGAGCACATCCTGCAGGCTGCCAGCGCCCTCCATGGGCCGCTCGATCCAGCGGTTAAACATCGAATAGCTGGGCTGGTGAATGAGCAGATGGGTGCCCAGGGAGCCCAGCGCCTTGACCATCGCCTCGGTCTGCACGGCGTTGTAGTTGGAGATGCCAACGTAAAGCGCCTTGCCGCTGCGCAGGATCTGCTCCAGCGCGCCCGCGGTCTCCTCGATGGGCGTTTCAGGATCAGGGCGGTGGTGGTAGAAGATGTCCACATACTCCACATTCATGCGCTTCAGGCTCTGATTCAGGCTGGCGATCAGATACTTGCGGCTGCCAAAATCGCCATAGGGGCCTTCCCACATGTCGTAACCGGCCTTGGTGGAAAGGATCAGCTCGTCGCGGTGAGGCATCCAGTCGCGCATCATATGCATGCCGAAGTTGCGCTCGGCCTCACCGTAGGGCGGGCCGTAGTTGTTGGCCAGGTCGAAGTGGGTAATGCCGTTGTCAAAGGCAGTGCGCAGCAATTCCTGCTGGACGCCGAAGGGGGTGATGCTGCCAAAGTTGTGCCACAGGCCCAGGGAGATGACCGGCAGCTTCAGGCCGCTTCTCCCGCAGCGGCGGTAGGTCATGGATGCGTAACGGTTGTCGGCAGGGATGTAGGTCATGGTTCTTCCTCCTCCAATGTCAATATGGTTTCAATGAGCGCATCGGTTTTGGCGCGCGACAGCAGGAAGCAGGCGCATCCGTCACGGATAATCAGGTCGAAGGATTCGTCGTATTCGGCAATGGTCAGCGTCCATTGCCCGCCCTCCCGAAAGGTATATTCCAGCTGCAGCCGCGCTTCCCCTGCTTTTTCCGGCGAGGGCACATACCGCTCAATCAACAGACCGATCATCTGCTGATAGACCGGCACAAAGCGTTCCTCGCTCAGCGCGCGCCCCTCCAGCTGGTAGCTGCCCGAGGGCTGGTCCACATCAAAGCGCAAGGTTCTGTCCGGGGTACGCACGCTGACGGCGGAAAGCTGACTGAGCATGACCAGCCCCGGCAGCTGCTCCGCCAGGTAAGGCACGGTGAGGCTGCGCAGGAAGGAGAGCGCGTCGGCGTCGATGGTATACACGGCCCTGTCCTCGTTGACGCGGAGGGTGCGGACATCCCCGGCCTGGCCCAGGGTCAGGCGCGTCCGCACATGATCCTCCAGGGTAATCACCGCCAGCGGCTCGTCAAGCCCCCAGTCCGCGTCCGTTCCGTCCAGGGCGGCCAGTCCCGTGGGGCGGATGTTTTCCAGCGCCAGATACACCTGGGCGGCGCGTTCCGAATTGGCCGGGTAGTGAATGGGGGTGGTCAGCTCCACCATGGTATTGAAGGGATTGGCCTGGGTCACGCGGGCAATGGTGATGGTTTCTTCGCCCGGGCGCTGAATGGCGGCGACATTCAGCGTCTGCGCTGTGAAATAAGCCGACAGATCCGGCAGCGCGTACAGCGCCTGCTTCCCGGCGGCGAGGGTGCGTCCCAGGGCGTTGTTGACCACATACACGTCAGGATCGCCTTCCACGGCGGCGTACCAGCCCTCGCCCGTGGGGGTGGGATCGCCCAGGTGAAGCGTCAGCGTGGTCTGATCCTGATAGTTAAAGCAGGCCGTGAGCGACCGGTCGTCAATGCCGTATTCGCTCTGCGCGCCCTCCAGCCTGCGCCTTGCCAGAACCGAGGAGCCGATGGCCAGCAAATCACGGGCGGCGTTGGCGTCCAGGGCCGCGTCCTCGCCGTCCAGCCGATACTGACCGTTTTCCTCCAGCAGCGTGAAGCCCTCGCCGCCCTGGGTGATGGCAACGCTGACCGGCGTACCCCTCCCCTCGGGGATCAGCTGCTTAAAGGATGCGGAACCGGCGGACGCCGCGGTCTTTTCAGGTACGCGCGCCTCCGGGGCAAGCAGGCAGCCCACAAAAAAGGCAAGGCTCACCGCCAGCGCCGCCAGCACGAGAGACGGCCGCTCCGGCGCTTTTCTCAGCGGGTGCGCGCTTCCCGGTCGAACAGGCTTTCCGCTCACTTTTTTCGCCTCCTGATCAGCACGACGGTTCCCAGCAGCATGCAAAGCACGGGCAGCGCCAGCACGGTAGCCACCACGCGCCAGCTTTCCTGGGCGGTCAGCGCGGGCATGGAATCATCATTGAGCATACGCACGGGCACATTCTGCTGGCTTTCCCGCTGGGCCAGGTAGTCCATCAGGCTAATCGTCAGGTCCAGATTGTAGGTGGAATTGAGCAGGCTGTTATCCACCAGCGTGTACAGGCTGCCCATCAGCACCATGCGCGACTCCGCCTCGTCCTCCCAGCGGCTGACGCTGACGGCCAACTGCTGTGCGCCTCGTGGCATGCTGCTGTCCCAGGCCGTGGAATCGCTGGTCAGGGGACACAGATAGGCCAGGTCGGAGGTGGACAGGAGCGTTTCGTAGGTACAGCCCGACAAGGGGATTTCCGGCCCGGCAATGGCCCGCGCCCCCGGAAGGATAACGCGCTGTCCCTCCTGCATGGCCTTGAGGGCTTCGCTGTCACGGTTGACGGCGGGCATCAGGTACAGCGGCGAATTCATCCAGTACGCTGTCCGGCGCTCATCCTCCACCACCATGCCCGCCTCGAAGGACAGGGAAAACCGGCGGGCGATTTCGGCAACGTTCGGCAGGGAGGTCATGTCCAGGCTCGCGTCCAGGGCCAGCAGCAGCCGTCCGCCTTGGCGCAGGAAGCTCTCCAGCGCCTCGGACTCCTCCTGCGTCAGGTCGCGCGCGGGAGACAGGATCAGCAGGACATCGCCGCTTTGCAGGGTATCGTCCTGAAGCAGCGACGTTTCGCCCACGCCGTAGTTTTCTTCCTTCAGCCGGTTCACCAGCTGGACGCAGCTGCTCATGCCGGCCTCGCCGTGCCCGGTGAGAAACCAAACCTGCTTGCGATCGCCGTCGGTGACGGTGCGGATGGCCCCTGTGATTTTTCGCTCGGCAGCAAGCCCGGTCACGGTATAGCTGCCGTCCGCCTTCATCTGATAGGCGTACAGCTCGGACGCACCGATGACGACGCTGCGGGAATCGTCCTCACTGGCGATGATGACGGAGCCCTCGGCGATGCTCTTGCCGGATTCGGCATACGCGCGGATCCGCCCGGGTTCGGCAATGGGATCAATGGTATCCATGGCGACGCGGCCCGAGCGCGCGTAGCTGGCCGCCAGGGTTTCCAGCATCCGGCGGGTTTCCGAGTCAGTTTCCGCCCGGAACACCAGGTGCATGCCGACGGTCTCCTCCAGCGCGGCAAGGGTTTGCTCCGTGCCCTCGCTCAGCCGCGTCAGCTGATCGGGGTTCAGATCCCAGACCACGCCCCCGCGGTTTTCAAGCACATACAGTCCGGCGCATACCAGGATGACGCACAAAAGCGCCGCGGCCGTCCGCATCGGCACGGAAAAACGAAAGGCTTTCATACGGCTTACCTCCTTTTGCATTTGCGGCGCGTCAGCACACAGACGGTGGCGCTAAGCAGCAGCGCGGAGAAAAGCAGAAAGTAGCCGATGTCCGTGGGGTAGACGACCCCGCTGGCGATTTGCGCATAATGCCGGTTGAGCGCAACGCTTCGCAGCAGCGCGGGCAAAAATGGAAGGAACGGCGTCACCAGCGTGGCGGAGGACATCTCGATCAGCTGGAGCAGCATGTTCACCGCCAGCGTCAGGATGGCGGCGGTGATCTGACTGTCCGCCAGCGAGCTCACCAGCAGACCCACGGCCACATAGCAGCCGCCCAGCAGCAGAAAGGCCAGATAGTGCGCCAGTACCATCCCCCAGGAAAGCGGAACCCGCAGGGCAAGGATCAGCACATACAGCCCGGTGCCTGCCAGCGATGCGCACAGCACACCCATGGCCGCCAGATACTTGCCCAGCACCACCCGGGTGAGGGCGGTGGGCGCGCAGTAGTACAGCTGATCCGTTTTCTGACGGCGCTCCTCGCTGAAAAGGCGCATGGTCAGCAGCGGCCCAATCAGCATGAACAGGTAGCTGAGGTTGCCAAAGAGCGAGGAAAGATCTGCTGAGGCGGCCAGGATGTTGTACAGCAGGAAGAATGCCGCGCCAAGCAGCCAGAAGATGGCAATGAACACATAGCCCGTGGGTATCGCGAAATAGGAGCGCCACTCCTTTTGAATCACGCTTCGCACGGTTCAGCCTCCCCCTGCATCAGCTTCATAAAGATGTCCTCCAAATCCACGTCCATGGGGTAGAGCATGCGCAGCCGCGCCTGAACGCAGCTCAGCGCCGGGGACACCTGGGCGGCGACATCGGCGCGGGAGCGCACAAGCCACTCCTGCCAGCCCTGCTCCCGGGGCGGAAGCGCCTGTACATCCGTCACCCCCGGCAGCGCGCACAGCGCCTCCCGGGCCCGCTCGCCCGAGGTGCGGACGCGCAGTCTGTGCTCCTGGCGGGGCACCCGCGCGGCGATTTCGGCAATGGTGCCGGAGGCGACCATCTCGCCCCTGCGCAGGATCAGCAGGGAAGCGCATATGTCGTCAATCTCGGACAGGATATGGCTGGACAGAATCACGGCATGCTGCTTACCCAGCTCACGGATCAATTCCCGCACGGCGATGATCTGCTCCGGGTCCAGGCCCGCTGTGGGCTCGTCCAGAATAATCAGCCCGGGGTCGCCCACCAGGGCCTGGGCCAGGCCGACGCGCTGCTTATAGCCCTTGGACAAGCTGCGGGTGGTCATGTTCATCCGGTCAGCCACGCCGGTCATCTCGCACAGCTGCTCGATATGGGCGCGGCGCTTGTCGCGGCGGATGCGCTTCAGCCCGCAGGCGTACTCCATGGACTCGCGCACGGTCAGCTCCGGGTACAGCGGCGGTATCTCGGGCAGATAGCCCACCTCGCTCTGGTACGCGGCGCCAAGGCGGGCAATATCCGTCCCGTCCCAGGAGATCATGCCTGAGGTCGGGGCAAAGTAGCCGGCAATCATGTTCATGGCCGTGGACTTGCCCGCGCCGTTGGCGCCCAGCAGTCCCACCACCTGTCCGCGGCTGACGGCGCAGGTGAGCCCCCGCAAAGCCATGTGATTCTGATACTTTTTGACAACTCGATCCAGCTGAAGCATCGTCGGGCCGTCCTTTCCATTGTGATATAGACGTTATTCAAACCGTTGACAAATGATCGCGAAACAGTTGAGCAAATTGCCGTCTGCAAAACTGCAGTCGTATCCGCCGGCGGGGCGGGGAGTTTTTCGTAGCAAACTGTAATTTTGCGGAGAAAAACATTCTTCAGCTTCCTCGACAAAGTGGCGTGAGCCACTTTATCGATACTCTGGGTATCCCCCCAACGCCTCCCCAATAACGAGGGCCGGACCATACCCAAAGGCACGGCCCGGCCCATTGAGGCGATGGGGCTTCAACCGCCGCTTTGTTGATTAGTCGGCGTTGACAAAGTTGTTGTACTGCTCGGTCCAAACAGCGCTGCGGATCTGGCCGTCGATCTCCCAGGCAGTCTGCACGGTCTCGTTCCACTGCTCCTGGGTCAACTCACCCACCAGCGCCTTCTCCATGGCTTCCTTAATCAGGGTGGTGGCGTCGTCGGTCAGGAACTCAGCGTCGGTATTGTTGAGATCGTAGGGCACATAGTAGTCGAAGGGAGGAATGGCCTTGATGCCGTTGTCGATCTGGTTGCGCATCTCCCAGGCGGTGTAAGCGCGCCAGGTCGAGTTTTCCTTGGACACCAGGGGTTCGGGATACTTGTTGTAGTCGTACCACTCAAGGAGCTGATACTCCAGCATGTAGCGGTCAGTGGCGCCTTCGGGCTGGGTGAAGGTCTCGCCGTCCTCGGACAGAACCCAGTGATCGTCCTGGATGCCGTAGGTGGCCAGCATGTAGTTGTCCTGGGACTCGAAGATCCAGTTAATCAGCTTCAGCGCCCACTGGGGATCCTCGGAGGTGGCGGACAGCGCGACCTCAGCCATGTAGACGGGGTTGCCGCCCCAGGCGTTCACGCCGCTGACAGCGTCGGTGAAGTTGGGGATCGCGGCCCAGGAGCAGGTGCTGTCGGGGTTGGCGCTCTTCAGGCGATCGGTGCCCTGCAGGCCCATGTTGTACCAGCCGGAGCACATGCCGATGCGGTCGGTAGCACCCATGTCGTTGGCGGTCTCATTGGTCATGGTCAGGTAATCCTGGTTGATGTAGCCCTTCTGGTACCACTCAGCAGCCTTGCTGACCAGCGCCCAGGCATTCTTGTGCATATACCAGGGCTTGACGGCGCCGTCCTCGTCCAGGAAGCGGTCCACGTCGTTGCAGTCGCCCTTGGTGCCCAGGTAGTACACATGCAGAGGGCCGGAGAACAGGCTCTGGAAGTAGGGGATGTAGCCGTACTCATCGTTGGGGTCGCCGTTGCCGTTGACATCGGTGGTCTTGACGCCCTCGAAATAGGCTTCCAGCTCGGCCAGGGTGGTGGGCATCTCCATGCCCAGCTTCTCCAGCCAGTCGGTACGGATGGAGGGAACGCCGCCGGCGGTGAAGGTCTCGTGACGGGGCAGCGCCCAGATGTTGCCCTGAGCGTCCTTGCAGGGGATCCAGGCCTCCTCGGGGATCATGGCCATCACGTCGGGCAGGTAGGTATCCAGCATCTCCTGAGAGTAGGGCTGGATGGCGCCGTTGGAGGCATAGGTCGCCCACACACCGCCGCCGGCGGTCAGGTTGAGGGTATCGAACTTCTCGGAGCCGGCAATCATGACGTTCACCTTTTCGTTCCAGGTGTTTTCCGCCACGACGATGACCTCGAAGTCGATACCGGACTTCTCTTCGATCAGCGCCTTGATCTTGTCGTTTTCGGTTTTGTTCTCCTTATTGGAGTTGGAGCGGATCACGAAGCGAGCGGGTTCCGTCTGCTCAGCAAAAGCAGCGGCGGTCAGGCTCAGCAGCATCGCGACCGCGAGTACCAGAGAGACCAGTTTCTTCATCTTGGTTACCTCCTTGAATCTATCTTCAGGGCAGACGCCCTGAGAGCCAAAGTAAACGTCCGTCAGCCCTTGACCGAGCCCACCAGCATGCCCTTGACAAAATACTTCTGAAGGAAGGGATAGACACACAGGATGGGAACGGTGGCGATGACGATGGTGGCCATGCGCACGGTTTCGGCCGGGGGAATAAAGTCCATGCTGGAGCCGACCACGGTGATGTCGGTGACGGTGGCCGAGTCGATCAGCTGGCGCAGGGTGTACTGCATGGTCCACATTTCCTTCTTGTTCATGTAGAGCATGGAGTCAAACCACATGTTCCAGTGATACACCGCGTAAAACAGCGTGATGGTCGCCAGCGACGCGGTGGACAGCGGCAGGTAGATGGAGAAGAACACCCGCAGATCGTTTGCGCCGTCCAGCTTGGCCGATTCCTCCAGGGAGTCGGGAACCTGGGAGAAAAAGTTGCGCAGCACAATCATGTTAAAGGGATTGACCAGGCCGGGCAGGATGTAGACCCAGAAGTTGTTGAGCAGGCCCAGGGACTTGTTCAGCAGAAAGCTGGGAATCAGTCCGCCGGAGAACCACATGGTAAAGACAATCATGGCCGTCATCGGCTTGCGCAGGGGATAATATCGCTTGGAAAGCGGATAAGCCAGCAGCATGGTAAAAACCACGTTCAGCGACGTACCGATGACCGTGCGCGCGATGGTTGTCATGTAGGAGTTGACGATGTTGGAGCCGGAGGACAGAATGAAGCTATAGCCGGACCAGTCCAGGGTGGAGGGAATCAGGCGCAGCGGATGCAGCGCGCGCTCGATCTCAGGCGTTACAGAGCGTCCGACCACAAACAGAACCGGGTAAATCATGGCGACGCACAGCAGCACCATTACCATGTTGTTGATGATATTAAAGATTCGGTCGCCCTTGGTCATCGTACCGTTCATGACGATTCTCCTCCTTTCCTTAGAATAGGCCCTGCGCGCCCAGTTTGCGGCTGGCCTTGTTGGAGAACATAATCATCGCGAGGGCAAGCACGCTCTTGACCAGGCCCACGGCCGCCGAGTAGGAGAACTTCGACTGCTGGATACCGTTGCGGTAAACGTAGGTCTCAAACACATCCGCAACCTCGTAGACCGACGCGCTGTACAGGTTGAAAATCTGGTCGAAGTTATCGTCGAACATCTTGCCCACCTGCAGGATCAGCATGATGGCGATGATCTCCGACAGCGCGGGAAGCGTGATGTGCAGAATCTGCTGCAGCTTGTTGGCGCCGTCCACGCGGGCCGCCTCGTACTGCTCCTGGTCGATGCTGGTGATGGCCGCCAGGTAGACGATGGAGCCGTAGCCGATGTTCTTCCATATCTCCGAAACGATCAATATCGGGCGGAACCACTGCTTGGACGTCAGAAAGTAAATGGGCTGGCCGCCTGAAAGCTTAATCATCGTGTTGATGGCGCCGTTATCCGGGGAGAGCATAGTGTTCAGCAGGCCGGCGACCACAACCCAGCTGAGAAAATAGGGCATGTAGGTAATGGTCTGCACCGTGCGCTTGAACCAGTTTTTGCGAATCTCGTTAATCAGCAGCGCCAGCAGGATGGGGGCGGGGAAGCTGAAAATCAGCCGCAGGAGGCTCAGGTAAATGGTGTTTTTGAAAACGCGCTCGCAGTACAGGGACTTGAAGAAGGTCTCAAAGTTCTTGAAACCGATCCACGGCGCGCTCATAATCGCGCTGAAGCCGCCCGCCGCGCCCTTGTAATTTTTGAAGGCAATGATGATGCCGTACATGGGCACATACTTGAACACCAGGAAAAAGATGATGCCGGGGATGACCATCAGGTGCAGATAGCGGTATTCCACCAGCTGGCGAAGTATGCGCTTTCCCCTGGATGGTGCGAGTACAGGACGGTCAATCGCTGTATTATTCTTCATCCATGTTCTCTCCCTTTCATCAAATCATGTATAAAATGTGCTCTTTCATACTTAAATCATACAGCATAATATGCAATTCAATAAAGATGAAATAAAGCAAAAAACAAGCAGAAACGATCATTTCCGTGTGGGCAGGCAGGCCGCGCCCCGCGGTCGCCGCCCGAAAATCGCCGTCGTTTGCTGACAACTTCCAGCCTGTCGGAGGCTCGCCGCCGGGCCGGTCTGAATGAAATCCGCCCGGCATCGGACGGTCGCAGCAGTCCAACGCCGGGCGGCAATTCAGCGCCTTTCCAATGCGGCAGCCATCAGATTCTGCGCGCCGCCTCGACAACCCAGCGGATTCTTTCCTCAGGAAGGTCGTTGTGAATGCTGCAGTCCGCGCCCAGAATGTAGCCGGCTTTGCCGCCCTGGGCGATCATCGAGCGGACTTCCTGCTCCAGCTCCTCACGGCTGGCGGTATAAAGGGCGGTACCCGGACGGTTGTCAAAGCCGCCCCAAACCGTGCAGCCAAAGTGCTTCTTGGCCTCCTGAATGTCCTGGATATCAATGAACCGGGACCAGCTGACCACGGCGGTCTTGTAGTCAGCCCACACGGACAGGCGGTTGGGAATCTCCTCCCACGCGCACAGATGGATGGCGTTCATGGCGCTGAGGCTGTTGACGTAATCCAGCACGGACTTTTCGCTGGGGGTAATCCACGCCCGATACTCGTCGTAGGTAAAGCGGTTCTCCTCGGCATTCTGCACACTGAAGAAGATGCCGTCCGCGCCAGCCTCCTCAATGATGCCGCGCACCAGCAGCTTGACATCCTGGGCGATGACGTCGCAGGCATGCATCATCGCGTCGGGATTTTCGCGAATCAGCTTCATCATCATGGGATAGCCCACCTGCAGGCGCAGATAGCAGATGGGAGCAAAGATCAGGTACAGGGCGACGCATTCCCCGTTCAGACCCTGAATGATTTTCTTGGTGCGCTCAATCTGGCCGCGGATAAAGGGATGATCCGCGCCCAGGGGCTGGATGTTGTACAGTTCGTCGGCGCCGGTGATGCCGTCCAGCGCCGGAGCAGGCCAGCAGAAGTACTTATCAGCGGAAAGCTTTATAAAGTCCACGTCCGTATTCCTGTAGGCACGAATCTGGTACTCGGCAAAGCGGTCATCGTCATCCCAGTATTCCGGCGGCACATGCTGCCACATACATACCGGGACGTGATCGGTTTCTTTCCCCTGGAAGGCTGCGATAACCCGTTCTCTCTTGTTCATACTGATCCTCCTATGCAATGTCGGCGCTTCAGCGATGGCTTTTCTGTGACCGTTGTATGAAAAATAACACAAAAAGGCCGTGCGTTCCACCGAATTTCGATCATTCTTGGGGTCAATTCAACCTGATGTGGCCGCAAGCGGTTTGAGATGGGGCGGAAAGGCAGGAAAGCTTCGGGGCCTACCCCAAGTCCCGGGAAGCGTCGGAGGGCTCGCAAGCCTGCTGAATGTCAATCGAAACCCGAAGGATTCCTTCGGGGCATATTCGCGGCGCGAAGCTCCCTCAAAAAGGTGTGCCCCTTTCACGCAAAAGTACCTGCCGCTTATCGCGACAGGCACATTGCGCTTTGCTTAGCTGTATTGGATCATCCGGGTTTCCAGAGGCTCAAGCGTTACGGTCTGTTCGCCCTTGTCCGTATACAGAACGGCGGTGGTTTCGGCCTCGGCGTTGTTGAGCGCCACCAGCATGCGATCCTCGGGGTACCAGGCCGTTTCCACCAGGGCGCTGTCGGACAGCCAAGCGCTGTTCCTCGGCAGGCGGCAGGCATACAGCAGCGTTTCCAGGAGCATGCGGGTGCCGGCGGGGCCCACCGTGAAATGGCTCATGTAAATGCCCTTGCCCTTGCCGAAGGGATGCACGGTCATCTGCGGCACACCGTTCTTCTCGCACAGGACGCGGGTATCGCCATCCGTCAGATACAGATGGGGCAGCTCGTCCAGGCAGTCCGGCGCCACGGCGATGGGCAGGGTCTGATCCACCTCATACGCCCAGCGGCCATGACATACCCGCGCGCCGTCATCCTCGTTCACGCCCAGCACATGGGCCATGCGGAAGCGATGATCGTACCCGGACACGGCGGAGGGCTCGCCCACGCCGATGAACGCGCCGCCCTCATGGACAAAGCGGGTCAGCTCGGACACAACCTCGGCGCTCCTCCAGGCGTCGCCGCCGCTCCAGGCATCGCCCATGCGCCCGGCGTTGATGACCACATCCACGCTGTCCAGCGCGCCGTTTGTCACATCCTCAAAGCTGATGAACCGCACGTCCACCGGCAGACCGGAGAGCGCCTCGTTGATATGGATGAGAGCATGGGTATCGGTCTCGTGGAAATGGCCGGAGAGCGTCCAGGAGCGCAGCTTGCCCCAAGTGTGCAGCACGGCCACGCGAATAGGCAGCGTATAAGGCGCGCCGTGCTGGTGAAGCCGCTTAATGAGACGGAATTCATCCGCCATCTCGGCCATGGTGTCATTGAAAGCGGGAAAATCCAGCGTCAGGTGCAGGTAGCCGCCCAGGCCGATGCGATCCACCGGCTCGCGCAGCAGCGCCCGGCGGACGCTGCGCCAATAGCGAAGGGCGTCCTTCTCGGGCGCGCCGCCCGGGGAAAAGGTGGGCGCGCCGCCCAGCCCCACGGGGAAAAGATAGGGATGGAAGCGAAGCTCATGCACCGGCACCTGGGCAAAGGCGCACAGGCGGCATTCAAAGCCGGAGAACACGCACTTAATCAGCCCGTCAAAGCCGATGGATCGGAAGCGCTCACCGCAGGGCTCCATGCCCACCCAGCTGTCATCGTAGAAAACATACGCTTTCTTGCCATGCCTGTGGATGATGTCCACCAGCGCCCTGGCCTTTTCCGCCACGAAGGCCTGAATAAAGTCCATATAATCCCGCTTGGCCCGCGTGGGCGGCATATGCGTCACCTGCCGCTTGCCGCCGTTGACGAAATCCTCGGCGGTAAGGGCATAGCCATACTGCCGCTCAAAGGCATCCAGCGCGGCGGGGCTTACGGTAAAGTCGTAGCTGGCCCAATCGGTAAACAGGTTGCGGTTGCGCGGATCGCTGCCCCAAATCCACACGAAATTGTAGAACAGGCTGGTCAGACGCACCACACTGGTCCGCGGGTTGTTCTCGCACCAGTCGTCCAGCCACTTCAGCAGGTATGCCCATGCGGCGGGATGGCGGGGATCCAGCTGGCGCAGGTGCTCGCTTGTCCAGTGGTTGGTGGTGTGGTTGTACATATTGATCTCTTCCCAGATGCGCCAGCACAGGAAGGAAGCCGTGTATTGGTGCCATGGCGTGCAGCCCTTCACGGTGATTTGACCGTCGGCATAGGCCCAGCAATCACGCGGCACCTCCCGGTTGTCCGTGCGGTCGTAGACCTGGTAATAGCGCAGGGCATCGGGACTGTCGTTGAGCTGGAACTGCTCGGTAAAATAACCGTCCATCAGCGTGATGGCAACGCTTTCTCCCTGGGCCAGCACGGGCCTGGAGATCAGAAAGGTCTGCTGCTGACTGTCGGGGTGCTCGGCGGCAAAGGCGTTGTGCTGACGGATGATGCAGATGGTGGAATAGATGCGGTAGCCCGCGTCCACAATTTCGCCGGAAAGGCTGGTGCCGTCGGAATCACGAATGACATCCGCGCCCCATTTCCGAGCCAGCTCCAGTGTCAGGCGCTCGTAACCGGCCTCGCCGGGAAGGGTAAAATCGCCCGTGGTATGCAAATTGCTTTCTCCTTTCTGTGTTCCGCCTCGCCGCTTGGCCGAAGACCGGAAGGACGCTTTGGCGCAGCGCCTTCTTTATTCGGGATCGGGCTCCGACGAAGAAGGGGCGACCGTTGGAAAGAACTGATAGTTGGAGGGCGGCAGCGAGTCGAAGTACGCCGTTACCACCGGGTTTTCCTCACTGCGCATCTTTTGCCGCCATTGGTTGGGAGAGATGCCGTGAATCCGCCGGAACTGGCGGTTGAAGCTGGACGGAGAGGGATATCCCACCTGCAGACCGATCTCTGTGACAGAATAATCGCAGTTGTAAAGCAGCACGCAGGAACGGTCGATGCGCACCAGCTGCACATAGTCCAGCGGCGACCAGCCGAGCATCTGCTTGAACAGGCGGCGGAAATGCGAGGTGCTCACATGGCAGAGGCGGGCCAGCTTTTCAATGGAGATCTCCTCCATATAGTTTTCCGCGATATAGGAAATGGCGGGAGCGATACACCTGAGCTGGTTATTGATATACTGATCGTTTTTGACGGTTCCCGAATAGCTGCGCAGCAACAGCAGAAACAGTGTGCCGAACAAATCGCGCACAATGCTCTGATAGTGAACCTGCGTGTTCTCCATTTCCCGGACAATCAGGCCGAGAACAGCCAATATTTCCGGGTGATCCTTGCCGCTGAGCACACAGTCCTCGCCGCCCATGTTCCGCTGGTATTCGCTCAGCATGTTGCTCAGGCGGGGATTCAGGTGGGGCAGCATCGCCTGGGGATCCACATAGATCCAGTTCCAGCAGCACACGCCGCCTTCCTCCACGGTATGGGCATGGGGCACATTGGGCGGGGCGATCACCAGGCAGGGGCCTTCAAAGGGCAGGACGCGATCCTCCAGGTGAACCACGCCCCGGCCGGAGTGCAGGAAGCCCAGCTCCATGCAATTATGAAAATGCAACCGGGACGGCGGCTGAAAGTAGCTTTTCCAGGAATCCCCCAGCAGTCCGATCACAGGAAAATTCGCGGGCAGATCAAAGTGCCGGTAAAAGATGTTGAGCTGCGGACCATGCTGATTCACAGATATCACCTTTTCGTGTATTCATATGCCCTTTTCCGCAAGCTCGGTGCTTCCTTCCGCCCCAACCATGGAGAAAAGCGCTGGCTTATTATAACGCATGATCGGCCGTTCAGACAAGGCTTCAATGCTCGGCCGTGGCGCCAACCCGCGCGTATGCTGCTTTTACTTGGCAATCATCATATCCAGAATCACGCGATCCGTCTGGTTCATACCGACGCTTCCCAGGTTGGCCAGGTTGCGGATGCTCACCTCCGGGTCATCCGCAATGATGCCGTCCAGCTTAGTGGGCGTGACCCCGGCCATGGCCAGCTGGGCGCACTGCACCGCACTGGCGAGGGAACTGGCGATTTTCAGCGCGCAGCTGGACTTGGCGCCGTCGCAGATCAGGCCGGAGATATCGGCAATCATGTTCTGAATGGCGAACAGAATCTGATCCATGCCGCCGCCCAGCAGATACACAATGCCCGCCGCCGAGCCGATGGAGGACGCGATGGCGCAGCCGCACAGGGGCGACAGCTTGCCGATGTGGGATTTAATATGAATGGTAATGAGCTGGCTGAGCGCTTCAGCCCGGAGCATAGGCTCCTCTCCAGCACCCAGCTTTCGCGCGGCGGCAACCACGGGCAGGCTGGCGCTGATGCCCTGGTTCCCGCTGCCCGCGGTGCTCATCACCGGCAGGGTGGAGCCCGCCATGCGCGCATCGGCAGCCGCGGAGGTATAAGCGCATACATAGTCCGAAAGCGTCATCTCCTCCATGGCCCGTCCGCTTTGCAGTACGCGGCCCACACGCATGCCGTAATCCCTGGAAAGCCCCTCCCGGGCAATGGTATCGTTCATGGCGATCACATCGTACAGGAAGCGCAGCTCCTCCACATCCACGCCCGTGGCGAAGGCGTAGATGCCGGCCACATCCAACGGATGGACAGCGGAAGAGCCCGGGTGCAGCGTCTGGGCAGCATCGTGCTCCAGCACATGCTCGTCCAGCTGAACATGGGTGATGTGGGTATGGGCGTCCTCAATGATGCAGATCGCCTCATGCCCGGCCGCGAAGGCATGCACCTCAATGTACAGCTTTTTTTCCGTGTCCTTTTTCTGAACGCGGATGGTTCCGGCGGCCGCGTAATCGCGGGCCAGCCCGTAATCATGCGGGCCCGCGCCGGAGAGCACCTCCAGGCCGTATTCGGAATGGCCCGCGACGCAGCTCAGCGCCGTGGCGATTTCCAGCCCAACCATACCCGTGCCCGGGATGCCCACGCCCATGGCGTTTTTCAGAATGTTGGTGCTGACCCAGAGCTCGACCCTTTCGGGAAGGCAGCCCAGGGTCTCCCGGGCCTTGGCCACGGCAAGCGCCACGGCAATGGGTTCCGTGCAGCCCAGAGCAGGCTTGATCTCCTGGCGCAGCGCATCCAGATACTTTTGAAAACTCATGTCCTTACTCCTTCATGGCGCCGGCAAAGCGGCTTTGACGCTTTGCCGAGGGATGCCGGTCAATGTTTCTTTACAAGAAATTACTTTTGCGCACAAAAACTCCCCGCCCCGCCGTTTTTCTTCTCGCGACGACGCCGCCCGGCGGATACGATTGCAATCCCGCAGACGGCAAGTCAGGCATGCCATGCGCGACCTTCCATTGACACTTTATCAATGACCTGCTTATTCTTTGATGCGTTCCACCTCATCCAGGGCGGCGATGCTCAGCGCGTATACCCGCATGAAATTGAGCATGTGCTCGATGTCCTCGCTCTCGTCGCACTGATGATAATCGCCGCGTCCGGGGCGGAATATGTGCGGGGGGAATTCGCGCCCGGGCATTCCGGGGCCAAAGCCGAAGGCGTTGGGGATGTACGCGGCGTAGTTGCCCCCGGACATGACGAAGGGCTTGCTGTCCTGGTGCATCACCTGATTGTACACGTCCGTTAATACCTCCACCACGGGATGATCCGTGGGAAAGGAGCAGGAGGGCCGGAGACGCAGCCGGACGGCCCTCGCGCCGATGGTTTCCGCCTTCGCCTGGGCTCTTGCGCAGAGCGCGTCCGCATCCGCCGTGACAGGCAGAATGATATACAGCTTCACCCGCAGCCGTCCGTCCGCCCACGTCATCTCGGTGGCACCCATCTGCAGCGGGCCCGAAAGTTCATCCGCGAAGTCAATGCCAAGGGACTCGCCGTGCCAGCTGTCAATCATCCCCGCCAGGGCCAGCAGCCTTTCGCCGTCGGCCGGGTAAACACCCGCCAGCTGACCCAGCATGCTGACCACCGCGTTGCTAATGCCGTCAGCGTTAAAGATGTGCGAGGAATCCCCCGCGGCGCGCAGTCTTTCGCCGTCGGGCAGGAAAGCGGTGATTTCCTCGGGGGTGACGGAGGGGTTGTTGCTTTGCTCGAACCGCACCGCCGGGGCAAATGGCAGCTCCAGCATCAAGGTCATGCAGCCTCGCTGCGCGCAGCATACGGGAAAGCCCGTATCCGGCACGATGGACAGATCCGGCGCCTTGTAATGCGCGGTAAAGTAACGCGCGTCCTCCATGCCGGTTTCCTCGCTGGTGCCCATGTAAAGGCTGTAACGGCGGCGCAGCCTGACGCCCAGATCACGCAGGCAGTTCATCACATGGAAAACGCCGATGGCGGCCATCTTGTTATCCTGCACGCCGCGGCCGATCAGGTAGCGGTCGTCCACAAGCGTCCCCTCAAAGGGCGGATAATCCCATTCGCCGGGATTGGGCACGGGAACCACGTCCAGATGCGCCCACATGCCGATTTCCTCCTGGCCCTTAGTAAAGGTAATCGCGCCCACATAATGATCGTAATTTTTGAAGGAATAGCCGTGGCGCTCACCCAGGCGGAACATGTAGTCCAGCGCATCGCGGCAAGGCTGACCGAAGGGGGGAACCTCCTTGTCGGGTATGGATACGCTGGGAATGCGCACCAGCCCGATCAGATCGTCAATGATTTCCTGACGATGAGCCTTCAGCCATTCGTCCACCTTTGTCAAAAGCTCCTGATTCATCAGCAATCACCTTTCTGTATGGATTTTTCTTATGCTTATGATAACTTTTTGGGGGTAAATTTGCATATCCGTTTGAGGCATAAAACGCGCAGAAATGACTTTTTATGGTGCGGCACATGGACAAAATGATCGTTTTTGCCAGAAGAATGCGCATTCTTTTTCTGGGAAGCAGCGCAGAAAAGCGATAAGATAGTGGCAAAGGAGTTGATAGGCATGATTCAGAACCGCTTGGAGCGTGTACGCGCGCGTATGCGTGCGCATGGTGTGGAACAGCTGATTGTGACCCAGCCGCAGGCCATCTATTACCTGACCGGCCTGTGGTGCAACCCCATGGATCGTTTGGACGCGCTGGTGGTGACGCAGGAAAAGTGCAGCATGCTCTGCTATGTCCTGGCGGTGATTGAGCCGGAGGGATGCGAAGTGATCGTCTACTCCGACTCGGGCGCGGCAGTTTCCAACCTGAGCCGCCTGCTGGAGAACGCGGAAACCGGCGTGGACGGCACTTTGCAGGGCCGCTTCCTGCTTCCGCTGATGCAGCTCCGGCCGGAGCTGCGGCTGCGGCTCTCCTCCTGTGTGGAGGAAGCCAGAGTCATCAAAACCGAGGACGAGCTTCTTTTGCTGCGCCGGGCCAGCGAAGTGACCGACGATGTGTTTGCCAGCGCCTTCGCCCAGCTGCGCGAGGGCATGACGGAGCTGGAGCTGGGCGCGGTGTTCTCGGACAGCTTTATGGCCCATGGCGTAGGCCGCTTTGCGGGCGATCCGATGGTATGCTTTGGCGTCGGCTCGGCCGAGCCGCATCATACGCCCGGCAACACGGCGCTCAAGCCGGGCGATACCGTATGCGTGGATACAGGCAAGCGCATTGACGGGTATTACAGCGACATGACCCGCACGGTGTTTTTCAAGCAGGCAAGCCCTGAGCAGCGGGAAATTTACGACATCGTGCTGGAGGCCAACCTGGCCGCGCTGAGCAGCGTCAAGCCAGGCGTGCTGATGTCCGACATTCACGAGGCTGCCTGCAAGGTCATTCGCGACGCGGGCTACGGCGACTATTATCCCCACCGTACCAGCCACGGCATCGGCATCGACTACCATGAGGAGCCCTTCGACGTGGCGGGGCGGCCCGTCATCATGGAGCCGGGCATGTGCATCTCCGTGGAGCCGGGCATCTATCTGCCGGGGCGCTTCGGCGTCAGAATCGAGGACCTGGTTGTGATTACCGAGGATGGCTGCAGCCTGCTCAACCACGCGCCCAAGGAGCTGACGGTGATCGGGTAATCCGCAGAGCTTCTATGCCCCAAAGGCCGGAAAACCCACGTCACAAAAGCGCCCCCCCTTTTCAGAGCATGCAGAAAGCCCTTGGCTGCGGAAGCGGATTTCCACAGCCAAGGGCCCTTTTCATAGGAGTTTACAGCGATCGCAGGCTTGCCAGAACGCGGAACCCCTCATCTTTACGCCCCGGCGGACGCCTGCCCCTTGCCCTCCGGGCGGGTATCCGCGTCGCCGTGGAGCTTGTGCTCGGTTTTCACCCAGGTATGCTGATGGCGGTAGCGAAGGAGGCCCCAAATCTGGCTGATGGCGGCAATGATCATGTTCGCCACGAAGCTGACCAGCATCACCGGCAGCGTGGACAGCTTCATGGGGATGCGATTATCCACCCAATCAGCCAGATAGAACAGGAAGAAATAGCTGTAAAGGAAAATGCCTATACCAATCAGCGTTTCCGCCAGCGACGGTATGGCGGGCTGATGCACAAAGCACGGCAGCAGCAGAATACCCGTGATAAGCAGCTGCAATACCGTGACCACATAGGCCGATAAGCTGTACATGTACAGGATCACGCTGACAAATTCGCCCAAACTGATCTGTTTGCGAAAAAGTGCCCGGAAGATTTTCCCGGTGTTTTTCAGCGCCACAAACCAATGGCCCTGTCCCCAGCGGATTTTCTGACGCAGCGAGGCCCGGAAGCTGGTCGGCTTCTCATCGTAGACCCGGACATTGTGATTCCATAATATCCTGCGGCCCTCCGCCGTGGCTTCCACCTGGATTTCAATGTCTTCGGTCAGGGACATGGTCGTCCAGCCGCCGCGATCATAAACGTACTGGGTTGCAATGGCGTATCCTGTGCCTCCTACGGAGCAGTTCAGCCCCAGCCGATGCTTCGCCAGCTGAAAGAAACGGTTGGTTACCGTGTAGCTGGTGTAGTAAAACCATGCCACCACGCCTTTTTTATTTTTGGCGCCCAGGTAACACTGAATCAGATCAGGCCTTCCCTTATCCAGGTACTGGCTGTTAACCTCGCGGAACATGTTTTCATCCATGAGATTATCCGCGTCAAAAATCATCAGCAGGTCATAGTCCTTTTGATACGCTCCGAGGCTGTCCAGCGCTTTCTTCAATGCAATAGGCTTTCCCGTGGGTGCGTCAGGCGCATCCTTCTGCGTAACAATCACCTTGGCGCCCGCCGACCTGGCAACCTCGGCCGTCTGATCGGTGCAATTATCCGCAATGACATAAAAGTCATACAGCGCCTCTGGGTAATCCATCCGCTTCAGATTATCAATGATGTCCCCGATGACCCGTTCTTCATTGTGCGCAGGAATCAGCACCAAAAAGCGGCTTTCCGGCGCGTGATCGGCGTAATCCTTCGTTTCACGCTTAAAGCCAAAGATGGTCAGGTACATCTGATAGATGAACATTATCATCAACCAGACGCCGCTTACAGCCGCAATGACCTGCAGGATATTTTGCAAAACCAGCAACAGTAGTTCCTCCTCCACGCCTAAACCGGTTTAAGCCCAACAGCATTATTTAACACCTTTTCCCCCGGCTTTGTCAATGGACAAAGCTGGTTCAGCCGCGCTGCCCCTTCATTCCAGCTCCATGGTGGAGCCGCCGATGAATTCCCGCAGCAGACTCAGGGGAGGAATCTCGCCCAGGATGGCGGGGTCAATGTCGGGGAAATAGTGCAGCACCTTGCGCAGCCGCTGGGAGATAATATCCTCGGGGGTGCCGGGCGTGACCTGGCGCAGCAGGTCGTAGGCAAAATACTTGAGCACCGGCAGCTCGTAGTGCAGGGCGGTGTTGAACACATAGTCCGCCTGCTCCTGGTAGGGATAAATCCACGTTTCCTCTCCCCGGCGGACGCTGGGCCACATTCTCAGTGTACGCTCAGGAGATGTGCCGCGGAACTGATGATCCCGCACGATGCGGCGCAGCAGACGCACATCCGTGGTACGGATGCGGTTGTGATCGTCCAGGTTGATGCAGGTGAGGGCGCTGACGAAGACGCGGTGGATCAGCTCCTGGGGCAGGGTATCGGACAGGGCGGGATTCAGCCCGTGGATACCCTCGATGATGATGGGCTGACCAGGCTCCAGGCGCGTGGGAATGCCCTTGGGCAGACGCTTGCCGGTGGGGAAGTCGAAAATCGGCACCTCCACCAGCTCTCCCCGGGTCAGCCGGAGCAGATGGTCCTGGAAGGTGGGAATGTCGATGGTGTGCAATGCCTCCAGGTCAAGGGAACCGTCCGGCTCCAGCGGCAGGGTATCCCGGTCGCGGTAGTAATTGTCCAGGCTAAGCTGCACGGGGCGGCGGCCCAGCACCGTCAGATGAATGGCCAGGCGTCCGGCAAAGGTGGTTTTGCCGCTGGAGGAAGGCCCGGCAATCAGCGCGATGCGCTTGCCGCCGTCCACAATCTGGCGGGCCAGGTCGCCAATGGCCTGATCGTGCAGGGCCTCATTGACACGGATGAAGGCCCGGAGACGGTGCTGCTCCACCATGGCGGAAAAATCGGCGGCGTTCACCACGCCCAGAATCTCGCACCAGGCGGTGGACTGGCTGAACATGGTCAGGTGCTTGGGGCGATCCACATAGACGGCGGGGCGGTCATGATGCACGGGGTCCGTTCTGAGCATCACAAAGCCCGGAGCGTGGGGCGCCAGGGCAAAGACCTGCACCCAGGCCGTGGAGGGCGCCATGGGGCCATAGAAATACTCCCACATGCCGCCGCAGCCGTACATATCGAAGTATTCATAGGAACGGCGGCTCAGCAGAGCCACCTTATCCCGCTGTCCGTCCTGCTCAAAATAGTCAATGGCGTCCTTCAGCGCCCAGCGCTTGCGCTCAAAGGGCAAAGCAGCGTCGGCGATGCGGTGCATTTCCGCCTCCACCTCCGCCACCATGGCCTCGGACATGGCGACGCCGGGCAGCCGGACGAAGACGCCGTAGCCCGCGGAATACTCAATGCGCACCTGCTCCCCCGGATACAGCCGTCGCAGAGCCAGCAGCAGCACAAAGCGCAGGGAACGCTCATAGATCCGCCGCCCCTCCTCGTTGTCCAGGGTGATGGGGCTGATGGCACAGTCTCCCTCAACGGGTGTATTCAGCTCCGTGACCACGCCGTCCACCAGGGCGGCCATCGTTCCCGCGGGATAGGCGGAGAAGGCCTTCAGGCATTCGGCAGCCGTGGCGCGCTCCGGCATTTCGCGGACAGCACCAGCACAGGTGATATTCATGGTGGAGCCTCCTTTCAGTCGTCAAAGGGCATGCTGGTGCGCTCGGCCGTCATCAGCTCTTCCTCCGGATCGGGAAGAACCCCGTGCTCCCGGAGGTAGCGCTCCTGCTTCTGGGCCATCTGCAGGCGCTTGGTATGAACGTAGGCCCGGTTGGCGGCGGTGGCCTTGGCGACGCTCATGGCCATCAGCCGCTTGCCGTCATCCGTGGGCCGGAAGCGCAGGCGGATCAGCAGCCCGCCGTGATGCGGGCAGGCGGACAGGCCAATGTACTTGTCGGCGCACTGCTTCACATAGCCCTCATCCTCCACCTGTGTGCGCTTGCCGCACACGGGGCACCGGGGCTGCCGGGCGCTCTCGCTGGCCAGGGCTTCCGCCAGGGTGTCGTACACCTCGCCGCGCTCCTTGCGGCGGTCGCGGCGCTCCTGATGGATCAGCGACCGGGGCTGCTGGGGATAGCGCAGCACATCCTCGGGCTTGGGCAGGCGGGCAAAAACCAGGGCGGTGTAATAGGCGTCGTTGAGGGCGTTATGAAAATTCCGCGTCTCCTCCGGCTGAATCTCCAGCATTTCCATGGCAGCCTTGAGGCCCTTACGTTCCCTGGTCTTGTACACATCGCTGAACAGGCGCTGGATGTCGCACAGGGGCGGCAGGGCCACGCCGCAGCCGAAAAAGTCCATGTTCTGCTTGAGGACGCTCACATCGTCGCAGCCCCAGGTCAGCAGGGTATAGTCCTCCCCACACCAGGCCGCGAACTGATCCATGGCCTCCAGGAACCGGGGCGCGCCCGCCAATTCCTCCGGGCCCAGCTGGGTCATCCGGCGGATGCGGGGATGAATCTTCACATAATGGGTCGGCTGGATGGGGATGGACACGCTGTCCACAATGCGGAAGGCCGCGTCCATCTTCACCGCACCAATCTGAATCATCTCAAAGATTAGCCGGTCGCCCACCTGGCGGTAAACGCTGCTGTCATAGGACAAGGGCTGATTCCATTCCAAATCCACCACAATATAATTCAACGGTATCGACTCCCTACTTGTGTGTCGACAAAGTGGCTGCGCCACTTTGCCGAAGGGGCTTCGCCCCATTTTCTTGCATGCCCTCTCCGGTCGCGTAAGGAAGCGATTCCTAATGGAATCGCGCGAAAATCGCCGTACATGCCGCCGATTTTCGATCAGCAGTCAGAGGGCCTGCGAGCCCACCGACACCTCCCAGGGGCTTGGGGACAACCTGTTTACGGTCTGCCGACGGCAAATTAACGGTGCCCCTTAAGACCTTTGCTGGTGTTCCGTCCTGCCGCATCAAATGAGTCTGCTTTGACAGACCCCGCTCAGCCGTCCTCCGCCGCGCTCTGTCCGGCCAGGGCACCGGTGGCGAAGGCGATGTGCAGGTTGTAGCCGCCGGTATGGGCATCCACGTCCAGCAGCTCTCCGGCAAAGTACAGCCCCGGCGTCAGGCGGCTTGCCATGGTGGCGGGGACGACCTCCCTCACCGCCACGCCGCCCCTTGTGACAATAGCCTCCTCCAGCGGCGCGGGCCTCAAAACAGGCACCGGCAGCGCCTGAAGCATGGTACTCAGCCGCTCCCGCTCGGCGCGGCTGATCTGGCAGCACTGCTTCGCGCCGTCCAGACCGCACAGTTCGGGAAACAGCTCCGCCAGCCTCCCCGGCAGAAGCCCTGGCAGCACCGTGCGCAGCTGCTTGCGGGGCTGCTCGGCAAAATCCCGCTGAAGCCGGGCATCCAGCTGCTCCGGGGTCAGGCCGGGCTTCAGGTTGAGAAGCACCTCCGCCTGGGCCGTCTCCTCCGGCAGATGGCTGCTCAGGGACAGGGTCAAGGGGCCGGATATGCCGAAATGCGTGAACAGCATCTCCCCCAGCTCGCTGAAAAGCACCTTCCTGCCCTTTTTCAGCGTGAGGGTCACGTTGCGCAGGCTGAGCCCCTGCAATTGCTTGGGCCACTCCGCCGCCGTCACCAGGGCCGAGAGTACGGGCGCGGGCGGTATCACCGTATGCCCCGCCGTCCGCGCCAAATCATAGCCGTCACCGGTGGAGCCGGTCATGGGGTAGCTGCGGCCGCCGGTGGCCAGGATCACCCGATCCGCGGGCAGGTCAATCCCTTCCGCCAGCGTCACACCGGCCACACGGCCGTCGGTGAGCGCCAGCGCCTTCACCCGGGCATTCAGCCGCACCTTGACCCCCGCCTGGCGCAGAAGCCTTTCCAGGGCGCGGTTGACATCGCTGGCCTTCTCCGTCGCCGGAAAAACCCGCCGCCCCCGCTGCACCACCGTGGGACAGCCCGCCTCCTCCAGCAGGGCCATCATGGCCTGGGGGGGGAAGAAGCTCAGCGCGCTGTACAGGAAGCGCGGATTGCGCGGCACCTCCCGCAGGAATTCGTCCAGGGTGCAGTCGTTGGTGACGTTGCAGCGGCCTTTCCCGGTGATGTAAATCTTCTTGCCCAGCTTTTCATTGCGCTCCAGGAGCGTCACCCCGGCTCCCGCCCGGGCGGCGAACAGAGCCGCCAGCATGCCGCCAGCGCCGCCGCCGACCACTATGACCTCAGCCATGATGCCCTTCCTCCTCCAGATAGACCTGGTAGGTATTCCAGATGGATTCCAGCTGGCGGAAGTGCTGGCTCAGCGCCTCCTTGCGGTTCAGACCCAGGGCCACCAGCAGCGCGTTGATGACCGACAGGGGCGCGGCCAGGGAATCAACAAAGGACGCCATGTCCGTGCGGGCGGTGAGGGTCACGTCGGCAATGGCGCAAAGGGGCGACATGGGGCCGTCGGTGATGGCCGCCACCTGCGCCCCGCAGCGCTTGGCAAAGCGCATGGCCTCCAGGGTGCGGGTAGAATAGCGAGGGAAGGAGATGCCTACCAGCACCGCGCCCTCCCGCATTTTGGATACCTCCTCGAACACGTCCGTGGCCCCGGAGGAAATCAAATGCACGTCATCAAAAATATAATTCAGATAATACCCCATGAACTGAGCCAGGGGGGCAGCGGAGCGCAGGCCCATCACATAGATGGCCCGGGCGCCCAGCAGCCGCTGCACCACGTTCTCAAAGGCGGCGCTGTCCATGGTTTCCAGCGTGCCGCGAAGATTCTGCATATCGCTCTTCATAACGATGTTCAGCGCGTCATGGGGATCAATCTCCGTGGACATCTCGAATCGCTGATTGGCCGTGAGGCGATGGCTTACCAGCTCCTGCAGGGAGCGCTGCAGCTGCGGATACCCCTCGTATCCCAGCGCAGCGGCAAAGCGTACCACGGTGGATTCGCTCACGCCCACGCTTTCCCCCAGGCGGCTGGCTGTCATGAACACCGCCTTGTCATAATGCTCCACAATGTATTGGGCAATCCTTCGATGGCCCTTGCTCAGGCGCTTGCCGGACTGATTCAGCCGGTCAATCATATCCTGCATTTCCTGCATGGGTGTCCCTTCCTTCGCGCCATATCCTGCAAATTTCCGGGCGCTGCCCCATATTATACGGGACAGGGGGTAAAAATGCAAGTCTCTTTTGCACAAGCTGCATATTTCTGCAAGTTTGGCGTCTTCCCCGTCATGCGTTTCCCATGATCGCGTTCAGGGTCAGGAGCAGGGCGAGAAACAGCAGGTTCAGCAGCGTGAAGGCGGCCAGATAGCGGCCCTTGCGCGCGCCTGCAGCGCCGCCATAGAGCTTGAAGGAGATCAGGCTGGCCAGGGAGGCCACCAGGGTTCCCAATCCGCCCAGGTTAACGCCCAGCATCAGCGCCGGGGCGTCCTGGGTAAAGGGGGCCAGCAGCAGGCATGCGGGCACATTGCTGATGATCTGGCTCACCAAGAGCGATGCCCACATGGGCGAAAATGCCATCATACCTTCCAGCCATGCCCGCACCGGCGCGCATTCCTTCACCGATGACACAAACACAAAGAAGCACAGGAAGGTGCCCAGCAGCGTATAATCTACCTGGCGCAGCGCCTGCCTGTCAAAGGCCAGCGCGGCTACCAGCACCAGCGCCGCAGTCAGCCAGGGCGGCAGCACCTTCGCCACCGCCAGCAGCGCCGCGACCCCCAGCGCGCCATGGAGCCGCAGCCGCCGAGCCTCGACGGGCTGGGCAGCCTCCGCCTGCGCGCTGAGCGGAGATCGCGAAACGCACAGCGTCAGGGCCAGCAGCAAAAGCAGGCTCGCCAGGGCATAGGGCCAGGTCAGGGCCGGGTAATCCGCTAGGGCCAGCCGGCCGGAGGCATACAGGTACAGGTTCTGCGGATTGCCGATGGGCGTGACCATGCTGCCCAGGTTGGCCCCGATGGTTTCCAGCGCTACCGTCAGGATAACGTCCCGCTGCCGGGCCTGCGCCATCAGCGCCAGGGTGAAGGGAACCAGCGTCAGCAGCGCCACGTCATTAGTAGCCAGCATCGCCAGAAAAAAGCACGCCGTCACCAGCGCCGCCGACAGCGCGCGGCTTGTATGGATGCGCGCCGTCACCGCCCTGCCCAGATGGGAAAAGACGCCGGCCAGCCGCAGTCCGCCCACCACCACCATCAGGCTGAAGAGCATCAGCAGCGTGCTCGCGTCAATGCCCCTGAGCACATGAGGCCCCGGCGGCGTCAGCACAAAGGACAATAGCGCCGCAGCCAGCGCAATGGTGAAAACGTTCTCCCGGCGGAGATAAGAAATCAGCCTTTTCACGGGCGCCTCCGCTTGCCTGTCATCGCATCCAGGGTGATGCGCCACAGACTCGTCTGCCTGAAGGCCTCCGGCGGAATTTTCCGCCCTGGATAGCCGCAGTGGCGAAGAATGCAGGCCATGCCGTTGACCGCCGCCATGCCGGTGATGATTTCCGCCCGTCCCGTCCCGATGACGCTTTCATACACGCAGGAAACGCCGTTGGCCGTTTCAATATACTGATGGAACACATCCGCCAAAACCGTCACCCGGCCGTCCGCTGCCAGCAGATCATGCCGACGGCCTTCCATCGCGCCATGTACATAAAGGCACACCGCGCCCCCGCGCTCCTCCCAGCCGAAGGATAAGGGCACCACATAGGGCGATTCCTCCGCGTTCAGGGCCAGGTGAAGCACAGGGCAGCGGTCAAGAACCGCCAGCATTTCGGCACGGCTGAAGATCTCACGATCCTTTCGTCGCATGAAAACATCCTCCTTGGTAAGGCGGCAGAACAGGCCTGCCGCTGCTGTTGTCTCCTCATTATAGCACAGCGAACGCATCCGTGCCATGAAAAAACCATGAAAAAAAGCTCTCCGACACGGCAACGCGCCATCTCGGAGAACCTCGCAAGCCTTATTTCCGGCTCCAAGTGCTGCGGGAGATCAGAATGAGCATGGGGAAAATTTCCAGGCGCCCCGCCAGCATATCCCCGATGAGCACCAGCTTGGACAGGGGGCTGTATGCGCCGTAGTTCCCGATGGGGCCCACCATTTCCAGCCCCGGGCCGATGTTGTTGAAGCAGGCCAGCACGGCGGAAAAATTCGTGGTGAAGGAGAAGCCGTCCAGCGAAACCACCAGAAAGCTTGCAAAAAGGATAATGGCATAAGCGGCCAGATAGGCATTGGCGTTGTCCAGCACCTGCTCGCTGACCACGCGGCCATTGCTGCGCACCACCTGAATCTTGCTGGGATGCAGCGCGATATGAATGTTCCGCCGCAGGCTTTTGAGCAGCAGCAGCAGTCGGCCCACCTTGAGGCCGCCGCCGGTGCTGCCTGCGCAGGCGCCGATGACCATCAGGATCATCAGAACCCCCTTGGCAAAGCTGGGCCACAGATCAAAGTCCGTGGTGGCAAAGCCCGTGGTGGTCATGATGCTGGCTACCTGGAAGGCGCTGTGCCGCACCGTTTCCTCCAGCGTATCGTACAGGGGCCGAATGTTGATCGCAATCAGCGCAACGCTGCCCACAACGATGCCCAGATACGTCCACAGCTCCTCGTCCTTGAACACCGCTTTGAACTGCCGCAGCAGCAGCAGATAGTAGCAGGTGAAGTTGACGCCGAAGAGCAGCATGAACACCGTGCAGACATTCTGGATATAGGGGCTGTACCCGGCGATGCTGTCGTTTCGGATGCCGAAGCCGCCGGTACCCGCCGTGCCGTAGGCCGTGCACACCGCGTCGAAGACGGACATGCCGCCCAGCAGCAGGAAAACCACGTTCAGCACCGTCAGAAGAATATAGAGGACATAGAGGATCATCGCCGTTTGCCGCATCCGGGAAACCAGCTTGCCCACGCTGGGGCCGGGACTTTCCGCCCGCAGCAGATGCATGGTGAAGCCGCTGCCCCTTTCGCCCTCCGGCACCAGCGCCAGCAGAAACACCAGCACGCCCATACCGCCCAGCCAATGGCTGAAGCTGCGCCAGTACAGCGCCCCCCGGGTGAGGCCCTCCACGTTGCTGAGCACCGACGCGCCCGTGGTGGTGAAGCCTGAAACAATCTCAAACAGCGCGTCAATGTAGGCGGGAATTTCCCTGGAAAGATAAAAGGGCAGAGCGCCCAGGAGGCTGATGGCAATCCAGCTCAGCCCTACGCAGACCAGGCCCTCCTTGGCGTAAAAGCGGCTCTTGGCGCCCCGGCAGAGCATCAGCAGCGCCAGGGCTATCAGCAGCGTCAGGGCCATGGACATCACAAAGGCTCCCGTGGTAGCGGCGGTTCCGTCCACGGCGCTGATAACCATGGGCGGCAGCATAAATACCGCTTCAACCAGCAAAATGTGGGCGATAAAGCGTCCCACCATTTTATAATTCACGGCGCGCCTCCATTACGCAAAAATGTCGTTGAGCTTGTAGATGACGCCGTCCGTGCTGGTCACGATAATTACGATGTCGCCCTTTTGGAAGACGGAATCGCCATTGGGGATTTCCGTGCGGGGCCCCCGGCTGATGGAGGCCACCAGCACGCCCTTGCGCAGCTTCAGGGCCTTGAGGGGCTCGCCGCAGTGCAGGGTGGTTTCGTCCACGCGGAATTCCAGCGCCTCGGCCTGGCCGTCGGCAATGGAATGCACCGTAATGGCCGCGCCCACCTGATTTTTCAGCGCCCGTACATAGCGGACAATGCTGTTGCAGCACAGCTCCTTGGGGGAAATAACGCCGTCCAGAGGCAGGTTGTTCAGCAGGCCATGGCTGTCGATATGACCGAACTTGGTGATGACCATGGGCACGTTTCGGTTCTTCCCATACAGGGAAACGATCACATTCAGCTCGTCCAGGCCCGTCAGGGTAATCAGCGCATCGCTGTCGCTGACCCCCTCCCGATCCAATAAATCCGTGTTGGAAGCGTCGCCATGGACAATGCTGGCCTCCGGCAGGCGCTCCGCCAGCTCCAGACAGCGCTCCCGGTTCTTGTCAATGATTTCCACCGCAATGTGGCTTCGGAGCAGCTGCTGGGCCAGATAGAAGCCGATGCGCCCGCCGCCGCAGATAATGACCCGTTCAATCCGACGGGTGATCGCGCCCGTGCGCTTGAGCAGATCCGCCAGGTTTTGCGTGGGAGCGGTGATAAAGATGCGGTCGCCCTCCTTGAGGACAAAGCTGCCGCCGGGGGTGATGGCCTTGCCGTCGCGGATGACCGAGCAAATCAGCACCCGGGTGCGAACCACCCGCTCAATTTCGCTCAGCGCCAGACCGCTCAGGCGGCTGCCCTCCTCCACCCGAACCTCTACAATTTCTACCCGGCCCTTGGCAAAGGTATCCCGCTTGAGGAAGCCGGGGAACTGCAGCAGCCGCGCGATTTCATCCGCCGTCTGCTTCTCCGGGTTCACCGCCATGGACAGGCCAAAGGCGTCCCGCATGCGGTAAATCTGTTCGGCATATTCCGGATTGCGGATCCGGGCGATGGTATGCAGCATGGGGTTGAGCTTATGGGCCGTCATGCAGCAAAGCAGGTTTGTCTCATCGGCGTCCGTCAGCGCGATGAGCAGCTCCGCTTCCTTAATGTCCGCGTCCATCAGCACGTCCATGGACGCGCAGTTTCCGCGGATGACATTCACGTCATATTGCTCCAGGCTTACATCAAGAACCTGCTGATTCGCGTCAATCAGCGTCAGATCATAGCCCTCCATGGACAATTGGCGGGTCAGCGCCGCGCCGACCTTGCCATTGCCCGCGATTACAATCTTCAACGGTCGTTCCTCCTTGGGCATTTGCCCGGTGATGCCAATGGAAACACGACCATTATAGCAGAGAACGAAAAAAATACAATGCTTTTTGGCGAAGGGCAGGGAATTGTTCGCCGCCGGCGCGGCCAAGACCGTACAAAAGCGACGCTTTACGACACTGCGCGACAAGAAGCGCAAGGCAAACAAACCGCCCCGATCTGTCGCTCCCCAGTTGTCTCTCCGCCGCGATTCAGAACGCGATGGTCGGCTCAAAGGGGTTCCGTTCATTGTCGGTGCGGTAGGGCCTGCCCCTGTACACATAGTAGGTGAGGTAAAACAGCATTTCCCTGGGAGAAGGGCGGAATTGCAGCACCTCGCCCAGGATTTTCTCCTGGGCTTCCGGACTCAGTGCGTTCAGGCATTGCGCCGTCAGCCGTTCAATGGCCTTGGCCACCGCGCGCTGATCCTTTTTCAGTTCACTGGCCACATGCGGATAGATTTCTTTGCTGGCGTGCATATCTGTCTCACGTCCCTTGTGATATAGGCTCTCGATGGTGTATTCCATGGCAAGGGCAAGCGGGCGAACATCACAGCGGGTCGGACCAAGAATATCGTGCAGCAGTGCTTCCGCTGGGGTCATAGCGGGACTCCTCCTCTGTGCTGAAAGTACGTTAAGCCCTTTCATATAGTACTTCGGAGCCCCTGTTCAGTGATGGAATACGACAGAAAAAATGTTATATTCTGTTTAGCGTGAAAGAAGAAAAACGAAAGAAAGCATGACTCCCTGCCGAGCCAAGCCTTTTTATCAAAACGAAACCATGGGTTCAAAGGGATTGCGGTTATCCGCGCTGTGATACGCTTCCTCATGGTACAGATAAAATGCCAAATAGAAGAGCATTGCCCGCGGTTCCGGCGGATACGCCAGCTTTTTGCCGATAACCTGCATCACCAGCTCCTGGTCAAAGGCATCCCATAAAACAGACGTCAGCCGCTGCACCGCCTTGGCTACCGTCCGTTCCTTCTTATTCAGTTGTTTGGCCACATTAGCATAAACGTCTCGGCTTACATGGATATCACTCTCCCGGCACTGCTCCTGATACAGCAGCTCGGCGGTAACATCGACAGCTAAAACCAGCGGACGAATGTCCGAACGCACAGGGCCAAGAATTCTACGCAGGAAGTCCTCGGTGTTCAGCATGGTCGCGCCACCTTTTGTCGTTCTTAATGTCTATCTATCATACCAAGAGATAGCTTGGTGCTGACATCAGCGACAGAACACGACGCAACTTTTTTATTGATGACGAAAAGCGACCCCGACAAACAAAAACCAATCAGCCCCTGACGGCCTTCCAGCTACTTCAGCAGCGCCCGCGGCACCTCCATGGCCATGCGCTCATATCCTGCCCGGCTGGGATGAAGATGGTCGCCGGAGTCATATGCCGACAGGAACCAATCTGGCCGAGCCGGGTCCCGCAGGGCCCTGTCAAAATCTACGCAGCCGTCAATCAGCGGCGTTTCCCGGATAAAGTCGTTGTAAGCGCGGCGCATATCCTGGCGGAATGGCGCGTCGGTGCGCCAGCCGCCCATGGGCAGCAGCGTCCCCACATAAACCCGATAGCCCAGGTCACGGGCCTGGACAATAAAGCGCGTAAGACCGCCGACCAGCTCATCCACCGTGGGCAGGTCGCTCATGGGGCGGAAGACGTTCACGTCCTCGCCCACCGGGTGGATGATGTCGTTGATGCCCTGCTGAATGATAATGGCGTCAGCGCCGTCGGCAGGCGCCTCGTGAGCAAAGCGGCGGCTGCCCATCAGGCCGTAGGACTCATAGGTCAGGCAATGGTATTCCCGGAGGATACGAGAGCCGCTGGCCGCCCGGCGGATGATCGACGTGCGGCGGAAGCCCTCCCGGGCGCAGCGCAGGGCCAGGTCATCCGGCCAGTCCTGAGCGGTGATGGAGTCGCCATAGCACACAAGAGCGCGGTTCTCCCCGGAGGTCAGCACGGACACATTGGTCAGGAAATAGAACAGATGGGTTTTGCGGGAGGTGTGGATGCTGATGGCGGGGTTTTCCGTCTCGTCGCCGTTGGCGTACAGCCCTTCGGACAGAGGGCCGCAGGCGAACACCACCGAGCGCATCAGCGTGAAGTCCGCCAGGTAGAAGCTGATCCGTATCACGTCCTCACGCCTGAGCGGCAGCGTCAGCGGATCGGACACCGCCTGCCCGCCCGCGGGAATGGTCACCGCCGCCCCGCCGCCAAAGCGGACGGCGTGAAACCGGCCGTTTGCCAGGACGGTGGTTTTCGTCAGGGTAATCGGCTCGACGCCGCAGTAATTATCAAAGGTGAGACGAAGGGCCCGGCCGTCAAAGGGAATCCGAATGGGGTAGCACACGGTAATATCCCGGGCATACCGTTCGGGACGGTTCTCCGCCACACTGACGGCGCTGCCCCAGGCGCTGACCCAATGCTCCATGGCGATAGCTCCTTTCCAGGACGGTCGCCATCGCGGCATTGCCACTTGGACGACTCAGCCCTGCTGTGTCCGATACGTTTGAAAGAACGCGCAGCTGTTGGCCGCCATGTACACGCTGACCACCAGCTGAATCACCATCATCACCGTGGAGGACAGCACCGTGCCCAGCAGCGCGGTCAGCATGCCTTCCAGCAGCATCGTCACCAGCAGCAGGAGAAAGTACATGGGCAGCTGCAGGTTGATGAACAGCATTTTGCGATAGCGCATGACGGCGATGCTCTCCCGGAGGGCCCCCATGACGCCCCGGTCAGGGTTATCCGCCAGGACAACATTCGCCAGGCAATAATGCAGCATGGCCCGAAGCGTCAGCACCATGGACAGGATCAGCCCCGCTGTATACAAAAAGGTAAACAGCTGTACCTGCCGGGTAAGCATCAAAAGCCAAGTGCTCAGGAAAATCACCGCCAAACCCGGCAGCGTCCACAATACGGTCTTCACGGTCATCAGCAGGTTCAGGCCCAGCGCCTTGAACAAGCAGCCCGTCCGCTCCAGCACCGTCCCCGCACTGATCTCCTCTCCCCGCAGCACACACTGCAGCGTGTGATACAGCCCCACGCTCAGGAAGGGAGAAACCAGGAACGACAGCACCGACAGGCCCAGGGCCAGCAGGCGCTCCCCGCTCTCCGGGTAAGCCCGCAGCAGCGCCAGCAGCTGATTGGGGTCGGAGGCCAGGGCCATAAGCTGATCCGGCGTCTGGATGCTGTTCAGGACGTACATTGGCAGGCTGCCGCCGGTGAGAATCCCTACCGTCTGACTGATGAGGGAGGGCAGGGAAGCAATCAGCGCGCACAGCAGTACAATGGGCAGCACCGGCGCAAGGGCCTTTCGCGCCTTCTGGCGCAGCAGGGTATTGGGAATCATGTCAGAACTCCTTTCTTTGAACAGACAGGCAGCGGCGGCTCCTTGGCGCTGACGGCGCAGGCCATACCGCACACCGCCCAGAACATGGGGGTCACCAGGCAGATGGAAAAGCTGAACATGCCCTGCGTCATATAACAGAGGATCGTGCCCAGGAGCACCAGCGCCTCGGGCCGCCGGCAGCGCAGACAGGCTGCCGCGATGCTCCCCAACATCGTCAGGTACATTGCCAGCGCAGGCAAGCCGCTGTTGCTCAGGATACCCAGAAACTCATTGTGCGGGTTATCGAAGGTCTCGGGGTAGGTAATTCCCGCCTCTTTCAGGCAATCGCCCATGGCGTATAGAAAGGTATCCGGGCCCGTGCCAAAGAGCAGGTTTTCCCGCGCCATCAGCAGGGTGTTCCGCCAGATGCCCAAACGATAGGAGCCATAGCTGTCCTGGGCATGGCCCCGAAGAACCTGCTGAAGCTCCGCCAGTCCGCCCTCCGGCATCGGCAGGGCATATACCGCCGCGACGCAGACAAGAAGAACCGCCAGGGCCAGAGCTGCCGTGCGCCGGACAGACAGCGCGCCGCCGGGATGACGGCGCAGCCAGCCAGCGGCCAGCCAGCACAGCGGCCCGCAGGCCAGCAGCAGTCCCTTGGGTTTGGTAAAATAGTAGGGGAAGACGATGTTCTCCGTACCGTCCAGCCAGGGCAGGGCCAGCAGTCTGCGAACGGCCACACATACCGCCATGCCGCCCAGCACCACCATCCCCCGGCTGCGGGACTCCGGGCGCAGCAGCATCAAAAGCGCCAGCAGCCCCAGCATCACCAGCATCGCAGCGACGCCCGCCTGAACCTCCATCAGAAGGATGTCCATCAGCCCCAGCAAGCCCCCCGCCAGCAGCAGAGGATCGGCCCGGCGGCCAAGCAGAAAGCCTCCCAGCGTCAGCGGAACGGCCAGACACAGATAGCCGTTTACCATATCAATGTTGCCGATGGTACCCTGGAATTCATAATTGGTACGGATACTTCTGCTGCCAGGATACAGCCCCAGGGGATTGAGCCCGGCGTATTGCAGCATGGTCACGGCGAACAGCAGTATGATTCCCGCCGCCGCCGCCCGCAGCACCCAGGCCAGCCGGGGCCGCATCACGCTCATGCCCAGAAAAATGGTGATGTAGCACAGCTGGGTCAGCAATCCCTCGTAGCGGATGGCCCCCATCCACACCGTCATCTCTGCCCGGCTGTTGAGGCTTCCGGCATAGCTGCCAAGGCAGGCGGACAGCGCCACCCATGCCAGATACGCCAGCGCCAGCCCTCGGGCAGGATGATGCCGCAGCCATCCCCGGCCCTGACGGCGTATCAGCAGCACCGCCAGACTGACCAGCGCCGCCGCTGCCGTTACCCCGCACAGGATCAGCGCACCCACCCATTTGGCCCGCGTGATATGGCTGAAGCTGCCGTCCTGCCAAAGCGGGAACAGGCCCAGCCACAGGGCCCCCAGCGCGCCGGCGACCCAGCCCGGCCAGCGCGGAAGCTGCCCGGCCTCCTTGCTCTCCAACACGCCTCGCCCTCCTCGCGGTTTGGTGTTTACGGTCACTGTACCACATTTTTCTTCGGATTGCAATTGTCCGCAGCCTGAAGAATCCTTTCCATGTAAATTTTCAGCCGAATTGCGCCTTCCCCGCCTTGAAAATAGGCTCCCGGCTTTGACAAGGGCCGGAAAAGACCGTATAATAGTTTTTGTCATAACGTGTCCTGATCGCACGAATATTTCTCTTTGAAGGAGGCCCTCCTGATGGGCAAGACCCTGCTTCGTATCCTGGCCCTGGCGCTGGTGCTGGCGCTGCTGGTTTTCCTGGTGCCCTCCGCCACGCCGCTGGCTATCGGTGAGGAAGCCTACCCCGCCTATGTCCCCGTGACCCTGGAGGCCGATGGCGTCACGCCCCTCGACTATCAGGCAGACGCGCCTTATGCCCCTCATGCCGGCGGCTACCTGCCCGACAAAGGCGGGTATGTCGACCCCTCTTTGTCCGTGCGGGTGGCGTATACCCGGGCCTATGACACCGCCATCCAGCTGGTCTGGGTACAGGTGGCGGACGCCTCCCAGCTGCGCGCGGCCTCCTACAAGCCCTATCCCTCCAAGGCTACTGCCCGCGCCTCGGCCATCGCCAAGCGGGAAAACGCCGTTCTGGCCATCAACGGCGATTACTTTGTTCATCGCAAGGAGGGCTACATCATCCGCAACGGCCAGGTGCTCCGGCAGAATTATACCGACCTGTATCACACCCTGATTATCGACGATCAGGGGGATTTCACCATCCTGCCCACCAACGCCCAGGAGGCTGTGGACGCCTTCGTCGGTCAGGCTGTACACATGATGGTCTTCGGCCCCGGCCTGGTTGTGGACGGAGTCAAGACGCAGGAATACCCCATCCGCGAATGCACCCCCGAGAAGAAGACCCAGCGCCTGGCCATTTGCCAGATGGACAGGCTCTCCTACCTCATCATCGCCACCGAGGGCCCGGAAAACAAAGGCTCCGCCGGGCTGACCATGGCTGACTTTGCCCAGTTCTGCTATGACATGGGCGCGAAGCAGGCCTTCAATCTGGACGGCGGCTCCTCCTCCACCGTGGTGCTGAACAACGAGAAGATCAACTCTCTCTCCACCGGCAAGGTGCGCTCCATCGGGGACATTCTGTATTTCGTTTCCGCCGTGCCCAATGAAGGAGGCGCCGCGCAATGACCGAGCTGATCGTGCTTTACGCCGAGGGGCCCGTGACCATCACCGCCTATGCCCTGTGCCTGCTGGCAGGCGTGCTGCTGGCGGTGGCCGTCACCGTGTGCCTGGCCCAGCGGATGGCTCGGCGCTCAGCCATTCCCGGCGCGGGCGGCCCTGCATCCCTCCCGGGCCAAGGCGGGCTGAGCGCAGCCTCCTGCCTGTCCATGGCCATGGCGGCCATCGCGGGGGCGATCCTGGGCGGCCGGACGTTCTATTGCCTGACCATGCTGGAATTTATCCTAGTAGATCTGGGCGGCCCCGGCTTCCTGCCGCAATTGTGGCAAGGGGGCTACAACCTTTACGGCGCGGTGCTGGGCGGTATGGCGGGCATTGCCCTGTACGCCCGGAGCGTCCATCGCCCCCTGCCCACCCTCATGGATCTGGCCTGCCCCGGCGCGGCCCTGGTCATCGCCGCCGGGCGGCTGGGTGAGAAATTCACCAGCCAGGGGCTTGGTCATTATGTTGAAACGGAAGCCCTGCACTTCTTCCCCTGCGCCGTACCCAACATCTTCGGAGACTGGCAGCTGCCCGTCTTTGCCTATGAGGCCTTCGCGGCGGCGGTGATCTTCATTGTCTGCCTGCTGATGACAGGCAGAACCCGTCCCGGCCGCGTTACCCAGGTCTTCGTGACCCTGCTGGGGGTAAGTCAGGTGCTGCTGGAAAGCCTGCGGGAGGACGAGTTCATCCGCTTTGGCTTCGTGCGGTTCAACATGCTCGCCGCCGCCGTCACCCTGGGCGCGGTGCTGGGCATCAGCCTTGCCCGCCAGACGCGGGGCAGAGGATGGAGCGCCTGGCAGATCGTCCGCACCATGCTGTTCGTCCTGGGCATCGCGCTGGTGATCCTCATTGAGTTTGCCCTGGACAAGTCACCCATCGACAACCGCCTGCTCTACGCCGTGATGGCCCTGGCCCTGACCGTCATGGGTGCGGCAATTCTCCGGGAGGGCGGAACCCCGGCAGCCTGACCTTCATCGCCGCCATCAAAAGACCTCTCCTGCCACGCCGGCAGGAGAGGTCTTGTTACGTCTCCGCTTTGCTTGAAGATGATGTTGCCGCAGGCTGATTCTTAGCGTCCTTTTGGGCATCGGCATAGAGGCGGCGCATTTCCTCCAGCAATGTCCGGGCCGCTGCGCGCTGGCTCGGCGCATCCTCGTCCTTCAAATAGACCCCGCGGCCTACCACCAGCGTGCGTCCCTTCCGATCACAGTAAATCGGCACAAAAGGCAGAGGCTTTCCCTCCGCCCGGCGGTACAGCCCACCCAGGGTCAGAAAGCCGGTATAGATCTCACCGATCAGCTCATCGCTGCTCTTGTAGTCGATGTCCGGAGCAATGAGCACGCCGTGCCCCGCCTTCAGCGCATCCATGGAGCGGCGGAAGGTGTGACGAATGCGGGCATCACCGCGATAGACGGGAATCGCGCCCGCCGAGCGGATCAGCCGAGGGGCCAGATGGCCGCACAGCCATGCCGCGGGAACCGCCCACCACCGCTGTCCGCCCAGGCTTTCCCCGAAGGTAACGCGGGCGTAATGCGGAATGGCGGTTGCCTTTTCAAAGAAAGGGTAGAATACCCAAAGGCGCAGGTGACGGGGCCAGGACGCCATGACCTGAACCGGGCCCGCGGCATTTTGGTGATGCACAATGTATACCGCCGCGCCCTCGGGAATCGGTTCGCCGGTGATGGCGTAGGGGCCGCCCAGATAACCTCGGCACACGGCCCGTACAAAACGGAACAACGGGCCGGGACAGTCTTCCGTATGGACGCCGGAGGATGATTGGCGCTGCTTCATGCCACGCCTCCTTTACGATCATAGCTGGGCATAGCTTGCCCAGCCAGGCCATGAACAATGCCCATGGACAGTATACGGGGGAATCGTCCCGCTATACCGCCCGGGTAAAACACAGCGCACCGGCATCGCCATACCGGTGCGCCAGGGGGAACGCGACGTTTACCGGATCATGTCCTGGGTGATCCGCCATGCCGCGTCAATGGTCTTCTGATGGCTGGTGGCATAAGGCCCGATGGCCGTCACCTGCTGCTGGGTACGGGGGAAGTGCAGGCAGGCGTGGCCGGGGAAATTGTTGTCGGTGATATGCTGCACGTCATGAGGTGTGGAATGGGTGGACGCCAGGTAGATCCGCCCATCGCCAAAGACAACCCACACACCCTTGGGATTCCAGGTGGTGCCGCCAAACGCCTGATTCATCTTCGCGGTATCGTTAGCGGTCAGCGGCTCGATCTCCGCGTGATTGCCAAAGGAGAACATATGCACCTGCCAGGAAATGCCCGTGGAGAAGTCATAGATGGTAGCATACTGATATTGCTTGGCACGGCCGCGCACCTCGCTGTACCAGTTGGCATAGCGGACGGCGGAAGCCGTGATTTGGAAGCTGATGCCGTTGCTGCTGCCCGGCTGCCCGGGGGTGACGGTAGTCGGCGGGAGGGACGGCACACTTCCGCCAGAGCCGCCGTTGAGCCGGGCCAGCGTCTTCGCGCCCGCGATGCCATCCACATCCAGGCCGTTGGCCCGCTGGAAGGCCTGCAGCGCCCGATAGGTCTGCACGCCGAACTTGCCGTCCGCCGCGCCGGTCAGGTAGCCCAGATTGATCAGCCGCTGCTGCATATCCTTGACAGCGCCGCTGACATCGCCCTGACGCAGGGTTTCCATGGGGCTGGCAGTGGGAGCGGGCGCCACGGTGGGCGGCGCGCCCGCGGCCGTGGCGGAATACAGCAGGGACAGGGTCTTTGTGCCAGCCTTGCCGTCGCGCACCAAACCATTGGCCTTTTGGAAAGCGTACACCGCCGAGGAGGTCTGAGTGCCGAAGTTGCCGTCCGCCGCGCCGGTCAGGTAGCCCAGTTCAATCAGCCTGCGCTGCATGGCGGCCACAGCCTCGCCCTTCATGCCCTTGCGCAGCGTGGTAAAGCTCTCCACGGTGCCGCCGGTCAGTGCGCCGGTATAGGTCAGCGCAGCCTGGCTGTACAATTTCAGCTGCGTGTCATAACCAGCCACGCCGTCCGCCTTCAGGCCGTTTTTCTCCTGGAAAGCCTTGATGGCGGCCACGTCGTCCACCTTGCACACGCCGTTGGCGTTGGCCACATAATAGCCCAGCTGGGTGAGGCGGTTCTGCAGCCGTGTCACCTGATCGCCGCTGACGCCCTCCCGGATCAGCACCACGTTCTCTCGGGTGATGGGTGGGTAGGTTGCGGGGGTCATATTGATGGTGGGCGCCGCGGTGGGCGCGGGCGTAGCCAGCTGATTCGCCGCCAGGGCGCTGTACGAAAACAGCACGTCATAGGTATCCCGACCGGCCACGCCGTCATCCATCAGGCCATGCTTTTTCTGGAAGGTCTCCAGGGCCGCGACGCTCCCGGAGCCAAATTTGCCGTCCACCGTACCGGTATAGTAGCCCAGATCCTTCAGCCGCTGCTGCACCATGCGGGCCGCCGCGCCGGAATCGCCCCTGCGCACGGTATCCTCTGGAATCTGGAAGGTCGGCGCGGGGGTGGGAATCGCCGTGGGCAGCGGCGTCGCCGTCGCCCCTGCGGCCAGGCCGCCGCCGCCCAGCAGCTTCTGCTGGGTTTCCGCGCCGCACACGCCGTCCACCTTGATGCTGTTGGCGCGCTGGAAGGCCTTGGTCGCCGTCTGGGTCGCCTTGTCATAGACCCCGGTGGTGTCGCCGGTATAGTATCCCAGCTCCCGCAGGCGTGTCTGTACCTTGGTCACCAATTCGCCCTGATCGTTCAGCCGAATGGTGACGCCAGCGACAGGCGCCAGGGTTTTGATCTGCGTCTTGACCCCCCGGCTGTTCAGCGGCTTTCCGCTGTACAGGAAGGCCTGGAGATTCGCATCCACCACACCCGTGGCGGGATAGCTGTTCTTTTCCTGGAAAGCGACCACGCCCTGCTCCGTGCCCGCACCGAAGTTCCCGTCGGCGCTGCCGGTGAGGAAGCCCAATTCAATCAGCGCCTGCTGCAACGCCGTTACCTGGCTGCCGGAGGCGCCCCGCTGCAGCACCTGATAGCTGGACGCGCTTTCCCAGGGCGCAACCGTGGGAATGGGCGTGGCGGCAACGGGGGTTGCGGTCGCCTTGACAATACGCTTGAGAAGGATAAAGTCCGTCTTGACATAGCCCTCCACGCCATTGTAGCTCACCTGGGCGAAGGAGCCGGACACCTTGCTTACCATAATGGCTGCGCCCTTGGGAATGGTCGCCAGCTTCTGGGCGGAGGTAGACGCGCGGGCGCGGAGATTCACGCTGTCCGTGGTGACGGTATCATAGGGATACCCTGTGGCCGTGGGCTCAACGGTGGGCGCGGGCGTGACCATCACGCCGGAGTCGGTGGAGATGAATTCCTTCATCACATAGCCCGTGCGCCCGGCGTACTGCACCTTATAGTAATTGCCCTTCTCGCCCACAACGGTGACGGTGTTGCCCGCCTCAATGCGCTCCAGCACCACAGAGGAGGAGGACGCGGCGCGCCGCATGTTCACCTTGACCGTCGCCACACTGGTGAAAGGATAGGTCTCCGCCGCGGCGCCGCCAATAAGCGCCGCCAGCAGTGCCGCCATCACGGCCAGCCATATCCCGCGAGCATTTCTGGTGTGAGCCATTCCGTCAGTCCTCCATATCACGTCGTTCGCCCGACTGCTTGTCCGGGCGCGGCATGGATAATTTTCCACTGTCTATTGTAAGCCACGAAAGGTATTGTGTCAATGATGGAATTGCCGCCGCGGATTGTTTTACATATGGGAAGGCGCCATGGACTCGCCCACCCAGAGCCGGTGAAGCTGCCTTTGGCGGGAAGCCTTCCGGCAATGCCTGGGTATTTGATTCTCCCGACCTCACCCGCAAAGACAGAATAGCCTTCGCAAGTCTGCAAAGGAGGCATTCCTTCAGGAAGAGAGCGCAAAGAGCGTAAGCCCCGGGCCGATGAAAAAAGAAGCGAGCCTGCCGCGGATCATGTCCGCGCAGATTCGCCTTCTTCCAACGCGCCCCGCTGCCAATGCCTGCGGCACAGGGAAACATACTGGCTGGAACCGCCTAAAAGAATCTGATCTCCTTGCTTAACCACCCGTCCGTCCACCACCCGGGCATTGCAGATGGCCTTCTTGCCGCACCAGCAGATGGTCTTGATTTCCTCAATGGTGTCGGCCCATGCCATCAGCCAGAGGCTTCCTTCGAAAAAGTGACCTTGGAAGTCCGTGCGCAGGCCGTATGCAATCACGGGGACGTTCATATCATCCACAATGCGCACCAGCAGCTCCACCTGGGCCTTGGTCAGGAATTGGGCTTCATCCACGATCACACAGTCAAACTGGCGGACATCCAGCCCGGGA
This sequence comes from uncultured Clostridia bacterium, assembly GCA_947565865.1. Classification (GTDB taxonomy): domain Bacteria; phylum Bacillota; class Clostridia; order Christensenellales; family Aristaeellaceae; genus UBA11524. The sequence goes on from CANOHT010000005.1 coordinate 69,773, forward strand.
ACCTCCTCCATAAAAACACATTCCGTCTGGAGTCCGCAGCGGGATAGCACGGTGCGCTCGCCGTCGCGGTTATCCAGCTTCGGCTTGACCATCAGCACCCGCTGTCCGCGCTCCGTATAATTGTACTGCACCATAATGGCGTTGGCTGTTTTGCTGGAGCCCATCGCGCCATAGCGGAAATAGAGCTTGGCCATGCTGCGCCTCCTTTTACAGCCGGTTATCCAGGCGGATACTGGGGAAAAGCGTATTGACGCCCAGAGTGACGGCGCCAAAGGACGTCAGCAGGCGGCGCATAGGCGTGCTGCGGGTCATGGTGCGGCAGGTGACGCGGGTGACGCCTTCCGCGGCCATGATGGCCATGCAGCGGTGAACCAGCGCTCTGCCCATGCCCTGACGGCGGCTGCCCGGAACGATGTATACCGTCACCAGCTCGCAGGCGTCGCCCTCACCAGCCAAAATGATTTCACCGATCAGGTCGGTATTGCGGTACAGGCCCAGGGCCAGAAAATGCGGCAAATGCTGAAGGTTGTTCAGGTATAGCCCATCCACATACTGAATGTCGTGCTGCTGAAGGCGCTGGAGCAGCGCCCTTTGCTCCTCCTGGGTGTTCAGGGGGATGGCGGCCACCGTGCAGCTCATGGGAATCCGGCCATCGCCCACGGGCATTTGCAGACCCACCATCTCCTCCGCGCTGTCCAGGGTCAAACCATTGTGACGGTAGAAGGCCTGCGCGGCCTCATCCAGGGGACTGACGGCGGTATAGGCCCGAGCGCCCACGTTGGGATTGGCGTCCCGCAGCTGACGAGCCCTGGCCAGCAGCGCGCCGAAAAGCACATACCGGGCGGAAGGCTGGCAGTCCATGGAAAAGTAAAGGTTCAGCGGACACTCCGGGTCCAGGTGCGGCTGATACTGGTAGATCACATAGCCGACGCCCAGCTCGGTCCCCAGATCATCCAGGGCGATGAAGACGTTCTCCGGCGGAAGGTTGTTGTACATCCCTTGCGGATGGATAACCTGCATGATGATTGATCCTTTCTGGCAAAAGCCGTTCCCCCTGAAGTCAGGGCGAGGCTGAAACATATCATCGGTGAAAAGCGCGCCATCCAGCGCTAAAGAATATTGTACCATGCCCGCCCCTGATGCGCAAGGGGCGGAAGAGGCTTTCGCGCAGAATCCTTTTGATGGGAGCAAAACGAAAAAAGAGCAGACCAAGCCGCTCCCCATATTTCTGAAACTTGATGCCAGCAAGAATGAAATTATCTCATGGCCACGGAGGTTTTTGTATAACCGCAGTCCGCACGGCAGTGCTTCAAGGTATGCGTCTTGGCGGAATCATTATGCTGATGGCTCTGCAGCGTCATTTTGTGCGGTTCCTTTGGAACCTGCTGTCAGCAATATCTCCACCATAACCGCACAGCATACGGCCATGCCTGCGAAAGATGATTTTCGTATAAGCAGTGCTTGCGCGAAGCCTCTTGGCTGTATAGCCATCCGTGCGCCGCTTTGCCTTTACACCTGGTTCCTATGCCGCCATTGCACCGGCAAAGCCCGCCGTCGTTACAACATGCAACACAATCAACCGTAGGAGCAAGTCATTCGGATTCGGTTTTTCATATCGCTTCCACCTTCTGCTTGTCGATCAGTGGTCGTTCAGTGCAAACTTACTTGCTGCATTGATTTCGCCTCCTTCCCCTTATCAATTTTCGTCCTCGTATACCTTTTCAACACAGCAGGCATTCATGCGTCTCCGTGTATACCCGCAGTCCACGCAACGTTTCTTTGGCAAATCATGAACGATCAAATGAATGACCATATGATGCGCCTTGCATCATCCTGTTTGAACAAACGCCCATTCACCATGTCCAACTATCACACACCACATCCGTCTAAGATGCCATTTCATATATCCATTTTGATTGCCACTTCGCGGCATATTGATCCGCCCGCATACAGCCACCGTCGCATCGTCCGCACAGCGCGGCTGTACCATCATACAAATTGATGCCATGATGCTGCCGAACATTGAACCATTCTTTTTCACCCATCGCCTACCTTCACAACCAAAGCAGTTATCTGCAAGGAGGTTGAAGCGACGGCATACAAAAAGCGCGGGGAGCCAAGCTCCCCGCGCCCATGGATAACCTGAATTACTCAGCGATGGTGATGGTGCCAACCTGGTCGCCCACCTCGATGGTGTACTCACCGGGAGCATCCACGGTGATGTCCATCTGGACAACGCGCCAGGAGCCGCCTTCCACGGTCATGATCTTCTCCGCGACCACTTCGCCGTTCACCTTGGCCTGGGTGGTGGTCATGCCGTCAGCGCCGTTGTTGCGCAGCAGGCAGTACACGGTGAAGGGCTCGCCAGCCTTGGCGGAAACGGTGTTGACAACGCTCTTCACCATCTGGCCGCGGCTGTTCTCGGATTCCACCTCTTCCTGGGAGATGGGCAGGATCAGGCAGCTGTACACGAAGTCAGCGCTCTCGCCGTACTTCATGCCGTAGAGGGCCTGCACCAGCGGATCGCCCCAGTTGTTGGGGGAAGCATGGTATTCCTTGTCGTCTTCCATGGTGGCCTGCACCATCAGGCGCACATAGGGAGAAGCGCCCTGATCGCCAGCCAGATCCTTCCACTGGGAAGCGTCGTTGAAGGAGTCACGAGCGATTTCCTTCACGATGACGCCGCCGGGCTGAGCCTCGCCAAAGAGCAGGTTCACATACACCCAGGGCTCGGTGGTCACAACAAAGCCCGCCTCGGTGGAGCCGTGGTCAGCCTTGTGGTTGTAGCTCAGGTACAGCAGCGCGTCGCTGTTGACGATGGTGTACTCGCTGGGATCAATGTTGTTCAGTGTCAGGACGATGGGCTTGCCGGCGTCCTTGGCATCGTCGATGAACAGCTCAGCAGTATCGTTGATGCTGGCGAAATCGCCAACCACAACATCCGCTTCTTCCATGGTTTCCACGACCGTGGCGACATCCGCCAGGTACTTCACATAGCCGGCCAGAGCGTCGGTATTGCTGGACTCAATGTAGACCTTGACGCCCTTCTGCAGGGGCAGGAGGTTGTTGTCGTTCTTCACCAGCACGGCGGACTTGGCCTGCAGCTTCTCGGTCAGCTCAACCTCGTCGGGACGACGGGCGGCGCGGAGTTCCTCGTTGGTGTGGATGGGGCCGGGGTTCGCGGCATATTCCTCGCTGGCCACGACGGACAGCGCCTCGGCAGCCACGCGGTAGGGATTCTCAAACAGGCCCTTGTTGAACTTGAACTTCAGCAGGCGAGCCACGGAGCGCTCCAGCACTTCGGTCTCTACCACGCCGTCCTTCAGGCCCTGGAGCATCACTTCGGGCCACAGGTGCATGTAGTTGTCGATCTCAGCATCAGTGGAGCCATGGCGCAGGGTGCCGCCGCCCCACAGGTCGGTGCCGTTCTTCATGGCGTCATTGTACAGCCAGGCAGCGGTCTGATCCTCCAGCACGATGCCTTCGGGAGTCACGCCGGTCACCTTGTTCTGGAAGCCCAGGCCCCACCAGTCGGTCACGACGATGCCGTCGAAGCCCAGGGTGTCGCGCAGGTAGGACATGGTCACCTTGTCCCACTTCACGTCGCAGGTGTTGGTGATGCCGGTGCCGGCGCAGTTGGTCATGACCCACTCGGCGCCAGCGGACAGCGCGGCCTTCCAGCCGACCATCCAGTTGTCGAAGTTCTGGGCGACAGAGCGGGCATTGCCGAAGTTGGAGTCGCCGCCGCGGCCGATCCAGTGCTTGGTGCAGGAGGCGAAGCCGGCTTCTTCCAGACCGCGGATTTCCGCGTTGACCACCTTGGCGATCAGCTCGGGATTCTCGCCGTACTGCGCGCCGATCTCATTGGCATAGGGCTCGAAGGTCACATGCACGCCGATGGCGACCATGGCCTCACCGTAGATCTTGCCCAGGGCATAAGCCAAGTCGGGATCATAGGCCGTACCAAAGCCTTCGTGAGACTTGTCGATGTAGCCGCCAAAGGCGTTGTACTCGCGGTCGGAGGTGAAGGTCATGGGGATGCTCAGGCGCTCATTCTCAGCGGCGGCCTGGATGTTGTTCAGGGTGTTGACCACCTGAACGGGGGTGCCGTTGAGGTTGAAGAGCATGTGGGTGTTCTTGAATTCGCCAACCCACTGCCGGGCGGTATCCAGCGCGGCGCTGCAGCAGAACACGGTGCCGACCTTTTCCTCGTCGGTCATCTGCGCAATCAGGTCAGCCACGCGGGCTTCGGTATCCTGGCGATAGTCCTCATAGATATCCAGGGTGCCGTTGCCGTTCATGTCCTTGAACTTCAGGCCGTCCACTTCGATGATGTTGGTCACACCCTCGATGTAGGTCAGACGGGGCTGATCGCCCTCCGCCTCAATCAGGCCAAAGGCACAATCCTGCGCCAGCAGGTCGGCCTCGGTGGGAGCCTCAGCGAACGCGGAACCGATGACGCTCAGCATCATGATGATCGCCATAAGCATGGACAGTTTCTTCATAGTTTTCCTCCCTTTCTATATCCCTAAACCGTGATGAAAACGAACCCCTTCCCTGTGCCCGCCGCTTGTCTGCCGCACGGTCGGCAGCGCGCCGGGACGCGGGCCTCGCCCCTCCTTTCCTGCGTATTCCTAAAAGAGATCATGTTGGTCCCTTGTTAGTTCATTTCCATATAGCCCTTGCGCAGGGCCACGCGGTCGATCTTCATGGTGGCCGTATGGGGCAGCTCGTCCAAATGGATGCAGACATCCGGCAGCATATAGCGCTGAAGCTTCTTTTTAAGCCCCGCCAGCAGTTCTTTCTCTGTCAAACCGCCTGTCCAGAAGCAGAACAGACGCCCTGTGGGCTGGTCGAACAGTACGCAGCCGTCCCGCCAGCCGGGTATCCCGCGCAGCGCCAGCTCCACCTCGCCCAGCTCCATCCGGTAGCCATGATGCTTTACCTGCGCGTCCCTGCGGCCCAGCACCAGCAGCTCCCCGTCGGGAGTCAGGCGGCCGATGTCGCCGGTGCGGTAGAACCGCTCGAAGTAGCCTCGCTGCATCGGATCAAGCGCGAAGGCGGCTTCTGTCCTTTCGGGATCCCGATGATAGCCGGAGGACAGCCATGGGTTGGACACCAGCATCTCGCCGCCGTTGAGGGGATCGACCTCCCGGCCCTCCTCGTCCGTAAACAGGATATGCGCCTGACGGAAGGGCTTGCCCACCGTTAAAAGCTCGCTGTCCTCATAATGATCCCTCACGCGGCCCACCGCCACCGAGAAGGCCTCCGTGCTCCCGTAGAAGTTGTAGAAGCCCGCATTGGGCGCAACGCGCATCCACTTTTTCAGCGGCGCCCAGGGCATCATCTCCCCGGACATAATGCCGTGGGTCAGCTCCGGCAAGCTGCCTTCCTCCAGCGCCTCGCTGACGGCGATGAAGCTGGAGGGCGTCATGGTCAGCTCCGTCACATGCCGCTCCCGCAGGCATTGGCCGAAGCGTCGGGGAAAGGCCAAGGCGTTGGCGGGCAGCAGGTAGACCGTCGCCCCCAGGGCGATGGGCGGATAGATGTCAATGATGGAGTTGGCATAGAAGAAGGGCGACTGGTTGCCGAAAACCGTCCCTTCGTCAAAGCCATAGACCTCAATGGTCGCCTCGGTATAATGGATGTAGCTGGCATGGCTCTGGATGCTGCCCTTGGGAATACCCGTGGAGCCGCTGGTATACAGAATGGACAAGGGGTCGAACATACCGCTTCTTGCGCGGATAGCCGCTAAAGCTTCGGAACGGACGGCCGTCTCCTCGGCGTCAGCAAAATCCACCACGGGCGCCGTCACACTCGTCAAGGCGCTCAGGGCCCTGCGGCCCTTGTCATCCGTCAGCACACAGTCGGGCCGCATCCGTTCCAGAATGACGGCGAGGCGCTCCGCCGGCATGGCGGGGTCCAGGGGCACATAAGCGCCGCCCGCATACGCGACGCCCAGGAAAGCCGGGACGCAGGTCATGCTCCGTCCGTCCATCAGCACCGCCGCCACCCCCCTGGGCGGCATCACGTCCATCAAGCAGGAACCCACAGCCCGGGCCTGGTGATGCAGCTGAGCAAAAGTCAGGGCCGTCTGGTCGTCCAGGAAGGCAACGCGCTCCGGCACACGGGCCGCGGTGCGCTCCAGATCCTCCAGGATGTTGCCATTCATACACCTTCCTCCTTCATGCCTTCGTTGGGATACATGTCAAACCATCGGCGCGCGCATTCCTCGTAGGAAGCATAGGCGGTATTGCCCCGGCGGTCAGGGAGATCGTACATGGCTGTCAGATCCTCCCCCAGCTTCTTGGAAAACGTTACGCTGCCCTTGATATTCAAATGCTGCCAGTCCGCGAAATCAGTGGAATAGCGCAGACCGAAGCGCAGGGACGGCTCGTTGTAATTGATGCCCTTGACCCCGTATTCCGCCGCGACGCTCCACAGGCTGTTGAAAAACATGTGATCGTTGGCGTAGTCGGGGTTGGGGAAGGCGACCAGCAGTACCGGAATGTCCCGCTCCTGAGCCAATTCCAGAATTTTGCGGAAGTACGCCTCTTGACGGGCGTTGATCGTGCGTTTCGTCGGTACCCACACCATGGAGGGCCGCTCATGCCGATCCACCTCGTCCTCCTCGATGTAGCCCTTCCAGCTTCCGCCGCGCCCGCCGTTGTTCGGGGGAAAAAGGAAATCCTCCGCCGTCAGCTCATTGTACCGCTGATGCAGCTTGGGAAAGGTCAGGAAGATGTCCATGGTCTCCTCCGGGCCCACGCAGGAGGCAATGGCGCGCAGCCGCACATCGGGTGAAAGTATGCCCGCAGTGGAAAGGATCGTCCTTCCCTCCTTGGAATAGTCCCGGTTGTAGATAGCCGGCTTGGCGTCCAGCAGGATCAGGCGGGGCGACTGGGTTTTCAGCGCCTCCATGAGATAATAGTAGCTGATCCAGAAGGGCTGCTCGGCGCTGCACAGATTATAGGCAGCCAGCCCATAGTCCCGCCAGAGGATGTTGGTGTTCACCCCCGCGTAGGCCAGGCTGGTACCCAGCACCAGCACATCCACGGAGTCTCGCGGCTGACGGTACAGGTTCATCATGCCGCAGATGCCGTAGTCATGCTTGGGAGTCAGGACATAGGCGGCATAGGACAGCGTCAGTGTCAGCACCAGCCCAAAGGCCACCACCCGCAGCCAGAAGGCCGCCAGCCTGCCGCGCCGCGCCCCGTTTTCCGCCATTGCCCTCACCCCCCGTCAAAACTGCGTATACAGGAAGGCCGCGCCGTTCATCCCGTCGCCATAGCAGCCCAATACCACAATTGCCACAATCAGCGCAAGCATCGCCAGCCAGCGAAGGGGGAACGGGCCTCGCGCCAGCCGCTGACCAATGGTCAGGCCCTGCTCGTCCAGCGCGTCCACCGCCGTGAGCACAGTCAGCGCCGCCAGAACAATGATCCACTCCAGGCCCGGCATGATCGCCGTCAGGACGCTGCCGACATTCGCCACCGACCAGCCCATCAGGCTCTGCCCCATCAGGCTGAAGGCCTCCCTCGGCCCCGCGGTAAAGGCGAAGAACTGCGCCAGCAGCACCAGCAGCCAGGTGCGCGTCAGCCGCAGCGCGATGATGGCGGGATGCTTCTCCCGCACATGCCAGCGCTTTCGCAGCTGCCGGAACCAAGGCTCCATCAGCATCGAGATCGCCATCACCACGCCGAAGTACATGCCGTAGATGGCCGCGTTCCAGCTGGCGCCGTGCCACAGGCCGATCAGCACAAAAATCAGAATCGTAGCCAAGGCGGAGGGAATCAGCCGCCCCATTTTCTTCCCCAGAAGCCTGGACGCCCCCGTGCCCACGGCCAGTCCCAGACGGGAGGTGGTCAGCGGATACAGCAGGTAAGAGCGGAACCATGCCCCCAAGGAGATGTGCCACCGCCTCCAGTACTCCGCCACGCTGGTGGAAAAGAAGGGTCTGCGGAAATTTTCCGTCATCCGTATGCCGTACAGCAGCGCCGTGCCGCGAATCACATCCATGCCGCCTGAAAAATCAGCGTACAGCTGCACCATGTAGACGCCCGCGCTTGCCAGCGCCAGCCAGCCGGGCACCACAAGCTGCGTGGTGGTGTAAGCGGCCACAGCCGCCAGCCGATCCGCCAGCACCAGCTTCTTGAAGTAGCCCCACAGCATCAGCAGCACACCCTCCTGCACCAGCGCGGGCTCCAGACGGTGGCCCTCCGTCAGCTGAGGCGCAAGCTGCTTCCAGGTGGATACGGGGCCCTGGGTCATTTGAGGAAAAAACGCCACAAACAGCAAATATCGGCAGGGATTGCGCTCGGGCTCCACCTTGCCGCGGTACACGTCGATGACATATCCCGCGCTCTGAAAGGTAAACCAGCTCAATCCCAGGGGAACAATCCAGCCCGCCGCCCACAGTCCGCCGTATTTCAGCGCCGCCATGGCCCCCAAAATCAAAGCCAGCACCCCTGCCAGCAAAGGCTTCGCTCCGCCCGCTCTCGCCCAACGGCCTTCCGCCTTCACCCGGCGGATGGCCAAGCCCCCGCCCCAGGTCACGGCGGCCACGGCCGTCAGGTAGATCAGGCCAAACCAGCCCGCGAGCGTATAGAAAACAAGGCTGGCTGTCAAAAGCGCCCACCAGCGTACCTTCAGCGGCAGCAGGTAATATGTTAAAAACGCTACCGCCACCAGCAGCAAGTAGTCAAGGCTCAGGATGCTCACCGTTCGCCACCTGCCTGACGCTTACGCGATCAATCTTGCCGCTGCCCGTCTGCGGAAGCCGCTCCATGCGGAGAAGCTCGTCAGGCAGCATGTACTTGGGAAGACAGCCCTTTAGCCCCGCCTGCACCTGCTTCTTCCCGGCCGGTCCGGCCCAGGCGCAGATGATCCGCGAGGTGGGGGCATCAAAGACGCAGCAGCCCTGCTCGACCCCTTCCAGGGCCAGCAGCGCGCACTCAATCTCCCCTAACTCAATCCGATAGCCGTTCTTCTTGATCTGGCTGTCCCGTCGGCCCAGGAAGAGCAGCTCACCCCGCTCGTTGTAGGCACCCAGATCGCCGGTACGGTACATCCGCTCCTCCAGCTGAGGCCGCAGCGGATTACGCACGAAGGCTTCGGCGGTTTTCTCCGGGGCGTTGTAGTAGCCCGCCGCAAGGCAGGTACCCATAACGCAGATTTCACCGTCCAGCAGCTCGATGCGCGTATTGGCGCAAGGAAAACCGATGGGCAGCGCGTCGTCGTCGTTAAAATCCCTGTCCACCTCAAACCACGCGCAGACATCCGTGATCTCCGTCGGTCCGTACATGTTGACGAACCTCGCCTCCGGCAGCGCCTTCCGCCAAACGTTGAGCGTCCGGCAGGGCATCACCTCGCCGCAGAAGAAGACCCGCTTCAGCTCCGTCTCCCCCGGCTGAAGCAGCCCGGAGGCAGCCACCGCCGTCAGCGCCGAGGGCACCCAGAAAATGGTGTCGATGGCGTGATGGCGCAAATCCTCCAGAAGCCTTGACGGAAACATGAAGTCCATCCGGGGAAGGAAAAACACGCAGCTTCTTGTGCGAATGGCCCCGTAGACATCCAGCACCGAATTGTCAAAATACAGCGGCGCCTGGTTGCCAAAGCGACTGCCCGCCTCAATGCGCAGGGCACTGCTGGCCCACTCCACAAAGTCGATCACGCTGCGATGGCTGACGGCCACGCCCTTGGGCGTCCCCGTCGAGCCGCTGGTAAACAGTACATAGAGCAGATCCGTATCGATATGCCGACGCTGCCGCTCCTCAAGCAGCGCGTCATCCGCCGGGGCTATGGCGTCCTCCACCGTGAAGCTTCGCAGGCCCAGCTCCTCCGCCAAAGGCAGATACTTCCGGCCGCACAGCGCGAGGGCAGGCTCCAGCTGATCCACAATCAGCTTCAGCCGCGCCAGGGGCATGGAAGCATCCACCGGGGTATAGAAGCATCCGGCATAGGCCGTTCCCAGCATAGCCGCCACCGTCAGGGGAGACTTGTCCATCATCAGCAGCACGGGCGTCTGAAGGGGCGTATGCTTTGCCACAAAGCTGCCAAGCCCGCGGGCCGCCGCGTAGAGCTGGCCGAAGGTCAGGCTGCTCTGGACATCCTCAAAGGCGGGAGCCTCCGGGGTCAAGGCCGCGGCCTGCTCCAACCACGCAAGCACGCTTCGCGTCATGGCTGCTCCCTATGGCGCTGGATCAGCCGAAGCATGGCGTCCACGCTGTTGAAATGCTCGGGCTCAATGTCGGCGGTGGTGATATGAACGTCAAAGGCCTCGTCAATGGCCGCGATGATGACCGTCATGTCCAGCGAGTCGATCAGTCCGTCATCCACCAGGGCCGTCTCGGCGGCGAAGTCGATATCCTCGTTGACCTCCGCCAGCAGCGCGATGAGCTTCTGCCTATCCTCCATACCGCTCCCTCTTTTCTCCGGGAATCCCGCCGCCCCGGCTCCTTCCGGCCAAGGGCGGCGGGGACGTCCCGTCAGTCGTTGATTCGCTTCTCCGTATCCTGCTCAAACAGGTGCAGCTTGGGCATGTTGGGCACGATGGCAATCTCCTCCTGAGCGGGTACGGTTTCACCGGTATACTTGAAGACCATCATCTGATCGTCGAGCTTGATGTGAATCAGGAAAGCGTCGCCCAGAGGCTCCACGCCGTCAATCGCGCCGCGGATGGCGTTGGGCTCGCCGCTTTGCGCCAGCACGAAATCGGAGGGACGAATGCCCAGGATCACCGTCTTGCCTTCATAGGCCGCCAGGGCCGCGGCGTCCTTGTTCGGAACGCTCAGGGTGAAGGTGGCCGCCTGCAGCTTCAGGCCGCTGCCGTCCTTGACCACCTTGCAGGGGAAGGTGTTGATTTCCGGCGTACCCAGGAAGCCCGCCACAAACAGGCAGTTGGGATGATCGTACAGATCGAAGGGCGTGCCCTGCTGCATGATGTGGCCTTCCTTCATCAGGACGATGTGATCCGCCATAGTCATGGCCTCGGTCTGGTCGTGGGTGACGTAGACGGTGGTCATGTGCAGGCGCTTCTGAATCTGCTTGAGCTCGTAGCGCACCTTGTCGCGGAGCTTGGCGTCCAGATTGCCCAAAGGCTCATCCAGCAGGAACACATTGGCGTCGCGCACCATGGCGCGGCCCAGGGCCACGCGCTGGCGCTGACCGCCGGAAAGGTTGGCGATCTTGCGATCCAGGTATTCCTCAATCTCCAGCATCTTAGCCATCTGCATGACCTTCTGGTCGATCTTTTCCTTGGCAACCTTCTGCGTCTTCAGCGCGAAGGACATGTTCTCCCGCACCGTCATGTTGGGATACAGCGCGTATTCCTGGAACACCATGGCGATGTTGCGCTCCTGGGGCGGAACGAAGGTGGTTTCCTTCTTGCCGTTCATCTCGCTCATCAGCGTTTCGCCAAAGCGAATGGAGCCCTTGACGGGATGAAGCAGACCCGCGATGCACTGCATGGCGGTGGATTTGCCGCAGCCGGAGGGGCCAAGGAAAACGCAGAACTCGCCGTCCTTGATCTCCAGGTTCATGCTTTCCAGCACGTTGGTCTTGCCTTTGTTGTAGGACACATTCATGTCCTTGATGCTAATCGAAGCCATTTCGTTTGTCCTCCTGTCCCTTATCGGCCGAAGGCCTGTACGTCGATGCCGAAGCCGTAGTCAAACAGCGGATCGGCCATATCCTTGGCCAGGTCCTCCCGCTGCAGGAGCACCTGGCTCATGGAGGCGGGAATCTGGAAGGGGGTCTTGCCGGTGATGGCATGCTCGCCGTAGAGCGCCTCAGCGATGGCGTCCGCGCCGCAGGTCATGCCGGGCTTGTAGGCCAGCAGCACACAGTCGCTGAGGTTGACCATGTCGGTCATCACATAAGCACGGTTCATCAGGCACACGGTGATAACGGTGGCGCCCGCCTTCTGCAAAGCGGCAACCATGTCCGTCTGCGTGTTGGGGAAAATCAGCGTGGAGGTGCCCCACTCAGGCTCATGGGTACCGGCAGCCTCGCCGATGACCACCACGGCCACGGTGCCCTCGTCATAGCTCGCTTCCACCAGGGAGGTATCGTCGCCGATGTAGGTCACATTCTCGGCGCCGGCCTTTTCCTGCAGGGCGGTGAGGATGTTCTTGGCCTGGTAGGCTTCCACCGTCCAGCCGGAGGAAAGGGCGTGGCCGTTTTCCGCCAGGGAGCCCGCAACGATAATCTTCTTGCCTGCCAGTTCGACAGCGTTCTCATACTTGACCATGGTCAGCGCCTGGGCGGCGGCTTCCTTCACCAGATCCTTGTGCTCCTGGTCATTCAGGGTCGCCACGGCGTTGTCCACGTCCACATAGGGATTCTCAAAGATGCCAAGCTCAAACTTGGCCTTGAGCAGCTTGCCAACCTTCTCGTCCATCTGCTCCTCGGTCAGAGCGCCCACCAGCTTCTTCACCTCGCGGGTGCCGGCGCCGCCCAGGGCGTCCGCGCCAGCCACAGCAGCAGGCGTGGGAGACAGGCCCCAGTCCGTCTGGATGATGCCGGTATAGCCCATCTTCTCCCGCAGCAGCTCAGTCATCACGGTGGCGGACTCATGAGCGTAGTTGTCCACGGCGTCGCCGCCCAGGAAGGGGACGGTGGAATAGCCGTAGGGCATGATGGAAGCCGCGCCGGCCTCAATGGCAGCCTCAAAGATGCTCAGGGCTGTCTGGAGGGTTTCCTCATTGAAGACCAGGGGCGTGCCGTCCACGCCGCCGGTCTGGGAACCGGAACCGGGGAAGTGCTTGACGCAGGTCATCACGGAGGAATCGGTCAGCTCCTTGCCGCCCTGCAGGCCCTTGATGCAGGCCAGCACCATCTCGGTGGCCAGCGTCACGTCCTCGCCGAAGCATTCCTGGACGCGGCCCCAGCGGGGATCGGTGGCGATGTCCGCCACAGGGGACAAGCTCATGCGGACGCCGGTAGCCAGCATTTCCTCACGCTGCAGATCCGCCAGGCGCTCCACCAATTCAACGTTGTTGGTGGCGGCCAGGGTCAGCTGGTCAGGCAGGATGGTCGCGCCGTCGATCCAGCTGGCGCCGATCACCGAGTCCATCGAGAACACCACGGGAATGCCCAGCCGGGAGCTTTCCGCCAGGGCCTGAATCTCATTGGTGCGTTCGGCGGCCTCCTTGGGGCCGTCCTGCAGATAGGAATAAGCCAGGGCGAAGCCGATGTCCATCTCGGCAAACCAGCTTTCCTTAAGGGTCACCAGCGTCACATGGAGCATCTGGTAGGCTTTATCCTCAATGGTCATCTGGCTGAGCAGGTCGGCGGTGCGCTCCTCGGCGGAAAGCCGCCAGTCCTCATACTTGTCCAGCGCGCCGTTCTTGTTCAGATCCTTAAACTGATAGCCGTCCACCTCGATGATCGCCACAGAATCCGTGCCTAGCACAGGCTGGGTGTAGGTTTCCTCCGCCAGGGCGGCGGGCGCCATGGTCGCGGCCAGGGCGGCGGCAACCGTCAGGGAAGCAAGACGCTTCACAAACCCTTTTTTCATTCTTGTTTGACTCCTTTCCTTCTACTAAACGCCATTGAAAAGCGAACATGTGCGGAGCAGATTTTTCCATCCGCCAAGACCGCAGATGATCTCCCTTTTGACTTGAGTTTAGTATTACGAGGCCGTCACCGCGCCGGCCATGTAGCCGCGGATGAGGTATTTGCCCATGAAGATGTACAGAATCAGCACCGGCAGGGCCAGAATCATGGAACCCGCCATCTGCACGTTGAAGTCGGCAGCCATGGTACCGGCCAGCTCGTTCAGGGCGATGGTGGCGGGCTTGGCGTCATAGCCGCCCAGTACCAGCGCAAAGAGCATCTCGTTCCAAATGGAGGTGCACTGGAACACAAACACCGTAATGTTGGCGATTTTCGTGTTGGGCACCACAATTTTGGCGTAAATCTGCCAGGGGCCGTTGCCGTCAATCATGGCCTGGCGGATCAGCGCGTCCGGCACATCGGCATAGTAGCCGCGCATCATCACCGTGCACATGGGCGTGCCGAAGACCGAGTGAACCAGAATCAGGCCCAGCACGTTATCGTACAGGTTGAGGGCGTTGATGGTCTGCAGCAGCGGAATCAGGATGGCCTGGAAGGGCAGGTAGGTGGCCGCCACCAGGAGAATGAAGAAGGCGTTGCTGAACTTGAACTTGAACTTCGTCAGCGCGTAGGCGCAGATGGAGCCCAGGATCAGCGAACCCGCCGCGCCGCCGATGGTGATAATCAGACTGTTGAGCAGCGGAATCTTCAGCTCCTCAAAGGCGCTGACGTAGCCCTCGGTGGTCACCTCCATGGGCAGGGCCACAGGGCTGGAGGTCATCACTTCGTTGTTGGTCTTAAAGGAGGTGGTCAGCGTACCCCAGAAGGGCAGCATGTAAAACACCAGAAAGGCCACCATGATGAGATAGTACAGCACATGCAGGGCGTGCAGATGCCACCGGGGCCGGGGCTTGCGTTCCTGCTGAGGCATTGTCGAGGTCATCGTGTTTTGCATGCTCTGTCACTTCCTTCGGTTGGTCCAGTAGGTCAGGGGAAGAATCAGCACCAGCACCAGGGCCAGCAGGAAGCAGCTGATGGCCGCCGAGTGGGCAAAATTGTTCTTTTGGAAGGCTTCATTGTACATCCAAATGGGCAGGGTGGTCGCGCTCTTCATGGTGTAGCCAACCAGGGACACGATGAAGTCAAAGGAGCGCAGGGCATACATGGCCAGGATGGTGATGCAGGAGCCCATGGCGCCCTTCAGCTGGGGAATAATCAGCTTCCAGTAGATGCGCGGGGAGAAGGCGCCGTCCAGCTTGGCAGCGTTGATAACGTTTTCCGGCACGGACTTGATGCCGGCCAGGAAGATGACCGCCACATAGCCGGAGAACTGCCACACCAGCGCGATGATGATGGAAAGCATCACCGTCTCCGGCTTGGAGGCCCACATCAGGTTCGCCGTGTCCACGCCGAAGATTTGCAAAAAGGAGTTCAGAACGCCGTTTTGCGGCCGATACATCCAGGCCCACACCGTACCCGTCACCACAAAGGAAAGGGAGAAGGGCAGGAGGATCAGGTTGCGGAAAAGCGTCGTACCCCGCAGCGCCTGATCCATCAGCAGCGCCAGGCCAAGGCCCAGCAGCAGGCACAGGGGAATCAGGCAGAACAGCAGCAGCGTATTGCCCAGGGATGTCCAGAAATACTCGTTCTCGAACATCCACCGGTAGTTGCCGAAGCCGCCCCAGCCATAGGAAGCCGTCAGATCACCCCTGGCCCAATCGGACACGGACACCCAGACGTTCCATCCCAGGGAAATGTAGACAAAGTAGAGAATCAGCACCGCCGGTATAATAACCGGCCACATGGGATGCCGCTTGAAAAACTTATGTAAGGCTTGCATAGCCAACCTCCTGTCCTGATAAAATCGCCTGCGCAGGGCGGGGATGCGCAATCCGTTCCTGCGCAGGCGATGCAAGGCTGCGGCTGGGAGTAAGGTATTCAGAGGAGGAATGCCGCGTGCCTGCCGCAGCGCCTGCTTGCTTGGTTACTCGCCGTAGCTCAGGCCGAAGCCATACTCGTACAGCGGGTCCTCCAGGTCAAAGGAGATGTCGCTCTCCTGAGCCTCCACAGAGGCCATGTCCCTGGGCATCGCCATGGGCAGTTTGCCGGTGGGGTTGTTCATGCCATAGATGGTTTTCGCGATGGCGATACCGCCCTGCTGTCCGGGATAGTAGGCCATCAGGATGGCGTTGGTATTCTCGTCGCACCAGGACATGATGTAGGGACGGCCGCCGATAATCACGGTGATGATGGGCGTACCGGTGGCCTTCACGGCCTCCAGGATATCCTGCTGGGACTGGGTGATCTCCAGGGTGTTGTAGCCCCAGGTGGGGTTGTGCTGGTAGGACGCCTCGCCCACGGCGATGATCGCCACGTCGCAGGTCTTGGCCAGCTCGGTGATCTTCTCCACGTCCTCCGCCTCATAGATAACCTCGGCGCCCTCGCCGGCCAGCTGCGCAAGGGCCTGGGCCAGGGTCGTGCCCTCCTGGCTGGAGGTCCAGCCGCCGCACAGGCTGTCCATGTCGCCGGCACGCATACCGGCCACCAAAATCTTCTTGCCGGCGGATTCCAGAGGCAGGATGCCGTCGTTCTTCAGCAGGGTCATGGCCTTCTCGGCAGCCTCCAGGTTGACGGCCTGGTTGGCGTCGCAGCCCACATACTCAGCGGCATAGGCCACGTCCACATAGGGATTCTCGAAAATGCCAAGCTGGAACTTCTCGCGCAGCACGCGGGTCGCGGCGGCGTTGATGACTTCCTCGGTAATCTTGCCCTGGCCGTAGAGCTCCTCCATCTGGTCGATCAGACGGATGGACTCGCCGCCGATGCCGTCCACCTGGCCTTCCATCACGCCGATGAGGATGGCCTCCTCCTCGGAGCACTCATCGCCCCACATGGAGGTGGACTGCTGGATGCCCCAGATCATGCCCCAGTCGGTCTGGATGATGCCCTCAAAGCCCATGCCGTTGCGCAGGAGATCCTGCAGCGTCGCGCGGGAACCCAGGGCGGCGGTGGTATCCAGCACCAGGGGAATGCTGTAATAGGGCATCACGGAGCCGACGTTCACCTCAAGCGCCGCGTAGTAGGGCTTCAGGTGGGTCTGCAGGGATTCCTCGGTGGACACGATGGGCGCCTGATCCAGGCCGTCCATCTGGGGGCCGGCGCCGGGGAAGTGCTTGATGCAGGCGATGATGCCGCCGTCGTTAAGGCCTTCGCTGCCGTTCTGATAGGCCACGATCTGGGCGCGAACCATCTGCGTCACCAGCTCGGGATCCTCGCCGAAGGTCTCCATCACGCGGCCCCAGCGGGGTTCGGAGGCGATGTCGGCTTCGGGGGACAGGGTCATGCGGACGCCCATAGCCATCAGCTCGTTGCGCTGAATCTCAGCCAGACGGGTCACCAGGTCTTCGTCACGGGTCGCGGCCTGAGAGAGGTTGTGGCCGGTGACCGTGGCGCCGTTGACGTAGGAAGCGCCATGCACCGAGTCCATGGAGACCACCACGGGCACGCCCAGGCGGGACTCCTCGCACCACTCCTGCACCTTGTTCATGGTGGTGGCGGCGGTAGCGGCGCTGTCCGCCACGTTGAACTCACGCACCAGCACCATGCCGATGTTTTCGATGGCCATCCACTTCTGCAGATAGCTGGGATACTTGCCGTTATCCTTGGGGGTGAAGGTGGGGTGCTGCATCTGCGCGATGCGCTCACGGATGGTCATCTGCGAGAGCAGATCGGCGGTACGGGTATCGGCGTCCACGCGCCAGTCCTCGTAAACGTCCAGGGTGCCGTTGGCGTTCAGATCCTTGAACTTCAGGCCGTCCACCTCAATGATCTGCTTGCTGACGGCCATCAGCTCACGCTGGGTATCGGTGGCTTCCACATGGACGTACTGCACGTCCTCCGCGGCGGCCAGGGAAGCAGGCATCATGGTCATGCCCAGGGCCAGGGCGGCGGCCAGAGAAGCGCCGCGCTTGAACAAACGATTAGTCAACAATGTTCCAGTCTCCTTCCAGGCCGGACTCCTGCAGAGCCACGACGATATTATGCGCGTAACGAGCGGTATCGGGATCAGAAGCGACAGCAAAATCCTGAATGCGGGTCTGCAGATCCGTGGAGGCGGACCAGGGCAGGGCCGTGCCGTGGGTGAAGCTGGGATAGGTCTTGGTGGTCTCAGCGGTCAGTTCCTGCTTATCCAGCAGGGTGCGCTCGCAGTAGGCGGATTCGGGAGTATCGGTGTAGGGAGAGATGCACTCCTTGAGCTGGGAGAAAGCCACCTGCACATCCGTGGTCGTAACGTTATAAGCCCAGCGGACGCCCGCCTGCACATCAGCCGAGTCGTTGGACACCACGAAGCCGTCCACGTTCAAGCCAAAGTAGCCGTCGGTGCCGGGGAAGGTGAACACGCCGTAATCCTGGCCGTACACCTGGCCCATGCTGGTCATCAGCGGCTGCATCCAGCTGCCCATGATCTGCATGGCGTACTGGCCCGCCACCACCTGGCCGGAGGTCTCGTACCAATCGCGGGAGGAATGATCGGGAGCCACATAGGTCAGCAGCTTCTTGTAGGTGTCCAGCACCGTCTGCACCTGGGCCTCGGTGGCCTTGCCGTTGATAAAGTCCTGATAGAGCTGCGGGTCGGTGCCGATCATGATGTTTTCAAACACCTGGCAGGCAGGCCAGCCCTTGCGGTCGCCCAGATCGATGGGGTAGTAGCCGTCCGGCATAGCGGCGGCCAGCTGATCGCAGATGGCCCAGAACTCGTCCCAGGTGATGTTCTCATGATCCGGGACGGCCACGCCGTACTGCTCGAACACATGCTTGTTGTAATAGATCACGTTGGTCTTGTGGATGCCCACAGGCACGATGTGCTGCTTGCCATCGGAAGCGGTGCACAGTGCCTCAAGACCGGGCAGCAGGCGCTCGCTCACATTGGCGTACGTCCAGACCTTGCCCAGATCAAGCAGCATATCGGAAGCCAGGTAGGGCTCGATCTCCTGGCCAGGATGGGCCTGGAAGGTCTCGGGGGACTTGCCCGCCTGCTGAAGCACCTTGACCTTCATGACCATCGCGCCGCCGGCGCCGCCGGGAATGGCGTTGGACTTGGCGTTGATGCTGCTATAAGTGCCGGAGAAGCCCGCAATGATGGACTCGATGGCGTCCTTTTCGCCACCGGCCGTCCACCAGTGGTACACATTGGCCGTACCCTGAGCGCCGGTATCCTCAATGATGGCGGGCACGTCCATATCGTCCGCGTTCAGCTTGGCGTTCTTCGCCGCCAGCGCGGAGGGAATAGCCGCCAGGGTCATGACGCCGGCCAGAACCAGCGCCGCCGCTTTCTTCATCTTCATGCTTGGTTACCCTCCTTGCTTACTTTTCCACAAAGGTCAGCGTACCCCACAGAGAAGGATTGGCGTCCACTTCCTCGCTGCCGGAGGCCTGCATACGCACCGTCGCCACGCCGGGGCAGGGGAAGTCCAGGTCGAACATGCCCACCTCAAAGCCGATGGTCATGCCGTTCTCCGGCTTCAGCTGGGGGATGTTCTCATTGGAGAAGTTGCTCCAGGGAATCACGCACTCGAAGGTGTAGCCGCCTTCAATTTCCTGGATGGCGCACTCGAAGCCTTCCAGCACCTGCTCGTCGCCGTCCTCGCCCATGCTCTCAAAGCCGGCGTTATCAGCGATCATTTCACGGTCGATGCCGTTGCAGTAGTCGTAATCGTCAATGATCTGGGTGTAGCGGAAGTCCGTGGCCGTGTACTCCGTCCGGTCAGGATCGGCGTTGGGGTCGGTGGAGAGGAACACCACCAGGGAGTCGGCCATATCCGGGGGGAAGCCCTCACGGTACATGAAGGGGGTGTCATCCATGACCTTGGCGGCCAGATAGAGATTCTCCTCCGTCCACATCACATATACATCAAAGGCGCAGTCCTTGTCATCCGTCCACTGGCCAGGGTCGCGAACGACCTGCTCCATGGTGTTGGCGGTCATGGGGGAAGAGGTATCCCAGTCGCTCAGGTCGCCGTCAATGGTGATTTCACCCGTCACCTTCGCGGCCTCAATGCCGTGGCTGCCGTACGCCATCGCGCTGGAGCACAGGCTCAACGACATCACCACTGCCAGCATTACCATCCAGAATTTGCGAACCATACCATGTCTCATACGTTTTCCTCCTTGTGACTGTGGCGCGCCATTGACGCCGCGTTTTGCTGAACCGTTCCTTGGCTTGCATTGTCATTATAGAATATCCGGCCGCTTCATGCTCTGGAAAAATCCGAACAAGGAGCGGAAAATCCATGACTGCAACGCCCCGGCAGGAATATCCGACACAATTTTGTGGAAAAACCGGCATCGTTCTTCTTCTTCGGAAATGAATATGTTATAATGAAGCC
This sequence comes from uncultured Clostridia bacterium, assembly GCA_947565865.1. Classification (GTDB taxonomy): domain Bacteria; phylum Bacillota; class Clostridia; order Christensenellales; family Aristaeellaceae; genus UBA11524. The sequence continues at coordinate 89,716 of CANOHT010000005.1, forward strand.
GTTTTTCGGCCCAACCCATCTGCAAAGGAGGTGCCCGGACATGAAGCTGAGCACCAAGATGATCCTGATCTTCTCGGTCATGTTTTTCCTGATTGTAACCATCAACACCTTTTACCTCACCCAGGTCAACATCAGCGGCGCCGACGCTTTCTCCGCCAGCCGTTATCGAAACATGGCCACGAACATGCTGCGCAACGTGGAGCAGTACGTCAGCACCATGGATCTGGCCATTGAGGATCTGACCTCCGACACGACCTTTATGGAAGCCTTTTATCGGGTGGCCACCCATGAGGACGAGACCGGCCTGCTGGCCGACCAGAACAAAATCTTTCAAGCGCTGTATCATTCCCCCATCGCAGACAGCTTCTACCGCGTCAGCCTGTTTTCCGAAAACGGCTTTTTTATCTCCAACCATATCGACCGCAATGACTCCATTGTGAGCCTGTCGGACGAATCCATGGAGATGATCGCGGGCATCCCGTACCTCAAGGCCGTGCGCAGCGCTCCCTACCGCCGCCATCTTATCGGGCCGCACAAGGACTACTTCAGCGTGTCGAAGAACGTAACCGTATTCAGCGCCGTCCACGCGCTGACCTGGCATGGGGAGCAAATCGGCTATATTGAGGTAGCCGCCAACATTGCCGAGCTGAATCAGCTGCTGCTCACCGATAACAGCGACGTTATGATCCGCGTCATGTTCAGCGATGGCAGCATCCTCTACGCCACACCGGAGGACGAAGCCGTTTACGATGACATACCCCTGGATCAATTCCAGTCCTACACCGATCCCACCGGCCTGGAGCGCAACGTCTACCATGCCCAGAGCCGCTGGCTGGGGCTGGATTTCTATCTTGCTGAGGACGCCGTGGTTCGGCAGGCCAGCGTCATAGGCCTTTCCCGCCGCTTTTTCGGTTCCTCCCTGCTGCTGACGGCGGCGGCCATCGTGGTCATCATCGTGGTTTCCCTGAGCCTGACCTACGCCATCCGCCGACTGAACAAGCGCGTTCGTGACCTGCCGGTGGAGCATCTGATGCTCCAAAGCGATACATCGCCCCTCAGCGCCATGGTCACGACGGCCAGAAACAAGGAAATTTATGAGCTGGAAACCAGCTTCAATCAGCTGCTGCTGGCCCTGCACGACGCCTCCCGAAACGAGATGTCCCTGCGGGAGAGCAGTCTGCGCTCTCATCTGGCCGCCCTGCAGGCGCAGATCAACCCGCACTTTGTATACAACACGCTGAACATCATCGCCGCCAAGGGCATGGAGAGCGGCAATGAGGACATCATCGACATGTGCAGCCAGTTTGCCCAAATGCTGCGCTATTCCACCGATACCCACGCCGAAACCGCCACCCTGGGCGAGGACCTGGAGCACGTCACCAACTATCTGCTGCTCCTCAAGGCCCGCTACGAGGAGCACCTGGTCTACGCCATCGACGTGCCCGACAGCATGCGAGACTATGTGGTGCCCAAGCTGACGCTTCAGCCGCTGGTGGAAAACGCCATCGTCCACGGCTTTGACCGGGGAAGCCATCATATGCGGCGCATCGCCATAAAAGGAACGATTGAGGGCCGGCAGCTCTGTCTGGAAATCCGGGACAACGGCTGCGGCTTCGCGCCGGATACCCTCCGGGAGCTTCAGCAGGCCATTGAACAGATCGAGCGGCACGATACCGCCATGCCGGAAAGCGAAGGGCACATCGGCCTGCTGAATACCTGCCTGCGCCTGCACTATTACAGCAAGGGCGCCGTGCATATGGCGCTGATGAACGATGAAGGCGCGGTTGTCCGCCTGACCATCGAACAGCCGGACTAAAAAAGGGCGCGATACCGTTTACCTTCCCAAGGAGAAAAGGAAGGTCTCTGCCCGGTATCGCGCCGCGGGAACCCAGTATTACGGTTGCTCCTCCTCGCCCTCCAGCAAGTCCTCCAGCCGTGTGCCGGACATCTCTCCGATGATCTGCACACGATCTTGCTGACTGCCTGTGACGCTGTTGCCGCTGATGCGGCTGAAGGCGATGTCCCGCAGGTAAATGCCGCAGGCGCCGCTGTTGTCTATCACGTTGTCCGTCAGAACAAACGGCACGTCGCCGTAGGCCATCACGGCAACCCAGTTGTCCCTGAGGGTGTTGCCGGAGAAGATGGTGGGCGAGCCGTCCAATCTGGCGGCACAGATGGTATTGCCGATCAGGGTGCAGCCGGTGATGAGCATATCATGCTCTTTCTGGATGTTAAAGCCGTTTTCGCAGTTGATAACCTTACAGCGGTCGATGTGGCTTCCGCTGCCCGCCGCGAAGAAGTAGCCCTGGCCCGTCTCACTCACCGTACAGTCCCTTACCAGCCCGTCATGCACAAGGGAGTAGAAGATGCCCTGATCACAGGCCGTAGCAGTGCATTCGATGGTCTCGATGCGCTTGGACGCGCGGATATCGATGCCGTGATTGGTGCCCCGGGTGCTGCATCGGTACACCGTGCCGCCCTCATTCTTGGCCAGGTAAATGCCGAAAATGCCGCAGTCATCCGCCTGGCAGCGCGTCACCCGCACATCCTGGCAGTAGACGATCTCCATCCCCATGCTGCCATGGGATACATCCGCGCCCTCCACGACGGCCTGGCCGCAGTTCGCGATGATGATCTGTCCCGCGTCGGCAGGGGCGGCGACAGCCTCCTGGTTGACCGCGTAAAACAGAGGCTTCCCGTTCACGCTGCAGTTCTCGATGGTGTGAGTCGTAAAGAATTCCAGCTCCTCGCCCACCTCGAACATGCCCGTCAGCACCGGCAGCCCCTGGCTGCGCTCGGACAGCGGCGGTCCCGCCAGCGCCAGGGAACATTCCGTCAGCGTACAGCCGACGATGCGCGCCCGGTACACGCCTCCCAGCCAGACGCCGCAGGAGGACGTCCGCCATTTGTCCTCCGCCAGGGTGATGGCGCAGTTCTCAATCACCGTATCATGGCCGATGACATAGAACCCATGCCGCCGGAAACGGATGTCCAGCCCGCGGAAGGCGGCGCCGTCAGCCTCCACCCGAATGGCGGACACAAACGGCGGGGCGTCAATGACCGGCTTGGCGCCCTGGGCCGCCTGAAGAGTAACGGCGCTGGTGACCGTCAGAGGAAAGACCTCCGCGGGTTCGCCATAGACGCCGTCCGCCAGTTCGATCACATCGCCGTCCTTGGCCAGGGCCAGAGCCTCGGTGAGGCTCATGCCCTCGGGCGATACAGGCAGCGTGTCAGCCATCGCCGTGCCCGCACAAACCACCAGCAGGCACAGCCACAGGAGCAGGAACCATTTCCTCATATCCCTTCACCTCAAAACAAGCGTTGTCACGAAAGAAGCGGAGCCGCGTTTAACGGCTCCGCTCAAATCACCAGCAAACTCCCGGGTGGCGTCGGAGGACCCGCAGGCCCTTCGACTTTCATTCAAAAACCGGCGACATGCGCGGCGGTTTTTGTGCTTTTCCGCCAGGAAAAGCCTCCTTACAGGGCTTCCCGACCGGGAGCCGCAGGCGACCAGGGAAGCCCTGCAAACTCGTCAAAGTAGCTTTACCACTTTGACGACCGCTCATTCGAGCGTCATGCTGCCCCACTCGCTGGGGTTGGTGTTGATGGCAGAGGTGCCGCTCCAGGCCATCTGGGGAATGTACTCGGTGCCGGGGCAGGGATAGCTGATGTCGGTGATGGCGAAGTTGACAGACAGCGTATCGCCGGAGGCAGGCGTGTACACGGGGATGTTCTTGTTGGAGAAGGTCGCCCACGGAATGGCGCACTCAAAGATGAAGCCGGTGGTCGTCATCTGCGTCCCGCAGACATAGCCCTCGATGACGCTCTCGCCGCCGTCCATGCCCGCGCTGACGAAGCGCTGGCGCAGATCCTTTTCCACCATGGAGCGGTCGATAGCGGTATCCCAGTAGCCCTCGTCCATGATGAGGTACACCAGGAAATCGTTGGTGCCATAGGCCGTGCGGGCGGGATCCGCCGCAGGGTCGGTGGAGATGTAGACCTTCAGGTTATCCTCACCGTCGATGGGCAGCATTTCGATGGCGCCGTAGGGGGTGTCCTCCGTGATGTCGAAGGCCAGGTAGAGGTTTTCGGCGTCATAGGCCGCGTAAACCTTCATGGAGCAGTCGTTCTCGCCCTGCCAGAAGCTCAGGTCACGGATGACCTGGGTCGCGTCCTTCACAACGGCAGGAGAATCCAGGTTCCAATCCTCCAGGCTGCCGTCGATGGTGATGGCGTCGGCCTTGTGGCAGACAATGTTGGGCCGCTCCTCCGCCAGGGCGGAAGCGCCGGACAGCAGCATGGCAGAGGCCAGAGCGCCGGCAAAAAGGTTCTTGAATTTCACTGTGATACCGCCTTTCTTGTCGTGATTTCCCGTCAGGTGATCGGGACGGAAGCAGGGATAAAGATAGTGGAACAGCGGGGTACGGTATCACCCGCACCCCGCCTTGACAGGCTGATTACTCAGCCACAGTCACGGTTACGGTATTGCCGTTCACATCCAGCACATGCTCACCGGCGCCCTCCAGCGGCACTTCGATCGTCACGACGATGAAGGAACCGCCTTCCACGCTGATGTACTTGCTGGCCAGCACGGTTTCGCCTTCCTTCACCTCGACCACGGTGCTGCCGTCGGCACCCTTGTTCTCCGCGATCATGTACAGGGTGGCGAATTCACCGGACTTCACAGTCTTGTTCACAGCGTTGACGGAAGTCCTGGTGGAGCCGTTGGACTCGGTGGTAACTTCCTGAGCAAGCTGATCGGTTACCAGAGAATCGATCACGATGTCAGCCTTCTCGCCATAGCGCATGCCGAAACCGACAGGAGCCACAACGTCGCCCAGGTTGGTGGGCAGCTCGAAGGTGGGGTTGTTGCGGACGGTGGCAGCCATATACAGGCGGGTTTCCATGGAAACGCCGGTATCGAACTGCAGCTCGCCCCAGTCAACCGTGGCATCATCCGTGTTGCGGGCCAGCTCGAACACGAGGGAGCCGGTGGGCTGCTTCTCGCCATAGAGCATGTCAGCAATCACAGAGGGCAGGGTCTTGTGATAGAAGTTACCCATGGAAGAGCCATGGTCAGGCGTGCAGTCATAGGTCATGAACAGCACGGCGTCGCTGTTTTCAATGGCCCAGGCATTGGGCTCGTTGGACACGCCGCCGTCATAGAGCAGAACCATCAGCTTGCCCTCGTCGTTGGCGTCTTCAATGAACATTTCGGTGGAGTCGTCCATAGCGGTCACATGAGCAACCACCACGTCGCAGGCCTCGATGTCGTCCACCACGGTGGCATACGCACCGATGGCGGCGATGTCGCTATCCACAACATCCTTGGAAGAGCCGACCACATAGACCTTCGCGTCCTTGTTCAGGGGCAGCGTGTCGTTGTCGTTCTTCACCAGCACGGTGGATTCGGTCTGCAGACGAATGTCCATTTCGTTCATCTCGTCGGTGCGGGCACGATACACATCCTCGATGGTGTTGAGCGCAAAGGCCTCAGCCTTGTACTCATCGCTGGCACACAGCTCCAGCGCCTGGTCGAGGTTGGCGTAGGGATCTTCAAACAGGCCCAGATCAAACTTGTTGCGCAGCACACGGATGCAGTGCTTTTCCAGGGTCTCCCAGGTCAGGATGCCCTGCTCCACGGCGGCCTTCACTTCATTGGGCCACATAGGCTGCATCATGCCCGGATACTTGGCAGTCACAGCGTCATAGTCGATGGCGACGTCGTCCTCAACCATGAAGAAGCAGCCAACCTGATCCACGTCGGCGTTGAAGATCGTGGCGTAGAGCTGAGCCAGGGTAGCGGTGGACAGATCCAGACCCTCGGGCGTCACGCCGGAAGCGGAGGGAACCTGCATCCACATGGGCCAGTCGGTGACGACGCAGCCGTCATAGCCCAGCTGCTCACGCAGCACGGCCATGGACTCGGAGTCATAGCACACGTTGCAGCCGTTGAGCATGGAGCCGTTGTTGAGCATAATCCAGCCGGAACCGTTGTCAATCACAGCGCTCTTCCAGCCAACCAGCCAGGAATCCAGCAGGTTCGCGGGGCTCTTGGCGCCGGCATAGGAGGAACGGCCGCCGCGGGCCATGAAGTGCTTGGTGCAGGCATTCACACCGTTCTCCTGATAGGCCTTGGTCTCAATACCGACCATCTTGGCGATGTAGTTCACATCGTCGCCGTACCAGGAACCGATTTCAACGCCGTAGGAATGGAAGGGAACATGGAAGCCGATGGCACGCTCCTCAGCGGCATACTGGGCAACCATATTATACAGCAATTCTTCGTCATGGGCAATACCGAAGGCGTAGTTGGGCATGTTCACCATGCCAGCCCAGGTATTGTAGCTGCGGTCGCAGGACAGGACGACCGGAACGCCCAGGCGGGCGGACTCAGCGATCTCCTGGAACGCGTTGTTCTCATAGATCAGCGTGTCCGGCGTACCGTTCACGTTGTGCAGGTAGGTGGTCACATTGTCCGAAATGATGGAGTGATACATCGGAACATAGGTGGCGCCATCCTGATCGGTGTAGGTGGGCTCGTTGGAGTAAAGCCACTCTTCGGTGTAGGGATACATGGAGGTGAAGGTGCCGCCGGTGGAAGCGTGCCACAGCAGGCCAATCTTCTCATCCTCGTTCATCAGGGACAGCAGGTTTTCCGCACGCTCCTGGCTGCTCAGGCGCCAGTCTTCATAGGCGTCCAGCTGACCGTTGGCGTTCAGATCCTTGAACTTCAGGCCGTCCACTTCCAGAATGTCCTTAATATGAGCCTCCAGGCGAACCTGACCGGTGGTTTCGTCCGCCTCAACGATGGTTTCGTTCACCGTATAGGGCTTGGCGAAGGTGTGGGGGTCGACATATTCGGTTGTGGTATTGCCGTTAAAATACTGCTGCTCTGCCATCGCAGAACCAACGCAGCTGAACAACATGACCACAGCCAGCAACCAGGACAGTTTTCTCACGCAGAATCATCCTTTCCTTTTTGGGGGAGTTCCTGCTATACACAACTCCCCCTTTTGTCATGTTTATTATAAGGCCGATGCCGCCTGCCTGCTTTGGAGTATTCTGCACACCCAGGGGAAAAAAACGAGCACACTTCACAAGGTTTGGAAAATCCAGCACATTGGTCAAGAAAATTCGGTACAGCATTTTTCTTTTATTGCCCTTTATGGTATAATGCTGCTTGTTTCCACACCTTAGATGAAAGGCGTGATACCCGTGGCATACCAGGTGCTGCTTGTGGATGACGAGATGCCCGCGCTGCGCTTCGTTCAGAGCATTATCGAAAAATATATCCCGGACTTTGAGGTGCAGGCCACCTGCTCCAGCGGGGAAAAGGCTGCGGAATACCTGCGGAATCACGCCGTGGACGTGATGATTACTGACATCAGCATGCAGCGAATGAACGGCATTGAGCTGGCGAAGCTGGCCAGGAGCCTTCAGCCGTACATTCATATGATTATCATCAGCGGCTACGCGGAGTTTGAATATGCCCAAGGCGCCATTCAGGCATCGGTGGACGATTACATGCTCAAGCCGGTCAGCATCAACCAGATGAAGCAGACCCTGACCCGTCTCAAGGCCGCCCTGGATGAGGAACATATCGCCCACGCCGCCGCCATCCTGCCCGCCATCGCCTGCGAGCTGCCTTACAGCCGGGAGGATATCGCCCGATGCTGGCTGGGCCAGGAATATCGCTTTGCCCTGGTGCGCTGGGGCGGCGTACACCCCCTGCGTTCGGGAAAGCTTCACGCCACATCGCTGATTCAGCCCTTCAGCGGCAGCTTTTACGCCCTGCGCGGCCGGGATGACAACGAGCAGATTTTGATCTTCCCCGCCCGTGAGCTGGAGCAGTTCATGTCAGAGATCAGCGTTTATATGGTGCAGCACACTTCTCTGAGCACCTGGACCGCCATCTACCAGCCCACGCCCCAGGCCATGGTCATGCTCCACGGCTTCGTCAAGCAGGCCCTGCCGCAATTGCAGACCCAGGCCGTTATCGGCAAGCATCAGCTGCTGCCCCTCTGCGCGGCGGCGGACAAGGCGGCCCCGCCGACGCTCACCGCCGCGCAGCTGAACCAGCTGAGCTACTTCTGCTCCTGCGGCAGATTTGACGAAATCAAGGAAATGTTCCTGGAATTTGCCGTCGCCTTCGAGCGGCAAAGCTATACCCAACGGCAGGTCTGGGGCTTTGTACAGCAGCTGGTGCTCGGGCTGACGGCCAGCCTTCCCGCCCTTAAAGCACACTATGACAAAACCATCAGCGGCATTCTTGATCTGTTCCTGTACGCCTCCACCTACGGTGAATTGATGGCGAACATCTACGCCGTGCTCTTTGAGGACGAAAGCACCTCCCGGGATCGCAAGCTGTCCACCCGGGAGCTGTACGACTTCGCCATGGATTACATCGACAAAAATTATGCCAGCCCCCTCAGCGTGCAGAGCGTATGCGATGAAATCGGCATCTCCCAGACCTATCTGAACCGCCTGTTCCGCAAATACAGCGACGTTACCTTCAACAACTGCCTGATGCGCCGCCGCATGGAGGCCGCCATGCACCTGCTGCGGGATAAGCCAGGCATGCTGCTGCGGGACGTGGCCGCCTGCGTGGGGTATGAGGATTCCTCCTATTTCAGCAAGGTCTTCCACCAGCATACCGGTCAAACGCCCTCCCAGTACGCGGCAGGGCAGAAATAGCAAAAAAACTGACGCGCACGGCGTCAGTTTTTTATTGGCGGCAGAGATTGTCACATTACGAAGGAATCTTCCAAGCCGCAATCCGACAAAGGATGTGCGGAGATCCCCCCCGGCAGCGCTTCAGCGCGGTATCCCATATACGCCCTGCACACTTGCCAGGCTGCACTTTCCCCAGCGCGTATACGCCAAGCGGGTTCCTCAGCCCCGGCACGAGCCGGCTATGTCCGCGCCAGCGGCAAATTTCTTTAATTGAAATGCTCCATATAATACTGCGAATACTTGCCCAGCTCCGCGTCCAGCGCCGCCACACCCATGCGCTCAGCCAGGGTGGGCACACCCGAAAACAGATTGGTTCCCAAGCCCAGGCGTTCGCCCTCAATCCGAAAGCCCAGGGCCGCCAGCGTGGTGGGGAACATATCCATGGCGGTGAACTCCCGGTTCTCCATAGCGCCTTCCGCCGGCTGAACCGCGGCGCCCAGATACGTCTGGTATACCGTGCGGTCGAGGTAATCCACGCCGTCCACCAGGGAAAGATCCTGGCGGGGATGATCGCCGGAGACGACGATCACCGTATCCTCGTAAAAGGGCTGCTCCTGGCACCAGGCGATGAAATCGCCCACCTGGCGGTCGGTGCAGTTCACAACATCCGCCGTCCGGTTCTGGTGATTCTCCTGGCAAAGGGGACAGACATAGCCGTTCAAATGATGCAGATCCACCGTCAGCAGCGTCATGTTGAAGGGCTCTGCCGAGGCGGCCAGGCGGGTAATCTCATCCTTGGCAATCTCGAACAGGTAGGCGTCCTCAAAGCCCCACCAGACATAATAATCCGGGGGAATGTAGCCTGTCTCCCGCGCGGTGAACAGGTCGAACAGGCTGTACGCGCCATGCTGGGTGAAATAATTGGCCCGACCGCCGAATTTGGCGTCGGAGCCGCAGAGGAACTCCTGCCGGTAGCCGCTGCGCGCCAGAATGTCTCCCAGATTGGTCAGCCCCGGCGCGAAATGGTCGTAGACATCCATGGCGTTGGCAGCCACGGGGAAGGAAAAGGGGATTCCCGCGGTGGACGCCACCAGGGAGGCGATGGTCCAGATGGTGCCCGTCACCGGCCGGAAGCCGCTGGGGGTGTTCGTCCCTCTGAAGGAAACGTTCTCCTGTGCCAGGCGGGACAGATTGGGCATCAGCGCCTCAGGCTGAACGCCGCCCTCCGCCCGGGCCATATAGGTGGTCTCCATGCTTTCCAGGTACAGGTAAATCAAATTTTTCGGCTTCTCGGGCGGGGTAATGGTCACCTGCGCAGGATCAACATAGTCGGTGTCGTAGATCAGCGTCTGGTCACGCAGCGCGGCGATATAGCCTGACACGTCGAATTTCCGCTCCACAAACACGCCGGATGCCAGCAGCAGCAGGACGCAGCCCGCCGCCCCGGCCCGCCGAAGGCCCCGCAGCAGCCTCGCGGGAAACCTCCGCCGCCCGCCCAGGGTCCAAAGGAACCGGTTCCACCGGCATTCCGATACCAGAAAGCCCGCGACCGCATACCCCGCCGTCAGCCGGACGATGGGCGGCACGCAGCTGGACAGCACCAGATCGACGACGCTGTTGCCCGCACCCTCCAGCGGCCCCAGCATCGTATACAGCAGTTCCTTGAAGCCCACGTTGTACGTCCGATGATACCAGCCACAGGTCACCAGCAGCGTCACCGCCAGCAGATAGATCAGTCCGTAAAGCAAATACCATGGCCAGTGACGCTTCCTCATTTGTTCCATCCTTTCTAAGCTTCACCAAAGCGGCCGGGCCGCCTGCCCTTATCCCAAGAGCAGCGCGGCCGCCTCATCCAGGCTGCGGACGGTGTAGGTGGGCAGCGTCGACGGCCGGCCATGCCGATCCAGGTAAATACTGTCGATGCCCGCGCTGACCGCGGCGGGTATATCGGCGGTCAGGCTATCCCCCAGCAGCACTGCCTGGGCCCTGTCCACGCAGCCCAGCGCCGTGAGAGCCGCCTCCACCATGGCGGGATCGGGCTTACGAACCCCAACCTCCTCGGAAATAATCACCGCGTCCAGCCAGGGCGCGAAGGGACAGCGGCGGAGGCGGCTGCGCTGGATAGCGCTGACGCCGTTGCTCACCAGAGCGATCTTCATCCGCCCGCGAAGGGCGTCAAGCATTTCGAGAGCGCCGGGAAGCAGCTCGGCATGCTCGCCCAGCCGGAGGGCGAAGGTGTCCGCCGCTGCCTCCGCGTCGATCTCCCGGCGGCCCAGCTCCGCCAGCAGCTGGCGAAAGCGCTCCACCTTCAATGCCTGCTGGGTGGTCTCGCCCCTTTCGAGGGCCTTCCACAGCGCGTCATTGATGCCATGGTACAGCCGGCAGACGGCCTCATCGGCGGGCAGGTCCAGGTCGCGCAGCGTCCGCGTCAGCGCCAGGGCTTCCGCCCGGTCGAAGTCCATAAGGGTATTGTCGTTGTCCGCCAGCAGATAGCGATAGCGCATCGTCGCGTCTCCTTTATGTATCAATTCGTGTACCGTGATAAAAAGCGTCCCTCAGACCGTCAGCCAGAGCGCACTGCAGTCTTCAAGCTTACCGTCGGCCGGCTTTCCATCAAATATCAGCGGCGTGTACGGCAATTGACGCGGCTTGCTGAAAAATCGTCTCCCTGCACAATGGAACGGCCGGGAGAACGGCTTAGCCGTCGGGCCCATCCCCGCTTTGTTACGCTCATTCCGGCAGACCGTCGCCGCCGTCATCCCCCTCGTCGTAGCGCTCCAGGAAGGAATGCTCCCGCCCCCTCCATTTGTAGCCGGGCATGGTGTCCAGGGACACGGCGTGAATGCTGTTGAAGACGCTCTTTTCCACGTCAGGATTATCCTTTCGCAGGGCCCGGAGAAGCTCCTTGATCTCCTGGCGCTTGGAGGCCCCCGTGTCCGTCGCCGCCTTTTCTGTCAGCCGACAGGCGCAGGCGATAAAGGACAGATCATTGTAGCGGCACCAGGAGAGAATATCATCCTCATGGACACAGTACAGGGGGCGGATCAGTTCCATCCCTGGGAAGTTCCTGCTGTGCAGCTTGGGCAGCATCCCCTGGAGCTGGGCGCCATAGAACATCCCCATGACCGTGGTTTCAATCACGTCATTGAAGTGGTGCCCCAGGGCGATCTTGTTGCAGCCCAGCTCCCGGGCCCTGTCGTAGAGGAAGCCCCGGCGCATCCGGGCGCACATGTAGCAGGGATTGCAGTCCAGCTTGCTGGTCACATCGAAAATGTCGCTGCTGAAGACGCGGATGGGAATTTCCATCAGCCGGGCGTTTGCCTCGATCTTCGCCCGGTTTTCGGGGCTGTACCCCGGATCCATCACCAGGAATTCCACCTCGAAGGGGATAAAGGTGTGCCGGTGCAATTCCTGCATCAGCTTGGCCAGAAGCATGGAATCCTTCCCGCCGGAGATGCACACGGCAATGCGGTCGCCGGGCTGGATCAGCTCATACCGCTTGACGGCCACGATAAAAGGCTTCCACAATTCCTTGCGGAAGCGCTTGATAAGGCTTCGCTCGATCTTCTCGCAGGGCGTCAGGTCACGGGGCATCCAAATACCTCCCGGTGTCGTCACAGCGGCTTCACCGCTTTGACGCGGGGGCTTCGCCCCCGATTTCATCGCGCACCCTCACTGGTCGAACGGCAAAGCCGATCTCCCGGCCGTGAGGGCGTGTAAGGAAGCGATTTCTTGCGAAATCGAAAACCCGACCAACCGGTTTTTTCTCGCGGCGATGCCGCCCGGTCGATACGATTGGAGGTCAGAGGGCCCACGGGCTCTCCGACACCGTCCAGGATTTCGTGCGCCTTGTTGAGGCGCTTGGACGGCTCTTATTTGCTATTTTTTTGCGCGCAGGTGCGGAAGATGGCGCATCACGCCCTGGGCACAGATGCCCGTCAGCGCGCCGCAGACCATACCCGCCAGCATTAAAAGGCCCATATAGCCCACCAGCCCCGGCGTCCGGGTCACCAGCATGGCCATGGCCACCTGACCGATGTTATGCGCCGCGCCGCCTGCCATGCTCACCGTAACGGGCGTCAAGCCCTTCACCCGGCGCAGGAGCGCCATCAACGCCACGCTCAGCACACCGCCGGCGGCGGCATAGGGCAGCGCTCCAAAGCCCGCGAAAAGCGCGGCCGACAGCACCAGCTTGAGAGCCAGGAGCATGAAGGCTGTGGGCACATTCAGCAAATACACCGCGAAGATCAGTACGCCGTTGCTTAGCCCCAGCTTGATGCCGGGGATGGCGACGTTCAGGGGAATCCATTGCTCCACCCAGCCCAGCGCCAGCATCACCGCCGTCAGCAGGCCGCAAAGCGCCACCCGGCGGGCAGGCTGATCGCCCATGGACTCGCCTCCTTGTCATCACGCGGGGAATTGAGGTCAGCGCGCTTCGCCTTCCGCCTCAAGGCAGGCCTGGGCCAGCGCGGCAAAAAAGTCGGCTGCGGAAGCCAGCGCATCGGGGTTCACCGTGAATTTAGGATGATGGGAGGGGTACGTCCCGCCTGTGCCGATCCGCACAAACAGCCCCGGCGTTCCGTTTTCCAGATAGCAGGAGAAATCCTCGCCGCCCAGGGTATCCTCCTGGCGCTCCGCCGTCAGGCCGCGGTCCTGGGCCACCCGGCGGGCCAGGACGCACAGGCGGCTGTCGTTATGCAGCGCCGGGGAGCCGTGCCGCCAGTCGATCTCCGCCTCCACGCCATAGGCTGCCGCGATGCCCGCCACAATCTGCCGGAATCGCGCTTCCGCCCGGGCTCGGTCATCCTTGTCAAGGGTGCGGATGGTGCCCTCCACCACAGCCGTCTCGGGAATCACATTCCAGGTGTTGCCCGCCTCCGCGTGGGTGATGGAGCACAGGCTGGTGGAAAAGGGGTTCAGCGTACGGCTGACGATGGTCTGCAGGCTCTGCACCAGAGCAGCCATGGCCACCACGGGATCAACACCCTTGTGAGGATGCGCGGCATGGCAGCCCTTGCCCCGAAGCAGCACCCGGAAGCGATCTACCGCCGCCATCACCGGGCCCTCCTTGATGCCGACAGTACCCGCGGGGAAGCCGGTATAGCTGTGTCCGGCCAGGAAGCACCGGCAGTCCGCCGTCAGCCCCGTGGCCAGCACCCGCCGCGCTCCCGCGTCAATCTCTTCGGCGGGCTGGAAGATGATCCTGACCGTACCGGGAAGCTCCCTCTCCCGTGCCTTCAGCAGCATGGCCGCTCCCGCCATGCAGGCCGCGTGGAAATCATGGCCGCAGGCATGCATCCGTCCCTCATGGCAGGAAGCGTAGGGCAGCCCCGACGCCTCCTGAACCGGCAGACCGTCAATGTCCGCCCTCAGCCCGATCATAGGCCCCGGCAGCCCGCCCTCCACCTGGGCAATCAGCCCCGTGGTCAGCCCGCTGTCCAGGATGGTGACGCCGTGCCGCGCCAGCGCGTCCCGCAAAAGCGCGGTGGTCACATGCTCCTCAAAGCCGAGCTCCGGGTGGCGGTGAAGCGCCTCAAACAGCTCCCGCAGCTCCGCTCTCATATCGTCCGTCAATGGATTCCACCTCCCGGTCGCCCGCATTATATAAGGAAAGGACGCCGCTCGTCCCAAGGGCGCCCGGTTGAATGGGTGCATCATATCACAGGCGCGCGGGCTTGTCAAGGACAGGGGGAGCGCCGGTAAAAACCTCCCGCCTCTTGAAAAAAAGCAAAAGGCATGATACCATGGAACCAGCGCAGCACCAACAAGAAAGCGAGGCTTGACCCATGAACATTCACGAATCGGCGGAGGACTATTTGGAGGCCATCCTGATGCTCCGCCAGGAAAAGGGCTATGCTCGCTCGGTGGACATCGCCGCGCGGCTGAACGTCAGCAAGCCCTCGGTAAGCTTCGCCATGAAACGCCTGCGGGAGAACGGCTACATCCTCATGGACGAGGAGAATCTTATTTCTCTGACGCCCCTGGGCGCCGACATCGCCGCGCGGATGCTGGACAGGCACCGCGCCATCGCCAGTTTTCTGGAGCGGCTGGGCGTGGACGAGGCTACCGCCCTGGAGGACGCTTGCAAAATTGAGCATGACATTTCCGACGCCTCCTTCGAGGCCATCCGCCGCTTCCTGAAGAAGCAATGACCCGCCCCTACCCTTGACCTTCGCCTTCCGCCGTGCTATGATGACAGGCGAATCTTGCACGCGCGGGGGGCTTTTTTATGCAGCGCGATCTCACCCAGGGCAGCGTCCTGAAAAGCATGGCCGCTTTTTCCCTGCCTTATCTGCTTTCCACCTTCCTACAAACGCTCTATGGCCTAGCAGACCTGTTTATTGCCGGACAATACGGCGGGGCGGACATCATTTCCGCCGTCTCCATCGGCAGCCAGGTGATGCACATGCTGACGGTGGTCATCGTCGGCCTGGCCATGGGCTCCACGGTGGTTATCAGCCGGTCGGTAGGCGCGAGGGACGCACGGCTGATGGCGAGGGCCGCGGGCAACACCATCACGCTGTTTCTGGGGGTAGCGGCGGCGCTGACCGCGGCGCTGCTGCTCACGGTGGACGGCGTGGTCAGCGTGATGTCCACGCCTCCGGAGGCCGCCCGGCAGACCCGGCAGTACCTGATGATCTGCTTCGCGGGGCTTCCCTGCATCGTTTCATACAACATCATCAGCGCGGTGCTCCGGGGCATGGGGGACTCCCGCAGCCCTATGGCGTTTGTAGCCGTCGCCTGCACCCTCAACATCCTGCTGGACTACGTTTTCATCGGCGGGCTGGGGATGGCCGCGTCGGGGGCAGCCCTGGGCACCGTCATCAGCCAGACATGCAGTGTGGTTTTCGCCCTGCTGTACCTGCGGCATAAGCGCCGCCAACAGCGCTTCGACCTTCCAATGACGGCGGCCGATCTGCGTCCTGACCGCCGGGTGATGGGGCAGCTGCTGCGCATCGGCCTGCCGGTGGCCTGCCAGGATGCCTTCATCCAGATTTCCTTCCTATTGATTACCGTGATCGCCAACCGCCGGGGTGTGGACGCGGCGGCGGCGGTGGGCATCGTGGAAAAGCTCATCAGCCTGCTGTTCCTGGTGCCCTCGGCGCTGATGTCCACGGTCTCCGCCCTGGCCGCGCAGTGCGTCGGAGCCAGTCTGCACGATCGCGCCCGCCGGGTGCTTCGGTACGCGCTGACCATCTGCACAGGCTTCGGGTTATGCTGCGCAGCGCTGTTCCAGCTGATCCCCGAGCAGGCGCTGAGCCTCTTCGCGGATGAGAGCGAGGTCATCCGCCAGGGCGCGGCCTATCTGCGCTCCTATGTGTGGGACTGCGTGTTCGCGGGCATTCACTTCTGCTTCAGCGGTTTTTTCTGCGCCTACGGCCTGTCCTCTCTGTCCTTTGCTCACAACGTCGCCAGCATGGTGCTGGTGCGCGTACCCGGCGCTTATGCCGCCTCCATGCTGTACCCGGAAACCCTGTACCCCATGGGCTGGGCCTCGCCGCTGGGGTCCTTGCTTTCCGCTGTCATCTGTCTGGGCGCCTATGGGTGGCTGAAGAAAAAGCAGCGCAGGGACAAAAAAGCCTTTTACATTTAAAAAGCATTTTTGCCCTTGGCAGGGCGGCCGGCGTTTATGGCGCTGCTTTTTCCAAGGAGGAAGTACAGCCTTCATCGCCCGCTGCCCTGCCAAGGGCTATACCATGGCGGCCTGATTTCCGCCAATCCTATCCCCCCGTCATCGCCACGATCCTGTGGCCAACCTCCTAACAGCTTCCGCGGCCATTATCAGTCCCATGGCAGCCGGGACGAAGGCGGCGCTTCCGGGAATGGCGCGGCGGCCATCCGGGGGTGCTTCCTCCGTATCAGCGGCGGTGATGACCGGTGGCTCCGTGGAGTATACCACCCGAAGGCTGCCAACGCCCCGCTTCCGGCATTCACTTCGGATAACCCGAGCCAGGCGGCATTCCCGGGTCTCATAAATATCCGCCGCGCGAAGCTGCGTTGGGTCCAGCTTGTTGCCGGCCCCCATGGCGCTGATGAGAGGGATGCCCAGACGATTCGTCCGAACAATCAGCTCCAGCTTGGCGCTGACGGTATCCACCGCGTCAAGCACGCAGTCGTAAACGGAAAGGTTCACCGCGTCGGCCGTTTCGGGTAGATAGAACAAGGGGTGGAGCGTCAAGCGGATGTCTGGGTTGATGTCCCGGAGGCGCTGGGCCAGGGCCTCGACCTTGGGCATCCCCACCGTGGAATGCAGCGCTACAAGCTGCCGATTGAGGTTGGTCTCGCTGACGCGGTCGTTGTCAATGAGGTCGATGGCGGCCACGCCGCTGCGCGCCAGCGCTTCCGCCGCGTGGCCGCCTACGCCACCCAGGCCGAACACGGCCACCCGCGCCGCCGCCAAACGCGCCATGGCTTCCGCGCCCAGCAGCGCCTCGGTTCGGGAAAACTGATTCATCCCGCTTCCTCCCTTGGTATTGGTGAATTTATGATACCGCAGGCAGGGGAGGGTGTCAACGGCTAAGAGGAAAGGTTCTTCTTGGCCGCCATTGTCAGCGTTTGGCTTCGCGGCAGCCTCGCGCAGGGAAAAAAGCCTGTGCTTCTCGCTGTTTCGACGCTTCGCCAGCGCCCGTGTCAAGGACTGCTGCGCACCATGCCCCTGCCACGATTGGTCAAGCAGCCGGAAATCCACCGCCATTTCCGTCTGATCGGGACAGCACTTCCCGCAGCGGGAGCGGTTCCTTTGCACAGGGCCGAGCAAAGGAACATCGCGAGGGCCGGAACTGTCTGTGCCGCGCTTGTGCGCAGGCTTTCCTCGACGGAAAAGACTATCTTCTCCAGGTACAGAATACCCCGGGCAAATCGGCTTCCTTGAAGGATCGGCACGGCGGGTCTTGATTCTTGCGGCGGTTCGATGCCGCTGCGGGGGCAATGGCATTGCCAGGCAGCGGCTATCCTCTTGATTGAGAACGCCGTCAAGCCAGAAGCGTTGCGCCAGGAAGATCGGCGTCCGGTCGGTCTTTGCGCGGGGGCCTCAGCCGGAAACGCCGTCCGAGGACGATTCCGGCTAGCACCCTCCTGCGCCATGACCCGCGTCTGTTTGATGCCGCCGTCAAAACAGCCTTCAGAATGAGAAGACCCATCTGGCTTGGGAAGCGCGGAATGGCGCGAAGTCCCCCGGCAGCAGGCGGGATATCCCCGGAAACCTGATGGCTATCGTGGCAGGCTTCATAGGCTACAAGACCGCCGTCATCCGCACACCGGAGCGAGGCTACGCCGCCTTGATGGAAGGCATGGCCGCGTCGCGCCAAGGCGTCCGCCTGGCCCTGATGATGAGGGGTATCGCTGAGAGCGCGCCGCCCGAGTGCTTGAGAACGCCCCCTGAGCTGCGGCGAGCTTTCATCCCGCCTGTTATTCCAAGCATCGCAAACCCCGCGGCCCAATGTGAACCGCGGGGGCTTTTCATATAAGCGCCGTATCAATCCGATAGGTATCCTCCACGAGCAGGCAGCGGGCGTGATGCTCACGGCACAGCGCCAGCATCCGGGCATTCTCCCTGAGCACATCTTCCATGGACAGGGCCTCGTCCTCAGCGCGATGCTCGATCACGTTCGCGTATCGCTTGATAGCGTCAAAGTGAGCCCGGATATAGCCCTCGCTCATCGCCAGGCAAACAAAACGGATGTGGTCGAGGTATGTCCTGTCAAAATCCTTGGCCCAGTCGAAGGGAATGTAGCATCCTTCGACAATCAGATTTTGCTGATTCTCAATGCAGGTTTTCACCATCTCCCGGACAATCGGCCACAAATACGCCGTCAGATCAGCCTCGTCGCTCAGGGGCGTGAGGTCGGTGCCGCCGCTGCGAATCAAGCCCATCTTCAAATGATCCATGGACAGGTAGGGATAGCGGTATCGTTCCAGCAAGGCTTGGGCCAGCGCGGTTTTCCCTGTGTGGGACGCGCCTGTGATGAGGATAATCAACGCGGGATCTCCTTTCGGTCATATCGCGGCCTTGTTCGTCGCCGGTACAACGCATCATGGTAAAAATGGCTATGTCCATCCAAATCCGGACATAGAAAAACCACCAGCTATTTGCTGGTGGTCAAGCACCTCCGACGGGATTCGAACCCGTGTTTTCGCCTTGAGAGGGCGGCGTCCTAGGCCTCTAGACAACGGAGGCATATGTGCTGGGGAACTAGGATTCGAACCTAGACAATACGAGTCAGAGTCGCAGGTGCTGCCATTACACCATTCCCCAATGTGTTCAGCAGTTTATCCGACTGCGAAGGTTATTATACCAAAGGTCTGGGCCAATGTCAAGCACTTTGGAAAAAAATTTTGTCGCTTGGAAAAGCGTCGCCATCCGGCAGCTTCCAAAGCCTGATGCCGCGCCATCCCGTCCGCGTCCTCCATCAAGCAGATGGGTGAGGTCTTCTCTATGGCGCCTGACGCGACGCGGCAGACAGCCACGGGGCCGCTCGTCCTTCTCTATGATGGACATTCGGCTTGAATGCATCCTTCAGCGCGTCCCCCTTTTGCATCGCAATTTACAGCTGCCTGCCGCACCAAAAAGCGCTGCCGCCCTGAACTTGTCCAGGCGGCAGCGCAGCTGGGGAACGATGATGATCCTGTTACTTCCGGGTCAGGGTGAAGCTCAGCTCGCCGCCTTCCACCGGCGCGGTGGTGACGGTCTCCGTGTCGCCCTCATAGCCCTCGGGTACCTTCAGGGTGTGAATCTCCCAGGCATAGGGCGCCAGGGTGAAGGCGCATACGCCGTCCGCGTCAGAAACAAAAACCTGGCAGGTGGCGTCATCGCAGACCTGGCACATCACGCCAGCCACAGGATTGCCGTCCTGGTCAACGTACTTGACAACGTAGGACGCCTCGGTCAGGGCCTCCACGGAGGAGCCGGGCAGGGCGTCTGTGGAAGGGGCGGTGCCGTCGGCATAGGTCCAGGAGCCAACCGCCGCGCCGTTTTCGTCGGTGATGTCGCTCACGAAGGCATTGACGTTTTCCTCGCTCTTGAGGTAGGAAACAACCACGGCCGCTTCCTCGGCGTCAGCGGTGGGATAAAGGTAGACGCTGCTCTCGCTGTAGCCGGTGGTCTCCATGCTGTCGCCGCCGGAGGTAACGACGTACTTGCCATCCGTCAGGCAATCCACCAGCGCATAGGAGGCTCCGTCAAAGTTGCAGTAGATCAGGGCGGCTTCCGGGTCGATGTCGGCGGTCACGGCAAACTCGAAGGTCGCGGTCTCGCCGGGCGTCAGGTAGAACAGGTCGCCATAGCTGGCGGTCATCCGGCCAACGGGATCGTTGATGACAAGCTTCCTGGCATCCTCGCCAAGGGCGGCGGCAGCGTTCGCATCCGCCACGGGATATACGGGATTGGCCGCCAGGGCTTCGGCCGCCGCGTCGCCGGAAACAAGGGCCACGCTGTCCACCCAGAGGGTATCCTCGCCGGCAAAGCCCGCGATGTCGTTGGTGAAGGCCAGGGTGACGGCGTATTCGCCATCCGCGGGAACGGCGTAGGCGTAGGTCATCCAGTCCTTTTCGCCGCCGAAGGACTTCACGGTCTTACCGTTGACGCGCAGCTGCATCAGGTCGCAGGCTGCCTCGCTGGAAACCTTGAAGGTCACCACGATGGCGTCTCCCGCTTTGGCGGCCACGGTGGTGTTGACCAGGGCTTCACTGTCAGCAATGTTGGTGTTGGAGGAAACGGCAACGCTGCGGCCGTCCTTCTCGCCCACCACCATGGGCCAGTCGGTCTCTCCCGTACCGTTGGTGAAGATCAGCTCGCCGCCCTCCACATTCAGCGCGGCGGCCAGGTCAGCCTCGGCAGAGGGCTCCACATTGGGCTTTACCCGGGGCACGCCGTCCAGGAGGACGGACTCGGTATAGTCATCGCCCAGGAAAGCGTCGAAAAGCCGCGCGAAGGCGTCCACGCTGGGCTGGGAGCCTGCCTCGATGAAGCAGATGGTACCGAAGCGATCCACCACAACGGAGGTGGGGATGCTCCGCACACCGAAGCGGCTATCCAGGCCGACGTCATCCCGGCCCACAGGGAAGGTCAGGCCCATTTCGGCCACATAATCAGTCAGCACCTGATCGTCATCCGTGGGCTCGCAGGACAGGGCCAGCACTTCCACCTTGTCCTTGTACTGCTGATAGGCCTCCTCCAGGAAGGGGAACTCATTGCGGCAGGGGCCGCACCAGGTGGCCCAGATGTTGATGAGCACCATGTCCTTCTCCTTGAGCACCTCGGAGAGGGTGACGGACGTGCCGTCGTAGGTGGTCATGGTAAAGTCGTCAATCTTGTCGCCCAGCTGATACACAGCAGGCTGCGCTTCCTCGGCCATCGCCAGACCGGCGAGGCACAGGGCAAGAGCAAGGAGCAGGGAAAATGCTTTTTTCATATCGTTGTTACCCTCCTTGATTCGGATTGCGTTCCCATTATAAAACCCGGATTTCCCGCATGTCAAGCGCCCGCAGTGTCGAAGGCTGTTCTTTCTGTGTTCCCGAAGAAAGGTGGCGTTGCCCCCGTATGGACAGTTATGGTATAATCAGCGTGACCGTTCAGGTTGAATACGGATGAAAAGGAGCGGCGATATGTCCAAGCTATTGCCATGGATGAGGATCGCGGTGGCGGTATGCACCCTGGGGGTGCTGCTGGCGCTGGGTCTTGCATGCGTGGGACTTTATCTGGAGGGCAACAGCTCTGCCAATCTGGATGCCAACGGCGTCCATTTGACCCCTGTATACAGTGTGGAAAAGGTCAGCGAGCGCCTGCGGCCCATGGCGCCTGTCCTGCTGGGCTACGCGGCGCTTGTGCTGCTGGCGCTGACAGCCCAGGCCCTGGCGGACGGCCCGGCGGCTTCCCGCTCCGCCCTATCCCCGGAAAATCGGCTGCGCCTGCTGAAGGCGCGGGTGGCGTCTTTGCCCGACGCCGCCCGATCGGAGGAGCGCCGCCGCCGGATGATGGCGGCGCTGGCGGCCTTCGCGGTGCTGATCTGCGCGGGGTTCAGCCTTGTCTATCTGCTTAACGGCGCGCACTTTTTCTCCTGGAACCTGGAAACGGTCATGGGGGATATGCTGTGGCATGTGGCGCCGTGGGTAATCGTGGGCTTCGGAGTGATGATCGCGGCGTCCCTGGCCTTTGGCCGCAGCGTGGAGAGGGAACTGGCGCTCCTGCGGGAGGTTCCCAAGACCGCGCCGAAGAAAGCGCCTGAAGGCCGCCGCGTTCCCCTGACGCCCCTGCGGGCAGCGCTCTATATCATCGCCATCGTGTTCATCGTGCTGGGTGTGATGAACGGCGGATTGCGGGACGTGCTGGTAAAGGCCATCAATATCTGTACGGAGTGTATCGGCCTTGGCTAAGCCCCTTCAGTGGATCAAGGATCATCTGCCCACCCAGCGCAGGCTGATCCAGCTATACGCCGCCCTTTTGTACAATGCTCATGTGAAGGGCTTCATTACCGGCAACATCTACACCGGCAACAGCAAAATCCTGTGTGTGCCGGGCTTCAACTGCTATTCCTGTCCCGGGGCCGTAGGCGCGTGTCCCCTGGGCGCGCTGCAGAACGCCATCGCGGCCTCCGGCAGCCGCACGCCCGTTTATGTGCAGGGCATCCTGCTGCTGTTCGGGCTGACCCTGGGCCGCACCATCTGCGGCTTCCTCTGTCCGCTGGGGTTGATGCAGGATCTGCTTCACAAAATCCCTACGCCCAAGATCAAAAAAAGCCGGGTCACCCGGGTGCTCAGCTATCTGAAGTATGTCATTCTGGCGGTGTTCGTCATCGCCGTCCCCCTGTGGTACGCCTTCCAGCGTTATCCCGTGCCGGCCTTCTGCAAATACATCTGTCCGGCGGGAACCTTCGAGGGCGCCATCGGCCTACTGTCCAACCCGGTCAACGCCGATAAGTTTTCCATGCTGGGCATCCTGTTCACCCGCAAATTCGTGATCCTGCTGCTCATCATTGCCGCCTGCGTGTTCCTATACCGGGCGTTCTGCCGCTTTCTGTGTCCCTTGGGCGCGATCTACGGCCTGTTCGCCAAGGTCGCCCTGGTGGGCGTAAAGGTCGAGCCTTCCAGGTGTACCGACTGCGGCCGCTGCGTCAGCCAATGCCCCATGGACATCCGCCATGTGGGCGACCATGAGTGCATCCACTGCGGTCAGTGTGTCGATGCCTGCCCCACCAAAGCCATCGCCTTCAAGGCCGGACGCGTGACCCTGCATGGCCCGGAGCTGGCTTCGGCCTCTCCCGAAAAGAAAAAGCGCCTCCGCGGGAAGCGCATGATGGCCTGGGGCGCGGCGCTGCTGGTGATGGCCGGGGCGCTGTGGCTGTTCAACCAGCCGGAAGCCCCCGTTCAGTCGGAAACTCCGCCGCCCGCCGTCACCCAGGCTCCGGAGGACAACATCCCTGTGGGCAAGGAAGCGGGAATGCGCGCGCCGGACTTCACCGTGCCCGTCTATGGTCAGGAGGAGCCGTTCACCCTCAGCGCCCACCGGGGCAAAACGGTGATTGTGAACTTCTGGGCCACCTGGTGCACCCCCTGCTGCCAGGAGCTGCCCCACTTTGACGCCGTCAGCCGAAAGTACGGCGACGATGTAGCGGTGGTGGCCATTCACTCCGACTTGGTCACTGACGATGTGGAAGGCTACCTGGCCCAGTTTGACTATCAGCTGCCCTTCGCCCTGGACGAGACCGGCTCAGTCATCAAGTCCTTCGGCGGCTCCACCATGCTGCCCCAGACCGTAGTCATTGACGCCCAGGGCGTCATCACCTACAACGCGGTGGGCTCGGTGACGCTGGAAAAGCTGGAGGCGCTTTTGCTTTCGGCAAAGTGACGGCACAGGTTGCTTGCTGTTCGACTTTGAGAGGCATGTAAAACACAGGGAAATGGAAAACACCACTTTTTGACCGATTGCACGGACAGAGAAGTTGTTCTTTGTCCGTGCTTTTTATGCTGTGCTTATATGATTATCAAATCAATTCGAGGTTTGGGAACCTACTGTCAGGATCACTTCGCTCCCTGACTGCGTTTTTGTGGCGCTTCGCGAAGGAGGGGGACGTTGGGGGCCTTGCCCCCATACCCCCGCCTGAGGGCCATCGGCCCTCAGACTCCCTTTTTTCGCTGCGCGGGCTGGCCTTTGGATTGGAACCTACCGTCAGGTATCGCTTCGCTCCCTGACTGCGTTTTTTGAGGCACTTCGCGAAGGGGAGGACGTTGGGGGCCTTGCCCCCATACCCCCGCCTGAGGGCCATC
>CANOHT010000006.1 GCA_947565865.1 uncultured Clostridia bacterium
TTCCTGTAACAGAGCGCTATATGCTCATCTGATATGAAAGAAAAAGGAAACCAGCAGGGCGCGCAGGGCCTGGAAGCCTGGGGGATACGCCCGGTTACCCGGGGAGAATAGACTTTGTAGATTTGTCAAACCGATTGAACGGTGTAGTCAGAGAGCCTCTCTAAAGATGAGAGCCAGTGGAACGGACGCAGGGTGCGGGCATTTCAGCGCCTTTGGCGACGATGGAATAGAAACGGTGGGCATCATAAAAGCGTTTCAGGTCTTCGCGGCGAATATGTTCGGCCTTGCCGTTGTAGCGGGGCGCAAGCGTTGGAATATCCCGCTGCCAGTTGAAAAGCGGTTGGTGAACTCGAAGCCGTTGTCCGTCTGGACGCATTTAACCTACACGCCTTTGCGCGCGAAGGCGGCAGCCATCCTGCGCAGGAAATCCGCCGACGAATAAGTGCTCTGTTCAGAGGAATCCCCCAGGCTCCGGTAACAGGAGTACTCGTCGATGACGGTGTACCGGTACCGCTTCACCCTCGGGTCTTCGATGCAGATACGCGGCGCCACCTTCGCGTCGCTCTGGACGCGCTGGCCCGGATGAAGCTGTGTCCAGCATGGATCGCAGCGCTACGGTTCAATTCATTGGAAAACCGCTAAAATCCTTGACAATCAAGGCGTCGCGGAATAAAATGAGATGTTGTGACAATCAAAGCCAGGAGGGATTTCATGCTGCCCACGACCGACACCCAGGCCTATCAGGACCGACTGCACCAGCAGGTGGAGAAGCGGCGAACCTTCGCTATCATTTCCCACCCCGACGCGGGCAAGACCACCCTCACCGAAAAGCTGCTGCTCTACGGCGGCGCCATCCGTTCCGCCGGCAGCGTCAAAGCCCGAAAAAGCGACAAGCACGCCACCTCCGACTGGATGGACATCGAGAAGCAGCGCGGCATTTCCGTAACCTCCTCGGCCATGCAGTTCGAGTTTGACGGCTACCATATCAATATCCTGGATACCCCCGGCCATCAGGACTTCTCCGAGGATACCTACCGCGTACTGGTGGCGGCGGACGCGGCGGTGATGCTCATCGACGCGGCCAAGGGCGTGGAGGCCCAGACCATCAAGCTGTTCAAGGTCTGCCGGATGCGCAGCATCCCCATTTTCACCTTTGTGAACAAGATGGATCGCGCCGCCAAGGATCCCTTCGCGCTGATGGAGGAATTGGAGCAGGTGCTGGGTATCCGTTCCTGCCCCATCAACTGGCCCATCGGTGTGGACGGCGACTTCCAGGGCGTCTACCACCGGGACACCCGCATGGTGGAATTGTATACCGGCGGCAACCACGGCCAGACCATGGTGGACAAAACCGATATCTCCCTTGACGACCCCGCCATCAGCCAGGTGCTGGAGCGGCGCTACCTGGACAGGCTGAATGAGGAAGTTGAGCTGCTGGACGAAGCCGGCGACGCCTTTGACCTGGAGGCTGTACGCCGGGGCGAGCTGACACCCATGTTCTTTGGCTCTGCGGTGACGAACTTTGGCGTGGAGCCTTTTCTGGAGCGCTTCCTGCAATACACACCCCCGCCTCTTCCCCGCCCCTCCGACGCGGGGCTCATCACCCCCGAGGAGCCGTATTTCTCCGGCTTCATCTTCAAGATTCAGGCCAACATGAATCCGGCACACCGGGATCGTCTGGCCTTCATGCGCATCGTCAGCGGCTCCTTTGAAAAGGGCATGGAGGTATGGCACTCCGGCACGGGCAAGCAGGTGGCTCTCAAGCAGCCCCAGCAGTTCATGGCCGACGAACGCGAGGCCGTGGTGGAAGCCTGGGCGGGCGACATCATCGGCCTGTTCGACCCCGGCATCTATCAGCTGGGCGACACCCTGTCCGGCGGGCCGAAGCTTCATTATGAAAACATTCCGGTTTTTGCTCCGGAATTCTTCAACCGCGTGCGCCCGCTGGATTCCATGAAGCGTAAGCAATTCCAAAAGGGCATCAGCCAGCTGGCCGAGGAGGGCGCCATCCAGACCTTCGTCCGCACAGAAACGGGCCGTGAGGAATTTATGGTCGGCGTGGTAGGCGTTTTGCAGTTTGAGGTGCTGGAGCATCGGCTGAAAAGCGAGTATCAGGTGGACATTGCCATGGAAGGAATGCCCTTCCACTTTGTCCGCTGGGTCGCCAAGACGCCCAAGCCTGTGGAGGAGCTGAAGCTGACCTCCACCTCGGGCCGGGCCAAGGACAGCCGCGGCCGCGACGTTCTTCTCTTCGAGAACGAGTGGAGCATACGCCTCGCCTGCG
Organism: uncultured Clostridia bacterium; assembly: GCA_947565865.1. Taxonomy (GTDB): domain Bacteria; phylum Bacillota; class Clostridia; order Christensenellales; family Aristaeellaceae; genus UBA11524. The sequence continues at coordinate 2,285 of CANOHT010000006.1, forward strand.
AAAACAACGAGGGACTCGAACTGGCGGAAACGGCGAACAGGCTATGAGAGGACGCAAGGGACGCTGCCCCTTGACCCCGCCAGAGGGCTGCATAGCCCTCTGGACACCCATTCCGCGATTGAGTTGTGTAGCTTCATCTGACGTTGCGCGCGTGCGGCGCGCTTTCCAGGGGAGCCCGACGGGAGGCACTTCTGCCCCTCGCCCCCGCCAGAGGGCTGCATAGCCCTCTGGACACCCATTCCGCGATCGAGTTGGCGGCTTCGGCTGACGTTGCGCGCGTGCGGCGCGCTTTCCAGGGGAGCCCGACGGGAGGCACTTCTGCCCCTCGCCCCCGCCAGAGGGCTGCATAGCCCTCTGGACACCCATTCCGCGATCGAGTTGGCGGCTTCGGCTGACGTTGCGCGCGTGCGGCGCGCTTTCCAGGGGAGCCCGACGGGAGGCACTTCTGCCCCTCGCCCCCGCCAGAGGGCTGCATAGCCCTCTGGACACCCATTCCGCGATCGAGTTGGCGGCTTCGGCTGACGTTGCGCGCGTGCGGCGCGCTTTCCAGGGGAGCCCGAGGGGCCGCGGCCCCTCGCATCGCCGCCTGCTACGCGTCCCGGCGCGCCTGTTGCGCGGCGGGATCCCCCAGTGCGGCTTGCCCTCCGCGAGCCGTGCCCTTACCTACCCCACCCAAACGGGATTCTTAAGGGGCATGCGCCCCTTAAGCGGAGTCCAGAGGCAGAGCCTCTGGGAAGGAGTTGTTTTTATGATCCGTGAAGATATCCGCAACATTGCCATTATTGCCCACGTTGACCACGGCAAGACCACCCTGGTGGATCAGATGCTCAAGCAGGGCGGCGTATACCATGAGAACCAGCAGACGGTGGACCGGGTGATGGACTCCGGCGACATCGAGCGTGAGCGCGGCATCACCATCCTGGCCAAGAACACCGCCGTCCACTACCAGGGCCACAAGATCAACATTGTGGACACCCCCGGCCATGCCGACTTCGGCGGCGAGGTGGAGCGCGTACTGAAAATGGTGGACGGCGTGCTGCTGCTGGTGGACAGCTTCGAGGGCCCCATGCCCCAGACTCGCTTCGTGCTGAAAAAGGCCCTGGAGCTCAAGCTGAAGGTGCTGATCGTCATCAACAAAATTGACCGGCCCGACGCCCGCTGCGACGAGGTGGTCAATGAGATTCTTGACCTGCTGATTGACCTGGACGCCGACGAGGCCACCCTGGACAACCCCATCCTGTATGTGTCCGCCCGCAAGGGTACAGCCACCCTGGACTTGGAATCCCCCGGCGAAAACCTGCGCCCTCTCTTTGACGCCATTCTGCAATACATCCCCGCTCCCGAGGGCGAGGCGGAAGGCCCTGCTCAGGTGCTCATTTCCACCATTGATTACAGCGAGTATGTGGGCCGCATCGGTGTGGGTCGCATCACCCGCGGAACCTTCCGGGAGGGCATGAGCGTTGTCCATACCAACCTGGAAACGGGCGTTACCAGCAGCCAGTGGCGGCTCAGCGGCCTGTACCAGTACGACGGGCTGAAGCGCACCCCCGCCAAGGATGTCTCCATGGGCGACATTGTGGCCCTCAGCGGCGCGGAGGATCTTTCCATTGGCGATACCGTGTGCGATCCCGCCCGGGTGGAAGGCCTGCCCTTCGTCAAGATTTCCGAGCCCACCGTAACCATGACCTTCCAGGTTAACGACAGCCCCTTCGCGGGCCGGGAGGGACAATACGTCACTAGCCGTCACCTCCGTGCCAGGCTGATGCGGGAGCTTCAGACGGACGTATCCCTCCGCGTGAACGATACCAATTCCACCGACGCCTTTGAGGTCTGCGGCCGGGGCGAACTGCATCTGTCCATCCTTATTGAAAACATGCGCCGCCAGGGCTATGAGTTCGCCGTGAGCAAGCCCCAGGTTATCTATAAGGAAATCGACGGCGTGAAGTGTGAGCCCGTGGAGCGCCTGGTGGTGGACACGCCTCAGGCCAGCGCGGGCGCGGTTATTGAAAAAATCGGCCGCCGCCGCGGTGTGCTGGAGCACATGTCCGGACTGGATCGCGTACGTCTGGAATTCCTGGTGCCCTCCCGGGGCCTGTTCGGCTACCGCAGCGAATTCATGACCGATACCCGCGGCGAGGGCATCATGTCCTCCGTCTTTGAGCGCTACGAGCCGCTGAAGGGCGACATCCCCCACCGCAACGTGGGCGCGCTGGTCTGCCATGAGACCGGCACCAGCTCCTCCTACGGCCTGTTCTACGCCCAGGAGCGCGGCACACTGTTCATCGGCGCGGGCCAGGAGGTCTACATGGGCATGATCTGCGGCCAGAACGCCCGGCCTGATGACCTGGTGGTGAACGTGTGCAAGCAAAAGCACGTCACCAACATGCGCAACGCCTCCGCCTCGGAGGACGCCATGCGCCTGATCTCCGTCCATCCCCTGTCCCTGGAGGAGTGCCTGGAGTTCATCGACGATGACGAGCTGCTGGAGATCACCCCCAAGAATCTGCGGATGCGCAAGCGCATCTTGGACGCCAACCTGCGCAGCCGCGCCAACCGGCAGAGCAACAGCTAACACCGGTCGGGAAAGTGGCTCTCGCCACTTTCCCGAGTGTAAGGAAGTTTTTTCTGACGAAAAGCACAAAAATCGACGAACATGCCGCCGATTTTCGATTTGCGGTCTGCCGACGGCGAATTAGCACCTCTTTTCGTATCAGCAATACCGTCCTGTCGGTTGACGGCGGGGTGGCGTTTGCATATCCATCCATTCGTAAGACAAGGAGGAATAAAAAATGAACGTATCTGCCCATCGCGCCTTTTCCCTGCTGAAAGATCTGGCCTTCGAGCGCGTCAGCTGTTCCGAGGCGGAGAACCGCGCCGCCCAGCGCCTGCTGGCGGAGGCGCAGTCCGCCGGAGTTCAGGCGGTCATCGAGCCCTTTACGGTGCCCTGCGGCCGCGTCCGCCACGCCAAGCTGGTTGTCACCGAGCCCTACCGCAAGGAGTACGAGGTCACCGGCTACGAGCGCGCGCTGTCCACGCCCGAAGGCGGCGTCGATCTGCCCTTCTACTACGCCGAGAACGGGCTGCCTGCCCATCTGGGCAACGTGAAGGGCAAGGCGGTGCTCATCAACGGCCATCTGGGCCGCAAGGCTTACAAGCACCTGCAAAAAAACGGCGCCGCGGCCATCCTGACCTTCTCCGGCTCCACCATCGACCGCCGCAGCGAGACCGACTGCGACATCCGCAAGCTGCGGGAAATGCTTACCGATGACTTCGGCAAGAATATCGCCCTGAACATGCGGGCCGAGGACGCGGCGGAAATGGTGCGCCGGGGCGCGAAGGCCCTGCACATCGAGCTGACGGCGGAGGACTATGACGGCGAGAGCCGCAACGTCTGCGCGGTCATCGAGGGTACGGAAAAGCCCGAGGAAATCATCTCCTTCGGCGCGCACTACGACAGCGTGTACTTCTCCACCGGCGTCTACGACAACATGGCCGGCAGCGTTATCATCATGGAGCTGCTGCGGTACTTCGCCGTCCACAAGCCTGCCCGCACCATGAAATTCAACTGGTACGGCTCCGAGGAGCAGGGCCTGCTGGGCTCCAAGGCCTGGGTGAAGGCCCATGCCGACGAACTGGACAAGCATGTGCTGATGATAAACGTGGACGTAGCCGCCGCCACCCTGGGTCAGAACGCGGCTCCCGTGCTGGGCACTGACGCCGCTACCGCCTATGTGGACGGCCTCATGCGCGAAATGGGCACGGCCTGCGACGTGAAGTCCGACATCTACTCCTCTGACTGCATCCCCTTTGCCGACCAAGGCATCCCCGCCGTCAACCTGTACCGCTCCGGCACAGCAGGCGCCAACTACATCCATGACCGCCGGGATAACCTGAAGTCCGGCTACATCGACGAACGGGCCCTGGACATCACCCTGCAGCAGGCGCTTTTCCTGGCCCGTCGGGTGGACGGCGCCAAGGTCTTCCCCATCGAGCGGAAGATCAGCGACGACATCCGCAAGAAGGTGGACGAGTACCTCTTCAAAACCGATAAGAAGCAGGAAGGCGAAAAGCAATGATCGCGGAAATTCTCTGCGTCGGCACGGAGCTGCTCATGGGCCAGGTGCTCAACACCAACGCCCAGTTCATCGCCCGGCGTTTGACGGCCCTGGGCATCAGCCAGTACCATCAAACGGTGGTGGGCGACAACGCCCAGCGCCTGGAGGAAGCGTATCGGATGGCTCTTTCCCGGGCGGATGTTATCATCACCTCCGGCGGCCTGGGCCCCACGGTGGATGACATCACCAAGCGCGTCGCCGCCAAGGTCGCGGGAAAGGAACTTGTTCCCTTCCCCGAAGCGGAGGAACTGATCCGCGCCCGTTTTCGCGAGTATCACCGACATATGACGCTGAACAACCTCAGCCAGGCCATGTTCACGGCGGATTCCACCCTCCTGCTCAACGCCAACGGCACCGCGCCGGGGGCCATCGTGCCTATGGGGGACGGCAAGGTGGTCATTCATCTGCCCGGCCCCCCCATGGAACTGCAGCCCATGTTCCTGAACCAGGTGGAGCCTTACCTGCGTCAGCGTTCCGGCATGGCGCTGGTAAGCCGCTACATCCGCATTTTCGGCATAGGCGAGGCTGAGGTGGATGAGCGCCTATGCGACCTGGAATGCCAGGATAACCCTACCCTGTCCCCCTATTGCTCCCTGGGCGAGGTGCAGCTGCGGGCCACAGCCAGCGCGGCCACGGAGGCGGAAGCCGAAGCCCTTCTGTCCCCGCTGCTGACGGAGGTCATATCCCGGCTGGGTACGGCGATCTACGCCATCGAGCCGGATGACGGAGGCTCTCTGGCCAAATCCGCCGTGGAAGCGCTGAAGCGTCGCGGCTGGACGGTGGCCACCGCCGAAAGCCTCACCGGCGGCATGATTTCCGCCAGCCTGGTGGAAATACCCGGGGCGTCTGCCGTGGTGCGGGGCGGCTTTGTCACCTACCAGACGGACACCAAGACCATCCTGCTGGATGTGCCCGCGCAAACCATCGAGGAGTATAACGTGGTCAGCGCGGAGGTAGCCGTGGCCATGGCGGCAGGCGCCCGGGTCAAGCTGGGCGTGGATATTGCCGTCAGCGCCACCGGCCTGGCCGGTCCCGACGGCGGCATACCGGAGCGCCCCGTGGGGACGGTCTACCTGGGGATCTCCACCGCCGAGCATACCTATCCCATCCGACTGGCCCTGTCGGGCAGCCGGGAACGCATTCGCACCCTGGCGATGAAAAACGCCGTCAACGCCGTGCGGCTGGAGGCGCTGGGGCACTCCTGAGCCGACTGGCGCCGGTCAAAGAACAAGTTTCCTCCTTCGGTGAATGAATTCAGCCCCTTCACAATGCGGCGCAATCCATTTTGCTGTGTATAGCGCGCATATTTTTCCTCCCTGGGGTTATGCTATGAGCATCAACCGCTAGGAGGAATTCATTCATGATGGATACAATTTCGTTGCTTCTGGTCATTATCGGCGCCATCAACTGGCTGCTGGTGGGCGTGTTCCAGTTCGATCTGGTCAGCTGGCTCTTCGGCGGCCAGGGCGCTATCGTCAGCCGGATCATTTACACCCTGGTGGGCGTGGCCGGTCTGTGGTGCATCTCCCTGCTGTTCAGGGACAAAAAGAACTGATCGCGCCGCTGAAGCAAAGGGCGGCATTTTCCGCGGGTGATTGTCAAAATCCCCGGGATGTGGCGGGAGGCGAAGCCCCTGTGCGGTGACTTTCGCCTGACTTCGTGGAAATCGTTTCCCTGCACGTTCGCACAGCCGGGAGAACAGCAAAGCCCAGTGGCCAGCGAGAACGGCATACCTTAAAAAGTGGCTTATGCCACTTTTTTTGATACCCGAAGGCAGCATTCTCCGCCTTTTTTCATGTTTCCAAGGCACAGCCCGACGCGCCGCCGCTTTTTCTTGTGAACCGCCGCGGATTATGGTATAATCAGTTTCTGGTATGGTTGTCCGCGGAGGACGGCCCTTACAACGGAGGAACCTATGCGGCTCAAGAAACTGGAATTATACGGCTTCAAGTCCTTCGCCCAGCGGACGGAGATTGTCTTTGGCGAGGGAATCACAGGCATTGTAGGGCCCAACGGCTCAGGCAAAAGCAATATCGGCGACGCGGTGCGCTGGGTGCTGGGGGAACAGTCCGCCCGTACCCTGCGGGGCGCCAGCATGTCCGACGTAATTTTCAACGGCACCCAGAGGCGCAAGGCGCTGAGCTACTGCGAGGTCTCCCTGGTCTTTGACAACGAGGATCGGGCCCTGCCCATGGACTTTGCCGAGATCATGGTGACCCGCCGGGTCTACCGCAACGGCGAAAGCGAATATTACCTCAACCGCGCCACCTGCCGCCTCAAGGATATCATCGACCTTTTCCGGGATACCGGCATCGGCAAGGAGGGCTACTCCATCGTCGGTCAGGGGCGGATTGACGATATTCTCTCCCGGCGCAGCGAGGATCGCCGCCAGGTGTTCGAGGAAGCGGCGGGCATTGTCAAGTTCAAGGCCCGCAAGGAAGAGGCTGACAAGAAGCTGCAGCGCACGCTGGAAAACGCCGCCCGGGTGGACGACATCCTGGAAGAGCTGAACCGCCAGCTGCGCCCGCTGGAGGAGCAAGCCAAGGCGGCCCGGGAGTACATCGAGCTGTCGGCGGAATTGAAGGTGCTGGATCTGAACCTGTTCCTGGTTCGGTCGGACAAGGCCAAGGAGCGCCTGGCGGAGCTGGACACGGAGCTGATGAACCTTCGCGCCGTGGTCGAGGGTACGCAAGCCGCTTTGCAGGACAAAACGACTCAGCGGGATCAGCGCCAGGCGGACATTGCCCAGCTGGAGGAAAAGATCACCGGCGCGCGCAACGGGCTGATGGCCTGCGCCGAAGCGGTGCATGAGGCCCAGGCGACCCTTTCCGCCCTGGAAAGCCGCCGGGAAACCCGGCAGGAAAACCGCACCCGCCTGACCCAGGAGCAGGAGGAGGCCGCCCGCAGGCTCAGGGAGCTGGAGGAGACCTTCACCCGCTGCCAGACGGAGGAGGAAGCCCAATCCCAGCTGCTGGCGGAAGCCGAGGGGCTCCTTCATCAGGCCAAGGAGCGCGCGGAAAGCGCTGCCCGCCAGGAAACCCAGGCGGATGAGGCGCTGGAAGAACACAAGGCGGCGATCATGGCGGCGATGAATCGGCTTTCCGCCGTTCGCAACGATCAGACGCGCCTGAAGACCATGCGCGGGCAGATGGCCCAGCGCCTGGAGGAATTGACCGCCGCCGAGGCGGAATTGACGGCCCGGGAGGATGCCCTGCGAAACGCGGCGGAGGACGCTCAGCGCCGCTTAGAGGACGAAAAAGCCCGTCAATCCGAGCTGGCTGAGGCCTATCGAACCGAAACGGATAAGCTGAACCGCCAGGACGAAAGGCTGCAAGGCATCCGCGCGGAGGCCGAAGCCCTGTCCGCCGAGCTGCAGGCGGCTCAAAGCCGTCAAAAGCTGTTGGCGGAAATGACCCGGGACATGGAGGGCTACAACCACGCCGTCCGCAAGGCCGTCCAGCGAGGACGGGAAGCGGGCATGACGGGGGTCAAGGGCGTTTTGGCTCGGCTGATTACCGTTCCCAAGGCTTACGAAACCGCCATTGATATGGCCCTGGGCGCGGCCCAGCAGAACATCGTCACCGACAACGAACAGACCGCCAAGGAGCTGATTCAGTACCTGCGGCAGAATCGTCTGGGGCGGGCCACCTTCCTGCCCATGACCACCGTACGCGGCAAGCTCCTCAACGACCGGGAACGCCAGGCCCTGCGCCTGCCGGGCTGCGTCGGCGTGGCCTCCGACCTGATCGAATGCGCGCCGGAATACCGGGGCATTGTGGAAAACCTTCTGGGCCGCACAGTCATCGCAGAAAACCTGGACGTGGGCATCCCTATCATGCGGGCAGGCAGCCACGCCTTCCGCCTGGTCACCCTGGAGGGCGATGTGATGCACTCCGGCGGCTCCATGACCGGCGGCTCCAGCGCCTCCAAGGGCGTGGGCCTGCTGGGCCGGGAGCGGGAGCTGAAGGAACTCACCGAACGGCTGAGGACAGGCAAGAGCCGGCTGGATGACTTCCGCCAACGCCTGGCGGAGGGCCAAGCGGAGAAGAACGCCCTGAAGCAGGCCTGCGCCGAGGCCCTGGGGGCGCTGCATCAGCAGGAGATCGCCGTGGCCCGGGAAACCGCCCGGCTGGAAAGCGCCCGCGGCGACTGGCAGGCCCATCATGACCGTGTGGAGCAGACGGCCCAGGCCCAGGTTCAGCTGAAGGAATCCATGGAGCAGATTGACCTGCAGTTGCAGGACATCAGCCAGATGAGCGGCAACGCCCAGACAGATCAAACCGCCATGGAGGCGCGCACCGCCGCGCTGCAAGCCGCGCTGCAAACAGCCCGCCAGGCCGCCGCCGAGGCCACCGATCTGGTCATGACCCGCACACTGCAGCTGTCCGAGCTGCGGCATCAGCTGGAAGTCATGCGCCATGACCGAAGCCGGTACGAGCAGGATCGCGGTCAGCTGGATCGTGAGCAGGCGCGACGGAACGAGCAGCTGCGGGAAATGGACGCCCTGGATGAAAAGGATCTGGCGGACATCGCCCGCACCTCGGCCCTGCGGGAGACCCGCCTGTTGGAGCAAAAGCGCCAGGAGCAGGTAACCCAGGCCCTGGAAAGCCGTCGCGGGGAAGCGCAGACAGCCTTGCGGGATGTGCTGACCGACATGGAGAGTCTGCATCAGGCTCTCAGCCGGGACAGCGACCGGGTGCATCGGGTGGAAATGACCCGGGCCAAGGTGGAGGGCGACCTGCGCACCCTGCAAAACCGAATCTGGGATACCTACGAGGTGACCTACGCCGGCGCCGAGGAATATCGGCAGACAGAGGGCTTCGATCCTGTGGAAGCGGATCGCCGCGCGGCCCAGCTGATGAGCCAGATCCGCGCCCTGGGCAGTGTGAACGTCAACGCGGTGGAGGAATACGCCGCCACCAAGGAGCGCTGCGATGACCTGACCCGCCAGCAGGAGGATCTGCGCCAGGCGGAACGGGATCTGCGGGAGCTCATCGAGCGCCTGCTTGAACAGATGCGGACAACCTTCGTGGATAACTTTACCAAAATGCAGGGTTACTTCTCCGAGACCTTCACCCGGCTCTTTGGCGGCGGACACGCGGAATTAACGTTGATGGACCCCGAAGACCCGCTGAACTGCGGCATTGAGGTCAACGCCCAGCCTCCGGGAAAGAAGCTGCAGCTGCTCTCGCTGCTCTCCGGCGGCGAGCGCGCGCTGACGGCCATCGCCATCCTCTTCGCCATGCTGAAGCTGAAGCCCACCCCCTTCTGCATCCTGGACGAGATCGAGGCCGCCCTGGACGACGCCAACATCGGCTACTACGCCGATTATCTCCAGGAGTACAGCCAAGAAACGCAGTTCATTGTGGTGACGCACCGAAAGGGCACCATGGAGCGGTGCAACAGCCTTTTTGGCGTCGCTATGGAGGAGCAGGGCGTCAGCAAGATGGTCTCCGTCAGCCTGCAGGATTATAAGGAATAAGCCTGAAACAAAAAGTTAACCCTTGACCTGAAGTACGCTTCAGGGTCTATAATAAGCATGATAAGACCCGACAAGGAGGCGTTTTGCCATGGCATCCAAGGTTTATTTTTCCAAGACCATCACCGCCGAGAAGGTGCTGACCCTGTATGAGAAGCTGGGCCGGGATTTGTCAGGCCCCGTAGCCGTCAAGCTGCATTCCGGCGAAAGCGGCAACCAGAACTTCCTCGGCCCCGATCTTTGGCGCGCGGTCATCGACAAGGTGGGCGGCGTCGTGGTGGAGTGCAACACCGCCTACGAAGGCTCCCGCAACACCACAGCGGCCCACTGGAAGACCATTCATGACCACGGCTGGGATCAGCACTTCAGCGTGGACTTACTGGATGGCGAGGGCCCCGACCTGGAGCTGCCCATCCGCCAGGGCAAGCGCATTCACAAGAACTTTGTGGGAAAAAACCTGACCCGCTACAAGTCCATGCTGGTGCTGTCCCACTTTAAGGGCCATCCCATGGGCGGCTACGGCGGAGCGCTCAAGCAGCTGTCCATCGGCGTGGCGTCCTCCCACGGAAAGGCCTACATCCACGGCGCGGGCGATGAGAACAACTTCTGGGGCACAGAGCAGAACGCCTTCCTGGAATCCATGGCGGACGCCGCGTCCTCCGTAACGGATTATTTCGGGGACAATGTGGCCTATATCAATGTGATGAAGAACCTTTCCGTGGACTGCGATTGCTGCGCCGTGGCGGAAGACCCCTGCATGGCGGACATCGGCATGCTGGCCTCCCTGGACCCTGTGGCCATTGACCAGGCCTGCGTCGATCTGGTCTACGCCGCCAAGGAGGATCCCGGCCAGAAGCACTTCCTGGAACGGCTGGAAAGCCGCAACGGCAGCCATACCATTGAGGCCGCAGCAGCGCTGGGCATGGGCAGCCGCGAATACGAGCTGGTGGAAATCGACTGATCTTCTCATCGCACAGCGAAAACGGGAATCTGAGGGCTGCTGTCCCTCTGACAGGGTGTCGGGGCGGCTCCCCGACCATCCCCTCCGCGCAGCGAAAAAACGTATTCGGGCAGAAAAGCGAGCCCTGACGGTTGGTTCCGAACAGAAAGCTTCTATAACATAAGAAAAAAGTAGTCAGGCAGCGTCACACTGCCTGACTATTTCTTTGATCGAAGACGATAGGCGGCTTGTCCCCCCGCCTGAGAACACTCGACCCTGCGCCGCCCGTTTTCGCTGGCGCAATCCTTTACATTGCGGTTTCGCTGGGCTTACCGCAGCGCCTTCACCGGGCATACCTTGGTACACTCATAGCACAGGATGCATTCCGTGGCGTACTTCCGCTTCCTGCTTTCGCGGTTGACCTCCACATCCATGGGACACACCCGCAGGCACTTGCCGCAGTGAACGCACAGGCTTTCATCGCAGTGAACCCGCAGGGCGGAGAAGTAGCTCATGGGCTTCAAAAAAACGGTAATGGGGCAAACATACTTGCAGAACGCCCGATTATCCTTCAGCCGGATGGCCAGAAAAATGCCCACAGCGTAATACAGCACATTGCCGCCGATGAACAGCCGGAACATGATGCTCTCCATGTTCGTCACCCTGGCAAGAAACAGGCCGGCGACCAGCGCCAGGGACAGGCCGAAGGCGATGATTCGGATGAAGCCGAAACCTTTGCGCGGCCCCTGGGGACGCTTGTAGGGCAGCAGATCCAGGATCATGGCCGTCCAGCAGGCATAGCCGCACCAGCCCCGGCCAAAGAAAAGCGGCCCGAAGAGCTTGGCGACAGCATAGTGGATGGTCGCCGCCTCAAAGATCCCTAAAAAGAGATAATACCAAAAGCCCTCGATCTGCATGTTTTCCCGGCACATCAGCCCAAGGTAAAGCAGCATGTAGCAGCCCACCGCCAGCTGAACAAACCGTCTGGCGAACCGCCCGCCCTGGATGAACAGCGTCAGCCCCACGGCAATGCAGAGCCCGATGTAGGAGAAATTCAGCAGGTAGAACAAATTGCCCGTGGACAGCCAAAGGGCAACGGCAACGGCCCCAAACCCCAGCAGCAAAAGCAGCGGCACGCCGTACTTTTTCATCGCGTCAGCCATCCTTTCGCAGGCTGTTGCTCTTCTCACTCAGGGCATAGATCCTGGTCAGCCATCGGGCGATGGGTTCGGGCCAGAATTGACGGAACATGGCCAGATCCTGCTCGGTGCGTCCGCCTTCGCCCAGCACCTTGCTGGTGGTGGAGCCCGGGTGAATCCGATGGAGCATCAGCGTCTGCGGGTCATAGGCGAACCGGCCTGGCAGGCGGGACAGCCGCTCCCAGGTCTGCCAATCCAGGTTGGTGGACATGCCGCGTTCAAACAGCGGCCGCGGAAGGCGATTCAGATTGTAGGTCACCGCCGGGCAGCAGATGCCGTCGCCAAAGGCCAGGGCAAGGCGTTTGTTCATTAGCCAGCGCTGGGCAAAGCGCGGGCGCAGAGGCAAAAGCAGCGTGCGCTTGATCCTCAGCAGCATCGAATCCGTTACCGTATTCTCCCCCCGGCGCTCCCCGTAGCCAGAGAAATAGATCAGCAGCTCGGGGTCCGCCTGGGCAGCGCGGCGGAAGGCCCGGCCATACCCCGGCAGGTACAAATCATCCTGATGGCACAGGGTTACAAAGTCCGCGCCCTCCGCCCTGGCCTGGGCCATGGCGAAGTTCCAGTCCCCGGCGATGTTAGGCCCATCCGGGTTCACACGGTATAGGAAGCCATGCTCCCGGGCCAGCGCCGCCAGCTTCTCCGAGGGTGTGGCGGTGCACAGCAGAATGGGCGAGGGCTCCTCCTGGCTCAGCAGCGAGTCCGCGCAAGCCTGGAGATAAGGGCTGTCCTGATAGGCACAGATGGCAAAGACATGCTTCATTCCCCCGCCTCCTTACAGGTAAAACTGATTCAGGATGCTGTTCCAGCAGGCCCAAAGCAGCACAGCCGCATTGGCAGTAAAGAAGAACAGATGCCAGCCGGTCTTGTTCATGCGGTTGTGGAGGCCCCGGGGGCTCAGGAGCATGGCGGCCAGGGGCAGCACAGGGATCAGGTATCGGCCCTGCACACCGCTGAAGTCACTGGCTCCCACGGCGGAGAAGGCCAGGTACATGGTGGTGAAGACGAGGCCCGCCGTCATCATAACAATGACAAGCATCGCCAGCCGCTGACGCCAGCGCAGCCCCTGGCCGATGTCGGGATCGTTGTCCGTGACGGCAGTGAACAGGATCAGCCACAGGCTCAGTGTGGACACGATGCCGTTCAGGTTGCCCACATAGGCCATGGTGCAGCGGGTGGCTTCCGTCCAGTAGTACACGCCGCTTTTCCACATGGTTGAGAAGAAGTAGCCCAGATAGGTCAGCGGGTGTGCAAGGATGAACGCCAGCTGCGCGGAGCTGTCGGCGGCGTTGCCCCGGCTGTCCGTCAGGATGGCCTCGCCGGTATTCACGCTGGCGACCATGGTCAGCACGCCCGCCAGGCAGATAAGCGCCGCCATCATCTTATACCAGACGCAGGCCCCTCCGGAGGCGAACTTTTTCCGGGGCAAAAGCAGCGCCAGCAGCAGCAGCGGCATATAAACCACCTTGCTCATGGCCCCCAGCAGCAGGGAAATCAGGATGCCCATGCCGCGCTGCCAGCTCAAAGGCGTTTCCCTGTCCAAAATGGCGTCCACCGCCAAAGCCGTTCCCAGCAAGCACAGGGCGTTGGTCACGGTATCATAGGTATAGCTGGCCGAGAGAAAAACCGGCGTTACCATCAGCGCGATGGCGCACAGTGTCAGCTTGAAGCGCTTCACGCTGCGGATGGCCAGGTACACCAGGCCCACATAGGTCAGCATGTTAACGACGCGGGGCAGCACCATCCGGGCCGCAAAGGGCAGGCGGAGCCAGCGAGCGACAGCCGCGCCGGCAGCCTGGTTCAGGTAGCCTACATCGCTGAACTGCCAGTGCATCGTCTGCTCCTCCGCAATGTCGGCATCCTCCGTGGCGTTCAGGAGCTGATGAAGGGCCTGCTCGTCCCGCGCGGTATCGCCGGGATGGACAAAGGACTCGCCCATGACCAGGCTCCAGCCGTTTTCGCTCATCCGCCACTCGCTCTGGGTCAGGAAGGCATTCCGTCCCCGGCTAAGCAGCTGCACCTGGCGGTAATGAATCGCATCATCGTAATTGAACCCCACCGTGGCGGGCAGACCGACGCTCATGTAGATGCCCGCCGCCAGGGCCACCAGGAGAAAGCCGACCTCCGGCTTTTTGGTCACAATCCGCCGCAGCGCGATCAGCAGGTAGAAGCAGGCCGACATCAGCCCGGATAGCAGCATCCGATTGCCGTTGAGGGCAACGCGGTTATCCACGCTGATTCCCTGCAGGGCAAAGCTGTTGGTAAAGCCGAGGGTGATTTCCGTGACGTCGCCGCCGATGAAAACAGCATCCGTCTGGACATCCCCGCCAGCCATGCTGAAAAATACGCAGTCCTTTTGATGGGTTCGGCCCTCGACGTCCCGCCAGGTCAGATGATAGGAGCTGTCCGTGCCGGGGATGCCCGTCAGCATCAGATAGCGAACATAGCCATCATAGGTAATGACGGCGCTCTGTCCGGGGGACAGGCTGATCCGGCCTTCCGCCAAGTCGTCGGGCACAGGAGCGTCGGCATCATCATCCGTTTCCCATTCCTCGGCCCATTCGTCCTCACCGTCCGCCCCTTCCCCGGCGCTGACAGCCTCCGCCACAGTCAGAGCGTCCGGCGGCAGCGTACTCAGCGCCCGCTGCTCCCTGGGCAGGGTCAGCACCCGAACCTGGCAAACCACCTCCACCGCGAGCATTACAGCCAGCACCGCCACGGGCAGCAGCGCCCAGGTGAGGATTCTTTTACGCTTTGTCATGGCGGCGCTCCTTTCCTTTGGCCAGCGGCATACAGGCCGCGAAGCACAGCGCGATCAGGGCCAGCGTTCCCGCACCCATCACGCTGTACGATAGCGTTTGATACCGAAAGCGCAGATTCAGGGCGCTTTCGGTAGTCACGGAGCCGTCTGCCAGCGTCAGGGCCACGCCTTCCTCCGGCATACCGACCGGGCCCATGCGCAATGTTACGCCCTTTTGCTCCACGCAGTCGGACACAGCGTGGAGGGTGTAAGTCTTTCCCTGGCTCCCCGCCTGAACCGACGCCAAGGGCAGCGTCACAAAAGCGCTGTTTTTCAGCGCCGCCACCGCGTAATCCTCCCGCGCCAGTTCCCGGCCATCCGGGTCTGTCAGCCACAGGGTCAGCGTCCCCTCTTGCACCTTTTTGCTGTAATTGGAAAACATCACGTCCACCGCCGCCAGGCCGTCCTGTCCGGCACGGAAGGTCTGCCGCACCACGGCCTCCTCCGTCAGCTGACCAACGCCCGATTTGTGGGACGAGATCAGCTGCGCCGTTTCCTCCTTCACCGTCGCGTCGGCAAAGTACGCCAGCACGGCCAGGATCATCAACAGCGCCGCGGCAGCCGCGCACAGCCACTGGCCTCGGGTCAGTTTTATCATGGTTGCTGCTCCTTTCCGGGACCATATGGCAAAATACCGCATCCTTTCGATATTATACCATGTTCCCGCGCAGATGCAAGCGCGTGACATCCGCACATATGTAAAAGAACGCACACTTGCGCTTTGGGCAAAGATTCGCTACAATGTTTAGTGTGAACGCCCCGCAAGAAAGGAACGCACGCCATGCGCAAGCTCCTGCTGATTCTGTTTCTCCTGCTTGTTCCCGCCCTGGCCTTGGCTGACGCCGCCTGGGTGGAGACCCCCGACCTGCTGCGTCCTGGCAAGCCTGCCCGCCTGATCTTCCGGGCAGACGGCGAGGCCGCTATCACCCTGCTGAACGACGAACGGATGCCCTGCGCCGTGGTGGCGGAAGCCGCGTCGGTACGGGACGGCCAGGGGCAGGTCTACTGGGACGGCACGACGGCGGAAGGCGCGCTGCCTCCCGGGAATTATGTACTGTTTCTCCACAGCGGCGGCGACGTGGCGGAGGTTCCTCTGACCATTGGCGAAAAGGCCCCGGCCATCCTCCGTGTGGACGCCGATCCCGAGTGCGACGGGAACTGGTCAGCCGCGGTGGAGACCGACGCTGCCGGCGTCCTCACCCTCAGCCTGTCCACGGCGGAGGGCGAAACGACGCTGGCATCCCTGGCCTGCCAGGCGGGAGAAACCGTCCTCACCTGGGACGGCGCGCTGGACGGCGAGGCCGTGGCGGAGGGCAGCCATGAGCTCATTATCCGCCTCAAGGATGACACCGGCTTTTCCGCCACCCCCTACGCCCTGACCATCCAGGTGCAATGGCCCTCCTATGCCGCGGATACGGTTCATCACACCCCGGCGGAGCTCACCGGCGTTGCCTGCGACCACGAACCCTGCTATTGGACGCTGCCCATGGGGGACATGGATGAGGACGCTATCTGGGCCGTCCTGACCCAGCCCGTCACCGTTCTCAAGGGCGATCAGCGGCAGCTCGTAAAAGTCCGCGCCCAGCCGGACGCTGCCTGCACGGATTATGTGGGCGAGATAACCTGCGACAGCCAGGCCGTCCACATCCTGGAGCGGCGGGCGGACTGGACGCTGATCCAGGCGTATTCCTCCTCCGTCAGCGGCTCCAAGGTGAAGGTGTGGGCCTTGCCCATGACCGGCTGGGTGGAGACCGGCCTGCTGGAGGAGCGGACGGTGGATCAGGAATATGGCATTGTGGTGGATAAGCTGCAGCAGCGGCTGTACCTGTTCAGGGAGGGAAAGCTGCTGACCACCCTCCTGTGCTCCACAGGCTATCCTACCAAGACCGATCCCTTCAACGAGACCCCGGCTGGCGAGTTCCTCATCGTCAGCTGGACGGGCGGGTTCTGGTCGGGGGACATGTACTGCGACTATGCGCTGCGCATCAACGGCGGTATCCTGCTCCATGAGGTTCCCTGTTATCCGACCTTCGACCCCGTCAGCGGCAAGCTGACAGACAAGGACTTCGCCAACTTCGAGAACTTCCTGGGGGAAAAGGCCAGCCACGGCTGCGTCCGCATCCAGCGACGGGAAAGCCCCGAGGGCATCAACATGAAATGGCTGTGGGACAACCTCCATCGGAAGGCAAACACCAAGGTCATCATCTGGGACGAGCTGGGCCGAACCCTGGGCTACCCGGATGACGGCGTGACCCTGTACCACAATCCCGACGGCGGGAAGAACTATCATGCCGCCCCGACCTGCCTGTCGGTCAATGAAAAATACTGGCCGCTGACGCCCTTTTCCTATGGGGAGCTGGAGGACGACGGCTTTGCCTCCCTGCGCCGCTGCAAGTCCTGCGCGCCTCAGCTGCGCCGACGCGAAATTGACGAAATCAACGAGGAAAATACCAGGAAGCGGTGAGCCTCCGCGGCTTGTCTCCGCATCGCGAAAGGAGTGAGGACCGGATGGCCGTCATGACCAAGGCCCGTAAGAATCAACTGAAAAAAGCGACCGCCCGCCGATCTGCCCTGCTCACCCTGCGCCAGTACATCGACCAGGAATACATGGACGCCGACGGATACGCCGTCATCGACATCGCCCTGTACGACGGTTTTGCGCGCTATAATCCTCTGTCCCTGGGCAGACAGCTGGATTTGAACGAGGAGATATATGATTTCATTGCGCGGAAGGCGTCCATCATCCCCGCGCAGCTGCCCCTGAAGCTGTGCTTTCACGGCGGCAACCTGGACGCAGCGGAGCAGGAGCGCATTCAGCAGCTGCTGACCGAGCATTACACCGTCTGCCTCCACGACAAGCTATGGGACAAGCGGAGCAACCGCCGCAAGCTGGTGGGGATGTCGGCGGTGGGGCTTTTCTTCCTGTCCCTGTATTTTTACTTCGCCCTCAAACGGGAGGATGGGCTTTTTCTGGAAATCCTCAGCGTGATCGGCTCCTTCGCCCTGTGGGAAGCGGCGGACAGCCTGATGCTGGAGCGCCGGGACATCAACGCCGAGATCCGCAGCATCGCCCAGCACCTGACCCAGGAAGTCGTGTTTGCGGCGGAATAGCCAATGGTTTTCCGGTTTTACAGCATCAGGGCATCGAAGCCTGACCCCATCGGCCAGATTCGATGCCCTTTTTTATCGGAAAACAAGTTTGATCATGGCACCGCGGAGGTTGCCCGCGCAATTCCCGCATGGATGGCCTTTGTCTAATTGTACATGCCACTTGTACGCGGTACCGTTTGCGTTTCCCCGAAGACACTGCTATGAAGCTCCTCTGCGCCTTATCTGAATGAACAGCAGTTAGCCGTATTTTTGTGATGCGGCCGCAGACGCTCTTCCTTTCCTGCTTGTCAGTCATCATAAGCCCGCTGAGCAAACCGTCATTCAGCATTCCTTTCGTTATTTCCTTTGATCTCCATGTTCATGTGCGTTGAAACCGCACCATGGGGGGCCAGATCTTCCGTCCAGGCTGTCAGCGCCCCGAAGGATAACAAGTTCGCCGTAAAGCCACGATCCGGCAGCTTATTAAAGCCCGCCAAAAAAAGTGTACTCCATGAAGATGTTGTGGGTGATGTCGCCTGTGCCGGGCAGTCCGGCGACCCTGCTGGAAGTCAGAAGGTGTCCCAAACACACCGAACCCACCGGGAGCCGGTGTGGCCGCGTCGGATGCGCTTGGTCTCCTCGCGGTCGCCCAGGATGGAAGCAATGCTCTGCATCTGATGCTGCCCGCTCCCAGGAGGAATCAAGGGTGGCGCAGGTCAGGTTATTGCCTTCCAGCACGGTTTAGCGCCATGGAGTGTATCGGCAGCGAGCTGTCGGCGGACTGCGGGGACAGGCATTTCTGGCAGGCGGGCTTCTTCCTGAACCCAAGATGCAGGCGTACCCACCGGGGGCAAACAACATAGGCCAGCCGATCCGTTTCGGGGCCGCCATCAAGAGCCGGCAGGGTTTGCGCCCTGCCGTTGAGAGGATCGACGCTGGCCACGGTGCGCCGCAAGGCGGTCATGTCGTATTGATGAACGGGGCATTCCGCTGGACACGGCGCTGTCCTTGGGGAAAGAAAATTGCCGCAGCATCGGGCCTTACCCTCGCTGAAGGCGAGCTGCCGCAGCGTCGGGCCTTCGGCTGCGTCATCTAATTCATAGAACAAGCCCCTGAACGTGCCCCGGCCGTCAGCGTAACCATCGCGGTTGACCTGGCGGCCCTCCGCAGGAACGGCGAGAGCGGGCTTCGGACAGCCCGGGGCGCAGCGGATATACCAGCTCCCGTCACCGGAAAGCCGCCAGCGACAGCCGCGGAGCCGATGTCCTGGCCTTCCGGCAGCATCCAGATGGCACCTGGGCATAGACAACAGAAGCAGCAGAGCAGGATAGGGTCTGCGAGTCAGGGCAGGCAGGTGGAAGCGCCGCGTCATGAGCTTCATTGCCTTATGCCGTTGTCGATGGGGACGGGGTAAGATCAGCCTTAACCGCGAATAAGGGCCACGGCCACGTCGTTGACATTGGTGCCGGTGGGCCCGGTGAAGATGAGTCCGCCGGTCTTTTCCAGGGCATGATAGGCGTCGTTGTTGTCCAGTACGCCATGAAGGGTCAGCCCAGCCCGGGCCAGGGCGGCAATGGTATCGCCGTCCGCGTAGCCCCCGGCGGCGTCCGTGGGGCCGTCTGTACCATCGCTGCCCACGGAGAAAACGCAGGCGTTGGGCATCCCGGCGACGCCTTCCGCCGCGGCCAGCGCCAGTTCCTGGTTGCGGCCGCCCAGGCCATGACCCGTCAGCCGCACCACGGTCTCGCCACCGGCGATGTAGGCCAGGGACACGCCGTCCGCCCCATGGGTGCGTGCGATGGCCGCCATCATGCTGCCCGCCTCCCGCGCCTGACAGCACAGCCTGTCGGTGAGGAGCACGGGAGTATAGCCCAGCTGACGGCAGGCGGCAGCGGCAGCGGCGCACAATTCCCGCACCGAGCCGGTGATCTGCGCGCTGACGCCGTTGATCTCCTTGGGGGTCTCCTGATGAAGGAGGCGGCGGGCCTCGTCGGACAGGCGAAGACCATACTTGTCCGCGATGGCAAGGGCCTGGGCACAGGTGGAGGTATCGGCGCAGGCAGGGCCGGAGGCAATCATATCCAGGGGATCGCCCAGAATGTCGGACAGCACAACGGACAGCACCCGGGCCGGCTGACAGCGCTGGGCGAAGCGTCCGCCCTTGACGCCGGAAAGGCGCTTGCGAATGGTGTTGATCTCCACAATGTCCGCGCCGCAGGCCAGCAGCTGGCGGGAAATATCCTGCAATTCCGCGGCGGGGATCAGCGGCAGCTCAAACAGGGCCGAGCCGCCTCCGGAGAGCAGAAACAGCACTGTGTCCGTTTCCGACAGGCCCTGTACCAGATCACAGGCCATACGGGTGCCCCGGAAGGAATTCTCATCCGGCACGGGATGGCCCGCCTCCACACAGGTCACCCGGTCAATGGGGCCCATCACATGGCCGTATTTGGTCACCACCACACCGGCGGTCAGGCGGTCGCCCAGGCACTTCGCCGCGGTGCTGGCCATATGCCAGGCGGCCTTGCCCGTGGCCACCAGGTAGATACGGCCGGGGAAAGTCTGTCCTTCCAGTGCGCGGATGACCGCCGCGTCCGGTTTGACGGCGGCAATGGCTTGGCTGATAATGGCGTCCGCGTCCCTGCGCAGCTGTTCGTTCATGGTTTGTCCTCCTCGTATTGTCTACTATCAACATTCGCCGGGAATGCGGGGGCTTCCTCCCTGGCAATAAGCGCGATGGTCAAAAAACAAAGCAAGCGTGACGAGCGTATTGCCGACCGGCCGCGCATCGGAAATTGGCGAACCCCGCCTGGAGGGAAACGAACGATCATGCCGTGTCTTCCGTTTTGCGGCATGAAAAAACAGTCCCGGGAAAACGCCGGGACTGCTTGAATGAATCGGCTTAATCCACCGTGAAGGGCAGCAGCGCGATGGCACGGGCGCGCTTGATGGCCTCGCTCAGCTGACGCTGATGCTTGGCGCAGTTGCCGCTCATACGGCGGGGCAGGATCTTGCCGCGCTCGTTGATGAAACGGCGCAGGCGGTTGATGTCCTTGTAGTCGATGTATTCGATCTTATCCACGCAGAAGGAACAAACCTTCCGGCGGGGACGGCGGCCTCCGCGGGGGCGGGGCCGACGCTCAGTGCGTTCTTCAGACATGATATGACCTCCTTTACTTAAGCGCTTGGATGATTAAAACGGCAGCTCGTCGGTTTCCACAGCCGTGAAGCCGCTGCTCTGGGCAGTGACGGAGGGTGCGGCGGGCGCGGAATATCCGCCCATCGCCTCCGATTCGGCGCGGCTGGTCAGGAACTCAACGTCGTCAGCAGTAACCTCCAGGGAGACCCGGGTCGTACCGTCGTTGGCCTGATAGGTTCTGGCGGTCAGGGGCCCGGACACGAACACCTTGCGGCCCTTGGCCAGATACTTCTGGCAGGTTTCACCCAATTGACGCCACACCGTGACGCGGAAGAACTGGGCGCTGTCCTGTCCGTTACCGCCCTGCTGCTGGCTGCGGCCGCGGCGGTCATTCACCGCGATGGTGAAGTCGCACACGCTTACGCCGTTGGGGGTGGTACGGAGCTCGGGGTCGCGGGTCAGGTTGCCGATCAGAATGATCTTGTTCATGCGTTTTTCCTCTGGTACAGTGCGTTACTCGGCTTCGGCGGGAGCGGCTTCCTCAACGGGAGCAGCTTCCACAGCAGGGGCGGTCTCCACGGCGGGAGCCTCCTCAGCAGGAGCGGCGGGACGCACGGCGCGGGGCTTGACGTTGCTGCGCTTCTCCACCAGCTTCACCACCAGGTAACGGATGACGCTGTCGTAAATCTCCAGGTTGCGCTCAAGCTCGCGGGGCAGCTCGGCAGGGGCCTTGAAGGTCACCAGCACGTACCAGCCCTCGGTCTTGTAGTCAATGGCGTAGGCCAGGCGGCGCTTGCCCCACGTTTCATCGACCTTCTCCACCTCACCACCGTTAGCAGCGATCAGGGCGGAAACCTTCTCGATCAGTTCCTTACGAGCGGTTTCCTCCAGCGCAGTATCGATGATGTAGGTCAGTTCATACCTATTCATCATTTTCACCTCCTCTTGGACTTTTGGCGGTACACCTTTCGTGTAGCGCAAGGATGTGCCAATTACGGATTATATCAGGTTTGTCCATGTTTGGCAAGGGCTTGGGGGAAGTTTTTGAATAGATTCGCGCGAAAAATCATCAGCCCTCCTGATATTCACATTGGGGAGCGGAGCCGTGGTGGTTCTGAAGCAGAAGAAGCGGCTCCCGGAAAAACCGCCGTATCGGTTCGCTGGGACGGGCTTCGTGATGTTTGAAGCGCCGCACGGGTCTGCAGCGATCATGAAGCCGCCGCATCGCCGGCAGTCGGTGCCTGTGCCGCGGCATATCCGCGCCATGACAGGCTTGCTGCCCGAATGATTCTCGCTAAACCACGCGGGAAACGAGGGAACATGTTTTGATTGGCCGTTCATTATAGACAAAAATACCTATTTTATATTGCGCTATGTTATAGGCCTGCATTACAATCACAGGGAGGATTGAGCGGAGGAAAAGGGGGACTTGCCAATGAAAACGAATCGCAGCCTGCTGGTTTACATCTTGCTGAGCGTTTTGACGCTGGGGCTGTATACGCTGTATTTCTGGTCGTGCTTTGCCCGGGACATGAATGTGGTCTGCGCGGGGGATGGCCGACGGACGCGGGGTGTTCTCGCAAGGATTATTTTCAGCGTGCTGACCTTTGGTATCTATGAACTTATATGGCTGTACACAGCGGGCGACCGCATCCGCATCAACGCCCACCGCGTGGGCGTATCCGTCGGGTGCACGGGCGGCGGCGTTCTGGCCTGGACCATCCTGGGGGCGCTGATTGTCATCGGGCCCTTGGTGGCCGCGTACGAGATGATGAGCGGGCTGAACCAGCTGTGTGAAGCGTATAATCAGCATCTTTTTCAGGGCGCAAACGTCAATGTGAACGTGAATGTCCGCGCATGACAGGCATTCCGCCCGGCATCGAAATAATCCAACGCGATCAGGGATTCGCACCGGATGCCGGGCGTTTGGGGCCGTCAGGCAGCGGGCGCTGTTCCGGCGGCTGTTCAAGCGCACAGGATTGCTGACCAAAGCATCGTGACCATACCAAAGGGCGTGGACTCTCCGATCACGGAGAAATGCCACGCCCTATTTGGATATTCCGAATTTTTATGAAAGCCAGAATTAAGGCAGCGCCTTTGATGGGGACAATCGTTTACAGCAGCTTCTGATACAGCTCCTTAATCTCCGCCACGGAGGTATCCCGGGGATTGCCGGGGCGGCAGGCGTCCGCATAGGCGGATTCCGCCAGGAAATCCAGATCGGCGGGATCGACGATGGCCTTCAGGTCAGCGGGGATGCCCACATCCTGGGAGAGCCGCTTCACGGCGTCGCAGGCAGCCTTGCGGTACTCATCCGGGGTCATGGCTTCCGTGCCCTCCACCCCCATGGCGGCGGCGATGTACTTATACTTGTCGCCGGTGACGGGCGCGTTGTACGCCATGACGGTGGGCAGCAGGATGGCGTTGGCAACGCCGTGGGGGGTGTCATAGACCGCGCCCAGGCAATGAGCCATGGAATGCACGATACCCAGTCCCACGTTGGAAAAGCCCATACCCGCCACATGCTGGCCCAAGGCCATGCCGTCGCGGCCCGCGTCGGTACCCGCCACGGCTCCGCGCAGGGACTTGGCGATGATTTCAATGGCCTTGAGGTGGAACATGTCGGTCATTTCCCAGGCGGCCTTGGTGGTAAAGCCCTCGATGGCGTGGGTCAGTGCGTCCATGCCGGTGGCGGCGGTCAGGCCCTTGGGCATGGTGGCCATCATGTCCGGGTCGATGACGGCGACCTCGGGGATGTCATGCACGTCCACGCAGACGAACTTGCGCTTGCGCTCCACGTCGGTGATGACGTAGTTGATGGTGACCTCCGCAGCGGTGCCGGCAGTGGTGGGCACTGCGATGGTGAAGACCGTCTTGTTCTTGGTGGGGCCACGCCCTCCAGGGAGCGAACGTCGGCAAATTCGGGGTTGTTGACAATGATGCCCACCGCCTTGGCCGTATCCATGGACGATCCGCCGCCAATGGCTATGATGTAATCCGCCCCGGAGGCTTGGTAGGCCGCCACGCCGCTCTGCACGTTCTCAATGGTGGGGTTAGGCTTGATATTGGCATAGATCTCGTAGGCCAGCCCCGCCTTGTCCAGCACATCCGTCACTTTGGCGGTGACGCCGAATTGGATCAGATCGGGGTCGGAGCACACGAAGGCCTTCTTCAGCCCCCGGGCCTTAATCTCGCCGGGAATTTCCCCAATCGCACCCTTGCCGTGATAGGAAATGGGATTCAGCACGATACGGTTCGCCATGGGTATCGCCCTCCTTGTATGAATTTTTCTATGCCGGTATTTCCAGCCGGTTACCATGAGAATTCGACGTGCGTTCGCGAATTCCTTCACAAGGAGCAGCGGCATCCGTCCATTATGCGTCGTCCATGCCGAATTTCCTCATGCTGCGCTTCAGCCATCGGCCACGCAGGTAGTAGACCAGGAACAGGGCGGACGTTAGCGTCCAGGTGATGGGATAGCAGATCAGCACCATGTCCAGGGAGCCGAAGCGGGGCGCCACGCCCCATAGCCAGACCACGCGCATCAGGCACACGCCGAACAGCGTCATCAGCGTGGGCACCAGGGAATCCCCCGTGCCGCGCACGGCCCCGGACAGTATTTCAATGCACAGGTAGGTACCGTAAAAGGGCACCAACAGCCGAAGGATGTCCATGCCCAGCCGGATGACGTTCTCGTCATCCGCGAAGGCGCGATACAGGAACTCGCCGCAGGTAAGCAGCACTCCACTGAGGATTACCGTGGCGATCACCGCCATGCCCAGGCATACCCAGACGCTTCGCTTCATACGGTCGAAGCGACGGGCGCCGAAATTCTGCCCCACAAAGGTGGTAATGGCCACGCCAAAGGCGCTCACCGTCATCCAGAAAAGGCCGTCCAATTTGCCATAAGCCGTCCAGGCTGCCACGGTATCCGTACCGAAGCCGTTGACGGACGCTTGGATGATGACATTGCTCAGGGAATACAGCACCGACTGAAGGCCCGCCGGGAGACCGATGCGAAGGATGCCCGAAAGCAGGTTCATGTGCAGGCGGATCTTCCTCAGCTGCAGCTGATAGGAGCGCTGGGAGCGCGTCAGCGTAAGGACGACCAGCACGGCGCTGACCATCTGGGAGAAGACGGTCGCCAGGGCCGCACCGGCCACGCCCATGTCAAAGCCCAGCACCAGCACCACGTCCAAGACAATGTTGGTCATGCAGGAGGCCACCAGGAAGTACAGCGGACGTCGGGAATCGCCAATGGCCCGGAGGATGCCCGTACCAATGTTATAGATCAGCGAGAAGATGACGCCCCCAAAGTAGATGCGGATATAGGTGACAGAGTAGTCCATCACGTCGGCGGGCGTGCCCATCAGGCGCAGCAAAGCCGGAGAGAAAATCAGCCCCAGCACCGTGATGATGAGACCGCCCAGCAGCGCCATGGCCGCGGCGGTATGCACCGTATCGCTGACCGCCTGATCCCGCCTGGCGCCGAAATGCTGAGAGATCAGCACCGTCGCGCCGGAGGAAAGGCCCACAAAGAAGCCCACCAACAGGTTGATGAGCACGCCGGTGGTTCCCCCCACCGCCGCCAAGGCCTCTTTGCCCACATACTTGCCCACAATCATGGCGTCGGCGGTGTTATAAAGCTGCTGGAAAAAGGTACCCAGCAGGATAGGAAAGAAGAAAATCAGCAGCTGCTTCCAAATCACGCCTTCGGTGATGCTGTTCGCCTCGGCGCTCCGATGCTGCGTACGGGCCATGTCTTCGCGCTCCTTTCAAATCATACAGGGTTGATATACCATAACTTTCCCCTTTTGTCCAGGGAAAAAGATGCGTTGGCTTCGTATCAATGACCTGCGCACCCGGCTTGCCCGGCAGCAAAGGCAGGGAACGCCGCCGCTTTCGGGGCGTTTCGGGAGGAATCGACGCTCTTCGCATCGAATGTACACAAATGCACAATGGACAGGCGCGCCGGACGCCGTGCTGACTTTTCGGCCTGCTATTCCGACAGCGGCGGAATCCTCATGCCTTGGTGGCGGCGCGGAGGCTCCGTCCTGTTCGACAACGAGGTTCAATCATATGCCCATGAATATCTACCGTGCCGGTGTCGATATCGGCTCCACCACCGTCAAGCTCGTCATCCTGGATGCCCAGGGCCGGATGCTCCGGGGCGAATACCGCCGCCACCGCGCCCACACCCAGGAAACGCTGGCCCGGATGCTGCGGGACGCCAGGGAACAGCTGGGCGCCTGCCAGTTCAAGGTCGCCATGACCGGCTCGGGGGCGATCTCCCTGAGCAAGGCCCTTGAAACGGGCTTTGTGCAGGAAGTTGTGGCCGTGGCCTCCGCCCTGCGCCGGGAAGCGCCCCAAACCGACGTTGCCATTGAGCTGGGCGGCGAGGACGCAAAAATCATTTATTTCTCCGGCGGCCTGGAGGAGCGCATGAACGGTGTGTGCGCCGGAGGCACCGGTTCCTTTATCGACCAGATGGCCGCGCTGCTGAAGACGGACGCCAGGGGCCTCAACGAGCTTGCCCGGCATCACCGGGAGCTTTACCCCATCGCCGCCCGCTGCGGCGTGTTTGCCAAGACAGATATTCAGCCCCTTATCAACGAGGGGGCGGCCAGGGAGGATCTGGCCGCCTCTATCTTTCAGGCGGTGGTGAACCAGACCATCTCCGGCCTGGCCTGCGGCAAACCCATCCGCGGCTGCGTCGCCTTTTTGGGCGGCCCCCTGCATTTCCTTGACCAGCTGCGAGCGGCCTTCATCCGCACGCTGAGGCTGACGGAGGAGACCGCCGTCATCCCGGAGAACAGCCATCTATTCGCGGCGCTGGGCGCCGCCATGGCAGCGGAGGACTGCCGCGCCCTGCCCGTCGATTCCCTGCTGGATCACCTGACCCATGGCGTGATGATGAGCTATGGTCTCAAGCGCCTGCCGCCCCTGTTCCGGGATCATGAGGAATACGCCGCCTTCCAGCGCCGCCACAGCCGCGCCCAGGTAAAGCGGGGCGACCTGACTTCCTATCGGGGCGACTGCTTCCTGGGCATCGACGCGGGTTCCACCACCACCAAGGTGGCGCTGGTCGGCCATTCGGGCCAGCTGCTTTTCGATTTTTACGCCGGCAACCAGGGCAGCCCCATCGAGACCGCCCGGCGGGCCATGGCGGAAATTGCCCGGCGGCTCCCCGACGGCGCGAGGATTGTCCGCTCCTGCGCCACAGGCTATGGCGAGGAACTGCTGAAGTCCGCCTTCCGCCTGGATGAGGGCGAGGTGGAAACCATCGCCCACACCGCCGCCGCGTCCTTCTTCGACCCGGTGGTGGACTGTGTGCTGGACATCGGCGGTCAGGACATGAAATGCATCAAGCTGCGAAACGGCTCGGTGGATACCATTCTGCTCAACGAAGCCTGCTCCTCCGGCTGCGGTTCCTTCCTGGAGAACTTTGCCGAATCCCTGGGCTACACCGCCGAGGGCTTTGCCGCCCAGGCGCTGTTCGCCCAGGCGCCGGTCGATTTGGGCACACGCTGCACCGTGTTCATGAATTCCAACGTCAAGCAGGCGCAAAAAGAGGGCGCCTCCGTTCAGGATATTTCGGCGGGGCTGGCCTGCTCGGTCATCAAAAACGCGCTGTTCAAGGTCATCAAGCTGTCCAGCGCGGCGGATCTGGGCCGTCATGTGGTGGTGCAGGGAGGCGCCTTCCACAATCAGGCGGTGCTGCGGGCCTTCGAGCAACTCTCCGGAATGGAAGCCGTCTGCCCGGACATCGCCGGTCTGATGGGGGCCTTCGGCGCGGCGCTCATCGCCCGGGAGCGCTATACCGGCCAGCCCACGGCCACCCTGCCCATCCAGGACATCCTGGCCCTGACCTACACCACCCGCACGGCCCGCTGCGGCCGCTGCGTCAACAACTGCATGCTCACCGTGAGCCGCTTTCCCGACGGGCGAAGCCACATCACCGGCAATCGCTGTGAAAAGGGTCTGGGCGTCCGCGCGCCCTCGGACAAGGGCCTCAATGTGGCTGCCTATAAGCTGGAGCGGCTGTTCCGTTACCCGCCCCTTCAGGAGGATCGGGCCTATCGCGGCGTCATCGGCATTCCACGGGTACTGAATCTGTACGAAAACTACCCCTTCTGGGCGACGTTCTTCAGCCAGCTGGGCTTCCGGGTGCACCTTTCGCCCCCAAGCAGCCGGGCCGTCTACGAGCTGGGCATGGCCTCCATACCCTCCGAGAGCGAGTGCTACCCTGCCAAGCTGGCCCACGGCCATGCGCAATGGCTTATCGACCAGGGCGTTCAGCTGATCTTCCACCCCTGCGTGTTCTATGAGCGCCAGGAGGACAGCGGGGCGCAGAACCATTACAACTGTCCCATTGTTTCCGCCAGCCCGGAAAACCTGAACAATAATGTGGAGGATATTGACCAGGGCAAGGCGCGCATCCTGAAGCCCTTCATCGCCTTCACCTCCGAGAAGACCGCCGCCGACCGGCTGACTCGGCTGTGCCGGGAGGAATGGGGTATTCCCGAGCGGGACGTGCGGGCAGCCGTCCATACCGCCTGGGAGGAGCAGCTGCGAGCCAAGGCGGATATCTGGGAGGAGGGGCGCAGGGCCCTTGCCTGGATGGAGGAGCATCAGCGCCGGGGCATCGTGCTGGCGGGCAGGCCCTACCACATCGACCCGGAAATCAGCCATGGCATTCCCGAGCTCATTGCCTCCTACGGCCTGGCGGTTCTCACTGAGGACAGCATTCCGGCGGAGTTCAACGCCGAGCATCCTCTGCGGGTCACCGACCAGTGGGTGTACCACACCCGGCTGTACCGGGCGGCGGAATTTGTCCGCACCCGAGCCGACCTGGAGCTGATTCAGCTGAACTCCTTCGGCTGCGGTCTGGACGCCGTCACCACCGACCAGGTGGCGGAAATTCTCGAAAAATCGGGCAAGCTGTACACCGTGCTGAAGATCGACGAGGTGAACAGCCTGGGAGCGGCCCGCATCCGCCTCAGAAGCCTTCTGGCAGCCATGGCCATGCGGGAGAAGAAGGGCGTCCTGCCCGCTCCCGTGCCCGCCGTTTATCATCGGACGGAATTCACCCGTGATATGTACGACCAGGGCTACACCATCCTTGCGCCGAAAATGAGCCCTTTGCACTTCGACATGCTGGAGCCGCTTTTCCGGCACTACGGCTATCATGTGGTGATGCTGGACAATGACGGACGCTCCGCCGTTGACATGGGCCTCCAATATGTGAACAACGACGCCTGCTATCCCTCCATCATCGTGGTAGGACAGATGATGGAGGCCGTGCTGTCCGGCCGGTATGATGTCAGCAGACTGGCCCTGGCCATTACGCAGACCGGCGGCTGCTGCCGTGCCAGCAATTATGTGGGCTTCATCCGCCGCGCGCTGGAGAAGGCCGGACTGGCGCACATTCCCGTCATTTCCATCAACGCCAACGGCATGGAAAAGAACAGCGGCTTCAGGCCGCCCGTCGGACTGCTTCTGGCCGCCGCCAAGGCGCTGGTGGTCGGCGACCTGCTCATGCGCTGCCTCTACCGCGTCCGTCCCTACGAGGTTGAAGCCGGCTCGGCGGATCGGTTGGTGAAGAAATGGCAGGGGCTTTGCGTCCAGTCGCTGCTGGGGCAGGGCGAACGCCGAAGCTACGGGCGCGTATGCCGGGAGCTGGTGGCGGACTTTGACGCGCTGCCCATCCATGAGGATGTTCGCAAGCCTCGTGTAGGCGTAGTGGGCGAGATTCTGGTGAAGTACATGCCCATGGCCAACAACCATTTGGTGGCCCTGCTGGAACGGGAAGGCGCGGAGGCCGTGGTGCCCGACCTGATGGACTTCCTGAATTACTGCGCGTACAACGGCGACTTCAAGCATGAATACCTGGGAGCCAGCTGGACATCCGCCGCCACGGCCCATCTGGGGGTAGCCGCCATCCGCGCGCTGCGCGCCCCGGCCCTGGACGCCCTCCGGCGCAGCAGGCGCTTCGAGCCCCCCGCGCCCATCCGCGACATCGCCCGCATGGCCGAACCCCTCATCAGCCTGGGCAACCAGTACGGCGAGGGCTGGTTCCTCACCGGGGAGATGGCGGAGCTGCTGCACAGCGGCGTGGACAACATTGTGTGCATTCAGCCCTTCGCCTGCCTGCCCAACCATGTGGTGGGCAAGGGCGTCATCAAGAAACTGCGGCGGCTGTACCCCCATGCTAACATCGCGGCGGTGGACTTCGACCCCGGCGCCAGCGAGGTGAACCAGCTCAACCGCATCAAGCTGATGCTCTCCGTGGCCAAGGAGCGGGCAAGGGAGAGCAGTGCCGCGCGCACAGACGCCGACATGGCGACGTGCGGCGGCACAAGGGAAGACTTGCCCTGCTGAACATCCTGTCCTTCTGCCGTCGTCGCTCAAGAGCCGCCCGCTCGGCAGGTTCAGGCCGCAAGGCCCGATGATCCATCAGCCTTTGCGGAAAGTTCAGCCGCCAATCCCATGATAAAGGGCCGCGCTCGCTTCAGCATGAACCGGCGCGGCCCTGTCTGTTACGGTACCAACGAGGCATTGCACAACTGCCGCAAGCAATCCACACCCCCCCCCCATCAATACCCCGGTTCGTCTTGCCCCATTGACAATGGCTGCCACCGCCGGGACGGAATGACCGAATTGTCTCAATGCGCAGCCAGGCTTTGTTTCCGCGGCCCCTGTATACCCCGTACAGGGGCCGCTTCCTATCAAAAACGCTGCTGCCCGGCAGGGAATACCGGGCAGCAGCGTTTTGATTTTCCCCCTTGTTCCCGCGGCGGTGTCGCAGAGCCTGCGTACCTCCGACTTCCGTTCAGAAACGGACAAGCCCTTGGGGGGCTAAAAACCGGACGAAGCCATGGCGCCGCCGCTCAGGCGATATTCACGCCCTGATCCCTGGCCTGAGCGGTGTACAGCTCCCAGTACGCGCCATGCTTCGCCATCAGCTCGTCATGGCTGCCGGATTCCAGGATGCCCTTGTTGGAGATGTACAGAATCCTGTCACAGTTCTTGATGGTGGACAGGCGGTGGGCAATGATGAAGGATGTTCGGTTTTTCAGCAGCGCCTGAATGCCTTCCTGCAGCAGCTTCTCCGTCTTGGTGTCGATGGAGGAGGTTGCCTCGTCCAGGATCAGGATGCGCGGGTCGCTCAGCAGCGTCCGGGCGAAGGACACCAGCTGCTTCTGCCCCTGGGAGAGGCGGTTGCCGCGCTCGTTCACCGCGGTCTTGTAGCCCTGGGGCATCTCCCGGATGAAGTCGTCCGCCCGCACCATCTCCGCGGCCCGGCGGACCTCCGCCTCCGTGGCGTCCAGGCGGCCATAGCGGATATTGTCCAGGATGGTGCCGGAGAAGATGAAGCTGTCCTGGAGCATGATGCCCAGCTGAGTGCGCAGGCTGTGGAGGGTCACGTCGGTGATGTCGTGGCTGCTGCCGTCCTCGCCGTGGAGAACGATGCGGCCGCTGTTGAGGTTATAGAAGCGGCACAGCAGATTGACCACGGTGGACTTGCCCGCGCCGGTGGGGCCAACCAGGGCAATGCTTTCCCCGGCCTTTACATGGAGGTTCAGATGCTCCAGAACGTTGATGCCTTCCTCGTAGCCGAAGGTCACGTCCTCAAAGTCCACCCGACCGTCAATGACGGGAAGCTCCTTGGCCTCCGGCTTATCATCCACCACCACGGGCTCATCCATGGTTTCAAAGATGCGTTCCAGATACGCCAGATTGTTAACAAAGGAGTTGTAGATGTTCGCCAGGTTGGTGATGGGCTGCCAGAACCGGCTGACATACTGGCCCATGGCCAGGATTACGCCGAAGGACACCATTTCGCCCCCCAGCCAGTACACGCCCGCCGTGTACAGCACCGTAAAGACAATCTGGGTGATGACCTCGCTGGACAGCCATACGCTGTTGCTGATGTAGATGGCGCGCATCCAGGCCTGACGGCAGGCAAGGGCCAGCCGCCGCATGATGCTGCCGTTAACCTCCTGCCTGGTGAAGAACTGGCTGACCTTCACGCCGTCAATGGACTCGGCCAGGTAGGCGTTGTAGTTGGAGTTTTTGTTGCTCTGGTTCTGCCACGCCTTGCGCTGGCGGGGCTTTAGGAACCAGATGACCGCCGCGAACAGGGGCAGACCGGCGATGACCACCGTCGCCAGCACCGCGTTGGTGGAGTACATGAACACCACGATGAAGACGATGTTGATGATTTCCAGAATGGAGTTGATGATGCCGTTGGACAGAATATCCGAAACGGAGTTGACGTAGTTGATGACGCGCACCAGAATCTTGCCCGCCGGACGGCTGTCGTAATAGCTGAAGGGCAGGCGCTGCAGGTGGGCGAAGAGATCCTTGCGGATGTCGTAGATAATCTCCTGGCTGGCATAGGCCATCAGCCGAGCGCGAATGACCGTGAAGATGATGCTCACCAGGATGATGCCCATGAAGGCCAGGGCCATTTTGCCCAGCATGGCCGTATCGCCCGCGGGCACCGCCACATCCAGCACCCACTGGGTGATCTTCGGAATAAATAGCACCGCCACGCTGGCCAGGGCGCTGAGGATGAAGGCCGTCAGCATCCTGCCCCGCTGCTTCCTGATATAATGGAAGGCGCGCTTCAAATGCCGGAGCTGAAAGGGGCTTTCCAGGGTTTCGTCCACGTCAAACTTATTGCGGGCCATCAGGCATTCACCTCCTCGGGATCAATGCCGTTTTGCAGGCAGTAGGTTTCGTAATAGTACCCCTTCTGCGCCAGAAGCTCCTGGTGCGTACCCCGCTCGGTGATCTGCCCATCCTTGAGAATGAGGATTTGATCGGCATCCTTCACCGAGGAGATGCGCTGGGCGATGATGATCTTGGTGCAGCTATAGGGCAGCTGCGTCAGCTGCTCCTGGATGTACTTTTCCGTTTCCATATCCACGGCGGAGGTGGTATCGTCCATCACCAGGATGCCGGGGCACACCGCCAGGGCACGAGCCAGGGCGATGCGCTGCCGCTGCCCGCCGGACAAGCCGACGCCGCGCTCACCCACAATGGTATCGTAGCCCTCCGGCAGCTTGGTGATGAAGTCGTCCGCAGCCGCCCGGCGGGCAAAGTCACGCACCTGCTCCTCGGTCAGCTCCTGGTTGCCGAAGGCCACGTTGCCCTCCACCGTATCGGAGAAAAGGAACACATCCTGGATGGCCGTGCCGATGCCGTGGCGCAGCTCCTGCAGCTTCCAGCGGCGAACGTCGCAGCCGTCCACGAGGATCGCGCCGTCCCGCACATCGTAGAACCTGGCCATCAGCTGAATCAGCGTGGTTTTGCCCGAGCCCGTGGGGCCCATGATGGCTACGGTCTGCCCCGGCTCGGCGGTGAAGCTGACATCGCTGAGCACGTCCTGCCCGTCATAGGCAAAGGACACGCCGCGGAATTCCACGCGGCCCTGCACCTTCTCGTGATGCACCGCATCCTCGGAATCCTTGATGTCCGGCTTCACCAGATCAATCTGCATAACCTTGGTAGCCGAGGTGATGAAGCGCTGCACGTCATTGAGCAGGTTGCCCAAGTTCCGCATGGGGTTGCTCAGCGCCCAGCTCAAGGAGGTGAATATCGTCAGACCGCCCGCCGTCAGCTCGCCCTGCATGATGAACAGGCCGCCCAGGAACACGGTAATCAGCGTCATGGCATTGGCCAGCACTTCGATGAAGGGATAAAAGGACAGCCACAGCTTATTGATGCCCAGATTCGCGTCCCGGAAGGCCGTGCTGCGCTCGTCAAAAACGCCTTTCTCCCGCTCCTCCCGGGCAAAGGCCTTCACCACGCGGTTGCCCGCGATGTTTTCCTGGGCGGCGGTATTCATATCGGACAGCTTATCCCGCATGTCCATGAAGCGCGGCCGCACCTTGGCGGAGTAAATTTTGGTAATCGCCATCAGCAGCGGCGTGACGGCCACCAGGCTCAGCGCCAGCTTCCAATTGACAAAGAAAAGATAAATGGAGGTGGACAGAAACATCACTACGCTGTCCATCACCGCATAGTCAATGTAACTAAGGAAATGCCGGCACCACTCCACATCAGCGGACATACGGGTCATCAGGTCGCCGGTACGGTTGCGGTCAAAAAAGCGCATGTCCTGAAACTGCAGCTTGGTAAACAAGCGCGTCCGCAGGTTAAGCAGCGTGTTCTGCGAGCTTTTTTCCAGCGTGACCACCATCAGATACCTCAGCCCCTCCCGAAGGAGCTTGAAGGCCAGCATGGTCAGCAGAATGCCCATGAGCGGCTCGGGGTTCTGACCCACGATCACCTCATCCACCAGCCTGGCGGTCAGCGCCGGGTTAATCAGCAGCATGACCGACGTTACGGCGCTGATGACGAGTGCGAAGATGTGCTTTCGACGGAAGGGCTTGTCCATGATGGACCACAGCCATTGAATCTGATGCATCCGATCTTATCCTCCGCTATTCCGTTGTGGGGCCTTTTTCCAGGGGGAGTATAGCACAGTAGCGACCGATTTGCAATGCGGTTTTCGTTGCATTTTTGTGCACTTTTGTATTAATAATCGACTTTTCGTTTCCTTTCGGCTTTCTTTTCCGCCTGGAAGGGAAAACGCAGCGTCACCGTGGTTCCCTCGCCCTTTGCGGCATCGATGGAAACGCCGTAGCCCTCGCCGTAGCGCAGGGTCATCCGCCGATGCGCGTTGTACAGCCCGATGCTTTCCGCCTCCGTGCCGCCCCGCGCAAGCGCCTGGCGAAGCCTCGCCAGCTTCTCCGGCGGCATACCGCGCCCGTCATCCGCCACGGTAATGACCACGTCCGCCCCCTGGCGCCGCACCCTGATCTCCACCCGCGACCGCCCTTCCAGCCCACGCAGCCCGTGGACGTAGGCATTTTCCAAATACGGCTCCAGGATAAGCCGACAGCACAGCGCCTCCAGGCACTCCGCCGCCACGTCCCACTGAAAACGCACGTCACCTCGATGGCGCATTTCAAGAAGCTCGCAGAAGCTCTGGGAATGGCGAATCTCTTCCTCCAGGGTTGCCAGCTTATGCGGGTCGGACAGCACATAACCCATGAAGTCCATCATGTTTTCAACCATACAGGCCGCATCGGAGGCCATGCCCTCATTTTCGACAACCTTCCAATAGATAGCGCGCAGAGTGTTGATTTGAAAATGCGGGTTGATCTGATATTGCAGGGCGCGAGCCTCCAGCAGCTCCATCTGATAGCGTTTTTCATTGATCTGCATCCGCATCATTTCGCTGTGAAGCCCTGTCCGCCCAATCTCGCGAATGATGTAGCCGAACACGTCCCGGGGTAAAGCCGCCGACGTAATCTGTCCGCCGTTGGCAACGGTCTCCACCGCCTCCACCACAGCCCGCACCTTTTTGAGGTTGCTCCGGGCGCTGAAGGCGGACAAAAGCACAATCAGCGCCACACACAGCGCCACCAACAACGCGAGAAAACGCAGGGCCTGCCGCTGCACGGCATAGAGAGCATCCAGCGGCGTGACCGCGACGAAATTCCAGCCATACCGCGACAGCTCTCGGACGCTCACCCGGGCCTGTACGCCGTTCCACAGACATTCGCGCACACCGTCGCCGGCGTGAAGCAGCGTGCCTATAACATCCCGGTCCGCGTTATCCTCGCCGCTCAGGGCCACCACTGCATCCCCACTGATAAGAAAAACCTGCTGTCCGGCATTGGGCAGCACCGCGTAAAGGGTTTCCCGCAGCTTCTTCAGGTCTATATTCATCACCACCAGGCCGCTGGTGGTCATCATGCCGGAAAAGGCGGAACGGACAAAGCTGATGACTTCCTTGTTCTGTTCCATGGCAAAGCGGGCGGGAATGGTTCGCCGCATCATGGTTGGGAGCGGCTGAGGCGTCAGGGACGCCAGCCATTGGCCCTCCGCCGTGTCGGCTATGGAAGCAATCTTCGCCCCCGAGGAATAGTACTTGTCCATGCCGCTAACGTAAATATCCGCCGAGTCAATGTACGGGCAGGCCGCGATAATGGATAGGATGGAGTGATGCAGATTGTTCAGCGTATTCAGGTCGGTCAGGGTAACTTCCTGACCGCCGGCAAAATGCTTGAGCGCCGTCACCATTTAATAATTGGCGGAAACAAAAACCTCCACCGAGTCGAAAATCTGGAAAGCCAGGTTGCAGGCGCCGCTTGCCTGGGTGATAACCGCCTCATTCTGAGCGTCCATCTGGCCGCGCATGGAGCGGTTCAGGAACAGATTGACCGCCAGGCCCAGGATCAGGATGGGTATCAGCATAAACAGCGTCATGCGGTTCAAGGTCGTTAGGAAGAAACGCTTGAGCATTTATCGCTCCCTTCTCACGCCATCCAGAAATGCCAGGGGCGTCATCCCCGTGTGCTTCTTGAAGGCACGGATAAAGCTCTGCGTATCCGCATAGCCCAGGCGCTGGGAAATCTCGCCCACCCGCAGGCACTGGCGGGTCAGCATGATTTCCGCCGCGCGCATTTTTTCCTGGATCAGGTACTGCTGAAAATTCACACCTTCGCTGTCCTTGAACAGACGGCTCAAATAGCTTGGGCTGATGTGCAGCTGTGCGGCGGCGTCCTGCAGGGTGGCGGTATCCAGATGCTCCTCCACATAACGGTACAGTTGCCGGACCACCTCATTGTCGCTCCGGGGCGCGCTGCCCAAGCAGACGGCGGCTTTTCTGAGGGCTTCCAAAAGAACCGAGTTCTTGTCGGACTTGAGCACATACGCCACCGCGCCGTAGTCGATCATCTGCCGCGCATAGTCGAACACATGGTAGCCGCTGAGAATAATGATCGGCATGACCGGCCACATCTGACGCACCCGGCGTACCAGCTCAATTCCGCTCATGCCGGGCATTTCAATATCGCAGAGCATGGCGTCAACAGGCTGCGACGCCAGAATACGAAGCGCCTCCTCGCCGGAGCTGGCAGTGGCAGCTACCCGGAACCCGGCAGCTTCCCAGGGAAAGAAGCGCACATAGCCGCGCAGCATCTCCGTTTCATCGTCAACGACCAGCAAGCGATGCATGGCAATCCCTCCTCCCCGGCTACCGTCCATCATACCAGCTTCCAGCCAAAATGCAAGGCCTACGCCAGCTGTCCCGCCAGGGGCCAGGCCGGAATAGTTTCCGTGTTCAAGGGCCCGGTATCTGACGCCTCCTGAATCACATAGACGGTTCGGCCCTCCACCCAGGTGGCGTGCCATAGACCCTTGGGCACACGAATACCTTCTCCGCTCAGAAGCGTATGCGTAACGCCCACCGTCTCCTCCGATGGCGTCAGGTGGACGCGCAGGCAGCCGCTGACGACCACAAACACCTCGTCTGAAATCAGGTGCCGTTCCAACTTCCCCGGCGCACCCAACAAAGGAAAGCCCACACTGTCAATCAGCGCGCACTTCCAGCCGCGGCAGACCGTCTCCTGAACCCGACCGACCGTTTCTCCCCGCTCGTCCACACAAGCAATCATGATTCGTCCTCCCGATATTCCAGCCAGAGAATATCATTTCCCGAAGCGGTGAAGCGACGCGGCCCCGACGGTATACCCGCGCCGTCCAGTGCGTCCGCCGCGATCCGCTGGCTCTCCTTGCCCGCGGTATACAGCGTCTCCCCCGGGCCGTCCAGGCAGAAGGTCGTGGGCTCGGCATCCACGGGAATCCGCCCAACAGGGGACATGCGCTCCTCCGTCAGGCGGAACACCGCCAGATCGTCCGCCCCCCGGTTGGCGGCATAAAGTACCGGGAGCCTGGGATGCAGCTGCAGCTCCGAGCCGCTGTTCTCTCCCCGAAACCCTGGCGGCAGCGTGCTCCGCCAGCCCGTAAGCGCCAGAAAGCCAGCCCGCTCCTCCAGTCGGCACACGGCGCTGTCCCTGAAGGCCACGCCATAATACACGCCGCCCCGTCGCTTCAGGTGACGGATATCAACGGACATGGGTCTGCGCGCCGCCAGATGGATCGCGCCCGGCGCATCCAGAACAAACCGTTCCAGCAGGCGGATGTCCGGGTGCGGCACATAAAACGCGCCCTCCCCCTCCTCGGGGCAAATGCAGTGGGCCGCCTTGCCGGTAAGCCACACCTGGCATCGGCTCTCATGAGGTATGCCGTCCGCATCCAGCGCCCAGGACTGCACCAGGCCGCCGTTGTAGCTGACGCCAAGGAGCGTCCCCGGCATCAGCCCCAGGTTGCACATCCGCGCACGGGCAAAGGTTGTGTGAAGCCAGCGGGGATTATCCGGCCTGGTCATATCGTAGGTTTTCACCGCGCCTGCCTGGGTGGCGAGGTACATCCGCCGTCCATCGCCGCTGAAAAGAATCCGCCGGGGGCCTTCATGCACATGCAGCCGTTGGGCCACCGTGACCGCCGCGCCCTCCGCCCGGTAAATCCAAAGCTGTCCGTCCTCACAGCAGGAGGCATACAACCATCCGCTCATATCACTTCAGCCCTGTGGTGGCAATGCCTTCCACCAGATATTTCTGCGCGATAAAGAACAGCACGAAGGGCGGTATAATGGAGGCCAGGCACATGGAGAACAGCTTGCCCCACGCCACGTTGGTGGTGATGTCCAGGGACATCTTCAGCCCCAGCGCTATGGTGTACTTGGAGACGGAATTGATGTACAGCATCTGGTTGAAAAAATCGTTCCACGTCCACATGAACTGGAAGACGCCGGCGGAAAACATGGCCGGGATGGTCAGGGGAAAAATCACGCGCCACAGAATCTGAAAGCTGCCGCAGCCGTCGATTTTAGCCGCCTCGTCCAACTCCCGGGGAATGCCCCGAATAAACTGCAGCAGCAGATAGATGAAGAACGCGCCGCCGCCGAAAACGGAGGGAACGATCAGCGGATAGTAGGTGTCGATCCAGCCCATGCGGGCAAACATCAGGTAGCGGGGGATCATCAACACCGTGGCCGGAAGCATCATGGTAGACAGCATCAGCGTAAAAAATATCCGTTTGCCCACAAACTCAAACCGAGCGAAGCCATAGGCGATCAGCAGCGCCGACGCCAGGGTAAAGAGCACCACCGGAACGACGACAATAAACGTATTGGCAAAAAATGTGGTGTAGCCGTACTGTCCCGTACCTTTCCATGCCTGCGCGAAAACCGACCAATCCCAGGCGGCGGGCAGCGCCATGGAGCTGCCGAAGATTTCCGCGTTGCTCTTGAAGCAGCTGATAAGCAGCCAGAAGAAGGGATAAGTATACACCAGGGTCACCAGTACCATCAGCCCGAACAGCAAAAGCTTTCCCGGCCGAAAAGCGCGCTTACCCGTTTTCGCAGCCGTCACAGGCTCTTCCCCCCATCTTCGTAGAATGTCCATTTGGCGGAGGTGGTGAAGATCAGCATGGTAAAGATGAGAATCACCGCGAACAGCACCCAGGACATTGCAGAAGCAAAGCCCATCTTCAGCTGCTGGAAGGCCTGCTCGTAAATGAACATAGCAAACAGGTAGGTCGACTTCAGCGGGCCGCCGCCGGTGACGATAAAGGGCGTGGCAAACTCCTGGAAGGCTGTAATCATCTGCATCATCAGGTTGAAAAGAATCATGGGGGAAATCATGGGCAGGGTGATGCAAGCAAACTGCCTCATCGGCCCCGCACCATCCATGCGCGCCGCCTCATACAGATGAGCGGGCACCTGCTTGAGCGCGGCCAGAAAGGTCACCATCGAGGAACCCACCTGCCACATGGGCAGCAGGCACAGGACATAGATGGCGGTGGATTTCTGTCCGATCCATGCCTGCCCCGCGATCCCCAGCGCCGCCAGCACCTGGTTGATGAGGCCCTGTTTGTTGAACATCATGCGCCACAGGATGCCGATGGCTACCGAGCCACTCATGATGCTGGGCAGGTAGATCAGCGAGCGGAACAGGTTAACACCACGGATGCCGTTGTTTAGAATCACCGCCAGCAATAGAGCCATGACCAGCTTCAACGGCACGGCGAAAAGCACGAAGGTGACCGTGGCCTGAACGGACTTGGCAAAGTCCTTATGACGGAACAGCGCCGCATAGTTACTGAGTCCGACAAACTTCATTTCGCTGAGAAAGTTGAAGTCAAAAAAGCTGTAAAAGAAGGAAGCGCAGATCGGATACAGGGTAAAAATCAGAAAGCCGATGATCCAGGGAGCAATATAAGCAAGGCCGATATTGCCGCCGAACCAGCGGCGCAGCGGCGATGATCCCATAACCCGATTCCTCACGTAAACACATCCTTTTCATTGTTGAAGCAGCCGCGCCAGACGCAGGGAGGGGACAGCGCGCCGCCGTCCCCCCGCATATGCAATCCTGATTGGCGTTACTTTCGCAGATCGGCAATGATAGCCATGTACTCGTCCACCAGCTGCTGGGCGCCCTGTGCGGGCGTCATCTCCTTGAACAGTACAGAATTGGTTATGTCGGCATAGGCCACGCTGAACTCCGTCATGGCGCTGACCAGGCTGGTATACCGGGAGGACGTCGCGTAGCACAGATCCATGGCCTTGGCGTTGCGCTGATCCACCAAACCGGCTTCCACCAGCACTTGGGTGCCGTTGGTGGTGGGCTGTGAACCACGGACAGCCTGCAGCACTGCGATAGCCTCAGGGGCGTTGTAGAAGTAGTTGAGGAAGTCCATGGCCACCTCGGGATGCTCGCACCGTCGGGATACGGCCAGCATTTGGGTGGGTGTTACCGAGAAGCCGGAATCCTTGGCGTCCTCCGCCACGGGACAGGCTGCCACGTCCAAGTTCATGCCCTCGACCTCAAAGGCGTAGATGGTCGTGGTCATGGCGTGCATCAAGCCCACGTTGCCCTCCACCCAGCGGGTATTCTCCAGGGCGGTCATGGCAGTAACGGTTTCGTCCACGGGCTGCATGACGCCCTCGTCCAGCAGGCGGACGAAGTATTCATAGGCCGCGGTCAGGTCTTCCACGGTGAAGCCCAGCTGATAATCGTCGCTCACCCAGGGGCCGGAGCCATTGCGCTGGAGGGCAAAAAACTTCAGCATGATGCCCACAGGCGTGGAATCATCGCCGCCAAAGCCGCCCAGCAGGTAGGCTTCGGGGTCCTGCTCATGAACCTTCTTGCCCCACTCCTCAATGGCGTTCCAGGTCCACACGGTATCGGCGGGGATGCCGAAGCGAGCCATGAAGTCGGTATTGACAGCCAGAATCTGTCCGCCCATCCCGGTGGGCAGCGCCTGCAATTCGTCGTTCACCGTGCACACGGAGCCCAAATAGTTCTGTTCAAAGCCCGACGTATCGATGATGCGCTTGTCCAGGTCCGCGAAGATGCCGCCATTGCCCGCCAGGGGCACGAACCACTCCGCAATCATCTGGATGATGTCGGGCTCGGTGCCGCTGGCCAGCATGGTCGTCAGCTTCTCATAGTAGCCGTCATCCGTGCCGTACATGGCCTCGATTTTCACGTTGGGATGCAGCGCCATGTAATCATTGATGACCTGCAGGGTCGCCTCATGACGGGCATCGCTTCCCCACCATAGGAAGCGCAGGGTCACAGGCTCGGCTGCCTCCGCCAGCGCGCTCACAACGCCGCCCAAACCGACGCATAACGCCAATACAAAGGCCATCATCTTGTGGTTTCTCATGAAACCCACCC
Organism: uncultured Clostridia bacterium; assembly: GCA_947565865.1. Taxonomy (GTDB): domain Bacteria; phylum Bacillota; class Clostridia; order Christensenellales; family Aristaeellaceae; genus UBA11524. Next base: position 43,647 of record CANOHT010000006.1, read on the forward strand.
CCTTTTTTCTGTATTGTAGCATGGGCACTGATGCGCAGCAATCGCATTGTTTGACCAAAAACGAGCAATTTTTGTCAGCCTCGTCCAGCCTTCCACCAGATAGCGCAAGCCTCTTGTCCTTCAGTTCGGTTTCGGGGCAAAAACCGGCTGAGGACGCGGCGCCATCATCAGGCCGCGTCCTCAGCATCACATAAAAGCGGCGGACAGGACAGGCCTGACGCCGCCGCAACCACTATATAAATAGGAAGGAAAGACTTAATCCAGCTTGCGGTAGCCCAGCTTTGCGCCGCAGCTTTCCCGCACCACCAAGGTGGCGTCCCGCATGAGGGTAAATGGCTTGGTATGATTTTCCTTGGCGCTGAGCAGTTCGCGAATGGCGCTGCGGGCATGTTCCTCCGGGTGAAGATCCATGCTGGTCAAGGGCGGATCGGTATAGGGACAGAAAAACTGGTTGTCGCAGCCGATGATGGCCATGTCCTCCGGCAGCTTCAGCCCCATCTGCTTGAGCTGCTTCATGGCCCCCAGAGCTACCAGATCGTTAAAGGCCACCAGCGCCGTGGGCCAACGCCTGCGCTCCAGCCCGGATAACAGCCGCAGCACCGCCCGCTCGCCGCTTTCGGCGTCAAAGCCGCCCTCATGATGATATGCCGGGTCATCCGGCAGGCCCAAGGCCCGAAGCTCCTCCAGGAAGCCGTGACCCCGGGCGCCCGAGCCTCCCACCTGGGTAGAGCCGCCGATGAACGCGATGCGCTGATGGCCCAGGGTGTGCAGATGGCGCACCGCATGGCTGACGCAGCTGACCAGGTCATTGTACAGGCAGATGCACGCCAAATCAGCCCGGGGCGGACAGATGGCCACGATGGGCATGTACTTCCCCAAGCGGTGAAGAGCCTCGGTCATGCCGGGACGATCCGTTTCCCAAATACCACCCGCGAAGAACGCGCCCTCCAGACGGCGGCGGATCAACTCATCCACCACGGTGCGCTCGATGGACTCATCGCTGGGCAGCTGGTAAAGCCAGACGGAATAGCCGTTATGGCGAGCCTCGTCATCAGCGGCGGCGAACAGCTGAGCGAAATAAGGGTTAATGACCTCCGGGAGAATAATGCCGATGGTCTTGTTTTGTCCGTTTTCCAGGTCCTGGGCAATGGCGCTGGGCGTATAGCCATAGTTGTCGATGACGCGCTGTACCTTCGCCCTTGTGGCCGGGCGCACGCTGGCATGCCCCGCCATTACCCGCGTCACCGTGGCGGTGGATACGCCTGCCTCCTTGGCAATATCATAAATGGTTACTCGTTTTTGCTCCATACTATTGGCCTCTTTCCGCTGGGGATCGGGGAACGGCGCTTGTCCAGATTCCATCACACAGGCGAAGAAGGGCAAAAGCGCCATAGGCATTATACCGCAATTTGTGCGGAAATACAAGATGTTACCGGTAACATCATTTTGCGACAAAGCCAGTCTCATTTATGCAATAAAAATTGTTTGGAAGAATTTTTGCATAAAGGGGTTGACAGAATATATGGTAATGTATATAATGTGAATCAAGAAGCGAGGTGCAATATGGTCGAAATTCGTCCATGATATTGCCCAAGGATATGTTACCGATAACATCACCTTGGGCATCCTCGTGAAATCTTACTTTATTCAAGGAGGAACCGTCATGAAGAAATGGATCGCCCTTCTGCTTGCCCTGACCATGGTAATGAGCCTGTGCGCCTTCGCCGGCGCCGAAGGCACCACCACCCTGACCGTGGCCTGCTGGGATCTGACCACCACGCCCTACTACGCCGCCATCAAAGACGCCTATGAGGCTTCTCATTCCGGCGTGACCATTGAGTGGGTGGATATGGCCTCCCAGGATTACAACATCAAGGCTTCCACCATGCTGTCCGGCGGCGACACCACCGACGTGTTCTGCGTCAAGGAGCTGTCCGACATGCAGAACTGGGCCAAGGAAGGCTTCATCCTGAGCCTGAACGACAAGATCGCTGCCGACGGCGTGGACATGAGCAAGTACGCCGGTATGGACAAGTGCTATGTGCTGGCCGGCACCGACGAGTACTATGCCCTGCCCTTCCGCGCCGACTACTGGGTGCTGTTCTACAACAAGACCCTGTTTGACAACGCGGGCGTGGCTTACCCCACCAACGACATGACCTGGGATCAGTACGCCGAGCTGGCCAAGCAGATGACCAAGGACGGCGTGTACGGCACCCACTATCACACCTGGCTGAGCGCCGTGGCCAACTGGGCCGTGTGCGATGGTGTGAACACCCTGGCTGACGGCGAGTACAGCGACCTGGCTTACTTCTATCAGCTGGTGCAGGATCTGGAAGACGCCGGCGTCTGCATGACCTATGACGAGCTGAAGTCCTCCAGCCTGCATTACTCCGGCGCCTTCGCGCAGGGCAACATCGCCATGATGCCCATGGGCTACTGGTTCGCCTCCACCCTGATCGGCTACATCAAGGACGGCACCGCCAACTTCGATTGGGGCATCACCGCCGTTCCTCACCTGGATGGCGTAGCCGCCGGTTCCTCCTTCGGCTCCCCCACCGGCATTGCCGTCAACGCCAAGAGCGCCAACGCTGACGCCGCCTGGGATTTCGTGAAGTGGATGTGCTCTGAGGATGGCGCCAAGGCCATCGCCTCCACCGGCACCCGTCCCGCCTATGTGAGCGAGGAAGTGGCCGCTGTGATGGCCGCCGCCGATGGCTTCCCCACCGACGAGACCACCGCCGCCGCCCTGCTGCCCACCGCCATCGCCCTGGAGTGGCCCGTTGGTGAAGGCGTAAACGAGATCAAGACCATCGTCAATGAGGAGCACAGCCTCATCATGACCCGCGAGCTGAGCATCGAAGAGGGCATCGCCGAAATGCAGGAGCGCGCTGCCGAATTCATCGCGAAGTAAGCGTCACTGCTTCACCATCGCCAAAGTGGCCGCGCCGCTTTGGCGAGTTTGCAGGACTTCTCTGGTCGCCAATGGCTCCCGGCCAGGAAGTCCTGTAAGGAAGCTTTTCGTTCTGAAAAGCGCAAAAAATGACGCGCAGAGGCTTTGCCCCGTTGCATCGCCCCGAAGGGGCTCGTCAGTTTTTGATGGAAAGTCGAAGGGGCTGCGGCCCCTCCGACGCCACCCAAGAGTTGTCGATACTCTGAGGGGAGGAGCGGCTTCGCTCCTCCCCTTTTCCCGTTCTAACAATCCCCTCACCGCAGCTTCAAAACACCTTACGCCAAAGGGAGGTATACGGTATGGCGCAGACAGCACCCGCCAAACGGCTCAAGATGAGCAAGCTGGAAAAGCGCAATACGTTGGTGGCTTACTCGTTCCTGGCCCCTAACTTCATCGGCTTCATCGTCTTCACCCTGATCCCGGTTATTTTTTCCGTAGCCCTGTCGTTCCTGAACTGGTCCGGCGGCTCCAGCATCACCTGGGCCGGGTTGGATAATTTCGCATACATTTTCAAGGACTTCTCGTTCAACAAGAGCAACCTGGGCATCGCCCTGAAGAATACCGTCCTGTATACCCTGGCTACCGTACCGCTGACCATCGCCTGCTCCCTGGGCCTGGCTCTGGTGCTGAACAAGGCCGTGCGCGGCGCGAATTTCTTCCGCTCGGTGTTCTTCTTCCCCTATGTCGCTTCCCTGGTGGCCATCTGCGTCTGCTGGAACTTCCTGCTGATGAAGACCGGCCCCATCAACCAGATCCTTAACTTCTTCGGCGCCAACATGACCAAGAGCTGGACTTCCAGCCGCGATCTGGCGCTGTGGGCCATCATCATCGTCAGCGTGTGGCGCAACGCCGGCTACTACATGGTCATGTACCTGGCCGGACTGCAGGGCGTCCCCGCGGAGCTCTACGAGGCCGCCACCATGGACGGCGCCAACGCCTGGCAGAAGTTCCGCAAGATCACCCTGCCCATGCTGACCCCCACCACCTTCTTCGTCTCCATCATGATGGTCATCAGCTGCTTCAAAATTTATGACGTGGTCGCCATCATGACCCAGGGCGGACCGGGCCGCTCCACCAAGATGCTGGTCACCTACATCTTTGAGCTGAGCTTCGGCGGCGAGGGCATCGCCACCTCCGCCCAGTACGGCATTGCCAGCGCCGTGTCCATGGTGCTGCTGGCCATCGTGCTCCTGGTCACCTTCGTCCAGTTCCGCGGCGAGAAAAAATGGGTCAACTACATGTAAGGAAGGAGGCGTAATACCATGACAGCCCTTACCAACAAAAGCGAGTCCAAATTGTCCGCGGGCCGCGTCATCGGCAGCATTGCCAAGTACGCCATCCTGCTGTTCTTCACCGTCATCGCCCTGGTGCCCTTTGTGTGGATGATTTCATCCTCCCTCAAGACCAGCGCCGACGTGTTCTCCATCCCCATGAAGTGGATTCCCGAGACCTTCCACTGGGAAAACTACCTCGCCATCTGGGAGCGGGTTCCCCTGCTGACCTATTTCAAGAACACCGCCCTGGTGGCCATCATCGTCACCCTGATGCAGATTCTGACCTCCTCCTTCGCGGCCTACGCTTTCGCGAAGATGACCTTCCGGGGCCGCGACCTGCTGTTCATGCTCTACATCGGCACCATCGCCGTGCCGTGGCAGGTCTACATGGTGCCCCAGTTCATCATGATGCGCTCCATCGGCCTGTATGATACCATCTGGGCGCTGGTGGTGCTGCAATCCTTCTCAGCCTTCGGCGTGTTCCTGATGCGCCAGTTCTACTTGGGCATCCCCAACGAGCTGAGCGAGGCAGCCCGCATCGACGGCCTGAGTGAGTACGGCATCTGGGGCCGGATTGTGCTGCCCCTGGCCAAGCCCGCCATCGCTACCCTGGCTATTTTCACCTTCGTCAACACCTGGAACGACTACATGGGCCCCATGATCTACCTGACCACCGACCTGAACAAGACCATCCAGGTGGGTCTGCGCCGGTTCATTCAGGCCTTCTCGGCGGATTATCATCTCATCATGGCGGCGTCCCTGTGCTCGCTGCTGCCGGTAACCATCGTGTTCCTGTTCCTGCAGCGGTACTTCATCGAGGGCATTGCCACCACCGGCCTGAAGGGATGATCCCATCATGTTCGACGCATTCCTGCGCACCCATGACCTGGACGCGCTGCTGCTCCCCCCGGAGCGGCGGCGCGCCTTTCCAACCCTTGAGGATCGTGCTCCCTGGGAAGCCCTTTCCGACGGGGTGAAGGCCCAGCTGCTGGCCTGGGGCCGTGAAGCCCTCGAAGGCTATCCCGCCGTCATCGCCACGCAGTTTCTGGCCTTCGCCCGCCAAGGGAACCGGCAAACCTATGAGGCGCCCTACTTCCGCCGCCGCACCCTGCTGATGGGCGCGGCCCTGGCCCTGGGCGTCACGCCGGAGGACAGCCGTCTCCTGGACGCGGTGGTGGACGGCCTGTGGTGCATCCTGGAGGAAAGCGCCTGGATTCTCAGCGCCCACAACGACCCCACCGGCGCCGCACCCCCCGGGACGAATCCCCTTCCCGATCCTGAGCGGCCCATCATCGACCTGTTCGCCGCCCAGACCGCCGCCACGGTGGCTACTGTCGCCGTCATGGCGGGAGAACAGCTGGACGCCGTCAGCCCCATCCTCCGCCAGCGGGTGACGGCAGAGGTGAACCGGCGGATTTTCGTCCCGTTCATGAATCGGAACGACATGTGGTGGATGGGCTTCACCCCCCGCCCGCTGAACAACTGGACGCCCTGGATTCTGTCCAACGTCATGGACGCCATGCTGCTCCTGGGAACGGACGCCCAGCTGAAGGCGGCCTACCCCCGTGCCATGGCGATGCTGGATCGCTACCTGGCGGATCAGCCCCAGGACGGCGGCTGCGACGAGGGCGTGGCCTACTGGAACATGGCAGGCGGTTCCCTGCTGGACTTCCTGGAAAGCCTGAGGACGGCCACCGGCGGTCAGGCGGACTTCTACCATGACCCGCTCATCCGTGCCATCGGAGATTTCCCGGTGAAGGCCCATATTGACGGCCCCTGGTTCTGGAACTTTGCGGACTGCGACGCTCAGCCCCTGCTGGATGGCGAGCGCCTGTATCGCTATGGCCTTCGCACGGACAACGCCGCCCTGATGACCCTGGGAAGCCGTATCCACGCCCAGCGACATTCAATTCGCCCCCAGGACACCCCGCAGATGAACCGGGTCTTGTTCAGCCTGTTTCAGCCGCCGCCGGAAATGGAAAGGGCCCTTCGGCCCATGTCCGTTCAGCCCTCGGCTGTCGCCCTGCCTCGGCTGCAGGTTTTCGGCTGGCGTGGGGAGCATCTGTACGCCGCCGTCAAGGGAGGCCATAACGCCGAAAGCCACAACCACAACGATGTGGGTTCCTTCATCCTTTACGCTGACGGCGAGCCCCATGTGGTAGACGCGGGCAACATGGTCTATACCGCCAAGACCTTCGGGCCCGAGCGCTATACGCTGTGGAACACCCGAGGCAGCTGCCACAACCTGCCGCTGATCGGCGGTGTGGAGCAGCAGGCCGGGCGCTGCTACGAGGCCCGGGACGTCCAGGCGGATGACCGGGGAATTTCGATGTCCCTGGCCGCCGCCTACCCGCAGGAAGCGGGAGTCGCGGCCCTCCGGCGCACCCTGCGCATGACCGCCGACTATCTTCGTCTCACCGATGACCTGACCCTGGACTGTCCCCGGGATGTGGTCTGGGTATTTCTGCTGCGCCATCGGCCCACGGCGGAGGACGGCCTCCTGCGCTTCGGCCGTCTTTGCCTGCGCCTGCCGGACAAGCTGGCCCTCCAGGTTGAGGAGCTGCCCGTAACAGACGCCCGCATGGCCCGCAGCTTTCCCGGCAGTCTGTGGCGCGTGAGCCTGTCCGCGCCTGAAGCCGCGGCGCATCGGATGACCTTCCTTTTTGAATATCACCAAGGGAGTTGATTTTTTCATGGGCAATGCTGTTCAACACAATCCCCTGCGCACCCGCGCCGACGTGGAGCGGGCCGCCCTTGAGCTGATTGAGCCGCTGGTCCCTCTGCTCAGTGAGGGCAAGGCCCGGCTGCACCTGGGCGATACAGGCGCGGTTTACCCTGACGCCATCGCGGAAATGGAGGCCTTCGCCCGGCCGCTGTGGGCCATCGTCCCCATGCTGGCCGGCGGCTGCGAGGCCGTGAAGCCCATTTGGGCGCTGTGGCGGGAGGGCATCATCCATGGCACGGACCCCAACCACCCCGAATACTGGGGCCTGGTCGAGGATTATGACCAGCGCCTGGTGGAGATGGCCGTCTTCGGCATGGGCATGTTCCTGGCCCCGGATACCTTCTTCTTCGGCCTTCCCCAGGAGGCGCAGAACAACCTCTACCGCTGGCTGGATCAGATCAACCACCATGACATGCCCAAGAACAACTGGACGTTCTTCCGGGTGCTGGTGAATGTGGGCTTCCAGAAGTGCGGTCTGCCCTGGCCCAAGGAGCGCATGGCCCTTGACCTGCAGATGATCGAGGAGCACTATGAGGGCGACGGCTGGTATTTCGACTATTACAACCAGCGTGAATACTATACCATGTGGGCCTTCCACTACTATGGCCTGGTCTACGCCTACGCCATGAAGGGCATCGACCCTGACCGGGCGGCGGAATACCTCCGCCGGGGCAAGCTGATGTCCACAGACTTCGCCTGCTGGTTCGACAGCACCGCCGAGGCCCTTCCCTATGGCCGCAGCCTCACCTATCGCTTCGCCCAGGGCGCTTTCTACGCCGCGCTGGCCTTGGCGGTGGGCGAAACGGCGGGCATGGACTACGGGGCGATGAAGTGGCTGCTGCTGGGCAACATGCGCCGCTGGTTCCAGAAAAAGATTTTTACCCGGGACGGCGTGCTGACCATCGGCTACAACTACCCCAATCTGCTCATGGCGGAGGGCTATAACGCCCCCGGCTCCCCCTACTGGGCCATGAAGGCCTTCCTGTGCCTGGTCCTGCCGGAAAGCCATCCCTTCTGGCAGGCGGAGGAGCATCAGCCTACCACCCCCGCCGTCAGCCTGCAGCCTCACGCCCGGATGCTCGTCACCCGCAGCGATGACGGCCGCCATGTGCTGGCCTATGAAGCAGGAAACAAAGCCCACGAGCATTCCCACGATGAGGCCAAGTACGAGAAATTCGTCTATTCCACCATCTTCGGCTTCAGCGTCCCCAAGGCGCAGAAGCTCCTCAAGGACGGCGCCTTCGACAGCATGCTGGCCCTGAGCGAGGACGGTGTGACCTTCCATCCCCGCTATGGCTGCGACGAGGATTTCGTCCTCACCGAGGATCACGTCTGCTCCACCTGGCGTCCCTTCGCGGGCGTCACAGTGAAAACCGAGGTCATCCCCATGGGCGAATGGCACGTCCGCGTCCATCGCATCCATTCAGACCGGCCCCTGCACGCGGCGGAAGGCGGCTTCGCCATCGCCCGGGACGGCGCGCCGGGACAAAGCGCCGCCCAGCAGGCCGATACCCGGCAGGCGGCGGTTCTCGCGCCCTGGGGTGTCAGCGGCATTCTGGCCCTGAGCGGCTACGAGGAGGGCGTCGTCGTCATCCCTGAGCCCAACACCAACCTAATGGCTTCCCGAACCCTGATTCCCACCCTGACGGCCCAGCTGCCCCCCGGCGACAGCGTACTGTGCTGCGCGGTCTTCGGCAGCGTCACGGCCCCCGACGGCTGGAACAATCCCCCTGCGGAGGTAAAGCGCTATGCAGACATGGCTTGACCAGACCTTTGCGAAGATCGTCGCGAAGCACGAGCATTCCGTTCTCCTGGCCCAGCGGCAGGGGATCATCCCCTACATGGGCGTGGGCGACCGCTGGGAAGGCGCGCCCTTCGACGGCAACAGCTGGTGGACAGGCGGCTTCTGGCCCGGGCTGATGTGGCAGCTATACCACGCCACGGGCAACGACCTGTTCAAGACCGAGGCCATCCGCGTGGAAGAACTGCTGACGGCGGAGTTCCGCACCTTTGAGCTGCTGAACCATGATGTGGGCTTCATGTACCTTTTATCCTGCGGCGCTCACTGGCGGCTCCTGAACGACGCGGACGCGCGGCGGGACACCCTCCACGCCGCAACCCTTCTGGCCGGTCGCTTCAACCCTGCCGGATTCATTTCCGCCTGGAACAGCAATCGTCCCGGCTGGGCCATCATCGACTGCATGATGAACCTGACCCTGCTGCACTGGGCCACCGTCCAGACCGGCGATCCCCGCTTTGCCGCCATCGCCCGCATCCATGCCGACACCGCCATCCGCGAGTTTGTCCGGGAGGACGGCAGCTGCAACCATATCGTCATTTTTGATCCCGAAACGGGCAAAACCCTTGACAAGCCAGGCGGGCAGGGCTACTGCGCCGGTTCCAGCTGGAGCCGTGGCCAGGCCTGGGGGCTGTACGGCTTCATCCTGAGCTACCTGAACCTGGGCGAAAAGCGCTACCTGGATACCGCCCGGAAAATCGCGGATTACTTCATCGCCAACATCCGTCCCGACGGCCTGACAGACTGCGACTTCCACCAGCCCAAGGGCGAGGAGCGCATCGACAACATCGCCGCCGCCTGTGCCGCCTGCGGCCTGCTGGAGCTGGCCAAGCTGGCGGACGCCGAAGCCGCCGCCCGCTACCGCGACGCGGCCCTGCGGATGCTTCACGCCCTGGATGCGCTTTGCGCTGACTGGTCTCCGGACACCCCCGGTATCCTGCAAAAGTGCACCGCCTCCTATCACGATGACGGCGCGGGCCGCCATGTGAACATCGTCTACGGCGATTACTTCTTTGTGGAGGCCATCTGCAAGCTGCGCGGTACCGACGCGGGGCTGTGGCTGAGCAAGTGAGGAGGAGACTCATGAGCAGCATCACCATCTGGCGCGGGGAAGAGCAGCTTGCCCGCAGGGAAGCCCCTGGCGAGGTCACCCTTTTCTACCCGGGCGTCTACCGCGACGGCGACCGCATTGAGTTCACCTGTGACAGCCGCCGGGCCGTGGTTCAGGTGGATCAGGCCGTTCAGCCTGCCCGGGTCTTCCTGCCCGGCAGCAGCTTTACCTACCGGCCTCCCCTGACCGGTGACGGCCTGGCCGTCTACGCCCCCGGTGCCTTCCAGGGCGAAGGGCACGTCCTGGCCATCCGCCCGGACAGCAGCAACGAATACCGCAACCTGGCCGAAAACCCCGCCGATCAGCGGGGCAGCGTAACGGCCTATCCCCATGCCACCGCCAACGTGGAAACCCGCAATGAAAGCGTCTTCGCCGCCCGGAACGTGCTGGACGGCGTACATGTGGCGGACGGCCACGGTCAATGGCCCTACGGCAGCTGGGGCATCGGCGCCCGAACCGACGCGGAAATTACCCTGGACTTCGGCCGGGAAGTCATGGTGGATGCCATGGAGCTTTATCTGCGGGCCGACTTTCCCCACGACGCCTACTGGATCGAAGCAACGGTGGTGCTGTCCGACGGCGCGAGCTACACCTTCCCCCTGCAAGGCGTCGACGGGCCCCAGCGCATTCCCCTGGACGCCCATCATGTCCGCTGGATGAAGCTGACCCGACTCATCAAATGCGACAACCCCTCGGCCTTCCCGGCACTGCGCCAGTGGGTGGTCTACGGGAAGGATTGCTGAGGCAGGTCAGGCAAGCTGTTTCCACGTCTTCATCCAAGCATACCCGCGCCCGCTGAAAAGCCATTGCCTTTCAGCGGGCGCTGCTTTATCATCAGCGGAGCAAGCCATCAGAAGCTGTGGAGGATACCATGCAAAATGTAAGGATTTATGAAATGCCGAGCTGCAAAATGGTTTCTTCGGGCGTAAGGATGTTTGGGGAACATCACTTCAATCAATTTGAAGCATGGTTTTCCTCGTAAAAGCAGCACATGTTCCCTAAAAACTTTCTTTTCTGGGCAGGTGATGGCTTTGTTTGGCTGTATATGCTGGAAGACGGCATGGTAGTTCCCCCCGGAATTCGAGATCATCGATTTCCAAGGAGGGCTTTATGCTGTCGCGACTGACATCGACCAGAAAACCGACAGGGAACTCATGAAGTCGGAAATTGATCAGTTTCTCAGTGCAAACGGCCTGGTGCCTGATCCGTCCCGCCCAGAATTGGGGAACATCATCACATCACCGCTGCGCGAAAAGCAATGGGATATGAGCAGATGGACTACTATTTCCCCGTTCAAGCGCAAGCGCCCGATCTTTGGTGACCCTTTGATCCGCTGGAAAGTTCTTGCTTTGCGGCGGGCTTTGCTATATCATGGAATCGGCCCTTCGGTACGCCATTCAAAGAGGAACGATAACCATGGCAAAACGGTTCATCCCCCGCGCTCATTGCTGCCTTGATGCTTTGGCTGCCCTGCGCTTTGGCGCAAGCCCAGGCGCCTCTGCCGGACGATGAAGACTGGAGCTATATCGGCTACATCTACGGCGGTATTACCTATGCCGTGCCCAACGACTACATGGGTTTTAACATCAGCGCTTCGGAGATTGCCCAGGGGTACGTCCTCACGGGCGGCAATGCCGATTTCTCCAGGCCATTGCGCTATGAGGATTTCAAGGCGATGATCCTGCAAGAAAGCACCGCAGGGACTTCGACACGCATGGACGGCGAAACCGAAATCCTGGTCTACCGCAACATCCGCCCCAGTATTCACAGTGAGCTCTACGGCATTGCCCTGACCGGGCTGGACGGCCTGCTTTACAAGATCAGCATTTTCACCGGCGCAGACAAGGCGTTCGGTTCGGAAGCACCCGTGTGGGAGATCGCCGAAGCCCTCGGTCAGAGCGTGCGTCACCAAGATTTCTCCGAATGGGGCGTTCCCGAAGCCCCGGACTTTTCCGCCGAGTGATTTCGCATCCAATGTCTCAAACCAGAAGGCCTGGCATAGCCTGCGGAAGGCACCCATGAGACTCGCTATGCCAAAGGGCAAGACAAACCATCAACGCTTGTCTTGCCCTTGATTTTTGCAGCGCCCGGCTTTTCCGGCGCTTTATTCCTTTTGCTGCTGTGCCCCGGCAGCGATACGCTTCGCCTTCCGCCCCGCCCCCAGCAGGCGCTGCATCAGCAGGAACACACCGGCCCCCAGCAGGCAGTCGCCCATGCTGGCCATGCCGGGATCGCCCACGGTGATGGGCAGCACATCCCCCAGGAACCACAGCGGCGCGTCATAGCCAACCAGCACATATTCCGGCAGCTGCCCCGCCTTCATCAGATCCAGAAAGGGCGCGAAGGCCGGATGCTCAAACACCGCCGGGGAAACCGGCATCCGAAAGCCGTTGGCGCCCATGGCCGCCAAGTTGCACACCATGCCCAGCGCCATCAGCCCCACGGCCCAGCCATGCCCCCGGTTCAGATAGCAAAATAAAATCAGCAGAGCATACTGGGCCAGCACCTCCGCCGCCAGCCACACCGGCTCCGGCACGGGCAGGCGCTGCCACAGCGGCAGGGATAATTCCAGCAGGAAGGCCGCGATGGGCAAACCCAGCCAGCACAGGGGATGATCCAGATAGTGGCTCAGCCGACCGCCCCTCAGGTAGCCCACCAGGACGGCCGCCGCCAGCACCCAAACCAGTATCATGCCTTTTTTTCCTCCAGGGCGCGCACAAAGGCCTCCACCACCGCCGGGTGGAACTGCGTTCCGCTGCCCTCCTCCAAAATACCCACTGCCTTCTCCTGGGAAAAATGCTTGCGGTACGCGCGGTCGCTGGTCATGGCGTCATACGCATCGGCCACGGCCATAATCATGGTATACATGCTGGGCGCGCCGCCTGCCTCCATGGGCGGATAGCCGCCGCCGTCATACCGCTGATGATGGCTGCGGATGATCTCCAGCACCTCCGCCGGAAAGCCCAAGTCCTTCACGATGCGCACGCCGATTTCCGGATGGCTGCGCATGATTTGCCATTCCTCATCATCCAGTCGGCCTGGCTTGCGCAGGATGCCGTCGTCAATGCCGATCTTTCCCACGTCGTGCAGCAGCGCGCCCACACCCAGCGTTTCCAGCGCCTTGCCTTTCATCCCCATGGCCTGGCCGATTTGCAGCGCGTAATCATGCACCCGGCGGGAATGGCCCTCGGTGTATTCGTCCTTGGCCTCCATGGCGGAGATGATGGCCTGGATCAGCCGCATCTGCTGCTTCTGGGCATCCAGATAGAGCTTCCAAGCGTATCGGGCCAACAGCAGGGGCAGGAGCATCAGCAGCACCAGCCATACACCGTTATCCATGCCGTAGATGAATGCCAGCAGGATGCCGATGGGCATGGCCGCCAGCACATTGGGCATCAGCCCCAGCACCTGCTTCAGACAATCCCGCCAGGCAGCGATCCCCATCAGGCAGAACAGCGTCATGGTTAATAGAGCATTGACCGCATACGTTCCCACGGAGAAGACAATCGCCTTGGGCAGCACCGCGGGAAGCGCTACCCCGGCCTCCGCGATGCCCAGCCATCGGCACAGCAGCGCAGGAAGAGCAATGGACAGGACAATATTCGCCACGTTGAACAGCGACTTCTTCACATCCGTGTTGTACACGGAGCGAACGGTGCCGTCGGCGGCTTTTTCAAAGGTGATAAGGGTGCTCATCACATAGATGATGATGGCGAGGCGGCCGCCGCCGCACAGATAAATCGCCACCGTTGAAACCACCGAGAGGTCGAAGGCCTGCTCGTTGCGCAGATACAAAGGCAGGGAGCGGGTCAGCGCGCTGAGGATCAGCATACTGGCCAGGAACATCGCATGCTCCCGCACATAATCCCACAGCGCCGCCCACCGATATGCCATGCAGGCCAGGAAACATGACGCGCCCAGCACAATCACCAGTATCATAAACGCCTGGGCCCTTTTTCTCACGCCTGATCGCTTCCTTTGTTTTCATTGGTGTATCTTCTGTTTGCTTTGCCGGCGTTAAGGGAAAACGGGCCTGCCCGGGAAGCCTCTTAGCCGATGGGGGTCTTCCAGGTGAAGTACGCGCCGGCAGACAGCACCAGCGTAGCCAGTGCAATCAAAGCAGTCATGATCTTAGCCTTCATGAATATAGCCTCCTTAACGTTCTCTGTCATCCGCTAACAGACAGGCTATATTCCGCTCCGCTTCAGTGATGATTACCAGATCAACGCTTTATTCTTGCGTGTTGATCGGGCAGGCCCGTTTTCTTTCGTTTTCTTGCTCCGCCATCCGCCACAGCAGGTTGCGGTTGACGGCGTCCAGTGCGCTGCGAACCACGCCGTGAAGACTCCCGTCCTCCATCACCGCGGCGCCGGTCAGCATCTTTTCCTCGTTGTGCAGCTGCACCAGGGCCACCGACAGCAGCGCCGCCGGGGTCTGTACCCGCTGCACACACAGGAGTGTGTAGACTTCCTCGCCCAGCAGCAGGTTCAGGGCGTTGACGGTGGCCTGGGCAGCCAGGTGATCCTTCCATTTCATCCCCGCGCCGCCGACCGCCTCGCCCCGGAAGCTTTCCCCCGCGTATTTCAGCGTTACCCGGACCGCGCAGCTGCTGGCGCTTTCCTCATAGCCCAGGCCGCTGTACTGCACACGGGCCGGTACGGGCGGATCCGCCGCATCCTCAGCACATGCCTCCAGCAGAGGATTCACGGGCATCTGGGCTACGCTGACGATGCGATGGTCTACATCCAGCCCATAGGCCGCGGACAGCGCCGCCTGAATATCCCGCACTACCTGCTTGGCGTTGCGAGCGCTATGAGCCAGCACATGGATGGCCTCCAGGGCCTCGCCCCGCTCATCAGCCAGAAAACGGGCGGCAAAAATACCCGGCAGCAGCCGGAGCATATGGGCGGCCTCCGCCATCCAAGCGGCCGTGAACATCGCCAAGAAACCGCCTCCCCATCCCGTTTCGCAGCTTTTGAATCTTTGTAAATTATAACGAAAAAATATGTTGAAGTCAACCGAGGTTTCGACGTTTCCCGCGAAAAATTCCCCTTACCGCCTGCTGAACCGCACTGATCCACACCCAAAATTGACCAATAGAAGTCAACATGTACTTGCCAATGAAACCCACTTATGCGGGTGGTTGTTCCGGCGGTCTTGTTATGGTATAATGCGATTGCGCGGGCTGATTGCATGGCCGGTACAGCGGACAGCGCTCCGTCCGCCTCATGGCAAAGCATTGCAATGAACCTGTTTGCCCAAGGCCGATTATCCCGCTGCCCCCAACGCCGCTTACGCAAAGGAAGGAGACCCGCCCTCTATGACCCTGCAAGAATGCTACCAGGCCCTGGAAGGTGATTATGCCGACGTATCCGCACGACTGCCCAGCGAACGGCTGGTACAGAAATTCGTCCTCAAATTCCTGGCTGATCCCAGCTATGAGCTCCTGATGACCTCCCTGCAAGGCGGCGACGTCAGCGAGGCCTTCCGCGCCAGCCACACCCTGAAGGGCGTGTGCCAGAACCTGAGCTTTACCCGGCTGCACCTTTCCAGTCATGCGCTGACCGAAGCCCTGCGGGGAGGCAGCGCGGACGGCTGTGAAAACCTGGTTAGCCAGGTCACGGCGGATTACCGGCAGACCGTCAACGCCATTGCTGCTTACCGGGATAGTCAGGCGTAAGCCGAAGGATAAAACCAGACCAACAGCCATTGTAAAAAGAAGCGCCGCTGCAGTTCCATTGCAGCGGCGCGATGTTTTATTCCGTGATTCACTCGAAAATTATTTCATCCTCACCAAGCGCTTCCGTATCCTCAGGGACTTCAGCCGAGTCGCTCAGATAAGCGCTCACGATGGCCTGCGCCCAGCTGGTGCTGGCGCTGATGGCATAGTTCTGCAGCACGGGTTCGGCAAAATCAAAGTACACATTGGAATACACCGGGATGGTGGGAAGGAGCTCCGCAAAGCGCTGCTGGAAAGCCATCCAGCGCTGACAGTAGGTCAGCACATCGCCAGGCTCGCATTGACGCATGGCAACAGCCAGCGCGTAGAGCTGCTCATCCTGGATGCCGGTGCGGTTATCCGTGCCCTGGTAAGCGTCTTCGGTAGAAAAGGTCGCAGATGGATCGAACACCGTGGCAAAATTGGTCGCCATGTAGATCATGTCGCAGGTGCGCTCCTCCTGACGGTAATACGCCTTCAGCAGCTCCGGGAAGGGCCTGGCCTCCAGCGTCATGGCCACGCCGATCTGCCTCAGGTTGTCCACCAGCGTTGTCCCCATCACGTCAGCCATATCGTTATCGCTGGGATAGAGCATGGTCAACTCCAGCGCCGTCAGCCGCCCGTCGATTTCCTTGCAGCGCACGTCGTCCGCCGCGGGATCAAAGGCCTTGCCCTCACGGTTCAGCGTCCAGCCATCCTCCTCCAGGAGATGGGCTGCCGCTTCCAGGTCCAGGCTGTATACCGGGAGCTGGCTCATGGATATCTGGGCATACAAGGCCATGGTTTCCTCATAAGCGGCGCGTTCCTCCGCGGTGGCTTCCTCCCCGGGCGCCTCCACAGGAGCAGCCAAAGCGCCCTGGGCCAGCTGATACATCCACTGGCCGATGCCGTAGTAGCCGTCCACCCGCAGGCCGTAATTGCCCACCGTCTGGTCAATGAAGGCGTCCTTGTCAAAGCTCAGGGCGATGGCCTTGCGCACGGCGCTGCTGGACGTTGCAGGACGCTCGCAGGAAAAGCTGATGAAGCTGTGGCCGCTGCGGGCATAATTGCTGGTATTCGCCAGGCCCTGGCCTGCCAGCTCCATGCCGCCGTCGATGGCCTCGGCGCTTGTCACCTTGTTCAGCAGGCCGATTTCGCCCCGGGCAAGCTGATCCAACATGGCGTCCCGACTGACGGTCTTGACCGTCAGCTTGGCAATGGACGGCTTCGCGCCCTTGGAATTGCCCTTATAATAGGGATTCAGCGCGAATGACGCCGTGCCGCCGGCACTGTCGTAGGCCGTGAGCACATAAGGGCCGCTGACCACCGAGGGATGAGACAGATAGCCCGTCTGCTCGTCAAGCACTGTCCTTCGCAGAAGCTCCGCGGTAAAGGCGGCCTGCTCGCCATCCCGGACGAAAACGCCCTGGCCGTTGTCCGCCACGGTGCAGCCAGGCGCGATCACATGGATGGGATAAGGCGTAACATTCATCAGCGCCAGCTCATAGAAGAAGGGAAGGTACTCCGACTTTACCGTGATGCTCATCTGGTAATCACTGTATACGCGCACACCGGCGATCATATCCGCCTCGCCGGCACGATAGGCGTCAATGCCCACGATATAGTTGGCGCCATTCACCGCGCCGCCGATCTCCGCCACCTCGGGCGCGGCGGAAAGCAGGATGGAGAAGGCATAATCCCAGGCCGTGATCGGTGTGCCGTCCGAATATTGAAGGTCATCGTACAGCGCCACCGTATATACGCGGTTGCCCGCGTCATCCGTCGTCACCGCCAGTCCGCTGACCACGGAACCATCGATGCCGTAGTTGCCCTGAGCTTCCTTCCACTCCACCAGATTGTAGGCATGCAGCAGCATCCGCACATCCAAGTCAGCGGTGTTGGCGCCCCACATGTCCGTGAAGAACCTCCCGCTCAGCGGGGTCAGCGTACCTACCGTCAATTCGTCATACGAATAGGCGACGGGAGACGTGGGTTCGGGGGACACATCGGGTTCTTCCGCGATTGCCAGCGCGGCGCCAAGCATCATCGTCAGCGCCAGGAGGCTTGCCAGAAGTTTTTTCATGAACGGTGCTCCTTTCTCTGCCAGGCATGTCCGTTTCTCCGGCCCGTGCCGGAACACAAGCGGCGATACCCGGCGCACGTTTCCATGCGCCGGGCCCCCGTATTCTGGTTACTCAATACAGTCGCCAACGTTCATGACCATGTTCCCAAGGCCCAACGGTACCCCGTATTCATCAATGGTGACGACGGCATCATCAGGCACATAGATAACCGTATAGCTCATATGACGGGCCTCCATGTTGCCGGCTACCATACGGATATTCGGCGTATAGCCCGCCAGCGCGGGGGTAGCCACATAGAAGCCCTCACCATACAGCAGGGTATCGCGGTAGGTGGTCAGCGCTTCAGTGCCGTCCTGGTAAACATAGTGAACCGCGATGGTGAATTCCGCGGAGGTATAAATCACGTCAATGACAACGTCGCCCAGCACCGTGCCGACGGCGCGCTCCTGATTGACGTTATAACCCAGCACCGCGGGAGAGGCGATGTTATAGGGCTGACCATACCGGTATGTGCCGTGGAAGCTGTCCGCCGCAGGCATGCCGCCGACATTGTTCAGCCAGTAGTTGACCGTGACGCCATAGGTCTGCAGGGTATTGACGATACCGTCCTCGGTATAGGCGGCGTCGTAGCCAACCACCGGATCCTCGGCAACGGTGTAGACGATCTCCGCGCCGTCCGCAGTGTGAGCGGGCAGCGCCGTGAAGGCGTACACCCAGCCCATATCAGCTGTAACCCGCTGCTCCGCGACTTCCACGCCATCCGCCAGCAGGTTCACCATAATGGCGTCAGGGCGGGTCGCGTAAGCGTTGCCGGCGTCATCCCAGGTCTTGATACCGGTGACGTCCGTCACATCGTCGGTGGGAACCGCTTCCTCACCGGGAGCCGGTTCACCAGGTTCGACGGGGCCGACGCCGGTGGCGGTGACGATATTTACCAACTCAGCGCCCAGATCAGCCTCCGTGATGGTGTAGGCCGCCTTGACGATCACCACCTCGCCAACAGGCAGCGTCGCGATGTGCGCCGTGTTGTCGCTGACAGTATAGCCCTCGCCCTCCAGAATGACCGCGCTCTCCAGCTGCTCATGCACGCTGATGTCGCTGAGGGTCAGGTTGCCGTCATTGGTCACGGCGATGTCGAAGGCCGCTTCCTCGCCCAGGGTAAAGTAACCTTTCCCGGGGAGATTCGTCAGCGTCTTCTCCAGCGTAAAGGAGGGATTCGGAGCCTCGGTGGGATCCTCGGTATGGCCGGGCTCCACCTCGGGCACAGGATGCCCAGGCTCAGGGCTGGTTCCGGTGGCCGTGGCGTTATTCACCACGGTGCCCGCCAGAATATCCTGCTCCGTGACCACATGCGTGAATTCAAACGCAGAGGAAGCGCCGGGCGCCAGCGTGAGGTCATTCTCGTTCAGACGCAGCGCGTCATAGCCCTCCACCGTATCGGTGACCACGATCTCATTGACGGTCACATTGCCGTCGTTGGTCACGGCAATACGGTAAGTGATGGTCTCACCCAGAGCGTAGGCCATACCGTTGGCGGGTGTGCTGACCGTTTCCTTGGCGACGGTCAGGCGCGCGTTGGTCGCCGCCGTTGTCACCGTGTCGGCAGCCTGGAAGGACTTCACATCAAACGTGGCTGTGACCGTGTTGACGAACCTGCCCGCCAGAATGTCGGCCTCCGTGATGGTATAAGTGGCCGTTGTGCTGACCGTTTCGCCCGCGAGTACATCATCGAAGACCGACTGCGCCAGCGTTACCCCATCCATTTCCTCCAGGGTAATGCGCTTGGTCTGGTCATAGATGTTGGTGGCCGTGATCGTGAACTCGACCGCTTCGCCCAGGTTATAGCCGCCAGCCTTCTCGGTATGCGTCTTGGTGACAACGTACTGATCGACAGGCGACTCAGGCGTACCGTCGTTGATGGAGAGCGTACCGGGATTCACGCGCACATCATAGTTATCCGTCACATCCGCGTTGTCAGCATCGCGGAGGATGTTCACGCCCTCCGGGCTGACGGTCGCTTCGTAAGTGCCGACAAGGGCCTTGCTCTGCGCGCCATTCGCGTCGTAGACAACGTCAAGCTTCTCCGTGTCGCCGTTCAGCAGGCCCGCAGCCTCGTTGGGCTCAGGCTTAACAACCGTGTACTCCTGCTGCGTGGTTTCGTCCGCGACGGTCTTTGCCGTGGCGTCGTAACCATACGCCCTGGTATTGACGTTAATCGTTACGGGGCGCCTGGTGACGGTCACGGTGCCGAATTCGGTCGAAACGCCCGTATACTGATCCGCGTTTTCCAATGTGTATGTAAAGGTATTGTTCTCCTTGGCGTCCTGGGTATCCGCGACATCGGTCGCCACCGGAGCGCCGCTGATCGTCAGCTGATCGCCGGTGGGCAGCGTGTAGCCGCCGTCCGCGTTCGCAGTCACCTCATGGCCGCCGTACATCACCGTGTACACGGGATGGCTATGAGACTGGCCATCATAGACCCAGGATTCGCTGCCGGAGGCAATCCTCAGCTCCTTGGTGTTCGCGGTGACGGTCAGGATGCCTTCCACCAGCGTGATGTCGTAGTTCTCGGCCAGCGTGCCCTTGTTCAGCGTGTAGGTGAACTCGTTATCGCTGCCGCCGACCGCCGTTTGGCTGCCGGTCACGTCATAAGTCGCGCCTTCGCCGCTCACGAAGCCATAGGTCAGCCTGCCTTCCGCGTCCTGTCCGTCCTGGCTCTCCGTCACAAGACGGTTCGTCAGTGCTGTGCCGTCGTATTCCTTCTCGGCAGAAGCCGAAGTCAGGGTGACGGAGCGCGGGAGGATGGTCAGCTTGCCCTCCACCGGCGCATCGAACGTATAGGCCGCCGTCACATCCTGTCCGCCGCGCATGACCTTATAGGACTTCACGGTGTTCACGCCAGCATCGCTGACATTGACAGCGCTGCCCTCAACGTCGGCTTCCAGGCTGTCGCCCTCAAGCAGCACATGCTCGGTGAAGGTGAAGCCGGCATCCGTCAGGGCGACGCCATCGTACACCTTGCTGCCGCTGGCAGCCGTGATGAGGATGGGCGTGGCGATGCCCGTGATCGTCAGCGTACCAGGCGCTGTGGTGACGTCATAGCTGCCGGTCACATCCCGGCCGTTTGCGTCGGTGATCCGCACAGCATCCCCCGCCGTAATCATCCCGGGATAAGCGCCGGGCAGCATGCCCTGCGCGCTTGCGGTCACATTGGCCTTGTGGCCCTGAACCAGGGTCTGGCCTTCTGCCGTATTCACGGTTACATCAGTCAGGTTGTACGCGCTGCCATTGTATGTGCGTTCGCCGGACTCACCCACGAAGGCGACGGGACGCTTGCTGATGGTCACTGCAGCGCTGCCAAAGGCGGTCGCATAGCCTTCCAGGCTGGCCTGGAAGTTTACGGTCAGCACACCCGCATCGGTCTGCGTCGGGCATTCCGCCAGCGTGTAGTTACCCGCTTCGTCCATGTAAAGGATTGTGGCGCCTTCCACAGAAGCCTCGGGTACCACGCCATAGGGGGTACCGTCGTACATCCGCTCCACGTTCTCGGCGCTTACCGTCAGTTCCGCCGTGTTCAGATGGATCGTGAAGTCGCCGGGGATGACGGTGAAGGCGTAGTTGGCATACTCCGCATTCAGTTCATCCGCCGTCTTGCCGATGTTCAGCACCTTTTCGTGCTTCTTCACCGTGTTGTCGGTCGCGTTATCGCGGGTCACGGACAGATCAACGCCTGCCAGCTCCTCCCCAACAGGGCCGCTCTGCTCAAGCTGCGCCACGCCCGCCATTTCGGCCGCGGCAAACACGGGATCATCAGCGCCGTAGGTTTTTTCAGCGCTTGCCACCGTGATGACCACGGGACGCTTATCAATGGTCAGTGAGCCGTCTTCCACATTCACATCGAACTGCGCCGTCACATCATTGCCCGCCGCGTCCTTGACAACGGCAGTGCCCCTGACTTCAACAGGGTAGGTATCGGCGTCCGTGCCCGTGGCTTCCGCCGTCAGGCCGCTCACGGTATAGGCGTTGCCCTCGATGACGAAGGTATCCGCCTCGAACCCGCCGGCCGCCTTTTCCGTGCCGCCATAGACGAAGCTGCCGCTGTTGGCAACCATCGCCAGCTGGTACTTGGCCGTCCGGCTGTTGATTTTCAGCGTACCGTTTACATAACTGATGGCGTAGTTGGCCGAGACATCCATTTCGCCGGCCATGATGCTCGCGCCCGAAGCCACGGCATGATAGTTGCCAGCCAGCCGCTGAGACGCGGCGTCATCATACCGAACGGTTACGCCCGTTTCAGCATGGCCGCCCAGCAAGCCTTCCGCCGCCTTTTCGCCAGCAAGCTGGATGGTATACAGCTTGTCATTCGCCAGCGCGCCGGTTTTCTCATGACCATCATACTCATGCTCGCCATCGTTGGCGGTGATGGTCACGGGCCGCGGCGTAATCGTGAAGCTCGCGGGCACAAACGACAACGCATAGTTGCTCGCCTTGAAGCCGCCGTTATCCACCAGCGCCAACATGCCCTGCTCAATCGCGTAGGTATTGACGTCCTCGCCCGCCGCGCGCGTCAGAGCGCCAGCAAATTCAGGCGTCTCCTGACCGGCCGCCGCGCTGACCTCATAGGTCAAGGCAGGATCCACCTCGCCGTAGACCTTGCTCTTTTCCTCAGCCGTCACGGTGATGGTCAGGGGCGTAATGGTGATGGTGGCGTCGCCATAGCGAGTCTGGTAATTGGGATTCTCCACCTTCACATAGACGGTTTCCTCCGGCTGGGCATCCGTGCGCGCGGGATTGCTTTCCGTCCAATCAGCCGCATCCGCTCCGCCGGTCAGGCTGTAGAACACCCGGTCGCCATCAACCAGCGAGGCCTCATCCACCGTGACGCTGTGCGACTCCGCGTCATAATCGCCCTCATAGGAGGTCACCATCAGCTCCCGCGCCGCTGCCGCCGCGATGGACAGCGTGCCGGGAACCAGCCGGATGTCGTAGTTGGCCGTTACATCCACACCGCCGACACTGATCCGCACGGCGTTTTCCGCCATCGTCGCGGAATAGACGCCGACGTTGGTCTGGGCTTCCTCGCCATCGTACAGAACCGTCACCGCAAGGTCATGGCCGTCAACGATGCCGGTATTTTCGTCCGTGGCGCTGACCGTATACAGCTTGTTATCCGCGCCCACAGCCTGCTTGGCCGTGCCGTCATAAACGAAATCCGTCTGGCTGTTGGCCGTAATGGTAACGGGGCGCGGCGTCACTTTCAGCACAGCGCTGGTCTCAGCCGTATTGCTGTAGTTGGGGTTGGCGGCCTGCACATAAATCATAACTTCGCCAACATCCGTCAGGCCCAGGGCAGCCGCTTCGATGCTGTCGTACCAGTTCGCCCGATCTGTGGAATATCTCAGCGTTGTCGTACCGCCCGCGGAGGTGACGGCAGCCGCCTCCAGGAAATGAGCACGACCGTCGTACACATGGTTCAGATCATCCAGCGCCACAGCCAGATCCTGCTCCCGGCTGATGGTCAGCTTTCCGGCAACCTCAATGGTATAATTGCCCGTGGAGGCGGTGCCATCGGCCTTCGTCACGAACCAGGTATACCCGGCGTCTTCGCCAAGCGTATACTCACCCGCAGCATTGCCGGTGACGGTGGCGCCCGTGAGCGCCAGGGTCTCGCCCGCAGCAACGCCGGTTACAGTCTTGTTCCCGAACGCGCCAATGTCCAGCGTCTGATCCGCACCGGTATACGCCCGGGTATCCTCGGCGGAAACCATGATCCTGGCCGGGTTGACCGTGATGCTGCCATCCACCTTGCGGATGTTCAGCTTGCCGGTGACGTTCTCACCCGCGGCATTCCTGATGATCAGGGTATCGCAGGTAGCCGTCACAGCCTCCGCCGTCACGTCGGTCGCGGCCGCGCCGGACAGCGCGGTTTCCAGCATATAGCCCTTGGGCAGTTCACTCACTGTCACCGTCGCGCCGTGGGGCTGCCCGTCGTAGGTAAACTCGCCGCCAGTGGTGGTCACGGTGATCTCATCAGCATATTCCGTTACAGTCAATGTGCCCAGCTTCCCGGTGATCGCATAGTTGGACGCCTTGACAGCGCCCCACGCCAGCGTGTAGGTGTTGTCGCTGACGCCAACCTCCGTCTGGCTGCCCGTCGCGGTTCCCGTAACCGTTTCGCCATTGACCAAGCCTTCCATGGCGATTTCGGCACTGGTCAGAGCAGTTCCGTCATAGGTCTTTCCGGCGCTGCCCGTCGTTACCGTCAGGGGAGCGGGGATGATGGCCAGGGTTCCGTTGGCGTAGGTGACATCGTAGATGCCGCCCATGTACGCCACCTGCGCCGTGCCGCTGATCCCGCCAGCATAGTCACCGGCATCTTTACCCGCGCCGTTGGTCAGCGTCAGCGCGATGCCGTACCGCTCCTTCACCTGCGCGAAAGTCAGCGCTTCCTCTGCCTTCAGACCATCCACGGTCACCTCAACCAAAGACAGGGTCTGCTCCAGACCGTTGTAAGTCGCCTCGGCATCCGCCAGCTTCAGCGTGATCGTACCATTTTTCGTCCACTCGCCCGTGATTTCCACATCCCTGGCGGGCATCACGAAGCGGCCGCTGTCAGCCTGAATATCGTCAGGCGTATGCCAGCCATGGAAGGTATAGCCTGGAACCGTCGCGGGCACGGGCACAAGCGTTACCGTATCGCCAGCCCTGTACGCGGCCTCCGCAGGCAGGGCGCTGGCGTCTTCAGGCGCGTTGCGATATGCATACGTCACCTGGTAAGTATTGCGCGTATAGTACAGCTTAACGACCAGCGAGCCATCGCCGAGAATGGCAGAAGACTGCAAAATCGTTTCCTGATCCTTACGGCTCACAAATTCAGGCGTGTTTTGATAGGTGAAGCCTTCGTAGTTTTTCGCCGTGTATTGCGCGGCGGCATCCGTGGCGCCGACCTTGATCTCGGTATCAGCCTCCACCAGCGTATACCCATTGTCACTGAGGTTCTGCTGATAATGCTCGACGGTATACCGGGTATCCGTCTTCGCCGTGAAGCTGCCGACCAGTTTCACATCACCGGCAGGCATGGTGAAGGACGCCGCGTCCAGCGCAAGGCCGGCAGGCGTCTGCACCGCCCACCCGCTGAAGGCATAGCCATCCCTCACCGGCTCGTCACGCAGGGCGACCGTCGTGCCGAAGTCATGGCTTTCCACATCGCCGTCCTGAACGCCCTCTACGAAATACGTCACGTCATACCTGTTGATGGTATAGTAGAACACGATTTCGTTGTTTTCCGCGGCAATGGTAATCGTCTTTGAGGCTTCGTCCGCCGTGTAGCCGGTGATCGGCAGCGCGTTCTCTGTCGCCTCTTCACCAAAGGTCTGGCCGTTCACCGTCTTGGCCTTGGCCAATTCCTTGTCGGTGGCCTTGTCCAGATACGTCACCGTGTAGCTGATGCCGGTTCGCCTGGACAGCACCACGCGGATGACATTCCGCTCTATATCCGCCGTGATGGCCGCAAGGCTGTTCGCCGGATCAACCATGCCCATCGCCTGATAGCCTTCAGGGCAGCTGGCAGCGGCAATCTCCGCGCTGTACGTCAAATTCTCCAGCGCTGTGCCGAGCGCCGCGGCGTCATACGCCACGTCGGCGCCCGGGATGTACTGATCGTCGCTGACCGCGTCCTTGTAGAACTTCACCGTATAAGGGAAGGCATTGGGAACATAGTGGTACACAATCGCGGCGCCGCTGTCAACCGCCGCGGGCAGCGATTCCACTTTTTCGCTGTTGATGGTAATATGGTCAAGCTTCCAGCCAGGGAAGACCTTTTCTGTGACATCAGCGGTGCTCAGGGTATCGGGCTGGAGAATTTGAACGGTCGCCGTCAGCTCAACGCGTTCATCCGTCTGCACGTCATTATCCAGCCAATAATCCACCGTGGCGGACAATGTCTTCGTCAGACTTTCGTCAATGATCCAATTGCCCGTCCATGCCACATTGCTGTTGGGCATGGTGTAGCCGCCGTCCTCATCGACCTCAACGTCGCTGGTCGTCCAGCCCTCAAACAAGTAACCAGGCACGCCCTCGGGGTCAACGGGCTTCTGCTGCGCCGACTCATAGGGAACGTTGTACTGGTCGTCGGGCGCCTCAGCGCCCCTGGGCACATCGCCGGTATAAGTAAAGGTGATGTTGTTCGTCAGGGGTCTCCACTGCGCATACAGCGTCATGTTGCCGCTGACAAGAATCGAAGCGCCGGGCTGATAAGCCGCTCCCTTGCCATCCTGCCGGGTATTCCAGCCGATAAACTCATAGCCGGTGCGGGTCAATGCGCGCCATTCCTGTCCCTGGTAGTGGTTGCCGGCATCCGCGACCGTGACGGAAGTACCCGCCGCCACCTCAACGCCGTCAGGCGTCAGACCGCCAGTATTGCCGTTCCCGTCATAGTCAAGATGCACCTTGCTCTTATCACGGATCACGCCATCAATATGCCACTTGCCATCCGACTTTTGATACTTGATAACATAGAAAACAATTTCCTGCGTGTCCGGATCGAAATTGCTCAGTTTGTTCAGGTTGGGCGTAACAAAGGTTGACCAGAACGCCGGCGTCAGCGCTTGGTGAACCGTAGCCGCGCCCGCGACCGTTTGGGCGGGCCGGAAATAATCCAGAACATTGGAGACGTTCGTCGCATCCGCCAAAAAAGAATAGGAAGCGTTCTGAATTGACGGTTCGCCGGGCACCGTGCCGTCCTTTCGCACGGCTACGGTAATCGTCCCCGCCTTTGTGCCGCTGTTCTGAGCCCAGACCGCATACAGCGTGAGGCTTTGCGTTACAGTATACAGCCCATCAAGCGGATAGATCTCCGCCTTGCCATTGGTACCGTTGGGGCCAAGGTTTTCGCCAACAGCGTTTGCATCCTTCGACGGAGACCAGCCCAGCAAAACATGGTTGTCCCGCCGCATGTCACCGGCGCCCGGCAGGGTGATGATCTGGCCTGCGCCCTCCACGGTCTGGGCAGCAGGCGCGGTACCATTGCCGCCGTTCAGGTCGAACCGCACCGTCAGTTCCGTGGAAGCAAGCGCAATATAAACCGCCTTTTTCTCGTAATTCTTAATCTCCTGATAAAGCCAGCCGCCGGAGGTCTTGCTCTCCAGGTCGCTGCCACTTACACGCAGGAAACGAAGCGAAGTGCCGCTATCGCTCACGCTTGTCGCTACTTTCATCGAAGCAAGCTCTTTGTCCTTAAAAGCATTGCGCAGGTCGATCTCTTTTGTGCCGTTGCT
Source organism: uncultured Clostridia bacterium (assembly GCA_947565865.1). Taxonomy (GTDB): domain Bacteria; phylum Bacillota; class Clostridia; order Christensenellales; family Aristaeellaceae; genus UBA11524. The sequence goes on from CANOHT010000006.1 coordinate 70,565, forward strand.
GCTAAGCGTCAGCTGAGCGCTGTCGATAATCGTTGTCGTGCCTTCTTTGTAGAAGTACACAGGCACCGTATAGGTATGGATTTTGCCGCTTTTGCTATATTGAATCTTGCCCGCATCGCTTACGGCGAGCAGCGTAATCCCATCCCCGGCCCCCACATACGGGCTTGCATAGGAACCCGCGCCCTCCGCCAAGACGCTGACGGGCATCAGGTTGAATACCATCAGCATCGCCAGCAGGAGCGCCGTTATCTTCTTCATCCGATAGAACATTGTGTTCCCTCCCAATCGGTCATGCTCTTAATCACCCGGCCCGAAAAAGCCGGTCGGCCGCTCCCGCGCTCAGGCGGCAGGTTCAGCTTCCGCATCCTGAACAGTCACCACCAGGCGGTACAGGTAGGTCAGGTTCTCAAAGCTGATGTTGTAGACGTTGGTCAGCTCATTGGCGCCCGCAATATCCACATTGGTCGCCCCCGCATCCGGGGTGTACTGCCATTGCAGGGTATAAGCCACATCATCGAAGCCCGTCAGCACAGCCGTCAAACAGATCGGCGTACCTTCCTCGATGACCGTGACGCCCTCCAGGCTGCTGCTCACGCTGATCGTCCGAACGACCGCTTCCTCCTCGGGGGTGGCCTCGGCGTTGTACAGCGCGATCTTTCCGGTGGGCACATAGCCCTCCAGCTCACCGTAGACAGCATAGCTCCACTGGGCGTCAACGGTCTTGACGTACAGCATGGCCCCGGCGGGAATCATTGCCAGGACTTCCGCCTCGGCGTCGGCTTCCGCACTCAGGGCTACCTGGGTCGCGCCCTCAGACAGCACCACCACGATTGCCCTCAGCCCCGCCATGGGATCGGACTCGGTAACAGGCTCGGCGGCAGGGGTCCTGACTGCCTCGGGCGCAGCCGCTTCCGCCGTGGGGGCAGGCGTCACCTCGGCCGCATCAGACTCGACCGCTTCCGTGATCTGAGGCGTCGCTGAAGGCGCTTCGGCAGTCACAGGCTCCGGGGTGATTTCGGGTTCCGCCGTAACCTCGGGGGTTGCCGTGGGCCGGGGCTTCACGCCCGGCAGCCGAAAGCCGCCCGAGGTGATTTCATCCGCGCCCGCACAGCCCAAAGCACCCAGCACCAGCGTCAGCACAGTGACAACCGCCACGATTCTGCGTCCGTTCTTCATCGTCATGTCCTCCTTGACATCCATTTCGGCCCGTTATTTATGCCCTTCATAATCAGCGATACCACCGAAGCGCATCGCCCCGGTGGCCGCTTATGTTTGACTTATGCCGCGACCAGCACCGCGCGGTACACATAGCTGGCGTTCTCCTCCGTCACCGTGAAGGTGTAGGTGTCGCCGGAGCCGACGCTCTGCCAGATTTCTTCGCTGGTTTCCTCATCCATTTCGCCGCGGAAGACTTCCCAGCGCACGGTATAGGCGCGGTTGGCGTCCTTGACATCGGCCTTCAGGGTAACGCTGTCACCATAGAAAAGCTCGTCAGCCTCGGTCGCCAGCTTCACGGCGACGCGGGCAGCAAAGGGCGTGACCTCGGTCGCCTCGGGCGCTTCAGTCACTTCAGGGGTCTCCACAGCTTCGGGAGCCTCGGTCACAGCCGGAACCTCCGCGGCTTCGGGAGCCTCGGTCGCAGCAGGAAGCTCCGCGGCCTCGGGAATTTCAGTCGCTTCGGGAGCCTCCGCAGCCTCGGGGGTCTCGGTCGCTTCGGGCTCCCGGGAGGGCGCAGGCGTCTCCGCAGGGAGAGGCGCTTCGGCATCAGCGGCAGGCTCCTGCACAGCAGGCGTCTCTGTCGCCACAGGCGCCAGATCAGAAGGGGTCGCCGTCTCGGCCGCTGCGCCGGTCAGGAGCATGGCCATCGCCATCACCATCAGGGCCACCCGCTTCAGCATGTTCTTCATCCTCGCGTCCTCCTTGTATCGGTCAGGGGAGCATTTCCCCGCGTTTGCCTGTTGACATGTTCATTTTACCAGACGGAGGTTACTTCGTCAGTTACATAATCATATTTTTCTTCTTTTAATTTACAAAATGGCAATTATTTTACTGCTTTAATGCCAATTCCCCCCTTCTTGTCTTCAGCTAGTTTCCTGTATTTTCTAATTATTCGTGATTTTTACGGCTTCCTCAAATATTGGGGGTAACTTTTTACAACTTTCTACAACAAAAAAAGCCAGCTGGATTCGCTCCTCGCTGGCGCTTGATATAAGCTGGACTTCCTTATCGTTTACTGCTGTCGGCCACACTCCCGCTCCGCTTCCGGAAGGGCCGCGGGCGTCATCCGCAGCGCCTCGGCAGACTGCGGAGCGCTGCCGTCTTCTTGCATGGTGCTGCTCAGGGGGCCGACACGATAGTTGAAGGCCACGTTGGAATTGGGATACTGGCGATAGAACAGACGCTTGATCCGCTCCATGACCATGGCGCCGGTCTGATAATTGACGGTGGGCAGCAGCAGCGCCACGATGGTCGGGCTGATATGGATCACGGTATCGCCCTTGCGCAGGTTCTGCTTGAGCAGCTCCATCAGGCTTTGCATCACGTTGTCCTGCTTGATGGAATCCATGGGCTGTCCGCCGATGCTGCTGACCATGATGACGGCCAGGAACATGGTCGAGCCCAAACGCTCCAGATTGCGCATCTGCAAATTGAAGATTTCCTTGAAGACGGCGTACTCGCACACGAAAGCGCCCCGCTGTTCGCTGGATTCCCGCAGCTCGTTGCGGATGGATTCCAGGTTGAATTCCAGCGTGTTGCCCGCATGAACGATCTGCTTGTAGAAATCCCGCATTTCCCCGCTGGGCTGGATTCCCAGATAGCGGTAATGCAGGTGCATCACATGCTTATACTGAAGCATGGCCTCGTTGTTGCGGTTGGTTTTAATAAGGGCGGTCATCAGCTCCATATGGAGGCGATCGTCAAAGTTGTCCACATCCAGGGCGGCGCGGCACACGTTGATGACCTCGGAATAGTTGTTGTCCTGCTTGAGCAGCTCCACATAGGCGTACACCGCCGCCATGTATTTGGTGTGCAGGGCCGTAGCCTGCGCCATGGCCCACTCGTTCTGCTCGCTTCGCTGCAGCAGATCGCCGGTGTAGAGCTTCATCAGCCGCGCGTATAGCGTCCGCAGCCGCGCGAAGTCCTCCCGGTAGCGGTTCACGTCGTCAAAAATATCCTCGATCTCGTACAGATCCACCGTCATGCCGGGGGCATTCTGCCAGCGGTAGGCCCCGTGATCGGCCACGATACACTTGCCCAGGTTTGGTGACACCTGATTCAGCAGCGCGCGGATACGGCTAATCATGGTTTTCAGCGCGTTCTCCGGGTTGCTGGAACCCTCCTCCGTCCACAGAGCGTCCATCAGCCGCCGGTTGGAAACAGGCTGGCCCCGGTTAATCATCAGGAACTGAATCAGCGTCACACCCTTGCGGGAGGGATTGACCAGCTGATCCTTCTTGATCTCATTGATATAGATGGCGAAGGTATCCATCAGCTGGATCCGAATCATGTCGCTCATGGGAACCTTCCTTTCACATCGGCAGGCGTTTGCGCAGCGCGTCGGGGTTAATGGCGTACAGCAGGGCGTTCTCCTTGGTGATGCGGCCCTCCTTGAACAGCCGGAGTAGCTCGTTATCCATGGACAGCATGGTGCGGTCGGCCATACCGCTGTATATCACGTTGTCAATCTGATGGGTCTTGCCGTCGCGGATCATGTTTTGGATGGCGCTGTTCACTGTCATGACCTCGAATACCGGCACCTGGCCGCCTTCCCTGGCAGGCACCAGGCGCTGGGAGATCACCGCCCGCAGCACCATGCTCAGCTGAATGCGAACCTGCCCCTGCTGGTTGGCGGGGAAGGCGTCCACAATGCGGTCAATGGTCTTCGCCGCGCCGATGGTATGCAGGGAGGACAGCAGCAGATGCCCCGTCTCCGCCGCGGTAATGGCAGTCTGCATGGTCTCATGATCGCGCATCTCGCCCAGCATGATGACATCCGGCGCCTGACGCAGCGCCGCGCGCAGGGCACGGGCAAAGGTGGGCGCGTCGTTGGGCACCTCCCGCTGACTGACCAGGCTCATCCGATGCTGATGCAAATATTCAATGGGATCCTCAATGGTGATGATGTGGCCCGCCCGGGTGGCGTTGATGCGGTCCACCATGCAGGCCAGGGTGGTGCTCTTGCCGCTGCCGGCGGGGCCCGTCACCAGAATCATGCCGTTGCGCTTCTCCGCCAACTCCATCACCAGGGGCGGAATATGCACCGCGTTGGGATCCGGCAGACCAAAGGCCACCACGCGGTAGCTGGCGGCCAGGGTTCCGCGCTGCTGATAGGCATTGCAGCGGAAGCGGCACATCCTTTCCAAGGAAAAGGAAAAGTCATCGTCGCCATTCTCCATCAGCAAGCGCATGTCCCGCTCCCGGGCCAGCTCATACGTTTGGCGAATGAGACGCTCGGTTTCCGCTGGCAGCGCCCGCTCCTCCGCCACAGGCTTCAGACACCCGTTCACCTTGGCCATCACCGGGGAGCCGGGAATGATAAAGATGTCCGATCCGCCCATCGCCCGGGTTTTCTCCAGTATTTCACGCAATTCCATGACCGCGTTCTGTCCTTTCCCGTTGTTCTGTCAGTCCCAGAGCGCCTCATCCGCCTCGGCGGAGAACAGGTGCTCCCGCCAGGCGCAGCGCGGCGTCTCGCCCAGAGGAGCCAGCGTCACCCCGCACCGCAGCGTCCGTCCGCCATCGGAGGTCACCTGCCAGTAAACCTGGCTGCCCTCCATTGCCATGCCCTCCGGCAGGGCCAGAGCCACGCGCTCCAGGTAGTCCTCCTGATCCGACGCCTCCCGGCCGCAGGCCAGCAGGACGCCGTCCAGCTCGGCCAGCATGGCCTCCGCTCGGGCGGAAGCCGCGTACTCCCGCGTCGCCAGGGCCTGGCTGCGCGCCGTGAGCACCTGGTCATTGTGGGTGCTGATAAGGGCCAGCAGGCCCAGTACGCCCATGCTCACCACCACCGCCACCAGCAGCATCGAAGCCGCGCCGGGGCCGATATGAAAATCCTGCCGCTTCATTCCATCGCCCCCTTTGGCTCATAGCGGGCCACGGGCAGCGTCACGATCAGCGTGTCGCCCCGGCTGGCGCTCACCTCCGCCGTATGGAGAACGCCCGCCTCCGTGGGCTGCCGGCCCAGGGCCACCATCAGGCAAACCTCGCCGTCCGCCCGCGTCCACAGGCCGTCCGACAGGACAAAGCCTGCCGACGCCAGCACGGCCTCGCTGTCAGCGACAGCATAAAGCTGCTCGGCCACATCCTGGGCATCCACCAGGGCACGGCTGTCCACGCCCGCATGCCGGCCCTGCTCGTGGGCGGCCATGAAAGCCTCCGCCAGCACCGTGGCGCACAGGGCGAAAAACAATACCGCCATCATGATCTCGATCAGCAGGGCATTTTGATTTCTGCTCTTGTTCATGTCCCCGCCTCCCCGCAGCGCAGCGCCATGTGGATCGTCCGCGTCTCGCCCTGGCTGTCCGTGATCGCCATGGTCAGCAGACCGTTCTCCATGGCTGGTATGAAAGCCTCCGCCGCGCAGATCACCTCGCCGTACTCCGGATCGAAGGGCTCCGCCGCGTCCGCGAACAGCTCCCGAAGCGCGCCGTCATGGCAGTAAATTCTCGTCTCATAGCGGTCGCCGTCCGCCTCCCAGCCCAGGGAAAGAACAGGCAGCCCCGCCTCTTCCCTGACCATGACACTGCCTTCGGCGTCATTGCCGCGGACAGCGTTGATGACGTAATGATACAGCACCCGTTCCTCATTATGACGGGATGTCTCATCCACCGTCGCCCGGTAAAACTGGGCACTGAACAGCACCATCACTGTGGAAAATATCGCGAAGATACCCAGCAGCAGGAAAATGAACACACCCGAAACGACGTGCCGCCCCTCCCGAAGGCGATTCAATCCATTCACAGGCCGCTTTCCCCCCTCACGCTCACCCGGATATCAGGCATTATATTGGAAGCAAAGGCGTCATAATGGATCAGGTAGCGGGTCTGGTCATACCGCAGGCCGTAATGCTCCCGCAGGTAGTCCACATCCTCAGGATAGCAGCCCTCCACGGCATAGCAGGTCAGCGCCGCGCTGTGCACGGCGTCCCGCACCATGGCCGTCTGCGCATCCTGGGAGGCGGAGCCAACGTAGCTCAGCAGCCGCCACGCGCCCGCAAACAGCAGCGTGAACACGCACAGGGTCAATGCCAAGCCCCGGATGAAGCCGCCGCGCTCCTTGCTCATGCCGCCGTTCCTCCCTTGCTCACAGAATGCTGGAAATAATGCCCGCCATGGGCAGCATCACCGACAGCAGCACCGCGCCGATGACCACCGACAGTACGCCCACCAGGGTCGGCTCGATGATGGATACCAGTCCGGCTATGCCGTCCTCCACCCGTTCCTCATAGTCCCCGGCCACCCTTGCCATCACCGTATCCACGCTGCCCACCGTACAGCTGGCGCGAATCATGCTGCTGTGCAGCTCGTCAAACAGCTCAGCCTTTGTCAGGGCGTCACCCAGGGAAAGTCCCTCCTCCACCTGGGTCCGCACCCGGGCAATCTGCTCCCGGGCATCGTCATCCGGCAGCACCGCCGGCACCATGTCAAGCGCCTCGTCCAGGGGGAAACCGCCGGAAATCATCATCGACAGCACCGACGCGATGCGGCTGGAGGCCAGGCGGCGAGTGATCCTGCGCAGGGGCGGGAAAGCCCGGCGAAGGAGGTCAATCACCCGTTTCCGATGCCGCGTGCGTACAAGCAGCACGCATGTAACCGCCGCGGCTACCACCAGGCCCATCGCCACCAGCACCACCGTGCCGATGTCGGCGCCCAGGTTCATCATCATGCTGCCGGAGGCGGACATGTCCAGACCCATGTTGCTCAGCACACCCCGGAATACCGGCAGCACCTTCACCACCATGACCAGGATGATGAGCAGCATCATCACACACAGCACCAGCGGATAGGTAACAGCGCTGGTCACAGCCCGACGGATGCGGCTTTCCCGGTCGTAGTACGCGGATAGACCGTTCATGATCTCCTCCAGGCGGCCGGTACGCTCGCCGATGCCCACCATTTCCACCAGGTAGACAGGCCACGCGCCCGCTTCCTGGCTCTTCAGCGCCTCGTAAAGAGAGCCGGAGGCCGTCACCTCCCGGCTAATCCGCTCATACACCGCCGCCGACGGACTGCTCTGATGGGTCTGGGCCAGAGTCTCCATGCCATCGTAAAGCGCCATACCGGCATTGAGCAGCATCGCCACCTGGGCGCAAAAGCTGGACAGCTCCTCCGAGGAGAGCTTCTGTTTCGCCTGCTTCGCCATATGCTCAGCCTTCCTTTCCTTTCCGCCTCGTCAATAAAACCGTTCCGCGGTATATTCAACGCCGCCGCTCCCGCCGCTGACCTCAGCGGTGATGTCCAGCATTTCATACTGACCGTCCACCATCACCAGGTTCCAGGCATGATAGGTGGCGCCGGCATACCCGATGACCAGCTGGGTAGGAATCCCCTGCACCCGCAGCATACAGGCCGCCACCGCCGCAAAGTCCTGACACAGCCCCTGCTTGGTCTCGAAGCAGCCCTCGATGTCCCCCAGGTAGCTCTTTGGCGCGCTGACGGCGCGGATATAGTCGTAGAGGAAATTTTCTTTCATGTACAACCGAATGGCCTCCACCTTTTCCCTGTCGGTGTTCAGGCCTGAACAAAGCTCGTCGGATTTCAGCACCGCGGCCGTTTCCGGGGTATAGTCCACATACTGGCTGGGCGCCAGGAAGGGCGCGTTCTCATCCCCGATCTCCGCCGTCAGCTTGACTTCGCCATCCTTGGCATATTTCTTGCCCTTGACGTTTTTGAACAGTGTGACCGTATATTTCCCGCTGCCCATCTGCAGGGGAAAGACGACGTACTGGTCATCCCCCGTCAGGTCATAGTCATAGTGCATGTCGCCCTTGGCGATTCGCAGCTTCAGCTTGGCCTTGCTCAGGTCGCTCTTGGCGAGGATGTAACCATGCTCCATGCTGCTGACATCAATGGTCAGACTGCCCTTCTGCTGTACCTTTTCCCCTGTGGCCTCGGGCCAGACCGCCTTGTCCAGCGCCGCGTAGGCCGCCATGACGCCCAGGGCAAGCAAGCACAAAAGGCACGCCGCGACAGCCCGCCCAATTCCGCGCTCCATGACCTGCGTGCCTCCTTCCGCAATCAATCCCCAGTTTCTTTTTATTTTACCATATTCCGTAGCATATTTCAATCAGAACTTACGGCGCGGGGCAGGGATGTAACAATAGGAAAGAGGGAGCAGGCCTATCCCGCTCCCCACCCCGTCACTTCCGCGTCTCCACGGCGTTCTTCCGCGCCTTTGCCTGGTACATCAGCTGGTCGGCCCGTTTCACAGCCTCCAGCATCGTCGCGGCGGAATGCACACCGCCCACGCTGATGGACAGGCGGATGTCCGGGTAGCCTTCCACCCGCGCGCCGCTGACCCGGGCCCGAATCTGCTCCAGCTTCTCCTGGAATTTATCCGCCGGAATGTGCTTGAACAGCAGCAGGAATTCGTCGCCGCCATAGCGGATCAGCGCGTCGCTCTCGCGGATGCCGCCTCCTATGGCCGAAGCAATGGCCTTCAGCGCCGCATCCCCCGCCAGATGTCCATAGGTATCGTTGATGTGCTTGAAGTCGTCGGCGTCGATCATGGCCACCGCGTCCACGCGCTCCAGGATGCTGAGGCGCTCCTCAAAGTAGCGGCGATTGTAAACCCCCGTCATAGGGTCCGTGTAGCGCTCCTTGTTATAGCGGCTGATTTTCCGGACAATGTCATCCTTGCCATAGCCGCCCAGCAAAATGGACTCCCGTATCCGGGAGATCATTTCCAGAATGTAGGGCGTGCCGTCAATTTCCAGGTATTTGGCGGTTACGCCATAAATATCCTCATCGGTGAATTCCAGCTTAGTCATCTGACCCCGGCACTCAAAAGCCCGGCGGGAAATACACTCGTCGCACCGCTCCTCCCGGTTCCACAGCGCGTAGCAGGGCGGGCAGCCCTCGCCCGGCGTCACCAGGCCATCGTCAGACAGCTCCACCTGGACATTGCGGCACGGATCAACCAAGCGAACCGTGTCAAAGACGCAGCGCAGCTGGCGCATCAGGCCCGCGGCGGCCACGGCGGTGGTGCGAAGGGGCTCCCGCTCCCGGGGCTCCTCCGGCTCCTGCGCCCGTCTTATGTATTCCTCATGGATGTCGCTGAACTTGCCGATAACCCCCACATATCGCGGAGCGTCCTTATTCTCCCAGATGGCCCGGGCCGTCAGCCGATACCAGCGCGCTTCGCCCTGGATTGCCGCCAGCATTTCCATTTCCACGTCCGGCTTTTCCGGCGTGCTGGCACGCAGGGCCGCAGTGAACGCCTGAAGATTTTCCTCGCCCATCAGCCCCAGCGCGTCCTTGATGGGATGGACGGTAACGCGCTCCATGTTCAGCTGCCGTGCCCCCCACTCCGACAGGTTCAGTACAGCCGTTTCCGTATTATAATCAAACTGGATTTCCTCCACCCGATCCAGGAAGAACCGCGATTTTTCCCGTTCCACCTCCATCAGATGGAAGGAGCGTCCCGCCTCGGACAGTCCCCGGCGGCCCAGCAGCTCCTCCACCACCACGCCGCTTTGATGATCCGCCCGCAGCGCGTCAAAGCCGTGCTTCAGCGAGGCCCGTAGACTGTCCGCCAGGGCCTTCAAGCATTCCAGCAGCGCCGGGTTAAAGGCCCCGCACTCGCCGTTGAGGATCATTTCAATCGCCTTTTCATGGCTGAAGGCCCGCTTGTAGCACCGCTCGCTGGTCAGGGCGTCGTAGACATCCGCCAGGGATACAATCTGCGCGGAAATGGGAATCGCGTCCCCCGCCAGGCCATCCGGATACCCCCGGCCGTCCCAACGCTCATGATGCCAGCGGCAGATTTCCCGCGCGCGCTTGACCAGGGGTTCGTCCTGACACTCCGGCAGGGCTTCCAGCATCGACGCACCCGCCGCCGCGTGGGTCTTCATGATGCCGAACTCCTCCGGCGTGAAGCGGCCCGGCTTGTTCAGCACCTCCTCGGGGATGCTGATTTTGCCGATGTCATGCAGGGCCGAGGCGATGCTGATGATGTTGATATCCTCCTGGGACATGGCGTAACGCTCGTCGTGGCCGCTCAGATAGCGGCAGATCAGATCCGTCATCGTCTGTATATGAACGACGTGCTTCCCGCTCTCGCCATTGCGGAACTCCACAATGTGGCTGAGAATCGCTGTCATCAAACTGCCGGACTTTTCACGCTCATAGACCTGGTCGGCTACCATCTGCACCAGGCGTTTCTGCTTGCCATAAAGCATCAGGGTATTGGTCACCCGCCGCCTGACCACCGTGGCGTCAAACGGACGGCTGATGTAGTCCGTCACCCCCTGCTCGTAGGCCTTGTCCACAAAGGAAGAAGCGCTCTCGGCGGAAATCATGATAACCGGAATGTGGTCGATCCAGTGATGCTCGTTCATCGCCCGCAGCACGCCAAAGCCGTCGAGCTTGGGCATCATGATGTCCAGCAGAAGCAAATCAAGGTCGATCTCCCGCTCATGCAGGAGCCGAACAGCCTCCTCGCCGTCCGCCGCCTCCAGTACATCGTAATCGTCGCCCAGCATGTCCGCCAAAATTTCGCGGTTCATTTCGGAATCATCGGCAATCAGGATGGTTTGCCGCCGGGTCTTCAATGAATCCATCGTGTCCTCCTCGCCTGCCCTGGACGCCCCGCCCTGGAAGCAAACGGTATTATCCATTTCATTATATGATGAAACCTGACGAAAGGCAAGAGGCGGGGCGCAATTCCCCAGGAAGGCCGCCGCAGAACTACTATACAGGTTGGATTCAGCCGTCTCTCCAATAGAAAAGACCTGAATTGACGCGCATTTCTGCCACCGGATACGGGGCATTTTCCCTGAGCAGAGCACTTATTCCCCGGCAGATTTCCTGCGCAGAATGGCTGCTGCCTTCAAGCGCAAAGGCGTGAAGGTCGAATTCATCCAGACCGACAGCGGCTTCGAGTTTACCAATCGCTTTTCCAACTCGCAGCGGGATATTCCAGCGTTGGTTGAAACTACCGCTTCCAATCGGGGTATTCGCCACAAACCCATCCGCCCCCTCACGCCCCGTCACAACGGCAAGGTCGCAGCAGCGCCCGCCCTATACGTCCTCTTACCCGGCAATCCTCAAGACAGACGCTCCCACCTTTCTCTGTATAAGATGTTTGACAAGCCTGCCATGTCTCTCTCTTTTTTCATAAACTGCGCAGTTGCTCAGCATAAGAGACACAGGGAGGCTTCGATCACCACGAAGGGAATGGCGAAGCTAAAAGGAGTCATATAGAGAATTCGGCACGGCAGTGGCTGCGTCAAAAAAATAAGAAGCGGCTGCTTGGCACAATTCGTCGGCCGGCCCTGCTTATTGCGTCAGGCTATGGTAACGAGCCGGAAAATATTTTTTCATGGCTGCTTCACAAAAAACCGGGAATCCCTGATCGCTCAAGGATTCCCGGCCGTGTGGAGCATAGCGGATTCGAACCGCTGACCTCTACAATGCGAATGTAGCGCGCTACCAACTGTGCTAATGCCCCATATTTATTTGGGCAGACAATCACTTGTCAGCCACGGATGATAGTATAGCACAATTATCGAGTGGACGCAAGAGAAAATTTTGCGCGGGGAAAATATTTTTTCCGTCGATCATTGCGCAATAATTTCCTATTATTAGGGAACCTTGCAGGAACCTTCGCCGTCCATGGAAAATCCGATTCTCTCAGCCCTTTTGCCATACTAAAAAATCAACTTGCGAGAGATAAGAGAGGACGGATGAGATGATTAAGGACGTGGAAAGCATCCTGCGCACTCTGGGCGTTGGCCGCCACTATAAGGGCTATGAGCTAACCTGCCATGTTCTGCGGCTGGCGATGGAAGATCCGTCGAGGCTGTGCAACATGAAAAAGTACCTTTTCGCTCCGACGGCGGAGGCCTTTGGCTGTGACGAGCGCACCATTGAGCGAAATCTCCGCACACTGATTTGCCGGGCCTGGGACAATGACGCGGAAACCATGCGGCGCATAGCGGGGTATCGTCTGCTGTAGCGTCCGCCGGTCAGCGAGTTCCTGAGCTTCATGGTGGATTACGCCAAGGGCGTGGGCCCGCTGCCTTCAGAAAAGCAGCGCGGGAGATAAACAGACCATAAGCACATGACGCGGGCTTTCTGCCCAGTTCGGAGGAATGGCGAAAGGGCTGACGGCGGGAAGCCCGCGTCATAGCGTATAAGGAGACTGGGGCAGGGTAGACGGCGCGGCCATCACATGCTGTCAGTGCTGTTCCATCGCGTCGGTAAAGAAGGGTTTTTTCCCTGGTGCAGCGAATTTTCCTTTTTGTTCCCCAATTCGACACAAGCGAGGTCTTTGACCATGGAATATGACTGTTATCTGCGAAAAATCGCCGGCGCGCTGGCGCCTTCCACCGGATGCACGGAGCCTTCCGCCATCGCGCTGAATGCCGCCACGGCGCGCCGTCATGCCCGGGGAGAAGTTTGCCGAATCACGGCTCGGCTGGATGCCTACCTGTTCAAAAACGCGATGGGCGTGGGCATTCCCGGAGCCGATGAGCGTGGTGTGAGCCTGTGCGTTGCTCTGGGCGTTACCGCCGGGGACAGCGACGCGGGCATGAACGCGCTGCACACCGTCACGCCCGAGCAGCTGGCGCAGGCCAAGGCGCTGCGAAGCCGCATCACCGTGGAAATCGCCCCGGAAGCGCAGGGTCTTTACATTGAAACCATATTGGAAACGGCGGAGGACGCGGTGCGGGTCGTTACCCGGGGTGAACACGATCATATCGCTCTGGTGGAGCACGCGCCCTTTGCCGGCCGGTGTGAAGCCGAGGACTGCCCCTGCTGCGAGGAAACGCAGGACAGCCTGCAGGATTTTATTGATTTCGCGGAGGGCGTGCCGCTGGATAGGCTGACCTTTCTTCGGGCGGCGCTGGAAATGAATCGCCGCGTTTATGCCGAAGGCACGGCTCGCCAGCTGGAGCGTCATGTGCTGCCGCAAATGCTGCTGAATGACTCCAGCCTTTACGCCATGGCCAAGCGCCGGGCGGGCGTGGCCTCCTATGCCCGGATGAGCGGCATTCCGCTGCCGGTCATGACCGCCACGGGCAGCGGCAATCAGGGACTGACCCTGTTCCTGACGGTGGACGCGGCGGCCGATTATTTTCGGTCAGGTGAGGAACGCCTTCTGCGATCTTTGGCGCTGGCTAACCTGGTCAACATCTATGTCAAGCGCTATATCGGACCGCTGTCCAGCGTGTGCGCCTGCGGCGTCGCTTCAGGCCTGGGAGCCTGCCTGGGCATCGCCTACCTGCTGGGCGGCGGCGAAGGCCAGATGCTTCAGGCAGCCCGGAATGTGCTGGGCTCCGTCAGCGGCATGATTTGCGACGGCGCCAAGGAAGGCTGTGCCAGCAAAGTGGCGCTGTCGGCTGGCCTGGCGGTCGAGGCGGCCTGCTTGGCCATGGAGGGCGGCGGCATTCATGCCCAGGACGGCATATTGGACGAGACCTTCCCCGATCTGATCGCCCACCTGGGCGAGCTGGTGGTGGAGGGCATGGGCCATACCAACAGCACCATTGTTCATATCATGAAGGAAGGGAAGAAGTGCTGAGAGGGAGCTTCATGCTCGTGCCGAACCCTCCGGCAGCCTGCCCGAAGCGGTTGTCTGATAGAACCTCCCGGGCGTAAACGCCTCGCGAAGCGGAATAACAAGGCTCATCGCTGCGGCAATACTCACCGGAAGCATGCGCGCCGGTCTTTGCCGGCGCTTTGCCTGGCGCCTGTGCAAGGCAGCCCAGCTTCCGACAAATTCACAGGCTTACAGAATGGGACTGCAGCCTTTCGTATTTTCAGTCATATTGCCCGCAGAAAAAAGCGATTTGCATTCTTCCGCGGGCTTTTCTATGGAAGGGGGCGGCCTTTGGATAGCGGCCGCTTCTTATCGCAGATTCTTACCTTCCAGCCGCTATGGCTTGAAGCGCTGTTGAGATTCATAAGGGACTCCGCCGTGCTGTATGCTCAGCGGAGCAGCGATCACAGACGTTTTTCCTATGGAGTGATTTCTTTTTCAGGTTCGCAAGGGCGATTTCCATAACGGTTGGTGCCGGGCAGCGCCTCTGCGCCTCAGGTGTGTGATGACTGACAATGAGCTGCCGCGGCTCGCCGCCAAGCATTCCTGTCATTCCCGTCCCGCCCCATCCTGCCCCGTCTTCCTCGGCGGCAGGATGGATGTGTGATAACGGTGCGGATCGGCCAATTCCGATCACGGCACCGCCCTTTGGCGGCTGCGGAGATCAGCACAAATCATGGCGGACGGCAGGCTGTCACAGCAGAAAAAATCCAGCGAGCTATCAAGATACCTTCCGCAACATAGCATGGGGAGGCAGGCTATTTAAATTTTGCCTTTTCCGCCTTTGTTCACAGTCAGTTAAAATAGCGATGCTATACTTGATCTGCAAATAGAAACAGGCAGCTTGCGGAGGCTATATGAGCTATATTTCCTTTGATCAGGTGTGCAAGGATTATCCCACGGGCGATACGGTGGTACATGCCGCGGATCATGTCTGCTTTGATATTGAGCAGGGAGAACTCTGCGTGGTGCTGGGTCCCAGCGGTGCGGGCAAGACCACGGTTTTGAACCTGCTGGGCGGCATGGACAAAGCCACCAGCGGCACCATCACCGTGGGCGGCAAGGTCATCACGGGCCTTAGGGGCAAGCAGCTGACGGAATACCGCCGGCTGGACGTGGGCTTCGTCTTTCAGTTTTATAACCTGATGCCCAACCTCACCGCCCTGGAAAACGTGGAGCTGGCCCAGCAGGTCTGTCCCAACGCCCTGGATCCCCGGGAGGTCATGGCGCAGGTAGGCCTGGAGCACCGAATGAACAACTTTCCCGCCCAGCTTTCAGGCGGTGAGCAGCAGCGGGTGTCCATTGCCCGGGCGCTGTGCAAAAACCCCGCGCTGCTCCTGTGCGACGAGCCTACCGGCGCCCTGGACAGCAAGACCGGCGCTCAGGTGCTGGAGCTGCTGACTCGCCTGTGCCGGGATTACAACACCACAGTGGTCGTCATCACCCATAACGCCAGCATCGCCCCCCTGGGCGACCGGGTCATCCGCATGAGGAACGGCGGCGTCAGCGAAATGACCCTGAATGAACATCCTGCCCGGGTGGAGGACATCACATGGTAACGCAGACGGCGCCGCGCCGCCCCCCTAAACGCCGGCGGGGGACGCTGACCAAGAAGCTGTTTCGGGATATGCGCCGCAGCGCGATGCAGTTCCTGGCTATGTTTTTCCTGTGCGCCCTGGGCGCGTGGGTGTTCAGCGGCCTGGACGCCAACTGGCGGCTGCTGGAACGATCCACCGAGACCTATTTTACCGATTATCATCTGGCGGACTTCTGGGTAAAGGGCGCGGGGTTTTCCAAGCAGGATCTGACCCGGCTGAAGGCCATCGACGGGGTGAAGGCCCTGCTGCCCCGTTCCTCCCTAGAGATGGATGTGCCTGACCTTCCCGACGGCGTTACCCTGATGGTGAACGCCTACCAGGGGGAAATGACCATCAACACGCCCCTGATCCGGGAGGGAGAGGCGCTGCTGCCGTCGGATCTTCGGGGCTGCCTGCTGGAGGAGCAGTTCGCCCTGCATCATGGCCTGAAGGTAGGCGACACGGTGACGGTGGAGGCAAGCGGCCAGCGCAGAACCTTCACCATCCGAGGCGTCGTCCTGTCCCCGGAATATATTCTCACCACCAAGGACGTGACCCCCGATCCGGCTCACTATGGTTTCATGCTGGTGTCCAGCCGCGCCATGCCCGAGCTTCCCTTCAACGATGTGCTCATCGACCTGGAGGAGGACGCGGACGCCGCCGCTGTGGAGGCTGCCATCCGCAGGGCTGTGCCCAGCGGGCTGACCATCACCCAGGCCGCCCATGGCCCCGCGGTCAGCGCCCGAAACTACGTCAGCATGTTCCGCAGCCTCAGCTATCTTTTCCCGGTGCTGGTATTCGCCGTCGCCGCGATGATCGTGGTTTCGACCCTTTCCCGCATGATGGAGAGCCAGCGCGTACAGATCGGCGCCCTGAAGGCCCTGGGCTTCCGGGATGGGCAGATTCGCGCCCATTACCTGTGCTACGCCCTGGTGCCTTCCCTTACCGGCGCGCTGATCGGCACGGTCACGGGGCAGTACTCCCTGCCGGACGTGGTGTGGCCCATGGTCTGCACCAACCTGCGCTATCCCTGGCAGCTGCGCGCCCCCATCTCCGGACTCACCTGGAGCATCACGGCCCTGCTGGTCATTCTGTGCGTGCTCATCTGCCTGCGCACCTACAACAGGGCCGCCCGGGAGACCACCGCCAGCCTGCTGCGGCCCAAGCCGCCCAAGTCCGGCGTGCGCATCCTGCTGGAGCGCGTGGGCTTCCTGTGGCGCCGCTTCTCCTTCAATACCAAGATGATTATCCGCAACCTCCTGCGCAACAAAGGCCGAACCTTCCTGACCATTGTGGGCGTCTTCTGCTGCAACATGCTGATTATCTGCACCTTCGGCCTGCAGGAGTCCATCGGCCACTTCATCGGCCAGTATTACGGCGGCACCCTGCGCTACGAGCTGCGGGCTGATCTGGAACAGGGCCAGGGCAACACGGTGGAAGGCTATCGGGCCCGACTGGACGCCGGACACATCGACGGCATCATGGAGCAGAGCATCAGCCTGCGCTCCGCCGTCAAGAGCCGCGCTGTGCTGCTGACCGTCCTGGAGGAGGATCAATCCTCCATCTGCCTGGGAAAGGATCAGACCCTGATGGCCCTGCCTCCGGAGGGCGTCATCCTCAGCCGGAAGCTGGGCGCCATCATGGGCGTATCCCTGGGGGACACGGTGGAAGTCCGACTCACCGGGGACACCGAACCCCTGCGCCTCACCGTCGCCGCCTTCGCGGATACCAACATCGGCCAGAACGCCTTCATGAGCAAGGCCGCCTGGGAGCGCTGCCGCAAGGGCGACTTCCGGGTGACGGCGCTGCTGGTGAGGGAGCCGGGGGCCTTCACCCTTCAGCGCCTGGCGGAAATGGACGAGGTGAGCACCATCAAGTACCCGGAACAGCAGTATGAGCAGACCATGCGCATCATGGATTCCACCGCCCTGGCCTTCACCATTCTCAGCCTGGCGGCACTGTTCCTGGCCTTTATCATCAACTACAACATGGGCCTGCTCAGCTTCACCGAGCGTACCCGGGACTACGCCACCCTCAAGGTGCTGGGCTATCATCAAAGCGAAATCCGCCGGCTGATGATGCGGGAAAACAACTATGTGACCCTTCTGGGCCTTGCCCTGGGCGCTTACCCGGGGGTGCTGCTGACCCAGGTCATCATGACCATGTGCGAGTATGAATCCATGGTCTTCGTGGCGACGGTATCGCCCCTGGCCATCCTGGGAGCCAGCGCCATCACCTACGCCTTCTCTTTCCTGATTGAGGGACTGCTGATTCGCAAGGTGCGAACCATCGACATGGTGGAAGCCCTCAAGAGCGTTGAATAAGCGAAAGGACTGATCCTGATGAAAAAGCTGATTGCCGTATTCCTGCTCCTGACCCTGCTGGCGCCCGCCGCCCTGGCGGAGAACGACTGGTCAGGCTACACCATCGCCAACGGCAACGTGGCGGCGGTCGGGCATGTGGATGTCACCGCGCCCTTCTCCGGCACGCTTCTGCCCTTCAGCCTGGAGGCCGGGGATCGAGTGGCGGCAGGCGATACCCTGCTGGAAATGCTGACCACCACCCTTTATGCGCCGGAGGACGGCGTACTGGACGTTGTTTTTGCCGGCGAGGGCGATGACGCCACCGCCGCCATGAACCGCTACGGGGCTCTGGCCGCCGTCGCCCCCGCCCTGTCCCAGCAGATCAGCGCCAGCACCGCCGGAGCCTATGACGATGAGGAAAACCGTGCCATTCGTATGGGTGAGACGCTGTATTTCCGCTCTGCCAAGGAAGATAAAACGGAGGGCTACGGCCGGGTCGTTGCCGTGGAGGGCAAGAATTTCGTCGTGGAAATCCAGGACGGCGCCTTTGACGCGGATGAAAGCCTGACCCTGTATCGTTCCGACGCCTACAAGTCCAAGGAAAAGGTGGGCAAGGGCGTGGTGACCCGACGTGACCCCGTGCTGATCCAGGGGCAGGGCCGGGTGGCCGAATGGCTTGCGCATCCCGGCGATACCGTCGCTGCCGGGCAGCCGCTCCTAACCCTCATGGCTGCCGACGCGGATGCCGGAGCCTCGCCCAGGATTGCCGTACCCGCTGACGGCGTGGCGGTCAGCGTGGCCGTTTCTCCCGGGCAGCAGGTCTGGAAGGGGCAGCTCTTGGCCCGTATTGACCTTACCGACGCCCTGGAAATCGTGGCGGAGGTGGACGAGGTGGATCTGGGCGGCCTGAAGGTCGGTGACACCCTGCCCATCACCCTGGATATGGATGCCGAGACGGTCATCAACGGCACGGTGACGGAGATTTCCGCCCTGGGCGTCACCCGGCAGAACGCCGCCTACTATACCGTGCGCATCAGCATCCCCGCGACGCAGGTTCCGCTGGGCGCCAGCGCTTCCGTATACCTGAAAAAGGACTAAATTGCTCAAGTCCCCGGTATACTCCCCGAAGTGGCGTCGGAGGGGCCACAGCCCCTCCGACTTCCAAGCAAAAACTGAGACACGCGCGTCAGTTTTTGCCCGATTTCGTCAGGAATCGCTTCCTTATATGCCCTTCGTCCAAGTGTCATAGCCACTTGGACGAAAGTTCTTGCCAATCCGCCCAAACCGTGCTATAATCCCTCCATACACCAAAGGCTTTGACGGAGGACAACGCCGGAGGCACGATTGGTCTCAGAGAGGGGCGCGTTTGCTGGAAGCGCCCTGACGAATCGTCCGGAAATTCCCTCCTGAGCTGCGCCGCTGAACGAACGCCGGTTCCAGTAGGCTGCGCCGGGTCGGCCCCGTGACAGGCATCGAGCGCATCGCGTTTTTTTGGCTGTGCGGAACAAGGGTGGTAACACGCGGCGATAAGCCTTCGTCCCTGCAAGGGGGCGAGGGCTTTTTTGTACCCGCCGCAGATGAAAGGATGGATCGGTATCATGGGTATGCAGGAGAAAATCGCGCAGATTCACGAGCTGCTGGCCGGCGAGCTGGATCGGGTGGACGGTTTGCAGGCGCTGGACGCGCTGCGGGTGAAGATCGTGGGCAAGAAGGGTGAACTGACGGCCCTTCTGCGCTCCATGGGGCAGCTTGCACCGGAGGAGCGCCCTGCCGCAGGCCAGCTCATCAACGAAGCACGGGAGCGTTTTACCGGCCTGCTGGATGAGAAGCTGACCGCCATCAAGGCCCGGGAGCGGGAGGAGGCCCTCCGCCGGGAGACCATCGACGTCACCCAGCCCGCCGCGATGCCTGCCCAGGGCAGCGCGCATCCCCTGACCCTGGTGCTGGATGAGGTGGTGGACTGCTTCACCGGCATGGGCTTCGAGGTGGTGGAAGGCCCGGAGGTGGAGCTGGATCACTTCAACTTTGAGCTTTTGAATATTCCCAAGAATCACCCTGCCCGGGATGCTCAGGATACCTTCTATATTGATGACAGCATTGTTCTGCGCACCCACACCAGCCCCATGCAGGCCCGCACCATGCTCAGCCGGAAGCCGCCCATCCGCATCATCTGCCCGGGCCGCGTGTACCGCGCCGATGAAGTGGACGCCTCCCACAGCCCCGTGTTTCATCAGCTGGAGGGCCTGGTGGTGGATGAGGATGTTACCATGGCGGATCTGCGCGGCACGCTGAACGCCTTCGCGGAGCGCCTGTACGGCAAGGGCATTACCACCCGCTTCCGTCCCAGCTTCTTCCCCTTCACCGAGCCCTCGGCAGAGGTCGATCTGACCTGCGTCAACTGCCACGGCAAGGGCTGCCGCGTCTGCAAGGGCACCGGCTGGATTGAGGTGCTGGGCTGCGGCATGGTCAACCCCAAGGTGCTGGAGATGTGCGGCATTGACAGCACCCGCTACGCCGGCTTTGCCTTCGGCATCGGTCTGGAGCGCATTGCCATGCAGCGATACAGCATTCCCGACATGCGTCTTCTCTACGAGGGCGACATGCGTTTCCTCGGCCAATTCCGGTAACCAGGGGCGCTGCCCCTGGACCCCGCCAGAGGGATTTCATCCCTCTGGACTCCCCTTCCGCGATGGGTGTGTGTGCCTGCGGATGAAGGTGCGCGCGCGTGGTGGGGGCGGAGGACGGGTACGGGGGCTGCGGCCCCCGGAACCCTCAGGGAGATGAATGGACAGGGGCATGGCCCCCGGAACCCTCAGGGAGATGAATGGACGAGGGCGTGGCTCCTGGAACCCCCAGGGAACGGGGAAGATAACATATGCGATCAACTGGAATGGAGGCTGAAAGATCATGAAGATTCCCATGCAATGGATCAGCGAGTACGCGCCCATCCATGTGGATGCGGCGGCATATCAGGATCAAATGATTATGATCGGCAATGGTGTGGAGGGCTATGAGGAAGTCGGCGGCGAGGTGGAGAACGTCGTAGTCGGCCGGGTGCTGACCTGCGAGCCTCATCCCGATTCCGACCACCTGCACCTGACCACCGTGGATGTGGGCGAGGCCGAGCCGCTGCACATCGTCTGCGGCGCGCCCAACTGCCGCGCGGGCATCCTGACTCCCGTGGCGCTTGTGGGCGCGAAGCTCCCCGGCGGCGTCAAGATCAAGAAGGGCAAGGTGCGCGGTCAGGTTTCTGAAGGGATGCTTTGCTCGGCGGACGAGCTGGGTGTGCCGGTGGAGCTGTATCCCTCCTGCGGCGCGGCGGGCATTCTGGAATTCACCGAGGAATATCCCGTGGGCAGCGATGTGAAGCCCATCCTGGGCATTGATGACACGGTAATGGATTTCGAGGTGCTGGCCAACCGGCCCGACTGCCTGAGCGTCTGGGGCATTGCCCGGGAGACCGCCGTGGCCCTGGGCACGACCTTCACCAAGCCGGAAATCGCCGTCAAGGAGTGCGGCGGCAACATCCATGATTACGTCCAGGTGGACGTGGAGGCCACCGATCTCTGCCCCCGCTACATCGCCCGGGTCATCAAGGATGTCCGGGTAGGCCCCAGCCCCATGTGGCTGCGCAAGTATCTCCATGGCGCGGGAATGCGCTCCATCAACAACGTGGTGGACATCACCAACTTTGTCATGCTGGAGACGGGCCACCCCATGCACGCCTTTGACCTGGACATGGTGGAAGGCCGGCACATCATCGTCCGCAAGGCGGCGGATGGCGAGCACATCACCACCCTGGACGGCAAGGAGCATCCGCTGACGGCGGGGCAGCTGGCCATCTGCGACGCGAAGAAGCCCTCCTGCGTGGCGGGCATCATGGGCGGCGAGGAAAGCGAAATTACGGAGAAGACCCATACCATGATGTTTGAATGCGCCGTCTTCGACCGTGCCGCCACCCGCGTCACCAGCCGCGCGCTGGGGATCCGTACCGAGTCCTCCGGCCGGTTCGAGAAGGGCGTTTCCGTCAAGACTGCCATGGAGGCCATGAACCGCGCCTGCCAGCTCATCGCTGAGCTGGACGCGGGCGATGTGGTGTCCGGCTGTATCGACATTTATCCCGAGCCTGCCGGGGAGCAGGTCATCACCGCCTCCTGCCAGCTCATCGCCAAGCGCACCGGCGTGGACATTCCCGCCGAGGATACCGAGCGCATCCTGAAGGCGCTGCACTTCGGCGTCACCCGCGATGGCGACGCGCTCACCGTCACCGTGCCCGACTTCCGCCAGGATGTGGACGGCGAGGCTGACCTGTCCGAGGAGGTGCTGCGGGTTTATGGCTATGGCCACATCCCCTCCACCCTGCTGCGCGGCGATACCACCCCCGGCGGCTGCTCCGAGCGGATGCGCCTGAAAAACCGGATCAGCCGCGTTCTCACCGGCATGGGCTACTACGAAATCATGAATTTCTCCTTCGTCAGCCCCAAGCAGATTGATAAGCTGGGCCTTGACGAGGACGATTCCCGCCGCAGTCTCCTGGCTATCCGCAATCCCTTGGGCGAGGATACCTCCGTCATGCGCACCACCCTGGCCCCGGATATGCTGGCAACCCTGGCTCTCAACATGAACCATGGCAATGAGGAGGCCCGGCTGTACGAGGCGGCGGCGGTGTTCGACCCGCTCCACCGCACGGCGGAAAACCTGCCCACCGAAACGCAGATGCTTACCCTGGGCCTCTATGGCAAGGACGCGGACTTCTATGCCCTGCGCGGCACGGTGGAGCGTCTGCTGCACAGCCTGGGCATTGACGCTGTGGTGGAAGCCGGCGGCGATAACTACCTGCATCCCGGCCGCAAGGCGGTGCTGAAGGCGGGCGATCAGGTGGTGTGCACCCTGGGCGAGGTTCACCCGGATGTCCGGGAGCGCTTTGAAATGCCTGCCCGTGCCTATCTGGCCGAACTGAACCTGACCCTCCTGGCCGAGCTGGTGAAGCCTATGGGCGCTGTGAAGCCCATGCCCCGCTATCCCGCCGTGACCCGCGACCTGGCTCTGGTGATGGCGGAGGACACCCAGGTGGGGCCGTTCCTGCGGGATATGGCCGCCGCTGCCGGCAAAATCCTGGAGGATGCCCGGATGTTCGACGTGTACCGTTCGCCTCTCCTGGGTGCGGATAAAAAGTCCGTGGCCTTCTCCTTCACCCTGCGAGGCGCTGACCGTACCCTCACCGAGGCAGAGGTCGCCAAGGCCATGGATAAGGTGCGCAGGGTTGCGGAGGAGAAATACGGCGCGGTGATTCGAGGGTAAAGGCTTCAAACACGATGCAGCGCGAAATCTTTGCGAAATAAAAATAGCTTTTGCGAAGGGTGTTTGTCCTTCGCAGGGCAGCGCGGTCAAGGTTGTACGCTCTGCAGTGAAAGTATCAAAGAGGATTAGGGCGGCTGAGTTTAACCCGCATAGCCAGCCGCCCGCCTCCCCATGGCAAAACATATTGAGCGGGGTCATAAACGACTGCCAGCCAATGCCGCCTCGCAGGGGCGGTGTTCTAACTCCATAGGAGCCGGCAGGTTGGCATCCGCTGCAAAGCTACTGTCTGGTTTGGTTCTGAAACCTGGTTGCACATGGGACTGGCACCGTTGGTGGTGTGGGGAGGACTTGCCCTTGGCAGGGCAACGGAGCATGTTTGATTGTACTTTCTCCACGGAAAAAGTAGCAAAGAGGTCTGGGGGCGGCTAAATTCAACATGCACCGTAGCCATCCACAATTCGGCAATGTCGCGGGAACGCTGGCGCTGTCCCCGCTCTGTGCCTCATTGGAACTGCGTACCGCTTCATCCGCCATTGGCGGCGCGGTACTTCGTTCCCCCAACCCCCGTGGCATAGCATATAGCGAGTAGACATAGGCAATCACCAGCTAATACCGCCTCGCAGGGGCGGTGTTCTACCTCCATAGGAGCAGGCTGGTTGGCATCCGCTGCAAAGCTGCTGTCTGGTTTGGTTCTGAAACCTGGTTGCACATGGGACTGGCACCGTTGGTGGTGTGGGGAGTATTTGCCCTTGGCAGGGCAACGGAGCATGTTTGATTGTACTTTCTCCTCGGAGAAAGTACCAAAGAGGATTGGGGGAGGCTAAATTCAACATGCTCCGTAGCCGCCCCCAACCCCCCCGTGGCATAGCACGATGTGCGTAGACATAAATAGCTACCGGCTAAAACCGCCTCGCAGGGGCGGTGTTCCAACTCCATTGGAGCAAGCAAGTTGGCATCTGCCACAAAGCTGCTGTTTGGTTTGGTTTTGAAACCTGGTTGCACATGGGACTGGCACCGTTGGGGTTGTAGAAAGGTTTGCCCTTGGCAGGGCTGCGGAGCATGTTTGGTTGTACTTTCTCCTAAAAAGCAGAGCCATGAGGCGCCGCAGCCCTGTAAGGACTCGTTCATCTTCCTAAAGAAAGCAGAGCCATATACACCCGCAGCCCTGCAAGGGCTCTTCGCCTCCCATTCCTAAGGTATGCTTTTGCCTCCCCCTGGTCATGCTGATGGTATCCATGGGGAGGTGTTTTCTTTGCGTTTTCTTCTGCTCACCGTGCTGCTGACGCTCCTGGGGATGGCGCTGCGCCGCATGACGCTGCTCCGCCAGTGCGGCTGCTTCGCGCCTGCCCATCGGCTGTATCGGCGGATCGCCTGGGCCGTCGGCCTGACAGTCTACGCCGCCATGGCCGTGCAGGAAAGCATCCTGCTGCTGTGCGGGCTGCTGACCTGGCAAACAGGGCTTCCGCTGCATCTTTGCAGCATGATGGGTCTGCTGACCCTGCCCATGCTGGTGACGGAAAATCGCCTCTTATGGCATGTATGCCTCTATGTGGGAATGCCCGGAGCGCTGATGGCCGTGCTGTTTCCGTCGGTGCTGGCTACCCCCTGGCCGGAGGCGACGGCCCTGGCCTTCCACACCATGCACTGCCTGGTTTTCCTCGCGCCGCTTTTACCCCTGGGACTGGGACGGCGGCCGGCTCCCCAGGGCGCACTCCATGCCGGGGGAATCCTTTTGCTGATGGGGCTGTGCGTCATGGGCGTGAACGCCGTACTGGGCAGCAACTACCTGTTTCTGGGCGGCCCGGTGCCAGGAACGCCCCTGGAAGCCATGGCCCGCCATGGTCTGACCGTCTACCGCCTCATGCTGGCAGGGCTGTGTTTGCTCCTGCTGACGGCGGAAGGCGGACTTGCCGCGGCGTTGTTTAGGCGTGCCCGGACGCCGTGGTAACGCTGCAAAGACACTGCATGACAAAAAATTCCGCCTCCTTCGCAGTTTTTTCTTGCGCAGCGGGCCTTTTGGTACTAAAATAGGAACGTTCCACAGGCCAAGCAGGCGTTTCGCGCCACGAAGGAGGCTCATCCATGACCCAGCCACAAAAGATCGTGATCCTGGACTTCGGCGGACAATATACCCAACTGATCGCCCGGCGTGTGCGCGAGTGCCACGTTTATTCCGAGGTACTGCCTTACCACGCTTCCATGGCGGCTATCCGCGCCCAGGAGCCCGTAGGCATCATCCTCAGCGGCGGCCCCGCCAGAGTTTTGCAGGAAGACGCGCCCCGGTGCGATCCTGGTATATACGATCTGGGCATTCCGGTGCTGGGCATTTGCTACGGCATGCAGCTGACCGCTCATCTGTTAGGCGGCCAGGTGGAGCGCGCGGCGCAGCGCGAATATGGCCGCATCCAGGTAACCATGGCTGACAAAGCGTCGCTGCTCTCCGGCATGTCCGACGCTTCCGCCGCCTGGATGAGCCACACCTATCAGGTAAAGGTCTGTCCCGTGGGCTTCCACCCCATTGCGCACACGGAAAACTGCCCCGTTGCCGCCATGGCGGATGATGTCCGCGGGCTCTACGGGGTACAGTTCCATCCCGAGGTAACGCATTCGGCGGAAGGCCGGATGGTCATTGGGAATTTCCTGAATCGCTGCGGCTGCAAGGGCGACTGGACCATGACCGCCTACGCTCAGACGGCCATCCGCGCGATCCGCCAAACCGTTGGCGACACGGGCACGGTGCTGCTGGCGCTGTCCGGCGGCGTGGATTCCTCGGTAGCGGCGGCGTTGATCTACAAGGCAATCGGCAATCGACTGACCTGCGTCTATGTGGATCACGGCTTCATGCGCCAGGGCGAGAGCGAACAGGTGGTGGAGGTGTTCACCAAGCTGTTCCCGGTGCGCTTCATCCGTTCCGATGCGGCGGAGCTGTTCTACCGCGATCTGGCCGGGGTGGCTGACCCGGAAAGCAAGCGCAAGATCATCGGCTCGGACTTCATCAAGGTCTTCAAGGCGGAAGCCGAGCTCCTGGGCAAGCTGGATTATTTCGCCCAGGGCACCATTTATCCCGACGTCATCGAAAGCGGTCAGGCCACGGGCGCATCGGTTATCAAGAGCCATCATAATGTGGGCGGCCTGCCCAAGGAGCTTGGCTTCACCGAGCTGATCGAGCCCCTTCGGATGCTATTCAAGGACGAGGTACGCGCTTTGGGCGAAACCCTGGGCCTGCCCCACGATCTGGTGTGGCGTCAGCCCTTCCCTGGCCCCGGGCTGGCCATCCGCGTCATGGGCGACCTGACACCGGAAAAGGTCGGCATCGTCCGGACATCCGATGCGATTCTCCGTGAAGAAATCAAGCTGGCCGGTCTGACAGAGCGCGTCCACCAGTACTTTACCGTGCTGACAGGCGTTCGCTCCGTGGGCGTCATGGGAGACGAGCGCACCTACGACTATACCGTGGCCCTGCGCGCCGTCACCACCGACGACTTCATGACCGCCGACTGGGCCCGCCTGCCCTACGATGTGGTGGAGAAGATTTCCTCACGCATCGTCAATGAGGTGCCACACGTTAACCGCGTGGTGCTGGATGTGACCTCCAAGCCCCCGGCGAGTATTGAGTGGGAATAACCAACCCAGCCCATGTCTGTCTCAAGCCCAGGGTGTATGCGGATCAGGGGACACCATCCTCGCCGCCCAAAAGGCTTTGCACCGTACTGAATAGAAGACCAACAGGGTTTCAGCCATAACGGCTGAAGCCCTTTTTTTGCGCGCTTCTTTTCGGGTTTTGCTATTTTTCGATAGAGGGAAATTGGGCAGGCGGTGGGGCAGGCGGAACAGAAAGACGCTCCTGCTTGCTCGGACGAGCGTGAACGCGCAAAAAGGATACAATCCCTTATCGGCCTGACAAATGCGCGAAAGAAAGGGCTTGCCTTTTGGCGCGCCTGAATAAGCGGTTAAGCCGCTTGATGCGCGGCGGAAAGGGAGGCGGCGCAACTGCATTTCAGGGCATACAAAAATTTTCGAGGTTCCGACTTGCCACTCGTTCTATCCCAGCAGGAAAAGTGAAAGAACTAAATCCGAAGGAGGCTGCACCCCTTCAGAGCGCCTTAAGCATTGAATACCATTCTTGATATCCCTTCTCTCCCATCATATCGAGGCCTGCAAAAAAATCAAGGCTTGAAGGCCTTGACTTTCATTGTGATATGAGGAAAGGAAAAGAGGCGCGTATCAGGGCGGGAAGCGACCGGCAGCGGAGCCGCAAGCAAGGGATGTCCCGCCGAGGCATGTAACGCGGCCCGTGTTAATGACAGCCCTTGCATTTGGAGCAATCTCCTCCGCAGCTGCCCTTGCCGGCCTTTCGATCCGCGATAATCTTCCATAGCGCCGCGCTCACCAGCAGGACGACCGCCAGCCCAACAATCAGGGTAGACATCAATCAAGCTCCTTTCGCGCGCTGAATGCGCCGGGTCAGGTGATGTTCGTCGTAGGGATTGGGACGGACAAGCAGGTAAATCAGCCCCGCCAGCAGCAGTAGCGCCGCCGCCGTCCACAGGTTGAATATGCCGCTGACCATCAGTCCCAGCTGGAAAACGATCAGAGCCATGGCGTAAGCCAGGGCGCACTGATACCCGATGGCAAGCAGCGTCCACTTGCCGCTGTTCATCTCCCGCTTGATGGCGCCGATGGCCGCGAAGCAGGGCGCGCAAAGCAGGTTGAAGATCATAAAGGCGTAGGCCGCCAGGGCGCCGTGACCTCCGCTGGTTTCGTCAAAGCCGGCCGCGATGGGCTGAAGGCCTGCCGACAAATCATCGTCAGAGCCCTCCTCCAGCAGCGTGGCGGTGTCCATATCCGCCGTATCCGTATTATAGACGATACCGAAGACGTTGACAACCTCTTCTTTCGCCACCAGGCCCAGCACCGTGGCCACGGTGGGCCTCCAATCGCCAAAGCCCAGGGGCGAGAATACAGGCGCAACCACGGAACCGGCGCGGCCCAGGATGGAATGATCCGTATCTTCCACCTCGCCAAAGACCACAGGCGCGGACTCGGCGGCGACCGCCATGCCGTCGATGAGCTGTTCAGACTGCTGCGCTTCCCAGCCGTAGGTCTGCGTAAACCAGATCACCACGGCGGAAACCAGGATCACCGTACCAGCGCGCTTGATAAAGCTCCAACCGCGCTCCCACAGGCTGCGCAGCACATTGCCGGGGGCGGGCAGGTGGTAGGCAGGCAGCTCCATGACAAAGGGGGCGGACTCCCCGGCGAAGAGGCGGGTTTTTTTCAACAGTATACCGGAGAAAACCACAGCCGCCACGCCGATGAAGTAGGCCGAGGCCGCCACCCAACCGGCGTTGCCAAAGAGTGCGCCCGCGATCAGGGCAATGATGGGCATTTTGGCGCTGCACGGGATGAAGGTGGTGGTCATGATGGTCATTTTGCGGTCGCGGTCGCTTTCAATGGTGCGGGAAGCCAGGATGCCGGGGACGCCGCAGCCTGTGCCGATCATCATGGGGATGAAGCTCCTGCCGGACAGGCCAAAGCGGCGGAAAACACGATCCATGATGAAGGCGATACGGGCCATATAGCCGCAGTCCTCCAGGATGGCCAGGAGCAGGAACAGCACCAGCATCTGCGGCACGAAGCCCAGCACGGCGCCGCAGCCTGCGATGATGCCGTCGCAAACCAGCCCTATGAGCCAGGAGGCAGCACCGATGTCCGTCAGCCAGGCGCGGACAGGCTTCTGAAACCATTCCGCCACAAACACGTCGTTGGTGAAGTCGGTCAGCAGGGTGCCGATGGTACTCACCGCAATGTAGTACACCAGGAACATCACCGCCGCGAAAATCGGCAGGCCCAGGATACGGTGCGTCACGATGTGGTCGATCTTGTCCGATACGGTCAGGCTGCCCCGCGGCCTGCCTTGATGTACGCAATCCTTCATCACCTGTTGGATGAAGGCGTATCGCTGGTTGGTGATGATGGATTCCGCGTCATCATCCAGGCGGTTTTCGACGTCCGCCACAATGGCCGCGACGGCCTCCGTCACGTTGGCGGGCAGGGTCAGCTTCGCGCGCGACTTCTCGTCGCCCTCAAAGAGCTTCACGGCGTACCAGCGGAGAAAGCGGGCTTCCACATGTCCGGCTATCAGCCCCTCAATGCGGGTGATGGCTTCCGCCACCTCCCCGGTGAAGACCTGGAGCACCGGCGCGTCGCCGCCTTCCCGGGCAAGCTTCGCGGCGGCTTTGGCCGCGTCCAGCGAGCCCTCGCCCTTCAGGGCGGAGGTCTCCACCACTGGGCAGCGCAGCGCAGCGCTCAGCTTCTGCAAATGGACGCGATCGCCGTTTTTCCGCACGATGTCGATCATGTTTAGCGCGATCACCATGGGAATGCCCAGCTCCGCCAGCTGCGTGGTGAGGTAAAGGTTGCGCTCGATGTTGGCGGCGTCCACCAGGTTCAGGATGGCGTCGGGCCGCTGTCCCACCAGGTAGTCCCGAGCCACCACCTCTTCCAGGGTATAGGGCGACAGGCTGTAAATGCCTGGAAGATCCTGGACGATCACGTTTTCCGCGTCCCGGAGCGCGCCTTCCTTTTTCTCCACCGTCACGCCGGGCCAGTTGCCCACATGCTGCCGGGAGCCGGTCAGATCGTTGAACATGGTGGTTTTGCCGCAGTTGGGATTGCCCGCCAAGGCCAGCTTGATGTCCATGGGTCATCCTCTCCTTTTTAAGTTAGAAATAACTAACCAAATGCCGATCAAAAAGCGCCCTTCCAAATCGGGGGAACGGCGCTCAGCACACCTCGATCAAGTCCGCGTCGCTCTTGCGCAGCGACAGCTCATAGCCCCGAACCGTCAATTCAAGGGGATCGCCCAGGGGCGCGACCTTCCGTACAATGACGGATGTGCCCTTGGTCAGCCCCATGTCCATGATGCGCCGCTTGATAGCGCCCTCTCCGTGGAGCCTGACGATGGTCGCTGTTCCGCCAATGGGAACCTGCTTGAGCGTTTTCATACTGTTTGCCTCCCTTTTTTCATAGAAGAATCCGCATGGCCAAGGCCCGATCCAGCGCGACGCGGCTGCCCTTGACGCACAGAATCATGCTGCCGCCCCATTCGCTGATGACCCATACCCGTTCTCCCTGGACAAAGCCCAGCTCCACCAGATGCTGCCGCACGCTGTCCCGCCCCTTGACGCACTGAATCATACCTTCCTCGCCGACCTTTGCCATCCCCAGCGGCATGCTTCCTCCCCCTTTCGATTAGCTATGGCTAATTCGCAGGTTAGTCATGACTAATTTAATGACCTGGTACGAAGTTTAGCACATCTAACTCCCTCTGTCAAGCCCTGGATGGAAATTTTCTGCTGCCCCATATGCTTCGGATGGCGCGCCGACGGATGAGCGAAGGCTTCATGATAACGCCGCAGCCCCTTCTTTCTATCGCTTTTTCAAGGAAGGTCTTGACTTTCCGTCGGTTGAAATGCTATACTATCAAATGATTTCGCAGTGAAAGGGAACGTTCCTGTTCCCGGTCAGCCAAGAGAGCCGCGGAGGGTGGAAACGCGGCGTGACCGGCGGGAGCCGCTCGCCCCGGAGCGAACCGGCGAGAGCTGGCGGACGCGCCCGTTATTGCGCATGATGAGGGGCCGGGGGAATCCCTCCGGCAAGCAAAGTGGTACCGCGAAACAAGCCGTTTCGTCTTTGCAGCATAACGCAAGGATGGGGCGGCTTTTACTTTTCCCATCCGCAAGGAGGAAAACCATGGAAATCAAGGCTTACGAACCCAAAATCATTGAAGCCAAGTGGCAGAAAATCTGGGAGGACAGCCATGCCTTCGAGGCGAAGGCGGAGTACGACAAGCCCAAGTTTTACGGGCTGATCGAGTTCCCCTATCCGTCGGGCCAGGGCCTGCATGTGGGCCATCCCCGCTCCAACACGGCCATGGACATCATCGCCCGCAAGCGCCGCATGGAGGGGTACAACGTGCTGTTCCCCATCGGCTGGGACGCCTTCGGCCTGCCCACGGAGAACTACGCCATCAAGAACAAGGTGCATCCGGCCGCCGTTACCCAGAAGAACATCGACCATTTCCGGGAGCAGCTGAAAAAGATCGGCTTCTCCTTTGACTACACCCGGGAGGTGGATACCACCGACCCCAACTACTTCCGCTGGACCCAGTGGATCTTCCTTCAGCTGCTCAAGCATGGCCTGGCCTACAAGGCGGAGATGCCCATCAACTGGTGTACCTCCTGCAAGTGCGGCCTGGCCAATGAGGAAGTTGTGGGCGGCGTGTGCGAGCGCTGCGGCAGCCAGGTCATCCGCAAGGTCAAGACCCAGTGGATGCTGAAAATCACCGACTATGCCCAGAAGCTGCTGGACGGCCTGGATGGTGTGGACTTCATCGAGAAGGTCAAGACCCAGCAGCGCAACTGGATCGGCCGCAGCGAGGGCGCAGAAGTCGATTTTGCCCTCACCGCGGGGGATGAGAAAATCCGCATCTATACCACCCGTCCCGATACGCTCTTCGGCGCGACGTATATGGTGCTTTCCCCCGAGCATCCCATGATCGACCGGCTGCGGGATCACATCGCCAACTTTGACGCCTGCATGACCTATCGGGCGGAAGCCGCCAAGAAGAGCGACTTCGAGCGCGCTGAGCTGGCGAAGGAAAAGACCGGCGTGATGCTGGAGGGCCTGCGGGCCGTGAACCCCGTCAACGGCCGGGAGATTCCCATCTGGCTGTCCGACTATGTGCTGATGTCCTACGGCACGGGCGCCATCATGGCTGTGCCTGCCCATGATACCCGGGACTGGGAGTTCGCGCGGAAGTTCGGCATGCCCCTGATTGAGGTGGTGGCCGGCGGCGACATCGACAAGGAGGCTTACACCAACATCCAGGACGGCGTGATGGTCAACTCCGGCTTCCTGGACGGCATGACGGTAGCCCAAGCCAAGAAGGCCATCATCGACTACCTGGTCAAGGAAGGCCTGGGCGAGCGCAAGGTCAATTATAAACTGCGCGACTGGGTGTTCAGCCGTCAGCGCTACTGGGGCGAGCCCATCCCGGTCATCCACTGCGGCAAGTGCGGCATTGTCCCCGTGCCCGAGGAGCAGCTGCCCGTGCTGCTGCCCAACGTTGAAAATTATGAACCTACCGATTCCGGCGAGTCCCCCCTGTCCGTCATGACGGAGTGGGTCAATACCGTTTGCCCCTGCTGCGGCGGCCCCGCCAGGCGCGAGACCGACACCATGCCCCAGTGGGCCGGCTCCAGCTGGTACTTCATGCGCTACTGCGATCCCCACTTTGACGGCGGCATCGGCAGCAAGGAAGCCCTTGATTACTGGCTGCCCGTGGACTGGTACAACGGCGGCATGGAGCATACCACCCTGCACCTTCTGTACAGCCGCTTCTGGCATCTGTTCCTCCACGACATCGGTGTGATTTCCGCGCCGGAACCCTATCAGAAGCGCACCAGCCACGGTATGATTCTGGGCGAGAACGGCGAGAAGATGTCCAAGTCCCGGGGCAACGTCATCAACCCCGACGATATCATCGACGAGATCGGCGCGGACGCCTTCCGCCTGTACGAAATGTTCATGGGCGCCTTTGACCAGGCCATCCCGTGGTCAACCAACGGCGCCAAGGGCTGCCGCCGCTTCCTGGACCGGGTGTGGCGCCTGCAGGAAATGCTCCTCCCCGGCGAGGGCTACTCCGACAAGAACAACGCCCTGATGCATGAGACCATCAAGAAGGTTTCCCAGGACTATGAGGCCATGAAGTACAACACCGCCATCGCGGCGATGATGTCCCTGGTCAACGAGTTCTACGCCTGCGGCGGCGCCACCCGTGAGGAGCTGAAGACCCTGCTGAAGCTGCTCAACCCCGTGGCTCCCCACATCACCGAGGAAATGTGGGAGACCCAGGGCTTCGGCGAGCCGATTTACCGTCAGCCCTGGCCCCAATGGGACGAGGCCGCCATGGTTAAGAGCGAAATCGAGATCGCCGTGCAGGTGTGCGGCAAGGTTCGCGGCCGCATCCTGGTGCCCGCCGACATGACCCGCGAGCAGGCCGAAAAGGAGCTGCCCGGTCATCCCGATTTGCGGAAGTACCTGGACGGCAAGACCCTGACGAAGCTCATCTTCGTCCCCGGGCGGCTGGTGAACCTCATCGTCCGCTGACTTCACACGCGCCAGGGATGAAAGCCGGGGCGGCGGCCGTTATATGATTGATCGACAATCCAATTGAAGGAGATCACATAAGCATGAAACGACTATCGGCTCTGCTTTTTGCCCTGGCGCTGACAGTATACGTCCCGCCATCCCTTGCCGCCGAGGATGTCATGACCGTCGAGGCCGCCAGTGTCTGCGCCGCCTACACCAGCGACAGGGAGTATCTGCGGGTTCTGTGCCCTCTGACGGCGGAGGGCGCTGTCACCCTCACCGTTACGCAGGGCGACGGCAGCGTGATCTATCAGCGCAGCTATGCCGACCAGAGCGGTTCCTTCCGCTCGGAGGACATATATCTGCCCTACAACGGCGGCGATACGCTTTACAGCGTATCTGTCGCGGAAGACGGCGCGAGCCATGACTTTACCGTTACCCGGGTGATGCCGCGCCTGCGGGACAACGCCGCCTGCTCGGTGGGGTATCCCCTGTCAAGCCTGTCCGGCGCGAGCAGCTGGAAGACGGCGACGCTGCTGGATGCCGAGGCGTTGGAGGGAACCTCCATGACCGTCCCGCTTCATGCCAGCGGCGCATATACCCTGGGCGCGGTGACCTTCTCCGTCTCCGGCGGGATGCTCACCGTCTCCGCGGCGGTGGATAGTAGCATCGACGGCTCCATCGACAAGGCGAGGGTCTATGTGGCTACCACCGCGCTGGAAGCCCAGACCCTGGGTACCCGCGACTTCAGCGGCGTCAAGGGGAGCCTGAACAGCGCCATCAGCCTGGCGGGCAGCCCTTACGCCGCCGTCTATGTGAACCTGACGGTGTCCTTTGACGCCGCTGGCGTCCCCGGCAGCCCCGAAACCTTCCTGGAGGGCCAGGATGAATTGTGGCTGCTGATGCAGCAGGAAACCGCCAACGAGGCCGTGGGATGAGGAAGATTCCCGGATGCCCTTGGACAAAACCGCTCTGTATGGAAGCCGGCGGCGGCCGGAAGCATCGCTTATGCCCGCCGCCGGCTTCCTTTGTCCTTATTTTCAGACAGGAGATGATCCGCCATGGATAATGCCAAGGTTTTTGCTATGCCCCTGGACAAGGTTTATCCGCTGCTGGTGAATAAGGCCGTGCGCAAGGGCCGGACAGAAGCGGAGGTTCGTCAGCTGATCCTGTGGCTGACCGGGTATGAGCCTGACGCCCTGGATGCGCTGCTGGCCTCGTCTATTGCTTATGGCAACTTCTTCCTTGGCGCGCCCCGCCTCAACCCCAACAGGAGCCTGATTACAGGCAGGGTTTGCGGCGTGCGGGTTGAAACCATTGAGGATCCGCTGATGCGGGAAATTCGCTACCTGGACAAGCTGGTGGATGAGCTGGCCGGCGGCAAAAGCATGGCGAAGATTCTGCGCAGCGCGGAGTAGTCATCCTTGTGCAATGAGCCTCCGCTCCGTCGCGGAAAAGGGGTTGGCCTCCTCCGCGGCGAATCATGAAACAGAACGCTTGATACATCAGATAAGGAGGAACCTGCCATGGCTTTTATCCAGGATAGCGAGGCGATTCGAGACCGGGTCGCCCGCATCACCGGCGTGATGCTTCCCTGGGCCGTCCGCGTGGCGGAGGGCGAGGGACTGCGCGTCACCCTGACGGGCGAGGAGGCCTGTGTTGTCGCGGAGGATGCCAACGCCCTTGCCAGGGGCTACTTTCTGCTCAGCCGCGCCCTTCGGGAGGGGCGTCGGAAGATGGATACTGTCCAGCGGCGCCATATTGCCTCCTGCGGGGTGATGCTGGATATGTCCCGGGGCTCGGTGATGAAGGTAGAGGCCGTCAAGCGCTATATTGACCAGCTGGCTGCCCTGGGGCTGAACCTGCTGATGCTCTATACCGAGGATACCTATGAGGTGCCGGAGTATCCGTACTTCGGCCATCTCCGGGGGCGCTATACCCAGGCGGAGCTGCGGGAGATCGACAGCTACGCCGCCTCCATGGGCGTGGAGCTGGTGCCCTGCATCCAGACCCTGGCCCACCTTGCGCAGTTTCTGCAATGGAAGGAAAGCCATGCCCTTCAGGATAACCCGGACATCCTCCTGGCGAACGACGAAGCGGTTTATCGCTTGATTGAGGCGGCCATCCGCGCCATGCGCAATGCCGTGCGCACGAACCGCATTCATATCGGCATGGATGAGGCTGACGGCGTGGGGCTGGGCCGTTACTACCACAAGCACGGCCCCACCGACCGTTTCCTGCTGCTGAACCGGCACCTGGCCCGGGTCACGGACATCTGCCGTCAGGTGGGATTTGAACCCATCATGTGGAGCGATATGTTCTTCCATTTGGGCTCCAAGACGCACGACTATTACGACCTGGAAGCCGAGGTGCCCCAGCACGTCATCGACGCTCTGCCGCCGGTCAGCCTGTGCTATTGGGATTATTATCATGATGACGAATCCTTCTATGACCGGATGCTTTCCGCTCATGAGCGGATGACGCCCGATACGGTCTTCGCCGGCGGCATCTGGACCTGGTCGGGCTTCCTGCCCCAGGTGAAGCGCACGGAGGCTACCATGCTCCCTGCCCTGCGCGCCTGCGCCAAGCATGGCACCCAAATGGTTCTGGCGACCATGTGGGGGGATGACGGCGCGGAAACCAATCAATTCCTGGCATCCGGACTGCTGCCGATTTTCTCCGAGGCCGCATGGCAGGGCGCCGATTATCCCTTCTCCGAGGTAGAAGGAGCCTGTGCCTGCCTGACGGGCCTGCCCTACGATGTGCTGCGCGCCTATGGTGAGTTCTACCCCAGCGCCAAGGATCAGCGCACGGGCAAGGGTCTGATCTGGTGCGACATCCTCTACCCGCTGATGACATGGGGGGATGACAGCGCAGACGCCGCCATCGACAGGGCGCGCCGGGCGCTGAATGTGCTTTCCGCATATGATGATCGGCTGGAATGCCGCTATGCCGCTTTGCTGATGCGTGTCGCGGAGGGGAAGGCGCTGCTGGTGCGCGATCTGCGGTCGCGTTACCTCGCCAAGGACGCCGCCTATCTGCGGCAGGCGGCGGAGAACGATATTCCCCGGCTGCTGGCACTGTACGAGGAGCTTCAGCGCTGCCATCGGACACTGTGGGAGCGGGACATGAAGCGCTTCGGCTGGGAGGTGCTGAGCCTGCGCTACGGCGCGGTGATGAATCGCCTGCGGGATGCGGCGGACGAGCTGCTGCGCTATCTGGACGGCCAGCTGCGCTGCGTGGAGGCGCTGGAGGAAGAGCCTCTGCCTGCCCAGCGGAACGGCCAGCATTTCCGCGCCCTGGTGACGCCGACGGAGTAAACACGCATGAACAAAAACCCGCCTGCTGCAGAGTAGAAACTGCAGCAGGCGGGTTTTTTCTTTGAGGGCTGGTACGGTTCAATGACGGCGGGACGCTTGTACGGCTGACCAAGCTTCCTTGCAGACCTGCCCGACCAGGAACTGAGGCGGCCAGTCAGGCCCCAGCCCCTTAAGCCGCTCAGGCAGTACCCTTATTTCGTCAGGAACGATACATATCCGCTGATGAACACCGCCAGAACAATCAGCGGCAGCGCATAGGAAATGTACTTCCGTGCCCAGCGGGGATAGGCCAGGCCCTTGCCCAGAGAGGTCTCCTGGTAAAAGGCGTCCCAGCCCCAGCCATAGCGGCGGGTACAGAACAGCAGGAAGACCACGCTGCCCAGCGGCATGATGTTGTTGCTGAGGATGAAGTCCTCCAAATCCAGGACTGTGGATTGTGCGCCCAAAGGCTGGAAGCCGCTCCACAGATTGAAGCCAAACACACAGGGCAGGGACAGCACCAGCAGCGCCACGAAGTTGACCGCCACCGCCTTGCCGCGGCTCCAG
This sequence comes from uncultured Clostridia bacterium, assembly GCA_947565865.1. Taxonomy (GTDB): domain Bacteria; phylum Bacillota; class Clostridia; order Christensenellales; family Aristaeellaceae; genus UBA11524. The sequence continues at coordinate 107,531 of CANOHT010000006.1, forward strand.
CCCAGGGCATCCATGGTGTAGGTGATGATATGCTCGATGACAGCAATGACCGTGGTCAGCGCGGCAAAGACCATGAACAGGAAGAACAGCGCGCCCCACAGCCTTCCGCCGCCCATGGCGTTGAAAACGTTGGGCATGGTGATAAACAGCAGATTGGGGCCGCTATCGGGCTGCACGCCAAAGCTGAAGCAGGCCGGGAAAATGATCAGACCCGCCAGCAGCGCCACCGCCGTATCCAGCACACACATGTAGATCGCGTCGCTGGTCAGCGAGTGGCTCTTGTCAATGCGGCTGCCGAAGACCGACAGCGCGCCGATACCGATGCTCAGGGTAAAGAACGCCTGCCCCATGGCCGCATAGACGCTTTCGGAAAGCCCCGCCTTCACCATGGCGCCAAAGTCGGGATACAGGTAGTACCGCAGGCCCTCCGCCGCACCCGGCAGGGTAACAGCGCGCACGGCTAGAGCAAACAGGAGCAGCAAAAGGCAGGTCATCATAACCTTAGTGACCCGCTCCACGCCCTTCTGTACGCCAAAGGCGCAAATCATAAAGGCCAGAGCAATGATGACGAACGTGTACAGGATCATGATGTCCGGGCTGCCCATCAGGCCGCCGAAGAAGTCCTTGACACCGTTGGTATCCAGGGTCTGAAAGCTGCCCTTGGCCATCTCGACAAAATAATACAGCAGCCAGCCGCTGATGACGGTATAGAACATCATCAGCAGGTAATTGCCCGCGATGGCGACGTATTTGAAGCCGTGCCATTTGGTGCCCTTCGGCTCCAGCATGTTGAAGGATTGGGCGGTGCTGCGCTGGCTGGCTCGGCCTACGGCGAACTCCATCACCACGATGGGCAGCCCCAGAATAACCAGGAACAGCAAATACAGCAGCACGAAGGAGGCTCCGCCGTATTTTCCCGTGATATAGGGGAAGCGCCAAATGTTTCCCAGGCCGATGGAGCAGCCCGCCGTAATCAGGATGAAGCCCAGGCGGGAGGAAAAGTGTTCGCGTTCCATGGGGTTCTCTCCGTTCATTGGTAAAGTTTTAGATTCCCAGGGAGTGAAACGTATACCATAACAATGATAGCATACCGACCTGAAGAAAAATTGTCAAGACAAGGAACAGAAAAAAACCAAAACGTAGTCTCTCATGCAGTATAGGGCCCATTTTTTCATTCGTTGGACAGAATACGAAAGGAGAGACGCTGACGAATGACCGCTGCCTATGCCCGGTGCTGCTCCTCGGCCTGCTGCTGACCGGCACAGCTCTGGCCAATTCCTGGAATGCGCCTGGCCGTTTTCATGAACACGCCCGACTGCAAACAGGCGGTATGCCTCGCGGAAGACTATAAGCGCGGCGAACTCACCCTGCATAGGGTCATCAGCGAGCGCTATGATCATCGGATGATCGTAGCGGAAAAGGCGGACAAGCGTCAGCCTTGGCGCGTCGCCGCCTCTCCCATGACGGCGGTGCATCAGCCGGACAGCGGGTCGCCATCGCCCGGGAGGACGACGGCATCACCCTCCGTTACGGCAGCGATTTTTATCGTTTCTGAAAAGAGCGGTACGCCCTGGAGGGCGTCTCCCTTTATCTGTCGGAAGCCCGGGTTGGCGAGCTGGCCTTTGATATGGAAAACTGCACGGTCAGTCAGAATGGGGGAAGCATCAGGTGACAGGCCGGCATCCGCCTGGAGGACTTTTGCACACACAACACGCTTTGCCACAGGGGCCTGGGGCGAACGGAGTACCGCGCCGCCAGTGGCGGATGAAGCGGTACGCAGTTCCAATGAGGCACAGAGTGGGGACAGCGCCTGCGTCTCTGCGACAATGCCGAATTGTAGACGGCTACGGAGCTTGTTCAATTTAGCCGCCCCCAGACCTCTTTGCTACTTTCTCCGTGGAGAAAGTAG
>CANOHT010000007.1 GCA_947565865.1 uncultured Clostridia bacterium
GAGCATCTGCCTTACAAGCAGAGGGTCACAGGTTCGAGCCCTGTTGTTCCCACCATTACAAGGATGGCCCGGTAGCTCAGTTGGTTAGAGCGCCAGCCTGTCACGTTGGAGGTCGAGGGTTCGAGCCCCTTCCGGGTCGCCATTATACGCCTTGGTAGCTCAGTCGGTAGAGCAGCAGACTGAAAATCTGCGTGTCGGTGGTTCGATTCCGCCCCAAGGCACATGTGCGGTAGTAGCTCAGTTGGTAGAGCGCCACCTTGCCAAGGTGGAGGTCGCGGGTCCGAGCCCCGTCTACCGCTCCAATTATTTGGTGCCATCGCCAAGTGGTAAGGCAAAGGTCTGCAAAACCTTTATTCCCCGGTTCAAATCCGGGTGGCACCTCTTCATCATCGCCTTGTGTTCTGTATGAACCAGGCGATGATTTTTTGTGTTGCAATCGTTTGAAGCACCACGCGAGCCATGCATATATGCAGAATTTTCGCCGCTTTTATGCAAAATGTGAGTTCTCTCCATCTGCCAGCCTGACGCCAGCCTGCCCTTGCAAAAATAGAATAGGTTCTCGCATATTCATACATGTGTCATAATAGACGCCTCTGAATTGTCATTATTTCCATCCCTTCCAAATAACGGGCGGGAAAACATAAAAAAAACGATCAAAATGGCGGAAAATCTTTCTTTTTGTTTGAAAATTACTTGTTTTTAATATATACTATCCATGTTGCTCATATCAGAAGGACCAGACGATATGGATTGCATTTTTAAACATCCTGTTCCTGGCGAAGAAAGGTGGAAACTGACGATGGATTTAGCTAATATCGTAAAGCGCATTCCTGATTATTCTTGCTTTCTGACCGTCGATGAGCTGGACAGCAGCACCGCACAGCTGGCCAAGGATTTTCCCGACCGTGTCGAGGTAAGCTGCGTGGGCCATTCCCGGCAAGGCTCGCCTATTCAGCTGATCAAAATTGGCCACGGCTCCAAAAACGCTCTGGTTTTTGCATGCCCCCATCCCAACGAGCCCATCGGTTCCCTGACGGTCGATTTTCTGACCCGTGAGCTTGCCTCCAACCCGCAGCTGGAGAAAGAGCTGGATTATACATGGTATTTCATTAAGTGCATTGATATCGACGGCAGCCGCATGAACGAGGGATGGTTCAAGGGACCCTTTGGCATCACCAATTATATGCACCACTATTTCCGTCCCGCATTCCGTGATCAGGTGGAATGGACTTTCCCCGTGACGTATAAGAAGCTGCACTTCAACAGCCCCATTCCCGAAACCGAGGTGCTGATGGAGCTGATTGACACCCTGCATCCCGAATTTATGTTTTCCCTGCACAACCTCGGTTTCGGGGGCGCCTATTGGTACATCAGCAAGGACATTCCTGAGCTGTATCCCAAGTTCTATGACATCACCAAGCAAATGGGCGTCCCCCGCAAGCTGGGTGAAGCCGAAACCCCCTATGCCGTATCCTTTGCCCCCGCGGTCTTCCAAATGATGAAGGCGAAGGATTCCTACGATTATACGGAGCGCTTCACCAACCAGGATCCCGCCGCCAAGCGCGATTACGGCACCAGCAGCGATGAATACGCCAACCGTGACGGCAAGGACCGCACCACGACCTTCGTTTGCGAGCTGCCCTATTTCTACTCGGATAAAATCGACGACACCTCCTATACCGATCGCGACCGCAGCGATGTCATTCTGGAAAGCTGCGACATGAAAGAAAAGCTGGATGCGCAGACCCGCCAGGTTTACGACGCCGTTATCAGCCTGCTCAGCCCGGAGGACAACTATTTCCGCCGCGCGCTGGACGAAAAGCTGGGCGGCGCGGAAAGCATTCAGGCGCAGCGCGCATGGGCCAAATCTCCTCAATGCGCGGGGAAGGCCACCCAGGCGCAGATGTTTGACAACCTGTATGTCATGCGCTATTTCCGCTGCACCAACCTTTGCCTGCTCACCCGCGCCATCGCCTTTGAGCTTGACCGTGCCGCCCAGCGGCATTTCGATTCCGCCCAGATGGACGCGCTGAAAAAAGCGCACGCGGACGCTGAGGCGCTGTTGGATTCGGAGTGCGCCTACCTGGAAGAAAACATGAATTATCAGATCACCCCCATCCGCAACCTGGTCACCGTGCAGGTCGTTTGCGGCCTGCTCACCGCCGAATATGTATCTTCACATTCGTGAAGTTGCATAGAAAACATTCTTATAGGAGAGGAAGGTACTTATGGTAAAGAAAATTGTATCCCTGCTGCTCATGCTGTGCCTGGCCATCAGCGTCATGGCGCCCGCAGCATTGGCCGACGATGATAACGAAACCTTCATTGTCGCTATGTCGGAAGACCCCAAATGCTTCAACCCTGTCGCCCAGGCCGACGATCATGGCTGGCCCGTGTTCCAGAATATGTTCGACGGTCTGTTCCAGCTGAACTGGAACAACGAAATCGTGCCTAACCTGTGCGAAACCTACACCATCTCCGATGACGGCCTGACCTACACCTTTAACCTGCGCAAGGGCGTCAAGTGGCATGACGGCGAGGCCTTCACCTCGGAGGACGTTGCCTTCACCTACGACATGATTATGAAGAACAGCGGCGTCATCTCTCAGGAGCTTAACAACTCCGTGGCGGAAATGAGCTGCCCTGACGAAAACACCTTTGTCATGGTACTCAAGGCGCCCAACGCGCCCATTCTGGGAACCCTGGCCTGGTACGGCAACTTCATCCTGCCCGAGCATCTGTACAAGGATGTGGAGGACTGGAAGACCTGCGCGGCCGCCACGACCAACCCCGTGGGCACCGGCGCTTACAAGTTTGTCAGTTATGACCGCGGCATCAGCATCGTGCTGGAGAAAAACCCCGACTACCACCTGGGCGAACCCGATGTGGAGCGCCTGATCTTCCAGGTCATCCCCGACTCCGATACCGCCCTGCAGGCCTTCTTCAACGGCGAAATCGACATGCTCAAGCCGGTGCCCAATTCCCAGGTGCCCGCTCTGCTGCAGGATCCCCAGTACAAACTGGGCTATTCCAGCGCCGCCCGCCGTTATCAGATTGCCATGAACATGGAAAGCGAAAAGATGACCTGGGCAGTGCGCAAGGCCGTCGCCCTTTCCATCGACCGTGAGGAAATCTCCCGCAAGGGAACCAACGGCCTGATGCCCCCGGCCTATGGCTTCTATCCGCCTTACTGCGAGTGGGCTTTCAACGCGGACGCCGACATCGGCCAGCGTGATGTGGCGCAGGCCCGCAAGGTTCTGGAAGACGCCGGCTACACGGCGGACAGCAACGGCTACTACATTGAAATCGAAATGCTGGTCTTCTCCAGCGGCTCTTACGCGGATTGCGGCAAGGTCATGCAGTCCAACCTGAAGGAAGCCGGCATCAACATGAAGCTGACCGTGCTGGAGAGCGCCGCCTGGAACGACCGCGTGGTGAACGGCGATTTCGATATGGCCATGCTCAACGGCTATCAGGGCCCCGACCCCGACGCCATGTCCAAGCGCATTGGCACCGGCGGTATGGCCAACTACTCCCACTATTCCAATGCTGAAGTGGACGAGCTGCTTGAAAAGGCCCGCACCCTCACCAAGGACGAGGAGCGCGGCGCCTGCTATCGCCGGATCCAGGAGATCCAGGCGGAAGAGTTGCCCATCATCCCTGTTGTGGAAATGACCACCTACTACATTTGCAGAAGCAATATTTCCGGCATTCCCTACATTGATCAGACCCCCGACGTCAGCGACAACAGCTACGCCAAGGTGGTCATCGACTAAGCCAGGCACCCCTTCACCAGACAGGCGCCGTCATCCAGCGTCTGTCTGGTGTTCATTACGGCATAAGGAGGCGGGGAGATGCAGCGATATTTATTAAAAAAGATGGTCACAGCCTTTTTTATTGTATTCGTGGTCATCGTGCTGAACTTCGTGATTATCAATATGGCGCCGGGCGATCCTGTCCGAATTCTCGCCGGGGCGGATACGCTGACGGAGGAAGTCCTTGAATCCCTTACCATCGAGTTTGGTCTGGATCAGCCCTTTCATGTGCGCCTGTGGAAATACATTTCCAACCTTTTTCATGGAGACCTGGGCCAGTCCTTCGCGTACTCCCAGCCTGTCAGCGTGCTGATTGGCGAACGCTTCGGCAATTCTCTGCTGCTTTCCGGCACCAGCGCTATCCTGGCAGTCATTATCGGCTGCTGGCTTGGCCTGTACGCCGGAAAAAACCATGGCGGGCTTTTGGATAGGTTTTTTTCCAGCATCGCGTACCTTTTCAATTCCATGCCGTCCTTCTGGGTTGGCATGATGGGTATTTTGCTGTTTGCGACCAATCTCAAGTGGCTTCCCACGCAGGGCATGTACAATCTGCGGGCAGGCTACACCGGTGCTGCGCATGTGCTGGATGTTCTGAAGCACATGGTTCTCCCCTGTTCCGCTTTGATCGCGATTCAGATTCCCAGCTATTTTCGTATCACCAAAACCTCGGTCATGCAGGTGATGGCGGACGATTACATCATGACCTTCCGCGTAACGGGCATGAGCGAGAAAAAGATTTTCCGCAAATACATTCTGAAAAACGCCATTTTGCCGGTGCTGACCGTCTTCGGCATCAACCTGGCTTACGTCGTGTCCGGCTCCACGCTGATAGAAATCGTATTCTCCTGGCCCGGTATCGGCTCCATGATGTATCGCGCGATTATGGTGCGGGATTACAACGTACTGATGGGGATTTATTTGATCCTGGCCCTTGCGGTGGCGGGCATGATGATCCTGGTGGATCTCGTCTATGCCTGGCTGGATCCTCGTATCCGCTATACCTGACGGGAGGAACAAAGAATGGGAAAAAAATTACGCAAAATGGCAAAGCGCCTGGGCTCTTTATGGCGCGCCAGCCGGCAGCTTCAGGCAGGTCTGCTCTTATTCCTGATCGTCCTGCTTATCGCGATTTTCGCCGGCGTTCTCTCTCCCTATGACCCGTATTTCCTCAGTGAGGATTTGCTGGTTGCGCCCGGCAGCGAGAACCATCCGCTGGGAACAAACCAAATGGGCTGCGATATCCTCAGCATGATCCTGCACGGAAGCCGCGCAAGTCTGGCCATCGGTATTGTATCCGCGCTGATTTCCGGCATTATCGGCACATTGCTGGGCGCCTTCGCCGGGTATTACGGCGGCAAGCTGGATAAAGTCACCTCAGAAATCATCAACATTTTCCTGATGATTCCATCGTTTTTCCTGGTGCTGATTATCGTTTCCATCTTTGGCAGCAACATGTTCAACGTCATGCTGGTCATCGGTCTGACCTCATGGCCTTCCAACGCCCGGATGATGCGCGTACAGGCCATGAGCCTCAAGGAGCGCACCTTTATCAAAAGCGCCGTGGTGATGGGCGAAAGCCGCATCCGCATCCTGTTCAAGTACATCATTCCCAACGGGCTGTTCCCCGTCATCGCCAATACCACCATGGGCGTCGCCAAGGCCATCCTAACCGAAGCCAGCCTTTCCTTCTTAGGCCTCGGTGATCCCAACATTGTCAGTTGGGGACAGATGGTCTTTGATGGAAAAGCGTATCTGCAAACCGGGTGGTGGATTTCCACCCTTCCGGGTTTGTCCATCATGCTGATTGTCATCATTTTCTATATGATCGGCGACGGCTTGAATTACGCGCTCAGTCCGCGCCTGAAAAAGCTGTAAGAAGGAGGGAAACCAATTGTTGCTTGAATTGCAGGATCTGTGCGTAACCTACCGCACAGGCAAAAAAGACCTGAAGGCAGTGGATCACGTTTCCTTCGGCATCGAGCGCGGCGACACGTTAGGCATCATCGGCGAGAGCGGCTCGGGAAAGTCCACTCTTGTGATGGCCATGCTTCGGCAGCTGGATCCGCGCTTTGCCAAAATTTCCGGCAGCATTCACTTCAAAGGGCAGGAACTGACGGCGCTGTCCAACGATGAGTTCAAGCGTCTTTTATGGAAGCAGATCGCCATCGTCTTTCAGAAATCCATGAACAGCCTGAGTCCCGTCCATCGCATCGGCAGCCAGTTTGAGGACATCTACCGTGCCCATCAGCCCCACGCATCCAAGAGCGAAATTCACAGCCGCGCTCTTGAGCTTTTCGCGCTGGTCAACCTGCCGGAGCGGATTTATCATCTGTATCCTCACGAGCTTTCCGGCGGCATGATGCAGCGGCTGTCCATCGTTTTAAGCCTGATGTTCCATCCCGACCTACTGATTATGGATGAAGCCACCACGGCGCTTGACGTCGTTACCCAGGGCCAGATTCTTCGGGAAATCATGAAGCTGGAGCAAGGCATGAACCTGACCCGCATCATGATTACCCATGATCTTTCTGTCGTTACAAGTTCCTGCCGCAAAATCATGGTGCTTTACGCAGGCTGTATGATGGAGTTCGGCAGCGTCGAGCAGGTCATCAAGAATCATCTTCATCCTTATACGGAGGGCCTCATTCGCTCCTTCCCTTCCCTGTATGGTGAGAAGCAGGCGCTCAGGGGAATCTCTGGTACGCTGCCGGATCTGACGAATCCTCCCGTCGGATGCGTGTTCGCGCCGCGGTGTCCCTACGCCACAGCACAATGTCGGGAACAGCGGCCCGTCATGACCGAATATGCTCCAGGACATTTTGCCGCTTGCCATCGCTATTCGCGTGAAGAGGTGAAGCAACATGCGTAAGCACAACGATCTTTCCAGTCTGTTCGATATGGAAAAACCAATGCTGAAAGTCCGCGACCTGAAAAAGCTTTATCCGCAGAAGAATCAAAATCTGCTGAAATTCTATCAGCATAAAAATGTTCATGCTGTGGACGGCGTGAGCTTTACGCTGCATGAAAAAGAGATTTTCGGCATCATTGGTGAAAGCGGCTGCGGCAAGTCCACGCTGGGACGTCTGCTGATTCGCCTTGAAGAACCCACCAGCGGTGAAATTGAGTTTTATGGCGTATCATCCAAGAAATTGCTTGCCAATAACCCCGAGCAATTCCATTGCCTGGTGCAGTCCGTCTTCCAGAATCCCTTTGATACCTTTACGCCCAATGATACCATCGGCACAATTATGGAGAGGCCCCTGAAGCTCCACAACATCGGCGCGTCGGACGAAGAGCGCCGCGAAATCTGCGTTGCCGCGCTCACCGAGGGTGGCCTGACGCCGGTCGAATCCTTCCTGGAGCGTTATCCCCATGAGTTATCCGGCGGCCAGCTGCAGCGGATTTCCATCCTGCGCAGCATGCTCTTAAAGCCGAAATTCCTTGTGGTTGACGAGCCGGTTTCCATGCTGGACGTCTCTGTCCGCGCCGATATCATCAACATGCTTTTAAAACTGGTCGAAACGCATAACACCAGCATCCTGTTCATCAGCCATGATATTTCCATCATTCGCTATGTTTCCACCAGGGTTGCGGTCATGTACCTGGGCAATATTGTAGAGATGGGTGAAACCGACACCATCATCCACAACCCCAAGCATCCCTACACCCAGGCGCTGATTTCCAACTGCGCCTCGATTGATCTGGATGAAAAGCGCGAGCCGATCCGCATTGAGGGCGAGCCGCCTTCCCCCATTGATCCAAAGCCCTGCTGTCCCTTTGTGGGGCGCTGCTTCTGCGCGCAAGAAGTATGCCAGTGTAAGAAACCCGCTCTCCGCAAGCTCGCGGATGGACGCATGGTCGCCTGTCATTTGGTACCCGAAGATGCCCAATAAGCAAAAATCCTCGTTGGCTTTCAATGGCTGACGAGGACTTTTTTGTTCAAGGGTGATGTCATCAGGCGCCCTCTTCAAAGTTTGTAGGTTTCACCTCACATATTGGACAGAGAAAGACGCGAGCATCTGGCTGGGAGAAAGCCAGGCAAGGGGACGCATAGGGCGGGAGCTGCACTGGCTTTCCCCTAAAGAGTGGCTTACCGTCTACCGTGTCCAATATGTTTGACAAACCTACACTCATCAGGCGTCCTCTTCAAAGTTGCCCTTGACAGATCATCTGGTTGTCATTATAATAAGAAGTGATCGGCTGTGAACGGGCCTGATGGCTCGTCGCGCTGTTTTCAGATAAACCTCCCTGTTTGTTTGTATCATCGCGCAGGCGTCTCTCAGACGGCCTCCGCGCGTATTTTTTCGAGATTATCTCCCAATTAAGGGGATAGTTTGCCCACGGCGATGCCGCTCGCTCCGTTGTTTTTTGGCAAGAGCGCAGGAACCTGGGTTTGCGGCGGCTTTGTCCGCCGGGCGGAAAGCATGCTGAGGGGCCTTCGGAAAGCAGTGTACAGCCGTGCGGGCATTGATCCGCACGGTTTTTGTCGATCCTGAGCATGAACCAAAAATCATGAAGCATCAAAGAAAAGGAGGGAAACTGCCCATGCCAACACCCCTATGGATCATTTTGGCGGCTGTGGTGGCTGCCGCCATCGGCGGCTATGCCGGCTACATCTATCGCAAATCGGTTGCGGAAAAGAAAATTGGCCGCACCGAGGAATACGCCAAGCACCTGTACGATGACGCGGTTCGCAAGGCCGACGAGTACAAAAAGGAAAAGGTACTGGAAGCCAAGGAAGAAATTCTGAAAGCCAAGGCCGAGAACGACCGCGAGAAGGCCGAAAACGAAAAGGAGCTGCGCGAGCGTCGCAACGAGGTGCAGCGCAACGAGCGCCGACTGCTGCAGCGTGAGGAAACCCTGGACAAAAAGGCGGACAACATGGAGGCTCGTGAGGACAGCCTGAACAAAAAGCAGGCTGAAATTCAGAAGCTCCAGGAGGATGCCGAGGCCCTGCATGGCCGCCAGGTACAGGAGCTGGAACGCATTGCCGGCATGACCCAGGACGAGGCCAAGCAGGCCATCGTCGAGCGGGTTCAGAAGGATGCTTTCCACGATGCCGCCGCCATGGTGCGCGAAATTGAAGCCCGCGCCAAGGAGGAAGGCGAAAAGAAGGCCCGCAATATCATTGCCCTGGCCATCCAGAAGTGCGCGGCGGATCATGTGGCCGAATCCACGGTGTCCGTCATCGCCTTGCCCAACGACGATATGAAGGGCCGCATCATCGGTCGCGAAGGCCGCAACATCCGTGCCCTGGAAACCGCCACCGGCGTCGATCTGATCATTGACGATACCCCCGAGGCCGTGATTGTTTCCGCCTTCGACCCGGTGCGCCGCGAAATCGCCCGCATCGCGGTGGAGAAGCTCATCATGGACGGTCGGATTCATCCCGCCCGCATTGAGGAAATGGTGGACAAGGCCCGGAAGGAAGTGGACAACCAGATTCGCGAGGCCGGCGAGAACGCCGTTTTCGAGACCAACCAGCACGGCATTCATCATGAGTTGGTGAAGCTGCTGGGTCGCCTGCGTTACCGCACCTCTTATGGTCAGAACGTGCTGAAGCATGCCATCGAGGTCAGCCATTTGGCGGGCCTGATGGCCGCCGAGCTGGGCGCCGACGTGCAGTTGGCCAAGCGCGCGGGCCTGCTGCACGACATCGGCAAGGCCGTTGACCATGAGGCCGAGGGCACTCACGTCACCCTGGGCGGCGAGTTGGCCCGGAAGTATCACGAGAGCCCTGACGTCATCCACGCCATACTGGCCCATCACAACGATGTGGAGCCGCAAACCGTGGAAGCCGTGCTGGTGCAGGCTGCCGACGCGATCTCCGCCGCTCGTCCCGGTGCCCGCCGCGAGAGTCTGGAGAACTACATCAAGCGCCTGGAGAAGCTGGAGGAGATCGCTACCTCCTTTGACGGCGTGGAAAAGTGCTACGCCATCCAGTCCGGCCGCGAAGTGCGCATCATGGTCAAGCCTGATGACGTGACCGACGAAGGCACCAAGGTGCTGGCTAAGGAAATCGCCAAGCGCATCGAAAAGGAAATGGAGTATCCCGGCCAGATCCGCGTGAACGTCATCCGCGAGACGCGCTCCACCGAGTACGCCAAGTAATTTCAGGGAGTCGAACAAGTGGATTTGCCACTTGTTTGAGGAATTGCACTCACTCGCTGGTCGAATGGCATTGCCATTCTCCCGAACGTTCGTGTAACGAGGTTTTCTCTGCCGAAAATCGCCGTACATGCTGCCGGTTTTCGATGAACAGTCAGAGGGCCCTCCGACACCTCCCATAACTTTTATCACAATCAGAAATACCCCCCGCCGCACCTTTCGGTTACGGCGGGGGATATTTTTGATGGACGGCCTCATTATCAGCCGTTTTTTCCGGTGGACTGCACTTCCTCAATCATTTCCAGCACCCGGCGCGTACCGTCAGCGGGGGGCGCGGCCTTCAGATTTCTTTCCAGACGGTCCCGATCGGCCCAGGTGGCCCGCAAGGCTTCCACCAGGCTGTCGGCCGTCATGTCCTCCTGGAGCAGCACATGAGCCAGACCACGCTTCTCATAGCTTTGAGCGTTCAGAATCTGGTCGCCTCGGCTGGCCCCTTTGGGATAGGGCACCAGCAGCAGCGGCTTGCATAGCGCCTGGAACTCGCACAGGGCGTTGCTCCCTGCCCGGGACAGCACCAGGTCGGCGCTGGCCAGGACATCCGGCAGCTCCGCATCCAGAAATTCCAGCTGGGTATAGCCCGGCATGCCTTCTAGCGCCTTGTCCAGGTTGCCCTTGCCGCAGATGTGCGCCACGTCGAAGGTTGGCGTCAGCCGGGGCAGCGCCTCCCGCAGCGCCTTGTTGACGGCCTGCGCGCCGGAGGAGCCGCCCATCATCAGCAGCACCGGCTTCCCTCCGCCAAAGCCCAGCAGCGACAGCCCTCTCGCCCGACTGCCCCGGAACAATTCCGGCCGCAAGGGCGTGCCGGTCATCTCGGCCTTTGGGCCCAAGGCGGCGGCGCACTCGGGGAAGGTGGTGGCGATTTTCCGCGCAAAGGGCGCACATAGCTTGTTCGCCAGGCCGGGGGTCAGGTCGCTCTCATGGCAGACCACCGGGATGTGGTGCATCCACGCTCCCATCACTACAGGCACCGCCACAAACCCGCCCTTGCTGAACACCACGTCTGGGCGGATTTTTCCCATCAGCGCGGCGGACTGGGATGCCCCGGCCACCACCTTGAAGGGATCCGTGAAGTTCTGCCAGGAGAAATAGCGGCGCAGCTTGCCGCTTTTCACCACATGATAGGTCACGCCGGGCACCTTGCGGATTTTCTCCGCTTCCATGCCCTTCTCCGTGCCAATGTAGTGGATTTCATACCCCGCCTGCTGCAGGAGCGGAATCAGGGACAAATGGGGCGTAACATGGCCCAAGGTGCCGCCGCCGGTGAGTACAATCTTTTTCATGGAGGGTATCCCTTCCTTATTCTGCGTCTTGGAACTATCCTGTGCCGAAAGGCCGCAGGTTATGACCATGATAAAGCGGATGCAACCATCTGTCAAGCCCTTGCCGCGTTTCATCCATGTGGCGGCAGGACATCTCTGGTCGCTTGCCGCGCGAGCTCCCGGCGGGGAATTCCTGCCGGGAAGTCTTTTCTGACGAAAAAACGCGAAATCACCGTGAATGTCGCCAATTGCTGCTTGACAGTCAGCGGGGCAACGGCCCCTCCGACGCCACCCCCGGAGGCTGCTCCGGAAACCGCCGTCTGTCAAGTCCTTGCAATTCATCCGCCCCGATGCTACAATGCTGGTAGAGGAGGGGTGGTTCATGCTCGGTCTGGTCATGGAGGGTGGCGCCATGCGGGGTATGTTCACAGCGGGCGTCACCGATGTGCTGATGGAGGCGAACGTCACGGTGGACGGCGCCATCGGAACATCGGCAGGGGCTGTGTTCGGCTGCAACGTGAAGTCCGGGCAGATCGGGCGCGTTATCCGCTACAACAAGCGCTTCTGCGCCGATCAACGCTATGCCGGCCTGCGCAACCTGCTCCTCACCGGCGATCTTTTCGGCGCGGCCTTCTGCTACGAGGACATCCCGGACCGCCTGGATCCCTTCGACCGAACGGCCTTCGCGGCTAATCCCATGGCCTTTTACGCTGTGTGCACTGATGTGTCCACGGGTCAGGCAGTCTATCACCGCTGCCGCGACGGCGGAAGAGAGGACATGCTGTGGCTCCGCGCATCGGCCAGCATGCCCCTGGCTGCCAGGCCTGTGGAAGTGGCTGGTTATCGCCTGCTGGACGGCGGAATCGCCGATTCCATCCCCCTGCAAGCCTTCCAGGCCATGGGCTATGACCGCTGTATCGTCATACTGACCCAGCCGAAGGGCTTCGTCAAGCAGCCTAACCGGCTCATGCCCGTCCTGCGTCTGGCGCTGCGTCGGTATCCTGAGCTGCTGGACGCCCTCCGGCATCGGCACCTGCGGTACAATCAGACCCTGGACTTCATCCGGGCGCAGGAGCGGCTTGGCGCCTGCCTGGTTCTGCAGCCTCCCCGCGCCCTTATCGTCGGAGCTGTCGAACGGAACCCCAACACCCTGCAGGCGGTCTATGAGCTGGGCCGTGAGGTCGCCCTGAAGCAGCTGGAAGCCGTTAAAGCCTTCGCCCGACACGCCAAAGAAGGAGGAACCCCATGAATGTTGTTGTGATTGACGCCCAGGGCGGCGGCATGGGCCGAATGCTGGTGGAAGCCCTGAAAAAAGCTATCCCTGAGCAATCCATCATCGCCGTTGGTACCAACGCCCTGGCGACGGCAGCCATGCTTCGTGCCGGGGCCGATCAGGGCGCGACAGGCGAAAACGCCATCCGCGTCTGCACCCGGCAAGCTGATTTGATTCTGGCCCCCATCGGACTGGTGCTGTGCGACGCCATGCTGGGAGAAGTCACCGCCGCCATGGCCTGCGCCGTCGGCAGCAGTTCCGCCCACAAGATTCTCATCCCCGTCAGCCGCTGCCAGGTGACGGTGGCCGGAACCGTCAAGCAAACCCTGACCGAGGCGGTGGAAGCCGCCGTGACCGAGGCCGTGACCAGGCTACGGGGCAGGTGAGTTGGGGCCTTGCCCTCCCGCCTGAGAGCCATCGGCCCGCAGACGCCTGTTTTCGCTGCGCGACGCCATGGCGCTTGATGAAACAGCAAAAAGGCAGCCTGTAAAAGCTACCCCGTTTTTTCCCCTATTACAATTGTGGCGCCTGCCGTCAGGGTGCGCTTCGCTCCCTGACGGCGATTTGATTGCTTCGCCAGGGGAGACGTTGGGGCCTTGCCTCCCTTCGCCTGAGAGCCATCGGCCCGCAGCGCCCGTTTTTGCTGCGCGACACCATTGTGATTGCTTACAGGGGCAGCACCTTGACCTGCTCCAGCAGGCGGGCGAAATCAGCGGGCACGATCAGCTGGGTGCCGCTGGTCATGACGCTGGCGGCTCCGGCGGCTATGCCGTAGCGGAAGGCCAGGGCCATGTCGCGCTCTTCCTGCATTCCTTTGAGGACGCCGCCCAGCATGGCGTCCCCCGCGCCGACGGTAGAGCGGACTTCCACCGGGAGCGCCGGGGCAAACAGAGCGATCCCTTCTCCCGTGTATATCGCACCTTGTCCGCCCATGGAGAGAATCACATGCTGTGCGCCCAGGCGGAGAAACTCCTCGGCGGCGGCCCGGGCGTCATCAGCAGAAGCGATGGGGCGTCCCAGGGCGGCTTCAGCCTCCCGGAGGTTTGGCTTGATAAGGAAGGGCCGCGCCGTCAGCCCCTGGCGCAGTGCAGCGCCGCTGGCATCCAGGATGCAGGGTGTGTCCAGGGCTTCCATCAGCGCGCGATAGGCGCCCGCCGGACAGCCGGGGGGCAGGGAGCCGGTCAGCACCATCCAATCGCTCCCGGCGGCGTTCTCCCGGCATATAGCGGTCAAAAGCTCCAGCTGGCTGGCTGCCAGGGCCGCGCCTGGCTCGTTGAGCTCCGTGACAGAGCTGCCGTCCAGGCTGACGATCTTCAGATTGGTGCGAACCCGTCCCGGGATGGGCAGCAAGGCATGGCGGATGCCCTCGCCGTCCAGCATGGCGCTGATGGCCGCCGCCCCTTCCAGGCCGCCACAGCCGACAACGCGGGCTTCCAGCCCCAGCCGCTTGGCCACCACGGCCACGTTGATGCCCTTGCCTCCCACATCCTGCCGGCTGGCGCGGACACGGTTCAGTTCCCCAGGAACAAGCCGGTCAACCTCCAGCGTTCTGTCGAAAGATGGATTCATGCACAGGGCGGTAATCATGCGCTTTACCTCCGTTTGTTCATTCGTTCAGCCCTTGAGCTGCGCTTCCTGATGACCGCTGCCCAGCAGGTAGAGGGCCAGCCCCAGCAGGGTGACGAAGCCGCCCGCCAGTAGCAGCGGCGTGGGGTGCTCACCGAACATCATCATGCTCCACACCATCGCGCCCACGGGCTCTCCCAGCAGGGCGAAGGCAACCACCGTGGCCGACACCCGGCCCAGGGCCACGGTGAACAGCTGATGGCCCAGCAGGGTGCAGCCCGCCGCCAGTCCCAGGATGTACCACAGGGCCCGAGCCGTGACGCGGAGTCCGCCGCACAGGGGCGACAGAAGGAGGAGGAGCAGCGCCGTCTGCGTATACAGCAGGAAGGCGAAGGGGAGCGCTGCGGTGGTACGGCGGGCGTAGCGGCTGCAAAGCCAGTGCCCGGCCATGCAGGCCGCGCCCAGCAGCGCCAGCAGGTCGCCCCGGAAATCGCCGGACAGTCCCGCGAGGCTGTTGAGGCCAATAAGGGCCGCGCCCAGCAGCGCCACCGCCGCGCCGGGACGGGCACGACGGGCCATGGGCTCCCTGAGCACCAGGCCGGAGAGCGCTGCCACAAACAGGGGCTGGGTGCATACCAGTGCCACGGAGGCGAAGGTGGAGGTGGCGTCCAGGGAGGTCATCCAGCTGAGGTAATGGAAGGCCAGGAACAGGCTGGCGGCCAGGCTCCAGAGCCATTGCTTTCTCGTAATACGCCCCAGGGCGCGGACGGGCCGTTCATGCTCCCGGTTCCGCATGAAGAGCATCGGGAGCAGCAGCAGGGCGGAAAAGGCCATCCGCAGGGCGGCCACGGTGACGGGGTTGGCTCCCGCCATCAGCGCGCCCTTGACCAGCGGGCCGGAGTAGGAGACCATCGCCACCCCCAGCAGTACCAGCAGATAAGAAGGGCTCATGGGCGGTTCGTCTCCTTCCCGGCGGCGCGCTGCCGTTCCAGATAGACCATCAGCACCGCGATGTCCGCCGGGGATACGCCGGGAATCCGGCTGGCGGCGGCCAGGGAGCGAGGCTTCTGCCGGGCAAGCTTCTGGCGAGCCTCCAGACGGAGGGCGGCAATGGCTTCGTAGGGCATATCCTCCGGCAGCAGCACCGCTTCCATGTCCCGGGCCCGGCGGATCATGGCGTCCTGCCGCTGAAGATACCCCGCGTACTTGACGGCGATTTCCGCTTGCTCCCGGGCGGCGGGGGTGAAGTCGGCCCACGCGGGGGTCAGTTCCGTCAGCGCCGTCAGCGTGATGTCGGGTCGGCGCAGCAAATCCTCGGCGGATACCGCTGCCGAGGCGATGGGCTGGCTATGCCGGGTCAGCCATTCATCCCGGAAGGCTGAGGGCGTGTAGCGGGTTTCCCGCAGGAGCTCGCCCAGGCGGGCGGCGTCCCGCTCCTTACGCAGAGTGCGCTCCAGGCGCTCATCGTCCGCCAGACCCAGGGCGTGGGCAAGCTTGGTCAGCCGCAGGTCGGCGTTGTCCTGCCTCAGGGACAGCCGGTGCTCGGCGCGACTGGTCATCATGCGGTAGGGCTCGTCCGTGCCCTTGGTGGTCAGATCGTCCATCAGCACACCGATGTAAGCCATGTCTCGGGTGAGGATGAATGCCGGCTTGTCCTGAAGGCGCAGGGCCGCGTTGACGCCCGCCATCAGGCCCTGGCAGGCGGCCTCCTCATAGCCGCTGGTGCCGTTGATCTGCCCGGCGAAAAACAATCCGCCAATGCGCAGGGATTCCAGCGTGGGGCGAAGCTCCCGGCTGTCGATGCAGTCATACTCGATGGCATAGGCCAGGCGGGTCAGCTCGCACCGGCGCAGGCCGGGCACACTGCGGTACATCTGCCACTGCACGTCCTCTGGCAGGGAGGTGGACATGCCCTGGACGTACCACTCCCGGGAGGCCGCGCCTTCGGGCTCGAGAAAAACCTGGTGGCGGTCCTTGTCGGCAAAGCGGACGATCTTGTCCTCGATGCTGGGGCAGTACCTTGGCCCGACGCCATGGATCTGCCCGGCATAGAGGGGGGCACGGTGCAGGTTGCGGCGGATGATGTCGTGGGTCTCCGGGGTGGTCCAGGTGAGGTAGCACCGGTGGGTGTTGCGCAGAGGACGGTCGGTCATGAAGGAGAAGGGCGTCACCGGGTCGTCGCCGGGCTGTGGCTCCATCTCGTCAAAGTCGATGGAGCGCACGTCTACCCGGGCGGGGGTGCCGGTCTTGAAGCGGCGAAGGGCGAAGCCCAGGCCGCGCAGGCTGTCGGACAGGGGGCCGGCGTTCATCAGCCCCTGGGGGCCGCCGCTGTGCTGATGCTCGCCGATGATGATTCGGCTTTGCAGGTACACGCCGGAGGCCACCACCGCCGCCCGGCAGGGAATACGCTGGCCCGTGACCGTGGTGACGGCGCACACATGGCCTTCTTCCACCTCAACGGAGGCGCATTCCCCCTGGCGCAGGGTCAGCCGTGGCTGGGTCATCAGCGCCTGCCGCATCCGATTCTGATACTGCTGCTTGTCCGCCTGGGCCCGCAGGGCGTGGACGGCGGGGCCCTTCGATGTGTTCAGCATCCGGCTTTGCAGAAAGGTATCGTCAATGGCGCGGCCCATCTCGCCGCCCAGAGCGTCCAGCTCCCGCACCAGATGCCCTTTGGCCGAGCCGCCGATGACCGGATTGCACGCCATCAGGGCCACGCCGTCCATGTTCAGCGTCAGCAGCAGGGTATCCAGACCCATCCGGGCCGAGGCCAGCGCCGCCTCGCAGCCCGCATGTCCCGCGCCGATGACCACCACATCCGCCATACGCAAGTACCTCCTGTCATGCAAAAGGGCCCCCGGGGCCGACTTCCGCCGCAAAATCCGCTCCATTATACCACACCTTGCCCCGGGATGCCATGCCCGAAGGCGGATTTTCATTTGTCTGCGCGTCGGGCGCGACTGCGGGAAAACCGTTTGCCGTTTAAGCGGGGAGGACGTGAAATATTTCACAAAAGTAGCGTGAGCCACTTTTGTGACGCGCGAAAGTGTGGTATACTATGGGAGAAGCTTCCCGGCCAGCCGCGAACGCGACGGGGCCGGATGATTTCCATAGAAAGGATGATACCCATGGCTGATATGATGAAAAAGCCCATCGTGCTCAACGTCAACAACATGATGGCCGATACGCTGGGCTTCCAGTACGGCATTGCCAGGAGCGCCGTGGAGGAGTACGTGCCCTTTGCGGCCGCCGCCAATCAGGCGGTGCAGGCTGCCCGCGGCACCGGCTGGCTGGGTTGGACGGAGCTGCCCTATAATCAGGAGGAAATCGTCGCGAACATCGAGCGGACGGCCCGGCGTGTCCGGGAAAACTTCGATACCTTCGTGGTGCTGGGCATCGGTGGCTCCGCGCTGGGGCCCATCGCCGTGCAGCAGGCGCTCAATCACCTGCATTACAACGAGCTTCCCGCCGAAAAGCGCGGCGGCCCCCGTCTTTACGTCGAGGACAACATCGACCCCGAGCGGATGCAGGCCCTGCTGGACGTCATTGACGTGAAAACCACCTGCTTCAACGTCATCACCAAGTCCGGCGCTACCGCCGAGACCATGAGCCAGTACCTGATTATCAGCGAACTGCTGAAAAAGGAGGTCGGCGACAAGTGGGCTGACCACATTATCGCCACCACCGACTGTGAGAAGGGCAACCTCATCAAGCTGGCCAAGGAGCACGGCTTCGACCTGTTCTACATCCCCGGCAGCGTGGGCGGCCGCTTCTCCGAGCTGTCTCCCGTGGGTCTGATTCCCGCGGCGGTGTGCGGCATCGACATCCGCGCCATGCTGGAGGGCGCCGCCGCCATGGACGCGCGCTGCAAGAGCGATGACGTGTGGAGGAATCCCGCGCTGCTGGAGGCGACCCTGCAGTACATCTGCATGGAGGACATGAGCATCAACATCCAGGTCGCCATGCCTTACGCCGACAGCCTGAAATATATGGCCGACTGGTTCTGCCAGCTGTGGGCCGAGTCCCTGGGCAAGAACGTGACCCGCAAGGGCATGGCCGGCAATTTCGGCCAGACGCCCGCCAAGTCCCTGGGCGTGACGGATCAGCACAGCCAGCTGCAGCTGTACACCGAGGGCCCCTATGACAAGGTTATTACCCTGCTGAAGGTGGAGAACTTCCGTCAGGAGTGCCCCATCCCCCACGGCTGCGAGGAATTCCCGGACGTGGCCTTCCTGGGCGGCAAGAGCCTGAACCAGCTGATCGAGGCCGAGCGCCAGGGCACCGAGTATGCCCTGATGAAGAAGGGCCGCATGAGCCAGTGCATCACCCTGCCGGAGGTGAACGCCTACACCATCGGCCAGCTGATCTACTTCTACGAGATGACCACGGCTTATGTCGGTGAGCTGCTGGACATCGACGCCTTCAATCAGCCCGGTGTGGAAGAGAGCAAGATTGCTTCCTACGCGGTGCTGGGCAACACCTCCGCCAAGTACCAGGCCAAGGCCCAGGAAATGGCGAAGAAGCCCGCCCAGAAGGAAATGTATATTCTGTAACAGCCACCGTCACGGGCTGCCTGGACGCGAAATGTCCCGGCAGCCCTTTTTTTCTGTGCCGAAAACGCCGGCGCAGACAGGGAAAGGCTTCCTCTATGGCGAATTCTTCTACAATAATGTATTCTGCCTGAGCGAAGGAGGCGGACACTATGAACGACGTTTTGCGCCGCGCCCGGGCGATGCTGCGGGATGTTACCCCGCTGCGAAGCGACTGCGGGCTGTGCTGCGGCCACCGCTGCTGTGCGAGCGCCGAGGCCGAGGCCACGGGGATGCTGCTCTTTCCCGGGGAAGCGGCGTACTATGCCGAAAGGATGGGGTATACCCTTCGGGAAGCCAAGCAGGGTACGCTGCTGATGTGCGAGGGCAGCTGCAGCCGGGAGGAGCGTCCGCTGGCCTGCCGGATCTTCCCGCTGCTGCCTGTGGTGCGGGAGGACGGCGTAAAAGTGGCTGTTGATTTTCGTGCCCGGAGCGTGTGTCCCCTGGCGCGGCAAGGACGCAGCGCCATGAGCGATGAGTTTATCCACGCGGTACGGGAAGCCGGTCGCGTCCTGTGCGAGGATGAAGTACAGCGGTCGTTTTTGCTGATGCTGACCCACGCTCAGGATGAATGGAAGGCCCTTCGGCGGCAGTTTGGAGGCGAGCGGCATGTTTGAGCAGATCAGCGTCGGCAGGGAAATCACCGGCACAGGCGAGAGCCTGCTGCTCCAGGGCGACGGCGCGGCATCCCTTCCCGCCCTTCAGCCGTACATGGGCCGGGTGCAGGCCGTGTACATCGACCCGCCCTTCATGACGGGGGACAGCTTCGTGCGCCGCCGCCGCTATGGCGCCAAGGGCTGGCGGACGGGAACGCCCTCGGTGTCTCTGCCGGCTTATGAGGATCGCTTCAAGGATCGGGACGCCTATATGACGCTTCTGCGGGGGCTTGTTCAGCAGGCCCATCGGCTGCTGAACAAGACGGGCGTTTTGTGCCTGCACCTGGACTGGCGGATGGCGGCCTATGCCCGGCTGCTCTGCGACGAGGTCTTCGGGGAGAAGCGCTTTCTCAATGAGATCATCTGGGCGTATGAGAGCGGAGGCAGGGCCAAGCGTTATTTCAGCCGCAAGCATGATGTGATCCTGCTCTACGCCAAGACGCGGCAGTACCGCTTCGACCTGACCCGGGTGCCTCTGGAGCGCGCCAATGCCCGCCGCAACCACATGCGCCGGAGCGTGGATGAGCAGGGCCGGAGCTACCGCAGCATCCGCTCGGGGGGCAAGGTTTATCGGTACTACGAGGATCAGCCGGTCTACCCAGGGGATGTGTGGTCGGACATCAGCCATTTGCAGCAGCGCGACCCTGAGCGTACCGGCTATGCCACCCAGAAGCCCCTGCGCCTGCTGGAACGTCTGCTGCGCCCCCTGGTGATGCCTGGCGACCTGGTGTGTGATTTGTGCTGCGGCAGCGGCACCACCCTGGCCGTGGCTCAGAGCCTGGGCTGCGCCTACATCGGCGTGGACAAAAGCTCCCAGGCGCTGATGGTGGCCCGGAGCCGCCTTCGCCCGGAGAATGTGACGCTGCTCAGCCCCAGCGCGGGGGATGCGGCCCCCTTGGAGGGCACCTTTGAGGACGGAGTGCTTCTGCTGACGGATTTCCGCGCCCGGCATCCGGCGTTCCCGGCCACGGAGCAGGCCTTCGATCGGCTGGAAAGCTGGTCGGCAGGCTATGAGAGCCCGGAGGGCATGGTGGCCCTGCAGCATTTTCAGCGCACGAATCGGCAGCCGGAGCTGCCGCTGATGTGCTTCCTGCCGGAGCTGCCCGGCCCGCTGATGGTCGCCACGGTGGATGCCGCAGGCGCCCGGCGGGTGTACAGGATGATATAAGCACTTCGCGCGTCACAGCATGTCAAGAATCCGGGCAAGCGTCGGAGGGCCCGCAGACCCTCTGACGGTTCATTGAAGATCGGTAGCGTGTACGGCGATTTTCGCTTTTCGGCACGAAAGGCTTCCTTATACAGTCAAGCGGTCGGGAAAGCGCCAGCGCCGTTCAAGCAGTGCAGTGTGCGATGAATGGGGGGCGTAGCCTCCTCGACAACGGGCAACCTGCCCGGCCGGGGTATCGGACGGCATAACCGCCTTCCTCCCGCCATAGGATCAACCGCGGCGGCTGCATGATATTACCCTTGACTAACCGACTGCCGCCGTGCTATGGTACGTGGGTAAGGGAGTAGTCGGCGCGGTGACGCGGGACGAAGTCAACATCTTGGGGAATTCCCCTGGCTTTGTACATAGCGACGAGACTTATCCGCCTTGGCCATTGGGCGCATTGCGGATGAGCCTCGCTTTTTTGTCGGGCCGGGGGATGGAGGGGAGTCGTCGCCATGGGTATGATGGAGCTGTTTCTCATTGCGGTGGGGCTGAGCATGGACGCCTTCGCGGTATCGGTGTGCAAAGGGCTTTCGGTCAGCAAAACAAACTATAAGCACGCCCTGTGCGTGGGCGCGTACTTCGGCGGCTTTCAGGCGCTGATGCCCCTGCTGGGCTTTCTGCTGGGACGGCAGTTTGAATCCCTGATTACCAGCGTGGATCACTGGATTGCCTTCGTCTTGCTGGCCATCATCGGCGGCAACATGATTCGCGAGTCCTTCAAGGAGGAAGAAGAGGAGTTGAACGCCTCCTTCGCCTTCAGAACCATGCTGCCCCTGGCGCTGGCTACCAGCATTGACGCCCTGGCCATGGGCGTAACCTTCGCCTTCCTGCGGGTGGACATCGTGCCGGCGGTGCTGTTTATCGGCGTGATTACCTTCGTGCTGTCCGCTGTGGGACTGAAGGCGGGCAATGTCTTTGGCGTGAAGTACAAGGCCCGGGCGGAGCTGTTCGGCGGTGTCGTTCTGGTGCTGATGGGGCTGAAAATCCTCCTGGAGCACCTGGGCATTTTGGGCTGAAGTCGCACATTGTTCACATTTCCTTCACGCGCAGGTCAAGAAAGTATGGGATAATGATCCTGCCGTCAGATACCCCGAACGACGGACTGTACCTGAAGGATGTGACGAGCAAGATGAAGAAAATGGTTGATACCGTCATGGTGATGGCACTTTTGATGTCCAGTATCCCCGGACTGGCGGAAAAGGCTCCGGCGGATGTATTCCCGTTGGTGGCGGAGGATGCGGAGCACGAGATGGCCCTGGCGGATGATGAAGGCATGAACGGCCACCTGGGGAGCGATGGCGCCGGGCCGCATCCGCGGAGGGACACGACGAATGCCGTAGAGGAAGGGCGTCTTTGTGGATAAGGAGCAGATGGAGCGCATCCAAGCCATGGAGTGCGCGCTGAACGAGGCCGCCAACGCGGTTCGAGAGCTGAGGGGGGCCTTGGCGCGATATGAAAGGGCCTGTCCTCTGATACAGCGATTGAAGGCATATTATGAAAGCCCGCGGTGGCTGAAGGATTATGATGACGATCAGGCTGGAAAACTTCCGAAGGAGCTTCGGCGCGGCGTGCTGACCGAGGATGCGGTTTATGACCTTTTGGGAGACACGGCGGAGGCGGAGCGGATCATGGCGGCCATGGGCAAACGGCGAATAAGCGCCGATGCAGCTGCCGCTGCCCAGACAGCAGAGCATGAGCCAGGCGGCTGACAATCGAAGAGCACCCCGTGGGTTCAGCGCAGCCTGCGGGGCTTTTTGTCGCCGAGAAAGACTTACGCTGACCGGCAGGAATTCTCCCCTTCATTCGCGAATGTTTCATCCGAGCAAGGGGGATTTTACCATGTATAAGGTTGGCGTTTACTTTGGAAGATTTTGCCCGCCGCACCGGGGCCATCTGTATCAGATGATGATGGCGTCCACGCAGTGCGAAAAGCTGATTGTGGTGATTTCCGACAACCGGCGTCAGACCGAAGCCATCTGCGAGGAGGCTGGGCTGCCGGTGATTACCTATCAGCTGCGCAAGCAGTGGATGAGCCAGCAGGTGCAGGATATGGAGCATATCGAGGTGCGTATCCTGGATGAAACGGATATTCCTGTGTACCCGGACGGATGGCCGCTGTGGTCGGAGCGGATGCGCCAGGTGGTGCCCGAGCGGATTGATGCTTTCTTTGTGGGCGACCGGGAGTACGATTTGCCGCTGAAGCGGTACTTCCCGGACAGCGCCATCGAGCTGTTCGATCCCTCGCGCAGCCGGTATCCGATTTCGGCTACGGAGATTCGCCGGGACATCCTGAACAACTGGCATTATATCCTGGGCCCGGCCCGGCCCTTCTTCGCTAAAAAGGTGCTGATTGCCGGCACGGAATCCTGCGGCAAGACAACCCTGACCAAGTGCCTGGCTAAGCTGTACAATACCTCCTGGTCGGAGGAGGTGGGCCGTTATTATGCCGAGAAATATCTGGGCGGGGACGAGACCATCTATACCGACGAAGACTTCGGCCGTATGGCGCACCTCCAGGCGGAACAGGATTACCAGGCCCTGCGCAACGCCAACAAGGTCTGCTTTTTTGATACGGACGCGGTGGTGACGGATTATTACAGCGAACTTTATATGGGGCACCGCAACAAGCTGGTCGAGGCCTATATCAACCCCGACCGCTATGATGTGCTGCTGCTTTTGATGCCGGATGTGCGCTGGGTAGATGACGGTATGCGCCTCAATGGCAGCCAGGAACGCCGGGAGATGCTGAACCGCCGCCTGGTGGACATGTACCGGGAATTCGGCTTTGGCGATAAGATGGTTTTTGTCCGGGGCGATTACTACCAGCGGCTGACCACCGCCATCGACCTGGTGGACAATATGCTCAGGCTTCAGCAGAAATAAAGGGCCGGTATCGCGGCGAAGACACCGTGGCGACGGCGGCTGCCCATATTGGCGCTGGTTGATGTGCCTTCGGGCGTGTAAGGAAGCCGGAAGGGCTGCGCCGCTTAACCGATGAAGGGAATTCAGGGGCGCTCCAATTCGTCCCGGAGCAGCTGGATGGCATGTTTCTCCACTCGGGAAACATAGCTGCGGGAAATACCCAGGATGTCAGCGATTTCATGCTGGGGGTGTTGTACGCCGTCTGTCAGGCCATAGCGCATTTCCAGCACCAGCCGCTCCCGGGCGGGAAGACAGGTCAGGATTCGCTGGACGCGCTCAAAGGTCACCTTGCGGATAACCGTTTCCTCCAAGGCGTCCTGATCCGTGCCCAGGATGTCCATGAAGGTGATGTCGTTGCCCTCGCCATCGGTGCCGATGGGATCCTGCAGGGACACGTCGCCCTGGCGCTTGCGGGAGGAGCGCAGCGTCATCAGTATTTCGTTTTCGATGCACCGGGCGGCGTAGGTGCCCAGCGCCGTACCCGAGGTGGGCTTGAAGCTGTTCACCGCCTTAATCAGTCCGATCACCCCGATGGAAATCAGGTCATCCGCGCCGTAGCCGGGAACCTGATACTTCCGGGCAATATGGCTGACCAGGCGCAGGTTGTGGGTAATGAGCTCCTTGCGGGCTTCGTCGTCGCCCTCCGCCATCCGGCGAACAGCGGCGTCCTCCTCCTTGCGGCTCAGGGGCTTGGGAAACTGGGATTTCCCCGTGATGTAGCCCATGAAAAAAAGGCATTCCCGCAGCAATATAGCCAGCAATTCCAGCATCAGACATCCCTCCCGGGAAAATCTACGCGGCGGGAGGGAGACATAGTACGGCTGCTGACGGCAAGTTTGTCGAAATCAAAGGAATATTTCGTCAAAGACCTTGACGCTGGCCCAAACGGGCTGTATAATGGACATAATGGAAATTGTACCTTCTGGGGAGGAGGATGGGCATGGAGTCCTATCTGTTTGCGGGTTTGGAAGCGGGCTCAGGCACGCTGGTGGTAGAGGGCTGGCATAAGCCCGGCAGTTTGACAAGGGCCAGCGGCGCTTGGATTCATGCCGCGGGAAGCGCCATGCTGGAAAGCGGCAGTTATGCGCTGTATTCTCATGAGCAATGGGTATGGATCGCGGTGGAGGACGGCGAGGCCACGCTGACCTGGCAGGGCAACGAGCTATTGCTGAAGGCGGAGCAGACCTGTATTCTGCCTGCCGGTGATAACGCGGCGTCTGTACAGGTGGAGGGCGAGGCTCGTCTGCTGTGGGTATCCCTGGAGGGCCCGCTGGCGCCGATGGTGGTGCGCAAGATGGGCGCGCTGCTGCATGTGCCCCTGAAGCAGGGGGCCCTGCCCAGCCAGATGTACCTGGCCAAGCAGATTGTGCAGGTGATGGTGCGCCACTCCGGCACAGGGGACGCAACCTATCAGCTTCAGCACCTGATGTACGGTATGCTGGCCAGTCATTGGGGTCAGCCTGTGGCCATGGACGCTATGCTGTCCCATGAGATTGCCAAGGTGGTGGATACCCTCCGGGCCAACCAGTACAAGGACAACTTCTCCCTGGCGGAGATGGCTGCCATTTCCCGGATGCCCATGGAGACCTTCCGCAAGCGCTTCGTCAGCGAGGTGGGTATGCCGCCCCTGAGCTATGTGCTCCACTGCAAGATGGAGCGGGCCAAGGAACTTCTGCGGGAGCAGGACTACACGGTGCGGCAGGCCGGCGTTGAAGTTGGAATGCAGGATCCCTATCATTTCAGCAAGCAGTTTAAGAACATCGTGGGCATTTCGCCCTCCGCGTTCATGAAGCAGGCTGCCAAGCCGGACGCTACCATCCGCAAGAACGGTAAAAAGTAATCGCATCAAAAGGCTGAGCTTGAAACAAATCGGCTCAGCCTTTTTTTGGAGGACGAAAAATGAACAAAAAATGGAAGAAACGGCTGGCTCAGTCAGGCATGTTCATCCTGATGATGCTGGTGGGCTACGGTATCGGGATGATGGCGGGGTACGCCGCCGCTACGGTCATGCCGGGAAAGCCATGGCTGACCATCGCCGTTTTGCTGGTGATGCTCCTGGTGTGGGAGCAGCTGCATGTGGTGGTTCACGAAGCCGGACACTTGGTGTGCGGGCGGCTGACCGGCTATGACTTTGTTTCCTTCCGCGTCGGCAGCCATATCTGGCAGAAGGGCGCGGATGGCCGCCTCCATCATGGTCGGCTGACGCTGGCGGGTACCGGCGGGCAATGCCTGCTGTCTCCGCCGCCGATGAAGGATGGCCGCTATCCCTTCGGCTTGTACAACGCGGGCGGCGCGATGGCGAATTTCCTGCTGTCGGCCATCCTGGGGCTTGCCGCCTGGCTGCTCTGGCCCCAGCCCTTGGCGCGGGTGATCTGCCTGGAGGGCGCCATCCTGGGCGTGGCGGTGGGGCTGATGAACATCGTTCCGCTGCCCCTGGCGGCGGTGGCGAACGACGGCAGCAATCTGCTGGCGCTGATGCGGAGCCCCGATGTGAGGCAGGCGCTGTGGCTTCAAACCAAGATCAACGCGCTGCTGGCTTCCGGCCTTCGCCTTCGGGAGATGCCGGAGGAGCTGTTCCCGGACATACCGGAGGAAGCGCTGGCTCAGCCGATGGTGATGGGCAGCGCCATCATGAAGGCCAATCGGAGCATGGATGCGGGGGAGTTTCACGCCGCGCTGACGGCCATTCGTCGCCTGCTGGAACAGGAGCAGAACATGCTGCCCTTATATCGCGCGATGCTGATGTGCGACGGCGCGACGCTGGAGCTGCTTTTGGACGAGCCGCCTACGCTGGCGCAGGCATTGGAGGCAAAGGAAACCGTCCGTCTATTGAAGAGCATGAAAGCCATGCCGCCCATACTTCGCACGAAGTACATCATCGCCCTGATGCGGGATCATGATCCTGAAGCGGGCAAGAAGCTGAAGGCAGCTTTTGACAAGGCTGCAGGCACCTGGCCGAACCCCCAGGAGATGGAGGGGGAAAGGGAACTGATGCGCATGGCGGAGGAAAAAGCGGGGAAGGCATAACCCCCATCTGCCGGGATGATTCAGAAAAGCCACGATCCGAATTTTGGGCGGATCGTGGCTTTTGATATGATGGAGCAAATGGTTCAGGACCCATGGATGTGAGGGCCCGATTTGGGCTCAAGGCGCGTTTGGCACAGCATCCAGGCTTAAAATGTGCTGGACTTCATCCAGGCGGGGTGCATCGCAGGCCCGACCTTTTGGCAAACGATCATCCCCAGGAAGGCGATAATAGTGAACTTATGAGGAGGGGTTACCCCCATCGTCATGTTTTCTCCATCCACTGTTTGTTTGCATGGCTGCTTTTGCAAACTCGACAGAACGCCTTATTGCTGACGAACAAGATAAGTAGTAAAATAACCGCTTGGTCCGAATTTGATCTCCTGAACCGTCAATGCCTGCGGTGCGGGCAAGGCCGAATTGATTTTATCTTTGATGGTTTTTGAACAGCTGACCAACAGACATTGACCCGTTTGTCCGGCTAACAGACCTTGCGCGGTTTCAAGCTGATCCGCGGGGATATAGGTCACGGAGTCAACTTGCTGGTGCAGCGGATATAAGGTCCAAACCTTCCAGACCTCGTCTTCCCCGCTGAGAATGACAATGGCGTCAGAGGCATCGGAAGCATTGATTTCATCAATCGGCTTTTCCCAGTGTCGATAACTGTAGGACCAGTCGCAGGACCACCAGGCGCCCGCCACCAGGACGATACAGCAAACGATCGAGATCGCGCGGAGAAGGGGAGATTGACGGTTCACCGCGGCAGCTGCGACGAACAGCATGACAAGCACGATACACAGCGGATAGATCAGGCTCATATATCGTTCATCAAGATAGAATGTGGATATCTTGGCAACGAGCAGAAAGTACATCAGCGATGGCAGGAGCAGCGCTGCTACAACCAGCGGGAATACGGCGTGCTGACGATTGGAAGCGGTTGTTTTGGGCGCTTTTTTGTACCGTATGAGATATACCACGAGAAGTGCGGGCAGTATGAGAATGAGCATACGGCCGAAGAGATTGGCATGGATGTTGTCCCAGTAGTAGGAGAGCTGTGAACCGAAATGCTGAAGGGACCAAATGCTTTGTGTCCCGCGACCGGAGCGATACAGCACATGCTTGATGACCTCAGGCCAAAGCACCAGCATCAGACCGCCGGCCAGGCAGGGCCAGAGCAGATAGGTCAGTACAGAGCGACGGGCATATTTTTGCTTCAGGATGTAAAGCAGGCAGAAAAACCAGGAGAAGAAGCAGAAGAATATAAAATAATAATGAGTCAGGGCGCCGGTCAGGCTGATGATGCTCAGACCAAGGGCATAGGCAAGCGAAGGCTTTTTCAGCCATTTGATTTGGAGGTAGGTCAGCATAAGGCACATGGTCATGCCCATCAGATACATCCGCATGAACACGGCAATATTGAGAACGCCGGGATTGAGCGCTGTAAAGAGTGTGATCAGCAGCGGCCACTTGGTTGAAGAATATAGAATTTCCGAAAGAATTAAGTAAACTAACAAAATAGATAATAAAAAAAAGAATAAATTAATGCTTTCCGCAATGTGGATATTAAAATTGGGCGCAAGCAGGGAGCTAACGCCATGAACCAGCATGTAATATAGGGGCGGATGCGCATCCTGACGCGCGTTGTTGATGGGCTTATCGAAGCGGAAGGTATCCTCGGACGATAATCCAAATACGTCATTGTAGAACCTGTCAACATCCTTATACGGCGAGAGAAAATCAACCTGGCCAAAGTGTCGGCCGTTGGAAAGGGTATAGGTAAGATATTCGTCAACATGATAGGCTGGCCGATGCGAGGCAATGCCAATGTATAGGCCTGCGGACAACACCAGAATCAGAACCAATGCCACCATTTGCCTGCCGCGATGTTTTCCCGAAATCATGAATCCCTCTCCTTTTTCCTGTTGTTCTTGTGTATATCGAATCACAACTCGTTTCTGGTTAACCACATGTCATACCCTTCATCCTTCCAGGGCATGCCGCGGCTGAAGTGTCGCGGCCATGGATAGGCCGGCTCGCCGGAATCCGGATTGATGATCGTTTCGACGTCGCCCTTGATGCGGGCAGGAGAGCCTACCGCGGCTTTGCCGGGAGGAACGTCATGCGTGACGACGGAGCCGGCGCCAATCAGGGCATGCTCACCGATGGTAAGACCGGGCAGGATCATTGAGCGCGCAGCCACCGATGCAAACCGACGGATCGTGACGCCCTTTTCCGAGTCGGAGGGCGGCGTTGGATCATTGGTAAGCACGACATGAGGGAAAAGCCAGACGTAATCTTCAATGATGCTGTTGGGCGCGACAAATACGCCGCTATGGATGCTGACATAGCGACCGATGCTGCAGTGACCTTGAATGTCGGCCATGGTTCCCAAGCGAACGTGATCGCCAATGACGGTTTTCTCGCGGATGGTGGTTCGATGGCCGGTCTGAAAGTGACTGCCGATGGTTGTATCGCCATAGATGATGGTTCCGCTGCGAATGAGCGCATGGGGGCCAATGGACAAGGGATGGGCCTTGTTATCATAATCCGGGTAATAATCAGCAAGATACTCACCCAGTATACATTGGCACCCAATATAGGTGTTGGCAGCGATGGAAACATGGTCGTGAATGATGGCGTGGTGGTCGATTACAACGCCCTCGGCGATGGTAATATCGTGACCTAAAATCACATCGGACGCTATTATCGCGGATGGATGAATGCTGTTCATGACGGTTGCCCTCCTGCCTTACTTCTGGTCAACCCATTCCGAGACAGTCTTTTTCGACTGGCACCATGGAATGGTTGTAGCGTTTGCCATATCGCAGTATTGGCAGAAGGGAACGGCGTTGGTCAGGAAAGACAATACTTCATCAGCATCGTGAACCTGCCACAGATCAATGGCGTCCTGAGCCGTGAGGTTAAAGCGATCCGTCTTGCCTTCAGCCTGAAGCGCGCTGTTGACCAGATCCGAATAGGCCGAGGCGGGGCAGCGGTAAAGCTTTCCATCGCGAAGCTGCGCACAGTCTGTATAGGGGCACTGAATGTAGGAGAGATAGGTGTTATAGGTTCCCTTGGCATTCAGCGGAATCCTTCGGAATTGAGAAATGGGCTTTTCCCCACCGGCGGAAAAAATCCGAACGCCCTTGCTGCGCACATAATCAACGATTTCGTCGTAATCCAGGTTGATGGGGTACTTGGTATATTTAATGGCGACGTTATACCGGCGCAGCGTATCCCAGAAGGATTCGCTCATGCTGTGGATCAGCAGACCGTTGGTCGTGAAGTCGATTCTCGCTTCGGGGAAGATTTCACGGCTAAGGCGGGCAAACTGCTCAATCTGAGGATGCAGAAGAGGCTCGCCGCCAAGCAAATGCAGCTGTTCAAGACGATCGCCGATGAGTTCGTGGAGCCTGGTCAAGTCACGGGCAAATTGGTCGGGATCGGCAAACTTTTCTTTGGCCAGAGGCGAGAAGGTGCTGCAGCATTTGCAGTTGAGATTGCAGTGCTCTGTCAAATGATAGTCCAAATGCTCGATGGACTGCCGCGGCATTGTCTTGGACAGCATCTGCGGGAAGGTTTGTTTCACTTCGGTGACAAGCTGATTGGTTTGCTTCAGCATGCTTTCATAACGGCGCATCGCGGACTTGATATAGGCGGTATCGGCACTGACACATTTGCTTTGTTCCAGGTTTTCCTGCTGATAGGGGATCTGCGCGTCCTGATATTTGAGGAATTCATCCTCAATTCTTGGGAGCGTCGTTTTGATTCTGTACAAGGAGCGCTTGATTTCTTTTTGATTTTGATTGCTCTGCCGGACAAAATTCTGGAGCATTTTCTCCGTTTTCAGCAGTTTTTCTTCAAGCATGGCTTGCCTGGCGCGGCGATTGGCGCCGGTAAGCCATGACAGCAATGCGCGCATACCGCGATAGGGAAGCGTCAGAAAGCGACCGACCCGCATGCAGATGCCTGATTCGACATAAGCAAGCTCAAGCGCGGCGTCCGTTATCAGACGCCCAGTGAGCTCATCCGTTTGGTGGGCCGCCTTCCATGCGTTGGCGAATCCCTTTTCAGGAAGAAGCCGGAGGAAAAGCTTCAGGGTGCGCGGCCAATAGGTGACGCCATAGCCCAGCTTGTAGGTGCGGGATTGCCGCAAGGCTTCCGTCCGGGCGCGCAGGGCCTTATCATCGGCTGCTGACGGTGTTTCTTTGATGGTTTCCGTCGCCTTGTCGGGGAGCTTCGGGGTCAGCGGAGCTTCCTTGGGGGGGGCTGACGGCTTGGTGCCGGGACGGTTGGGATTGCCGCTGATCGGCGTGTCGCTCATGATCTGGAAGCGGCTGCAATCTTGATAGAGCCGCTCCTGCGTGCGGATATCGATGATGTTCAGGTCGGTCAGGTGAACCTTTTCGGGAATCAGCAGCGATGTATCGCCAAGAATACAGGGGGCGATGAGCGCAAGGGAATGATTGTGCTGAAAATAATCCTTGGCCCAATGGGAATGATTCCGCAATTCCTCGGGGGTCAGGTGCGTGAGTATATCGATGAATTGCTCTTTGGAGCGCCATTTGAACGCTTGGGGGTACAGGAAGTCGGCCATTTCCATACGCTTCACAGCGTCAAACGCGATGACAGGTATGCCGGCTGCCAATAGATCCAGCGTCATTTTGTAGGAGACCGTCGGGAAGGGCTCGATGAACACATCAACGTGCTTTTCCAGGAAAAACTGCGCGAGATGATCGACCCACGGAATATGAATCAAGCGATCCTGCTCAACGCCGGCTTCTGCCATATGGCGCTGCAGCTGCTCCATTCGCTCCTGCGGGATGTCGCCGATATGATAATGGATTCCGCCGGTTTCCTTAAGCAGGGCAATAATGAAATCCTCATACCGATAAGGCCAGCCGCCCTCCAGCTTATAAAACCGGGCCGCGCCGGAAGCGGTGATGAGCTTGGTATGCTGAGCGAACGGTTCATAGGTCAGGGAGGAGGGCGCGTGATCAAGGATGTTCCAGGTGGGAATGTACAGGATGCGTTCTTCTCCGAAATTATGCGTCAGCATGGTATAATCAGCCGGACGCTTGGCGATGATCCGATGCAGGAACGGATTTTGCAGTCCTGTTAGGAAGCCGTGATCGTAGGAATACAGACATAGGTTTTTGCAGGGGCCATCCTGGATGGCCGCGCTGCTGTAAACATCCACATGGCCGCAGTAATCGTAGAGCTTCTCGGGCTGGAAGTCGCAGAGAATATTGGACAGGAAGCCAAGCGTATCCTGGCAATCCGCTGGAACCTTGACCAATTCCACCTGGGGCAAGGCGGCCCAGAGATCTTTTGCCGGGCCGATGTCGCTGGCGCGATCCGTAACGACAACCTTGATCTGCCAATCGGCATAGATCTGCAAAAGCTCGGTGATCTCGCGGAAGAGTCCGCCGCCGTGCGGGTTCAGCTGCCACATCAGGATAACCAGATGCTTTTTCTGGACGGCCTTTTGTATGCATTCGGGGTGATGAATACGGTAAATCACGCCCAACGAGGCGCACAGTGTGTCCAGATACTCGGAGGAATAGACGTTTTTGAGAAAATAGTCTTTTTCGCGGAAGGCGTATATCTGGGCGTAGCGAAACATGCGCGCGAGGCAGGCCTCAATGCTTTTTTCTGGATAACGGCGCTTTTCATCAGGTGCGTCGACAAGCATTTTCTCATTTTTTTCCCGAAGGGCGGCGACGCAGGCATGTTCCATCGGGGTGTTGACCGTCTGATCCAAATGATTCAGATAATTGATCTGATATTCATATTGTTTCTTTTGATCCATGCTGGACCAGATGCCTTCATAGGTGAAGACATAAGCGGAAGCCACAAAGTTCAGGATTTTGATTCTGCCGCCGCTGAACATGAGGTGAAAGACGGTTCGGGGCGTATCGCCGCGGTATATTTTTTGCTTATAGTATTCGGGAACGTTGCCGCGGAAGATATGGCGGTACATATGCGTGGCGGTATGGAAATAGCCGGCGTGCTGGGTCAGAAAGTCGGTATAGTTAAACTCATCGAACGATACGCAGTCCGGGACGCTGACCTGACCTTCACCAACGTCGATCACAAAATAATGGCAGCAGCCGACATATGCCTGCTTGACATCGGCATCAAGGAAGTCTGCCTGCTTTTGGAATTTGTTGGGAAGCGTATAGTAATCGTCGCCGTCCAGTACACAGAA
Organism: uncultured Clostridia bacterium; assembly: GCA_947565865.1. Taxonomy (GTDB): domain Bacteria; phylum Bacillota; class Clostridia; order Christensenellales; family Aristaeellaceae; genus UBA11524. The sequence goes on from CANOHT010000007.1 coordinate 32,697, forward strand.
ATAGTCACCCTGCGCTTCTGACAGTCCACGGTAAAAGCTGATGGCATTACCCTGATTGCTTTCGTTTCGCAGGATACGCAGGGCGGGAAGCTGCGCTGAAAGGCGCTGCAAAGCAGCATAGGTCTCATCGGTCGAGGCATCGTCAATGGCGATGATTTCATATTCAAAGTTGACCTGCTGCATCGCAATGGAGCGCACGGCGCGATCAATGGTATCCGATACGTTGTAGCATGGCATAATGACGGATAGCTTAGGCCTCACGGTTTGTTCACCTCCTGGGAAAAGTATCGGTAGGCCGCCTGCTGGTAGGTGGCGTAATCGCGGAAATAGTCGCTCTCCGCGTAGTGGTCGGACGCCAATACCAGCAAAACGGCATCCGGGGAGAAATCGAACATCTCCCGCCAAACCATGGGGCCGACATACAATCCCTGATCGGCTGAATCAAGGAGGAAGACCTCCTCGCCATCCACCGGCGTTTTGAGGCTGATCTTCACGGAGCCGTGAATGCAGATCATAACCTGTTCAAGCTTCTGATGGGAATGAAAGCCGCGCCTTGTTTGCGTGTCAACACCATAGATATAATAGATCCGCTTTACATCAAAAGGGATATCCGTTCCTGCCTCAATAGGAACAAGGTGTCCGGCCTCCTTCTGCAGAACGGTATCCGTGATGTTGCGGAAGGACAGCAGACGTGCGTTATGAATCATGCACTCACCTCTTTCTATCTGTTAATGCGCGCGAAAATACGCTTTGATGACATCCATGACATAGTCCTGTTCGTCACTGGTCATGCCGTTATAGATTGGCAGACTGACGACCTGGTCGGCGTAGGCCTCGGCGATGGGGAAATCCCCGGAGCGGTAGCCAAGGCTCTGATAACAGGGCTGCATATGCGGGGGAATGGGATAGTGAATGAGCGTATGAACCCCGCGCTCCTCCAAATACTGCTGGAAGTCCTCGCGGTTGGCCACGCGGACAACAAACTGATGCCACACAGAGGTTGTGCCCTCGCGTACCTGCGGAAGAATCAAGCCGGTCTGCGCAAGGCCTTCCAGATACTTTTCAGCCAGCAGGCGCTTTTCGACCAGCAGCTCTTCAAAATGGCCTAATTTTGTGCGCAGCAGCGCAGCCTGGATTTCATCCATGCGGGAATTGAGACCGATGATGTCGTTGCGATATTTGACTGTGCTGCCGTAATTGCGGAGCATCCGTACCTTCTGGGCCAAGGCGGGGGAGTTGGTGGTGATCGCACCGGCGTCGCCAAAGGCTCCCAGGTTTTTGGTGGGATAGAAGCTGAAGCAGCCGAAATCGCCGAAGCTGCCGATCTTCTGCTGGCGGCAGGCTGCGCCGTGGGCCTGTGCGCAATCCTCAACCAGATAGAGATGATGCTTTTTCGCAATGGCGCAGATTTTATCCATATTGGCGGCCTGACCGTACAGGTGCACCACAAGAATGGCCTTTGTACGCGGGGTGATGGCGCGTTCAAGGGCTTCCGCATCCAAATTGTAGTAGATGTCCGGCTCCACGAAAACCGGGGTAGCCTGGTTTTCGGAGACAGCCAAAACCGTGGCGATGAAGGTATTGGAGGGGACGATCACCTCATCGCCGGGGCCGACCTCAAGCGCGCGAAGGGCCAGAATGAGGGCGTCCAGGCCGCTGTTGAGCCCGACACATTCCTTTGTGCCGCAGAATGCCGCAAACTCCTCTTCAAAGCGCTGCACCTCTTGCCCAAGGATATACCAAGCGGAATCCAAGGCCCGAATGGCGGCAGCCTTGTATTCTTCCTGATAACGCTGATACTGCCGATCAAGCCGATCGTAAACTTTCATGATGGTGATCCTCCTGTTTTGTTCAGCCGTAATGCCGGCTGGCGACGGAAAATTCGCGCTGTTCTCCAGCGGATTTTCATCATGGGCGGCGGAACCGCCTGATGCATGTCTTCACCCAATGCAGCGGCCTGACCAAGATCAAGCCGATGCGGAATGCGTGGCTGCCTCGCAGCGCCGCCACTTCAGCTTGCAGGCGCTGAACCTCGCGGCCCGCGGCCATGGTTCGGCCTGCCGCGGCCTGGGCGGGTTCTTGCGTGGTAAGCGCCTGAAGGCAGTAGGTGTCGAGGTCTTTATCCATGATGTCATGGCAGCGCTGAAGCTTGTACGCGCCGTCGCTGATATGCCGCATATCGGCGGCGGCAACACAGTCAATATCAAGAGCGGCCAGCCCGCCTCCGTGCAACGTCTGATAAAGCTGACGATAGCTTTCCATGCTTTTCATGGTATCAAGGGTACGCAGCATGGATTCGGCGGCTTTCACGGCAAAGGGCTTGCGGAAGGTATCGTAAAGCTGTCGTTTTAACAGCTCTTCCTTCACAGCGCTGAAGGCGATATAGGTATCCAGCGGCGCTTTTGTTTTGCGGGATTGAATGTTTTGCTCCAGGCCGACGCGGTAATGAACCAGAACCTGGGGCAGCGGGGCGATGCGGTTTGCGCAGGCCAGCGCGATCATGCTGAAATACAGATCATTGCTGGAATAAAGCGACTGAAAGCGAACGCCAAGCTGCTGGATGTAGGTTCGGCGGTACAGTTTGGTCCACGGATTGAGGACATCAAAAATGTGATCGCGTCCCTCCTCGCCGGAGAAAACGTGCGTGGGGAGATGACGGCAGGGGCACAGGAAGCTGGCGGGCGTCAGGGTCGCGGAGGGCATCTGCAGCAGATCAGCGTGGAAAAGCACAACGTCCGCTTGATGATGCTGCGCGCAGGCGGCGGTGTAGGTCAGCAAATCAGGTGAAAACTCGTCGTCAGCGTCAAGGAAAAGCAGGTATTCTCCCTTGGCGCGATCCATGCCGGCATTCCGGGCAACGCCAGCGTGCTGGTTTTGCTGCCGTAGTAGGCTGATGCGCGGATCAGAGGCGGCGTATTCCTGGATGATGTCGCAGGATTGATCCGTAGAGCCGTCGTCAACCAAGATGACCTCATAGTTTTGAAGCGTTTGCTGCCGCAGGCTGCGGAGCGTATCGCGAAGATAAGGCTCCGCGTTGTATACCGGCATGATAACGCTGACCAGGGGCGCTTCTGGCCGGTAGGCCTGAGTCAGGTAGGGCCTCAGCTGAGCGCTGGTTTGCCATGGAGCCATGGCCGCTGTCTCCGTCCGGGCGGATGCCTCATCTGCAGACAGCGGCGGGGCCGAAAGCGTACTGTCCTGAAGGGCTCTGATAATCATGGCCGCGTCGGGGTACTGCTTCAGGATGGCGCTTCGTTCGGCTTCAGACATGGCGTCAACAATCCGAAGCGCGTTAACCATAAGGGATGAAACCTGCTGCTGCGCGCACTGGACAGCCTCGGGGGAGAATCGGCGCGTGAGCACGAAATGCTGAATAGCGTTTTGAGAGATATAGTAACTGCGTACATGACGGTAATCCTTGAATGTGGTGACAATAGAATCGTCGCGAAGAGCGCGAAGATAAAAGGGGACTTTTTCTATCGAGGCGCGCTGAGCGCTTAATAGGCACTGCAATGTGAATACATTGTCTTCATAATAGATTCCGGGAATAAAGGAAAAACCCTCCGCCCGTAGGAATTCGGCGCGCAGAAGGTACATACAGGCCGATGCACGGTAGCTGCCGTGCGTAACAAGCTGCGTGAAAAGCGCTTCTCCTGACAGAAAGGGCTTGGTCATGGTGATGGTTGTGCGGTAAAGCGTTTCATAGCGGGGAAAAGCCTTCCGCAAATCCTCCGTGGCGTACACCGTCTCGCCGTCATAAAACAGCATATCAAGCTGATGACGGCTGGCCTTGGCATACAGACGCTCCAAGGCATCTTCCCGCAGAGCGTCGTCACAGTCAAGAAAATCCAGATACTCGCCTGTCGCTTTGGCAATGCCAGCATTGCGGGCAGCTGAAAGGCCGCCGTTTTCCTGGGTGATAACAAGCATGTTCGGGTGCGCGTGCTGGTAGCTGGTCAGAATTTCCGCAGATGCGTCGGTGGAGCCGTCATTGACGCAGATCACCTGGATGTTTTTGAGCGTTTGGGCGAATACGCTGTCCAGACATGGACGCAGATAGGCTTCACCATTGTAAACAGGAATGATGACGCTGACTGCGGCTTGCGCAGAACGAGACATTGCTTCCTCCGATCTCACCGTGCGGTGCATCCAAACAATGAGGCTTATGACTTGCTTTTGGTGTCCATATATTGATCGTAAGCTGCCAGCACACCTGCGGCGTCGCCCATCATCCGCGTATTTCCCTGATCCAGCCAAAGGGCTTTGTTGCACAGGCGCTGGACGGCGGCGATGGAGTGCGAGACGAACAAAAGCGTGGTGCCGTTTTCCAGCAGGCTCTGCATACGGGTCTCGCATTTGGCCTGAAAGGCTTTATCTCCGGTGGCGAGCACCTCGTCGGCAATGAGGATATCCGCCCGGGCGCAGGTCGCCACGGCAAAGCCGAGGCGGGATTTCATGCCGGAGGAGTAATTCTTGATCGGGACATCCAGGAAGGGCTCGATTTCCGCAAAGCTGACAATTTCATCAAACCGGCTGCGGATGCTTTTTTCCGACATGCCCAGGATCAACCCGTTCATCATGATGTTTTCACGGCCGGTCAGCGCCGGGTCGAAGCCTGCGCCAAGCTCAAGCAGCGGCGCCACGCTGCCGTCGACGGCGACGGTACCCTGATAAGGCCGAAGAATGCCGGTGATGAGCTTGAGGAGCGTGGATTTGCCCGAGCCATTTTTGCCCACAAAGCCCCAGCTTTCCCCCTGCTTGACGGTGAGGTTGACATCCTTCAGCGCCATGAATTCCTGGAAGAGCAGCTCCCGGTGCGACAGGGCGCGCATGTAGTCCCGCAGCCCGCGGTTTTTCTGCAGAGCAAGATTGTACCGCACGGAAGCGTGCTCAATCTGTACGACGGTTTTGGCCATCTCCATCCACCTCACACATACAGGATCAGGGTGTTTTTGGCTTTGTTATAGGCAAGGAGGCCGAGGGCCAGCATGAACGTGCCTGCGCCAAAGCCCAATAGCAGCATGGCGGCGTCCGGCCAAACGTGATCCAGGAAGATGGCGCGCGTCTGAGCAATATAGTAGTAAAGCGGGTTATACGCGCTGATAAGGGACTGCATCCATTCAGGCAGGGCGGAAAGCGGATAAAACAAGGGCGTCAGATACATCCAGGCCGTGGTGAAGGCGGCATAGAGGTAGCTGGTATCGTGGACGAAGACGTTGGCGATGGCCAGAAGCAGGCCCATGCCGAAGGTGAAAAGCGACGCCTGCGCCACGATGACGGGGAACGCCAGGACATGGATGGACAGCGGCGTCTGAGTGAACAGCAGCACCAACGCGAAGGCCACCAGCGTAAAGAGGAGATCCACAAACGCGGAGGCAAAGCTGGCCGCGGGGAAAATGTAATAGGGAATGCGCGTTTTGCGCATGAGCGAGCCGTTGCTGTCGATTGAGTGCATAATGCTGCTGGCGCCGCCGATGACGAAGGTATACATCATGCGTCCGCAGAACAGATAGACCGGGAAGTTGGGAATGCTGTTGGTGAACATGCGGGAGAAAACAACGGTCATGATGAGCATCATGAACAGCGGATTCAGCACGCACCAGGCATAGCCCAATACGGAGGTTCGGTATTTCTTCTTCAATTCCCGGGAAATAAGGTTGCGCAGCAGCGGGAAATATCGAATGCCGTTGCTGACGGCCAGCCGGGCCGCGGTCAATGCTTTGCTCATGGCTGTTCCTTTCGTGAGTGTTTCATGCGAATGCCCGCCAGGGTCAAGCGGCCGCCAAACGTAAGCAACCGAAGATTCTCCAGGGGCCTGCGCCGGAAGGAAAGCGCCTTGAAATAATCCAAAACGCAGGTTTTTCCGCACTGTTCGGCAAAGGTCTGCATGGTGCTGAGAATCAGGCGCGTCGCTGGTATGGAGGCTGCATAATCATGCTGATACTTTTTGTACAGCAGCCGAAGCGCCCGAAGCCCCAGCTCGGGCTTGCGGGAAATGCTGTCCGCCTGGATGTGGACATCGACCAGCACATCGCTGTGATAGCGAAGGTCGCATGCCTGCGCCAGACGGATGGCGTATTCCCAATCCTGCATCCGGGGGAAGCGCTCGTCAAACCGTACCTTCTTCATCCATGCGGCGCGGCCGAAGAGCGTCTGTGTGCTGACGATGTTGCCGCCAAGCAGGCTCCGGTAATCAACGCGGCCTTCGGGCTGACTGACGTCCGGGAAGCGGACGGGCTGGCTGTCGGCGGAATCAAAGCGGCGGAAGGCGCAGAAGATTACATCCGCGCCGGACGATTCCAGCCGCTGGCACTGAATGGCAAGCTTATCAGGGTACCACCGATCATCGCTGTCAAGAAAAGCGATATACTGTCCGCAGGCCAGCTCAAGACCGAGATTGCGCGCCGCGCAGGCTCCGCGGTGCGGCGCCTGATGATAGCGTACGCGCGGATCGCCCTTAGCGGCGAACAGCTCCTGTGTCCCGTCGGTAGAGCCGTCATCGACGATAATCACTTCGATATCCGAAAGCGTTTGCGCCAGGACGCTGGCAATCGCGTGCGGGAGCAGGGCGCGGCGGTTATAGGTTGGTATGATGATGCTGACAAGGGGCGAGGTGCGTGTCGGTGTCTGTTCCATCCGCTTGCTCAGTCCCTTCTGAACAAATCGCGGGTGTATACTTTTTCCTGCACGTCCTCCAGGCAGCTGTCATACCGATTGGCTAAGATGGCGTCGCTCAAGGCCTTGAACTTGGCCAGGTCATTGACGATCTTGCTGCCGAAGAAGGTTGTGCCGTCCTCCAGTGTCGGTTCGTAAATCACTATGGCTGCACCCTTGGCCTTGATGCGCTTCATGACGCCCTGAATGCTGCTCTGGCGGAAGTTGTCGCTGTTGGTTTTCATGGTCAGGCGGTATACGCCGATGGTGACAGGCTTCTCCATGCGCATATCGTAGAGATTATCTTCCCCATAGCTGTAATAGCCGGCCTTTTGCAAAACGCGGTCGGCGATGAAATCCTTTCGGGTGCGATTGGCTTCCACCACCGCGCCGATCAGATTCTCCGGCACATCGGCATAATTGGCGAGCAGCTGCTTGGTGTCCTTCGGCAGGCAGTAGCCGCCATAGCCAAAGGAGGGGTTGTTGTAATGATTGCCGATACGCGGATCAAGGCAGACGCCCTCAATGATCTCCTGGGGATTCAGGCCCTTCATTTCTGCATAGGTATCCAGTTCGTTGAAATAGCTGACCCGCAGGGCGAGGTAGGTGTTGGCGAACAGCTTGACGGCCTCGGCTTCGGTAAAGCCCATCAGCAGGGTGGGAATATCGTTCTTCAGCGCGCCTTCCTGAAGCAGTGCGGCGAAGGTATGGGCGGCTTTCACCAGACGCTCGTCACGCATATCTGTGCCGACGATGATGCGGCTGGGATACAGGTTATCATACAGGGCTTTGCTCTCGCGCAAAAACTCGGGGCTGAACAGAATGTTCGCGCTGCCTGTTTGCTCGCGGATGGATGCCGTATAACCCACGGGGATGGTGGATTTGATAACCATGATGGCGTTGGGGTTAACGTCCATGACCAGCCGAATGACGGCCTCCAGGGCGCTTGTGTCAAAATAATTCTTCTTGCTGTCGTAGTTGGTGGGCGCGGCAATCACGACAAAGTCCGCGTCGGCATAGCCAGCGCGGGCGTCCAGGGTCGCGGTCAGATTCAGTTCTTTTTCTTCCAAATACTTCTGTATGTATTCATCCTGAATGGGGGATTTGCGCTGATTGATCAGCGTGACCTTTTCAGGGACAATATCCACCGCGGTGACCTGATGATGCTGCGCCAGCAAAACAGCAATCGACAGACCAACATAGCCGGTTCCGGCAACAGCAATCTTCATCTGACTCATGCGCTTCTCCTTTGAGCCGCCTGTCCTCGCGCGAATGACGGCTGGGAACCTGAAGGAATCAGGCGGCTTGCGTTAATGAAATACATCATGGCCTTGGGCCATGGCGTTGTCGTACGAAAGAGGGAACCGCTGATGGCGATCATGGCGGAAGCTGAAGCCCGCAGCATCATCATGAACAGCGCCGCCCGCGGCCGTACTATCAGGCGCTTGCTGAAAGGAACCTCCGCGAAAAGCAGCCGCTCCGCCTGATGAATTCAGAAAAATAATAGAATAAAGCAATGCCGGTTCCGGCTGCTCACGGAGGAGCCGCTGATGGCCTGAAGGAGCATATATAATGGAAACGACGGATTCCGTCATCGCGCATCATTGGTTCAGACGCTGTGAACTGCTCGTCCATACGCACCATGCTCCGGCCCTTCAACAGCAAATCACCTCACCTATATACAATCGCTTGTGAAGCAAGTGGCGATCGCACATCAGCCTTCTCCCGACAGCTCGCAATGGCATATTGCGATAAATGTACATAATCATGCACGTTTGCATTATATGTCAAACGCGGCCTCTTTGTCAATATGAAAAGAAGTGGGATCAGGGCGCGCCTGGGTTTTTGGGATGGGATCGTCCCCCCTCTGATAAGCTTTGATGGATCAGGACGAGCCATGGTACGGGAAGGAAGATCGCGGATGGAAGCTTGACAAACGCCAGGATACACACGGCGTTCTATGGAACATGATCCAGGGGCGGATGCTCCATGCTTTCCGCGGGATATTCCTGCGATGGGGGAAGACACGGCCGGGACATCAGCCGGTTTGCTTTGCCATGCAGGCTTCGCAGTTCTGATGAAGGACGCTCAAACCCGCTTGAAATGGCTTATACTTAGCGTTCTTGTTCATACAGAAGTATTGTGATTGGCAAAAACGGCGTTATGTATCAAAATGCGACAGATTTCATAAAAAATTAACAAATTCTGTTCGTATAGTAATTGTACATTTGTCTCCTTTTACGGTACACTGGTGCTATCATCAAGATCGAGGAGGTAGCACTATGGATGACATTGCATCCATCCTGCTGTCCCTTGGCATCGGCAAGCGATACAAGGGGCACGCTTTTTTATGCTATGGTTTGCGTCTGGCGTTGGAGGATGAAACGCGTCTGTACAATGTCAGGCGGGAGCTGTTCGCGCCCATCGCGGAGGCCTTCAATACCAACGATCAGGCTATTGAACGGAATGTACGGACGGTGATTGCTCATGGATGGCTCACCAACCGCGCGGGTATGGAGGCACTGGCCGGATATCCCATGGCTCAGCCGCCATCCGCCAAGGAATTTATGGATATTCTGGTAGCGCATTTGCAGCGGTAGAGCAGCCGGGCGGCATCGCCGGATGCCGAGGCGCGAGCGTGCCTTGGGTGCGGCAATATGGCAGAACAGAACAGCAGTGTATGTTCCGATGAAAATTTGCTTGTCCGCTCTTGCTGAAAATCCCAGGGCATGGTATCATGATGGGCGAATCATGAAAAAGCGAATGGAGGCGCGAAGATGCTCAAGGAGCTGTGGATGCTGTATCGGTCCTTCTTCACCATCGGCGCAATGACCTTCGGAGGCGGTTATGCCATGCTGCCCATGCTGGAACGGGAGGTTGTGGAGAAGCATTGTTGGGCCACGCAGGAGGAAATTCTCAACTATTTTGCCATTGGCCAGTGTACGCCGGGGGTCATTGCCGTCAATACGGCCACCTTTGTTGGCTATAAGCAGCATAAGGTGGCAGGCGGAATTGCCGCGACCCTGGGCGTGATTTCGCCGTCGCTGGTGATTATTGTGGTTATCGCCATGCTCTTGCAAAACTTTATGGACATTGCCTGGGTGCAGCATGCCTTTGCGGGCATCCGCGTGGCGGTGTGCGCGCTGATTGCCTCCAGCGTGTGGAAGCTGGCGAAAAGCAACATCAGAACCTGGTGGCATGGGCTGCTGGCGGCGGCGGCTTTCATCGTGGTGCTGGTGGGCATCTCTCCGGTATGGGCCGTGGCGGTGTGCGCGGTGCTGGGCGTTGTGCTTGGAAAGAGGGTGAAGGCGTGATGGAGCTGCTGACGCTGATAGCGGAATTCTTCAAGACGGGCCTTTTTGCCGTGGGGGGCGGTCTGGCTACGCTGCCCTTCCTGACCCAGATGCAGAAGACCTATGGCTGGTTTACCCCGGAGGATCTGGCGAACATGATCGCCGTGTCGGAGTCCACTCCCGGGCCCATCGGCGTGAACATGGCCACCTATGTGGGCTATGCCCATGGCGGGGTGCTGTCCGCCGTGCTGGCTACGCTGAGTCTGGTGCTGCCGTCCATTATCGTGATTTGCGTCATCGCCCGGATGCTTGAAAAGTTCCAACAGAACCGCATGGTGCAGGACGCCTTTGCCTTCATCCGTCCGGCTGTGACGGGACTGATTGCCGCCGCGGGCTGGTCGGTATTTGAAATCGCTCTGTTCCATAGCGGAAGCGCGTCCTTTTCCTCTGTCAACTGGCTGGCGGTGGTTATCTTCGCGGCGGTATTTGCCGGTACGCAGTGGAAGCCGCTGAAGAAGCTGCATCCGGTGGTGTTCATCCTGGCGGGCGCGGTGCTGGGCGTTGTGTTCGGCATGTAAGCGGCGCGGAGGCCTTGGGGCAGGTTTCATCATGGAGATAGATGGTTATCTAATGGAATAGGCGGTGATTGGCCGGGCGGCGTGTTGTTTTCTCACAAACGCAAGCCCTGACGCGCTGCCGGATGGCAAAAGCCAATGAAAAGGGAGGGTGAAGTCGCGGTATGCGCCAGGACATTGACGGTTTTTTTGTCGGAGCTGACCCGGCGGCTCTCCGGCATATGGAGGATCGGGCATGAGCGAGCGCGTCCTTCATATTCTGACAGACTCCTTCTGGAACATCCTGCTCCCGGGTCTGACCATGACCATTCCGCTGACGGTGATTTCCTTTAGCTTCGCTATGATCATCGCCATCATCACGGCGCTGGTGCAGTTTGCCCATGTGCGTGTGCTCAAGCAGTTGGCCCGGATATACGTTTGGGTGATTCGCGGTACGCCGCTGCTGGTGCAGCTCTACGTTGTGTTCTACGGCCTGCCCAGCTTGGGCATCAGGCTTGATCCTTTTCCGGCGGCTGTGATCGTGTTTTCCATCAACGAGGGCGCCTATTGCGCGGAAACCATGCGCGCGGCCTTCGAGGCCGTGCCGGTGGGCCAGATTGAGGCCGGCTACTGCGTGGGCATGAGTTATCTGCAGATTATCCGGCGGATTGTTCTGCCCCAGGCGCTGCGCACGGCCTTTCCGCCGCTGTCCAATTCCCTCATTGCCATGGTCAAGGACACTTCCCTGGCCGCGAACATCACGGTGATGGAGATGTTCATGGCGACCCAGCGCATCGTGGCCCGCACCTTTGAGCCCTTGGCGCTGTATATGGAGGTTGGTCTGATCTACCTGCTTTTCTCCACCGTACTGGCCTGGGCGCAGCGCGTGGGGGAGAAGAAGCTCAGCGCGCTGGGCGCGAGGAAGGAGGGCTGACCATGCTGACGGCGAAAGGCGTGCGGAAAACCTACGGTCAGCTGGAGGTGCTTCGGGGCGTCGACCTCCATGTGGCCCGGGGGGAGGTCGTGGCTGTCCTGGGGCCCAGCGGCTCGGGCAAGACCACCCTGCTGCGGTGCCTGAACTTTCTTGAGACGGCGGAGGAGGGCAGGCTGACCTTTGACGGCGAGACCTTCGATCTCTCCGCCATCACCCGCAGGGATGTAGCGCGGATCCGGCAAAAGACGGCCTTTGTCTTTCAGAATTACAACCTGTTCAGCAACAAGACCGCCCTTCAAAATGTTACCGAAGGGCTGATCGTGGCCCGGAAAATACCCCGCCAGGAGGCGGAGCGCATCGGCATGAAAATGCTGAACAAGGTGGGTCTGGGCGACCGGCGGGATCATTATCCCATCCAGCTGTCCGGCGGGCAGCAGCAGCGGGTGGCCATCGCCCGGGCATTGGCCGCCGACCCGGAGATCATCTACTTTGACGAGCCTACCTCTGCCCTGGATCCTGAGCTGATCGGGGAGGTGCTCCAGGTCATGCGGCAGCTGGCGGAGGAGGGCATGACCATGGTGGTGGTCACCCATGAGATGACCTTCGCCCGCAACGTGGCCAGCCAGGTGGTCTTCATGGCGGAAGGCGCGGTGGTGGAGCGGGCGTCCGCGGCGGAATTTTTCCAGCATCCCCAGGAGGAGCGTACCCGCGCCTTCCTCCGTACCGTTACACAGCACGAATAACAAGGAGGTATGAATGATGAAGAAGCTGCTTTGTATCCTGTTGATGCTGACCTTGACCATGACCGCGGCCTTCGCCCTGGCCGAGGAGGCGGAGGGCGATTTGCTTAGCCGCATTCAGGCCAAGGGCGAAATGGTGGTAGCTACCGAGGGCACTTGGGCGCCCTGGACGTATCACAATGAGGCCAACGAACTGGTGGGCTTCGACGTGGAGGTTGCCCGAATGGTTGGCGAAAAGCTGGGGGTGGCCGTCACCTTTGTGGAGTGCCCCTGGGACAGCATTTTTGCCGGTATTGACGCGCGGCGCTACGATACCGCTGCCAATGGCGTGGACATCACCGAGGAGCGCGCCCTCAAGTACGACTTCGCAACGCCCTACGGCTACAACCGTACCGCGCTGATCGTCCGGGGCGACAATGCGGACATTACTTCCTTTGAGGATCTGGCGGGCCGAAAGACGGTGAACTCCCTGGGCAGCACCTACATGGAAATCGCGGAAAGCTACGGCGCCATCGTCACCGGCGTGGACAGCCTGGACGAGACCCTGCAGATGGTGCTGATCGGCCGCGCGGAGGCTACGCTGAACGCCGAATTGTCCTTCAACGACTTCGTGAAGGCCCGGCCCGACGCCAACCTGAAGGCTGTGGCCCTGTCGGAGGACGCTACCTGCATCGCCTTCCCCGTGCGCAAGGGTGAGGACAGCGCCACCTTCCTGGCCGCGCTGAATCAGGCCATTGAGGAGCTGGCCGCCGAGGGCGAGCTGGGCCGCCTGTCCATGGATTATTTCGGCATTGACATTACCCAACAGCCGACGAAATGATCGGTGTCGCCAAAGCGGCTTTGCCACTTTGGCGAATTTTGCATGGCCTCACGGGTCGAAAAGCGTTGCCGTTCTCCTGGCCATACGGTCCTGCAAAATAGCTTGTTGTTCCGAAAAGCACAGAAACCGGCGCGTATGTCGCCGGTTTTTGAATGGAAATCGAAGGGCAGCGGCCCCTCCGACGCCCCCAGGCGTTTGCTGACGGCCTGTAAACGGCAAAGCTGGCACGAAGCTGGCGTATGGGGGCTTTGTTCCATTATGACGCCCTGGGGCTCGTCAGTTTTTTATGATGAAGGTGCTGCGGCATTGTTCCCTGATCCGACAAACCTTTCCTCTTTTCACCAAAGGAAAACCGCCCTCTGTCATGGAATCCTTTCACCCGTATGAAGGATGGTACGAACGACGAGGGGGCGTGCGGATGCCGGAGTGTCTGCTGGTGGGGGACGCGGAGGATGCGCGGGGCTGGCAGTGGGCCATGGAAAACCTGGGGGATGACTGGCGCTGCCGATGCGCCGTCCCGGGAGATGCGGCTTATGGGCTGCTGATGGCGCAGCGCTTTGATCTGTGCCTGATGCTGACGGATGTGGCGGAAATGCTGGGGCCAAGGCTGCTGGCTCGTCCGCCTCTGTCGCCGCCGTGGCTGCTGGCGCGGACGCCCGCGCGCTGGGCGGACGGCGGACTTGATACTGCCGACGCGATTCTTCAGCGATACATGGACTGGGAGGCGGCGGGAAGATTGCCGCGCTTGGCTCTCCAGCGTCACAGCCAGTTCAGCTGTCTGGCTCGGGGGCTGATGAAGACCCTGGCGGTGCCGGAGGGGCTGCGCGCGTGGGACTTCCTGCCTGATCTGGCAGCGCTGTGCGCGGTTCATCCGCCGCTGATGGCGGATTTGCGGCGTCGGCTGTATCCGCTGGCCGCTCGCCGTCATGGCCTTACGCCTGCGGTGGTGGAGCGCAGGCTTCGGCTGGCCATTGAGTCCACCTGGAGCAGCGCCAGCCTGATGTCGCTGGAGCGATTCTTTGGTCACAGTGTGGACCCTGAGCGAGGCAAGCCCACCAACCGGGAGTTTTTATGCCGCGTACAGGAGCGGCTGCTCCTGGCGGCGGCCCGGCTGCGATAGTCAGGGTATGGCGTCTTCGGCCTGGGACAGAAGCGCGCTGATTTCCGCCGGGGGAAGGCCGGCAAAGGCGACGGGCTCCGCGGGCTCGCCGTCGAAGCGGCCCAGAGGCAGACTCAGCCAGACCACATCCCGCCATTGGCCCAGTTTGTAGCCCGTGCGGGGGAAGACGCCCAGCTCCGTGAACCCCAGGCGCTTATGCAGGCCGACGCTGCGGGGATTGGGCAAGGTGACGCAGGAATACGCCGTCAGGAAGCCCTGACGGCGCAGCAGCGCCAGAAGCGGTCGAAGCAGCCGGTCCCCCAGGCGGCGGCCCTCCTGACCGGGGCGAAGGTAAATGGTCAGTTCCACGTCCCAGCGGTAGGCGTCATGGGGACGGAAGCCCCCTGCGTAGGCAAAGCCCAGGAGTTCGTCCGCGTTTTCGCAGACAAGGAAGGGGTAAATGCCCTGGCGGATTTGCTCCCGGTAATGATCCGCCGTGGGCTGGACGGTGCTGAAGGTGATGGCGGTGTGATGGACGTAGTGGCCGTAAATGGCCGCGATGGCGGGGGCGTCCTCCGTTCGGGCAGGGCGGATCAGCATGGGTCGGGCCTCCTTGGTCAGGATGCCTTCCATTATAAGCCCACCGCCGCAGGAGCGCAAGGGTGGCTACGATGTCGGCTGGAAAAAACGACGCCCGGTCATTTCCGTCACCAGGATGCTGACGCCCAGCACCTCCAGCTCCTCGTGGGGGTGCACCCGGGCCAGGCCCTCCAGAATGACGGTATCCAGCCAGGCGCACCCGGCCAGCTCCATTTCCAGGCAGACAAGACCGCTGACCTGCAGGATGTCCGCCAAATGTCCTTGGTTGGGAATGACAATATGAATGAGGGTTTCCCCCTGGCTGACCTCCAGCTGATAGTGAAGGGGCACCAGATAGGGCTGATCCTCCAGGGTGACGGCCAGCCGCGTCAGCTCCGCCTTGCGCAGCACGTCGAATATCTGCATCAGATTCAATTCCATATAGTGAAGATCGGGCATGGTGAGGCCTCCCTCTTCAGGTGAGGGGCGAGAACCGCACAGTATGAGCACGGTTCGCCCTTTACAGCTTATGCGGCGGCGGGGCCGGGGTGCGGGCCGATTCGGGCGGCTTTTTGGCCTGAATGGCAAAGAGTGCGTATTCTGCAAGTTCAAGACGGAAAAAGTGCAGGAAAAAAGCAGTAAACCTATTTACGTCCGGCAGGGCGATGTGTATAATGAGGGCGTGCATCAGCGAAGGCTTCATTTCCTGATGTGTCAGGCCCCATTTTTTGTACGAGGAGGAACTTCCTATGACCATTCGTAAGCTGGCCTGCATGGCGCTGGCGCTGGTTTTGGCGCTGTCCATGGCATCCGTCGCGGTTGCCGATGAAACCATTAAGATTGGCGTGATTGGCCCCATGACCGGCGCTTATGCCGTGTACGGCCTGGGCGTCGCCAATGGCGCGCAGATTGCTGTGGATGAGGTGAACGCCCTTGGCGGCGTACAGCTGGAGCTGCTGGTGGAAGACGACCAGGGCGACGGCGAGATGGGCGTGAACGCCTACAACACCATCCTGGACAAGGGCGGCAAGATCATGCTGTCTACCGTGACCTCCGGCTCCTGCATCGCCGTGAGCGACGTGGCCTTTGAGGATCGCGTGTTCATGCTCACGCCCTCCGGCTCCGCCGATGTCATCACCCAGGGCAAGGATAACATGTACCGCGTGTGCTTCAAGGATTCCGCTCAGGGCTCCGCTTCCGCGCAGTACATCGTCGATCATCAGCTGGCCTCCAAGGTTGGCGTGATCTATAACAACGCCCAGGACTACTCCATGGGCATCTACCAGTCCTTCATGACCAAGGCGCAGGAGCTGGGCCTGAACGTGGTGGCCCAGGCCGCTTTCTCCGATGACACCAACGCGGACTTCTCCGTGCAGATTGCCCAGATGAAGGATGCTGGCGCCGAGCTGGTGTTCCTGCCCATCTACTACACCCCTGCCTCCCAGGTGCTGACTCAGGCCAAGGCTGTGGATTATGCTCCCGTGTTCTTCGGCGTGGACGGCATGGACGGCATCCTGAGCATGGCTGGCTTCGACACCGCCCTGGCTGAGGGTGTTATGCTGCTGACTCCATTCTCCGCCGACGCCCAGGACGAGCTGACTGTCAGCTTCGTCACCAAGTATGAGGCCCAGTACGGCGGTGTGCCCAACCAGTTCGCGGCCGACGCTTATGACGGCATCTACGCCCTGTATGCCGCCATTAACGCCGCCGGCATCACGGTCGAGACCTCCTTTGAGGATGCCTGCGAGAAGCTGATCGCCGCCTTCCCCTCCGTGGAAATCACCGGTCTGACCGGCACCATGAAGTGGGACGCCACCGGTGAGGTCGAGAAGACCCCCACTGCCGTGGTCATCAAGGACGGCGTGTATGTGGGCGCTGACAACTGATCTTTGATGAAAGACGCTCCCCGGCTTCGGCATCCGCTGGGGTCGGGGAGCGCTTTTTTGTTCAGGGTAATCAACAGCAGTCCGCCCCGGGAGCTTCGCGTATCAAAAAAAGTGGCTTGCGCCACTTTTTTGAGGTGTTGCACGTCCTCACTGGCCGAACAGCGAGCTGTTTTCCCGGCCGTTTGATCGTGTAAGAAAGCGATTTCTAACGAAACCGCACGAAAATCGTCGCGCAGGGGCTTCACGCTGCTTGAACGCCAGATGGGACTGGCCGATTTTCGGTTAAAGTCAGAGAGCCTGCGGGCCCTCCGACGTCTCCCGATGCTTTTGATGCGCTGGGTATCTGCATGAAAGGCTGATTGCTGTTGGTTACCCGATCTATCGTTTTCCGGCTATGATACCAAAGGGGAAGGGGAGAACCTTCGGATGCTGCAATTCCTGTCCTACCTCATCAACGGCATCAGCCTGGGCAGTGTGTACGCCATCATCGCCCTGGGCTATTCCATGGTGTACGGCATTGCCAAGATGCTGAACTTTGCCCATGGCGACATCATCATGGTGGGGGCCTTTGTGGCCTTCAACGCCATCCATCATATGGGCCTGCCGCCCATGGTGGCGGTGCTGCTGGCGGTGATTGTCTGCACGGTGCTGGGCGTGGTGATTGAGCGCCTGGCCTATAAGCCCCTGCGGCAGGCGTCTTCCCTGGCGGTGCTGATTACCGCCATCGGCATGAGCTATCTTCTGCAGAACCTGGCGCTGCTTTTGTGGGGCGCGAACCCGGTGTCCTTCCCCAGCGTGGTGGATATGGAGCCGCTGTCCCTGTTCGGCGGGCAGCTGCGCATCACCGGCGTGACCATGGTGACGGTGCTGGCCAACGTGGTCATCATGATCGCGCTGACGCTGTTCACTGGCCGCACCAAGATGGGCAAGGCCATGCGCTGCGTTTCCGAGGATCGGGGCGCGGCGGAGCTGATGGGGGTGAACGTGAACGGCACCATCGCCCTGACCTTCGCCATCGGCAGCGCCCTGGCGGCCATCGCCGGTGTGCTTTTGTGCTCCGCCTATCCTGTGCTGATGCCCACCACGGGCGCCATGCCCGGCATCAAGGCCTTTACGGCGGCGGTGTTCGGCGGTATTGGCTCCATTCCCGGCGCGCTGGTGGGCGGTTTGCTCCTGGGCGTTATCGAAATTCTTGGCAAGGCTTATGTTTCCACCGAGCTGGGTGACGCGCTGGTGTTCGCTGTGCTGATCGTTGTGCTTCTTGTCCGGCCCACGGGTCTGCTGGGCAAGAAAGTTCATGAGAAGGTGTGAGGTGGGCGGCATGAAAAAGTCAAGAAAAACCTTCATCAGCAATATCATCACCTATGGCATGGTCATTTTGGCTTTCGTTGTCTGCCAGGTCATGATGGAGGGCGGCATGATGACCCGTTCCCTCAAGGGCCAGCTGGTGCCCATCTGCGTCTATGTGGTCATGGCAGTGTCCCTGAACCTGACGGTGGGCATTTCCGGCGAGCTTTCCCTGGGCCATGCGGGCTTTATGAGCGTGGGCGCGTTTTCCGGCATCGTCATGTCCACCTGGCTGGCCGGCGCTTTCCAGGTGGAAAGCGTGGCCCTTCGCCTGGCGGCGGCGCTAGTTACCGGCGGCGTGACGGCTGCCATCGCGGGCGTGCTCATCGGCATTCCGGTGCTGCGCCTGCGTGGCGACTACCTGGCCATTGTCACCCTGGCCTTTGGCGAGATCATCCGCAACTTGCTCAACTGCGTGTACTTTTCCATGGACGGCGGCAGGCTGTACTTCGGCTTCAGCAACCCCAATCTGCCGGGCAAAATGTTCGTCAACGGTCCCATGGGCGCCACGGGTGTACAGAAGCTAGCTACCTTCACGGCGGGCTTTCTGCTGGTGATGTTCACGCTGTTTGTGGTGCTGAACCTGATTAACAGCCGATCCGGCCGGGCCATCATGGCCATCCGGGACAGCCGCATCGCCGCCGAGTCCGTGGGCATCAACGTGACCAAGTACAAGATGATGGCCTTTGTCACCTCCGCGGCCCTGGCGGGCATGGCGGGCGCGCTGTACGGTCTGAACTACTCCACCGTCGCCGCGGTCAAGTTCAAATTTGATACGTCCATCCTGATCCTGGTTTTTGTGGTGCTGGGCGGCATCGGCAATATCCGGGGCTCAGTCATCGCGGCGACGCTGCTGACGGTGCTGCCTGAAGTCCTGCGTGAGTTCGGTGACTATCGGATGCTGGTCTACGCCGTGGTGCTGATCCTGGTCATGCTGGCCACCAACAGTCCGCTGTTGGGACGGCTGATGGCGCGGGTTCGGCCCGCTGGCGGGGAAGCGCGAAAGGAGGGGGAAGCCTGATGAGCTCATCCAAATTCAAGCCTGACACAAAGATGGTGCCGGTGCCTTCCACCTCCATCGTCCCGGAGCGGGATGTGGGCAAGCGCCCCGTGCTGGAAGCGCGGCATCTGGGCATTGAGTTCGGCGGCTTGAAGGCCGTGGACGACGTAAACCTGATGATCGGCCAGACGGAAATCTGCGGCCTGATCGGCCCCAACGGCGCGGGCAAGACCACCGTCTTCAACCTGCTGACGAAGGTGTACCAGCCCACCACCGGCACGGTGATGATTAACGGCAAGGATACCGCTGGCATGAGCACCATCCAGGCCAACCGCCTGGGCATTGCCCGCACCTTCCAGAACATCCGCCTGTTCGGCAATATGACGGTGGAGGAGAACGTCCGCATCGGCCTGCACAACCAGATTCGCTACGGCATGGTTTCCGGCATTTTCCGCCTGCCGACCTATTGGCAGGGTGAAAAGAAGCAGCATGCGCAGGCCCTTGACCTGCTGTCCATCTTTGATATGCAGCACATGGCGGACGTTAAGGCGGGCTCCTTGCCCTATGGCGCCCAGCGCCGCTTGGAAATTGTGCGCGCCCTGGCCACGAATCCGAAGCTGCTCCTCCTGGATGAGCCCGCCGCGGGCATGAATCCCCATGAGACGGAGGAGCTGATGGAGAATATCATCAAAATCCGTGATAAGTTCCAGATAGCGGTATTGCTGATCGAGCACGACATGAACCTGGTCATGGGCATCTGCGAGGGCATCTGTGTGCTGAACTATGGCCGAATCATCGCCAAGGGCACGGCGCAGGAGATTCAGCAGAACCCCGCCGTCATCGAGGCCTACCTGGGCAAGCAAAAGGAGGCAGAGGGATGAGCCTGCTGAAGATTGACAACATCCATGTGTTTTACGGGGCCATCCACGCCATCAAGGGCGTATCTTTTGAGGTGAATCAGGATGAGATTGTAACCCTGATCGGGGCCAACGGCGCGGGCAAGTCTACCACGCTGAACACCATCGCCGGCCTCCTGCGGCCTCGTTCCGGCGCGGTGATGTTTGACGGCCAGAATCTGTCCAGCGTCCCCACGGGCAAAATCGTCAGCCACGGCATGGCGCTGTGCCCCGAGGGCCGACGGATTTTTCAGCAGATGACCGTCCGGGAAAACCTTGAAATGGGTGGCTTTACCCGGCCTGAGAAGGAGATTCCCGGCTCCATGGACGAAATGTTTCAGCGCTTTCCCCGCCTCAAGGAGCGGGAAAAGCAGATTGCCGGCACCCTTTCCGGCGGCGAGCAGCAGATGCTGGCCATGGCCCGCGCGCTCATGAGCCGGCCCAAGCTGCTTATGCTGGACGAGCCTTCCATGGGTCTGGCGCCTATTTTGGTGGAACAGATTTTCGAAATCATCAAAGAACTCCATGGCAGCGGCACCACCATCCTCTTGGTGGAGCAGAACGCTCAGATGGCACTGTCCATCGCTGACCGGGCCTATGTGCTGGAAACGGGCAAGATCACCATGGAGGGCAAAGCGTCGGAGCTGCTGCACAACGACGCGGTGCGGCAGGCGTACCTGGGAAGCTGACGGGCGTTCTTGAAATGCTCCCGACGCTTCAAGGCAGATGGCGGCCGCGCCCTGCTTTGGGAGTGAAGGCTCCCTCGCGGCCAGACGCGGCTGTTAGGCGTGTTTTCCGCGTCGCTGACAACGCCCCGGCCTCGGGCTGTGAATGGTTTCAGCGCGCCTCGGGACGTTCGACACCTGCTTAGGATTCAGGGATATTGGGACAGGCTGGAATGATCCGGCCTGTTTTTCTATTTGGATCAAGAATGAACCATGTGAAGGGACTGAATCTTTGTACTCACATGAAACCGTCTCAAAGCAAGGAGGCATGCGGATGTCGAATGCCGCTCCCGCAGGGAGGCGCAATCGGAATGCCCGGGAAATGAGTGACTGCGGGAAGCTGAGCAAGAGGTTGCCCTGCAAAGCGGCCCCGGTGGTTTCCGACTGCCCAATCAGAGCCTTCGGCCCGCATTCTTTGAAGGCGAGCTGTCCTTATCATCCCATCCTATGTTATTGCCCAATAATATCCGAAAGATTGTTCATGATGGCCCGGGCAATCCAGGGCTTGTTCATGGTATATAAATGAATATTGTGGATGCCGTTGGCCACCAGGTCAATGATTTGCTCGGTGGCGAAGGCAATGCCGGCCTGGGTCATGGCGGCGGGGTTGTTGGCGAAGCGGTCAGCGATGGCGGCGAAGCGCGGTGGCATGATGGAGCCGGACAGCTTGACCACCCGATCCACCTGCCGGGCGTCGCAGATGGGCATGATCCCCGCGCACACCGGTACGTCGATGCCGGAGCGCAGCGCTCTGTACAGGAAATTGTACAGGATGCCGTTGTCAAAGAACATCTGTGTGGTCAGGAAATCAACCCCCGCGTCCACCTTGCGCCGCAGGTAATCCATGTCCTGAAGGCGGGAGCCGCTCTCGGGGTGGCCTTCGGGGTAACAGGCCGCGCCCACGCAGAAATCTCCCTGCTGATGGATGAATTCCACCAGCTCGGCGGCGTAGGCGAAGTCACGGCAGGGGGCCCCGTCCTTGGGCAGATCACCCCGCAGGGCCAGCACATTCCGCATCCCAGCGGCCTGCATGGCCGTCAGCACGTCCCGGACATGATCCCGGCTGGACTGGACGCAGGTGAGGTGGCACAGGGGTGTCACGCCGCTGTCCTGGACGGCTTGGGCGATGGCCAGGGTGTGGCCGGGGGTGTTGCCCGCCGCGCCATAGGTGACGGACATGAAGGCCGGCTTCAGGGCGGCAATGTCCGCAGCTACGGCTGATACCTGGGCGATGCCGTCAAAGCGTTTGGGCGGGAAAATTTCACAGGAGAGATGAACGCGAGGGTCGCGCAGAAGGGCGGCAATGCGCATGAGGTCGCTTCCTTTCGATATGGGCGGGATGGGAATAAGGTAGCATGGATGGCCGGAATTGTCAATGGGATAGCGGACGATGGGAGCGTGGGGCGAAGCCCCAGCCTTGACCATTTGTCGGGCGTTGTAGTATAATAACATAATCGGTCATACGAGGACGGCGCGCATAGGCCGTCCCTCATAGACCGCCGAGCAGTCATGGGAGATGCCGGAGGGCCCGCAGGCCCTCTGGCTCTTGATCGAAAACCAGCGACATGTGCGGTGGCTTTCGTACTTTTTCGTTAGAAAAAGCTACCTTACACGAGCGAACGGCCGGGAGAACGGCTATGTCGTTCGGCCAGTGAGTGAGTGCAGGACTCAAAAAAGTGGCGTCAGCCACTTTTTTGCCCCCCGGCGAGGGGAGGGCGGCGTGCATGGGCCGTCCCTCATTATTTACCAAGGAGGCGAAAGACGTGAGCTATGAGGATTTGCTGGGGCAGATTTGTGACGCGCTGCCGCATCTGCGCGGACAGCTGTCCGCTCCCCGGGTGGTTTACGTCCGGGCCCAGGGAAAGGTTTATATCACCTTTGATTCCGCGGTGCTGGTGGAGGAAAAGACCTTTCTGCGGATGGAGAGCATTCTGCGCCGCATCTTTCCGCAAAAGCCCTTGGCGCTGCGGGTGGTCTCTCCGGGGCTGAAGGCGGACTTTCTGCGGAATATTGGCGAATACAAGCAGGTGCTGACGGATTTCCTGCGGCGCAACTATCCCGCCTCCGCCAGCTGGACGAATCAAATTGACTGGCGCTGTGAGGGCGACCGTATTACCCTGACCTTCCCCGACGCCTTCGCCCTGGAATACATGGGCCGGCAGAACGTGGCCGCCCGTCTGGCCCAGGCGGTGAAGGACATTTTTTCGGCGGAGGTGCGAGTGGAGCTGACCGTGGCCGGCGACCAGGAGGCTCGGCTGGAGGCGCTGCGCCAGGAGCGGGAAAAGGAGCAGGCCGTATATACGGTGTGGGAACTCCAATCGCATGACGGCCAGGTCGCGCCCGCCGCCCCCAAGGAGAAGAAGGAGCGAAAGCCCGCCGCACCACGGCCCAAGAAGGAGGACGCGCCCTCGCCCAAGCCCGAGGCGTCCATCTTCCCTCAGATGACCGACCATGCGCTGGGCAAGCCCATCATGGGCCGGGGCATCGCGGACAGGCCGGTGGAAATGAAGGAACTGGCCAGCGACTCCGGTCTGGTGGTGGTGCAGGGAGACATTTTCAAGCTGGAAACCAAGGAGCTCAAGGGTGGCGAAATGCTGCTGGTTTCCTTCGCCATCACGGATTATACCTCCTCCATCCTGTGCAAGACCTTCCTGCGCTTCCGCAAGGGCTTCCGCCGCAAGGATGACGAGACGCCTCCGCCGCCCATCACCGAGGAGGAGCGCAGGGCGGTGATGGATAAGGTGGAGCAGATTAAGATGGGCATGAACGTCAAGGTTCGCGGTGAGTGCATGTATGACAGCTTTGCCCGGGAATTGTCCATCTCCGTGCGGGATATGGCGCCCATGGAGCGCGTCGAGCGGGAGGACACCGCCCAGGAAAAGCGCATTGAGCTGCATATGCACACCAACATGTCCACCATGGACGCCCTGACGCCGGCGGGGGAGCTCATCAAGCGGGCCATCCAATGGGGACACCCGGCGGTGGCCATCACCGACCATGGCGTGGTACAGTCCTTTCCGGCGGCCTTCAATGCCGTGAAAAAACAGCCCATCAAGCTGATACCCGGCTGCGAGGGATACCTGATCGACGATAAGGATGTGGTGGCGGATGCCACCGACCGGAGCCTGGATGAACCCATCATTGTGCTGGACTTTGAGTCCACGGGCCTAAATACCATGACCGACCGGGTGATTGAGATTGGCGCGGTGAAGCTGGTGGGCGGCACGGTGGCGGATTCCATGTCTGTGCTGGTGAACCCCCAGCAGCCGCTGAAGCCGAGAATCACGGAAATCACCGGCATTACCGACCGAATGCTGGCGGACAAGGAGACCGCGGACACCGCCATTCCCGCACTGATGGATTTCATAGGCGATTGTCCCATTGCCGCGCACAACGCTTCCTTCGACGCCTCGCTCCTCAAAGCGGAGCTGCGCCGGCTGGGGCGAACATTCAAAGCCCCGGTGCTGGATACCCTGACCCTGGCCCGGAAGCTGTACCCCGACGTGAAGAGCCATAAATTAGCCAGCGTGTGCAAGCTGCTGGGCGTGTCGCTGAAAAACGCCCATCGGGCCGTGCACGACGCCACGGCCACCGCCCAAGCGCTGGCGAAGATGCTCCAGCAGGTGCGGGAGGAGAAGGGCTACGATACCCTGAAGGCCCTGAACCAGCTGCAGGGGGGCGCCATCGGCGAAAGTCATCACGTCATCCTGCTGGTGAAGAGTCAGGCTGGTC
The DNA here is from genome assembly GCA_947565865.1 of uncultured Clostridia bacterium. Lineage (GTDB taxonomy): Bacteria > Bacillota > Clostridia > Christensenellales > Aristaeellaceae > UBA11524. The sequence goes on from CANOHT010000007.1 coordinate 56,956, forward strand.
TGGTAAACCTTAACCGCCTGGTGTCCATCGGCCATCTGGACTACTTCCGCCGCCGTCCGCACATGCCTAAGAAGCTGATTCAACAGTACCGGGAAGGGCTGATTATCGGCAGCGCCTGCGAGGCGGGGGAGCTATTTCGCGCCGTGCTGGCCGGAGAAAGCTGGGACAGGCTGAAGGAGATCGCCTCCTGGTACGACTATCTGGAGATTCAGCCAATCGGCAACAATGCCTTCCTGGTTCGGGATGGCCAGGTAAAGGACGACGAGGGCCTGCGGGAGCTCAACCGCCAAATTGTGCGGCTGGGGGAGGAAATGGGCAAGCCCGTGGTAGCCACGGGGGATGTCCACTTCCTGGACCCGCACAACGCCGTCAACCGCGCCATCATTCAAGCGGGGATGGGCTTTGATGACTGCGACAAGCAGCCGCCTTTGTACTTCAAGACAACCGACGAAATGCTGGAGGAATTTGCCTATCTGGGGCCCGACAAATGCCGGGAAGTGGTTATTGACAACCCGCGCAGGATTGCCGACCAGGTGGAGACGCTGCAGCTCTTCCCCAAGCATCCCAAGGGAGAGGATACCTTCCAACCCCTGTGGGAGGAGGCGGCGGACAGCATCCAGTCCATGTCCTGGGGGACGGCCCGGGAGCTTTACGGCGACCCGCTGCCGGACATCGTGGTGAAGCGACTGGAAAAGGAGCTGAAGTCCATCATTGGCTACGGCTTCGCCACGCTGTACAGCATCGCCCAGAAGCTGGTGAGCAAGTCCAACGCGGACGGCTACCTGGTGGGCAGCCGCGGCTCGGTGGGCTCCAGCCTGGTGGCCCGCATGTGCGGCATCACCGAGGTGAACGCTCTGCCCCCCCATTACCGCTGCACCCACTGCCGCAAGGGCTTCTTTGACGTGGACAAGTCAAAGTATCAGGTGGGCGTTGATTTGCCCGACCGGGACTGCCCTGACTGCGGTCAGAAGCTGACCAAGGACGGCTTTGACATCCCCTTTGAGGTCTTCCTGGGCTTTGAGGGCGATAAGGTGCCCGACATCGACCTGAACTTCTCCGGCGAATATCAGAACCGGGCCCATCATTATGTGGAGGAGCTGTTCGGCCGCGACCATGTGTTCCGCGCGGGCACCATCAGCGGCCTGGCGGACAAGACCGCCTTCGGCTATGTGGCCAAGTATCTGGAGGAGCGCGGCATCCAGACGGGCAACACTGAGAAGGAACGACTGATGGCGGGCTGCGTGGGCGTCAAGCGTACCACAGGCCAGCATCCCGGCGGCATGGTGGTGGTGCCCAAGGAGTATGAGATTTACCAGTTCACCGCGGTTCAGCATCCGGCGGACGATCTCGGCTCTGACTTTACCACCACCCACTTTGACTTCAACTCCATGCATGATATTTTGGTAAAGCTGGACTGTCTGGGACACGACGATCCCACGGTCATCCACATGCTGGAGGAATTGACGGGTATCCCGCCAGCGGAGGTTCCCCTGGACGACCCGGCGGTGCGCAGCCTGTTTTCATCTCCCGAGGCCCTGGGGGTGACCCAGGAGGACATCGGCTGTACCACGGGCACCTTCGGCGTGCCGGAGTTTGGCACCTCCTTCGTCCGTGGGATGCTGGACGATACCAAGCCCTCCACCATGGAGGAGCTGGTTCGCATCTCCGGCCTGTCCCACGGCACGGACGTGTGGCTGGGCAACGCCCAGGACATCATTACCAGCGGCACCGCTACCCTTCGGGAATGCGTTTGCTGCCGTGACGATATCATGAATTACCTCATCACCAAGGGCGTGGCGCCCAAGCTGGCCTTCACCACCATGGAGTCCGTCCGCAAGGGCAAGGGCCTGAAGCCGGAGATGGAGCAGGCCATGCTGGATCACGACGTGCCGCAGTGGTTTATCGACAGCTGCAAGAAGTGTAAATATCTCTTCCCCAAGGGCCATGCCGTGGCTTATGTGACCATGGCCCTGCGCATTGCCTGGTTCAAGGTGCACCATCCCCTGGCGTATTACGCGGCTTACTTCACCGTGCGCGGCGATGGCTTCGACGCCTGTACCATGCTGATTGACCCGGAAACCATTCGGCAGCAGATCAGGCAGATCAAGGACGATCCCAAGGCTACGGCCAAGGACAAGGAGGCGGTGACCTCCCTGGAGCTGGTGCTGGAAATGAACATGCGGGGGCTCCGTTTTCTGCCCTGTGATTTGTACAAGAGCCATGTCAGCCGCTTCCTGATTGAGGACGGCAGTCTGCGCTGCCCCTTTACCAGCCTGGGCGGACTGGGCGAGTCCGCGGCGGAGGCCATCGTCCGGGAGCGGGCCAGGGCCCCCTTCCTGTCCATTGAGGACTTGAAGGATCGAACGAAGATTTCCAGCGCGGTGGTGGAGCTTCTGCGGGCTCACGGCAGCCTGGAGGGCCTGAGCGAGACCAGCCAGGTCTCCTTCCTGTGACGGCGCAGGACGCCGGAACCTCCGCCAAGGCGGGGAATATCCTGAAGAAAAGCGGCAGCCTGCACGGGGCTGAGCCGGGCCGTCTGAGGGCGGACGGCGAACGGAGGAAATGATGCCTACATTATATCGTGCCCGGGTGACGGCAGTGGGTTCCGAGGAGGATATGGTTCGGCTGTATCGGGCTTTGCTGCGCAGCTGTGACTGGCTCCAGGAGCCGGAGGACCGTCCGCCCTATACGCTGAAGGAATTGCGGGAGCAGGTGCGGGAGCATTCCTTTCAGGAGTGCGGCGAGGGCTGTGAGTTTTATTATGGAATGATCGCGCCCTTGGTCTTCGGCCAGGCCCGAGACGACTCCTGTCGGCTGACGCTGCGTCAAAAGGACTGCGGCCTGTGGACGGCTACCTTCGCCTATGACGGCGACGAGCCCTTTCAGCCCGAGGACTGGCTGAAATTGCACCGGGCCTGCGACAGGACGCCTATGCTGGCCCTGCGCGCCTGCGAGGACTATGCCCGCGACAAGGGCATGGTGGTCTATTCCGGCGGCATGATGCGTGAAAGCTGGGAGCGCATGGACGAGTGCTGGCTGTACCTGATGGCGCAGTACGAATGCGGCTATCCCCCGGAGGAGGCCGTCCGCCATCTGACCAGATTGGAGGAAGCGCTGGCCATGGAGGACAGCGACACCACCGTGGCGCAGGTGCTCAGGGGCTGTGCTGATCACCTTCGGGACGTGGCGGATCATGGGGCCGATCCCGCGCTTTTGGCGGAGATGCTGGAACGCTGCCGGACGGAGCGGGATTATCAGGGCCTGTTCATGCTGCAATGCCATGTGGCGGAAACGGATTTGTGGGAAACGGAGCACAACGCCCGGTGGCTGGCCTGCCTGGAGGCGGCGGAGACGGCCTGGCTGCAGCGGGAGGCATAACGGCGCGGCGCCCGGCATACCTTGGTCTCAGGCAAGGAGGCGAGGCGTATGAACCGGGACCAGGGCGCCCCTGAAAAGCCCTACGGCATGACCATCGACCAGCGTCGGAAGGCGGTCATAACGGGGGTAACGGATGTGGAGAGCTTTGATGACAGCGTGGTGGTGCTGCACACCCACGGCGGGCGGCTGACGCTCCAGGGCAGCGGGCTTCATGTGTCCAGCCTGCAATTGGAGGAAGGCCGGCTGATGGTGGAGGGCGCCATTGACGGCGCGGCTTACGAGGCCGGAAAAGCCAGGCGCAAGGGCGGCTTCATCCGCCGGGCGCTGGGATGATTCTGGAAAATCTTTTTGCCCGGGCCGCCCAGGAGCAGGCCTTTTTGTGGCTGATGGTGTGCGGCCTGCTGCTGGGGCTGCTTCTGCACCTGTCGGCAGCGGTTCATCGCGGACATCCGTGGCTGGGCCTGCTGTGCGACCTGATCTTTGCCCTGTGCGCGGGGGGCATGGCGCTGATGGTGCTGCTGCGCTTTGGCGGGGGCCTTCGGGCCTACGGGCTGCTGGGCGTGCTGGTAGGATTGCTTTTGTACTTTGCCGGCCTGAGCCGCTTGCTGGAAGGCGCGGCTCGCCGTTTCAGCCGCCTGACGGCCCGCCGGGAAAAAAAGTTTGCTGAGGCCGGGAATCATGCAGGAATTTCTTCAGCCGGTGCGGAAAATATAAACAATCCACCATCGGTTCAGGGAGAGTGAGCGCATGGATCGCGTAATCATCAGCTGGCGGGCGATGGCCGTATTCTGCGCGCTGATTGTCGCGGCCTTCGGCTTTGCCTTTTGGAACAACCGCCAGGCTTATGACCAGGCCGCAGCCCAGGAGACTGCCCTTCAGCAGACCCTGACCCGCTTGCAGAACGATCAGCTTTCGCTTACCGGGCAGATCAAGGAAATCGGCACCAGCAGCTACATTGAGTCCAAGGCCCGGTCGGACTATGCGTTCCTCAAGCCGGGTGAGCTGCGCTTTGAAATCGTGAATCCCGAGGTGCTGGAGGGCTACACCAGGGATGAAATGCAGATTCTCATGGACGAAATGACGTTTAATTGAACAGGCAGGAGCCTGTGCGCTTGCACGGGTTCCTTTTTTGATTTTCATGAGGAGGACAGCGGAGAAAATCACGGCGATCAAGGCTGCGTAGAGGAGGATGGCGATGAAGGTAGCGGTCATCGGAATTGGGTCGAACTCTGTCAGGATGCTGGCGGCGCAGGTGGAGGGAGGACAAGCCCGCAGGCTATGGCGGGATCGGGAGGGCACGCGGCTGTTCGCGGGGCTGGATGCCCAGGGGCGGCTGAGCAGTCAGGCCATGGACGCCACGCTGGCGGCGGTGAGCCGCATGGCCGGCGAGGCCCGAAGCCAGGGCATGGAGGAGGTGCGGCTGTTCGCCACCAGCGCTACCCGGGACGCTTCCAACCAGGCTGAGTTTGCCCGGCGCCTGCGGGAGGAAGCCCAGGTGGAGCTGGAAATCTGCTCAGGAGAGCAGGAGGCTGCGCTGTCCTTCCTGGGGGCCACCGACGGCGATTACTGCGGCGTCATCGACATTGGCGGCGGCTCCACGGAGGTGGTGGTGGGTCAGGGAAAGAACCTGGTTTGCGCCTTTTCCTGCCAGATGGGCGCCGTCCGGTTATACAACCGTCAGCCTATTGCCTCCCACAGCGACCTGCCGCTGGTGGAGCAGATCGCCACGGACATTCTGGAGGAGAAGCTGCGCGCGCATCCTACCCTGCGCCTGCCGGAAAAGTGGATCGGCACCGGCGGCACCTTCACGACCCTGGCGGCCATGGTCAAAGGCATCTGCTGGACGGATCGCACCTACATGCACGGTACCGTGCTGACCCGGGAGCAGACGGAGACCACCGCCAGGCTTTTGTCCAACATGTCCATGGAGGAGCGGCTGCGGCTCCCCGGCCTTCAGCCCCACCGGGCGGACATTGTGGTGCACGGCATCTGCATTCTCCTGGCGCTGATGAAGCGGCTGAGCATTCCCGCCATCACGGTCAGCGAATACGGCAACCTGGACGGCTACCTGAAGGATCGGTATGGCATTCGGGGATGGATGGTGTCATAATAGGATAGTTTACGGATTATTCATAGAGAAAGTGGCGGATAATCCTTGCCATTGAGGGGGTATTTGCGGTATAATACAAAAAGTGTCCCCTATAATTGTTTGATGGGAGAGAGGTTCCGATGTACAAGAAGGCACTCCTTGCGCTGATGTTGGTGATGGCAATGCTGCTGTCCAGCTGTGCGCTGATTGAAAAGGATATGGATGTGGATCGCGCCACGGAGATTATCCGCATGGGCGATACCGTCTATACCAAGGGCCAGGTTCAGGGTGAAGTAAATTATCAGCTGGCGTATATGTCCACGCTGTATGCCATGTATGGTTTGAGCTATGACGTGACCAGCCCCTCCGCGGTGGCGGAGATGCAGGAGTCTGTCATCAAGATGCTGGTGGACGATATGGTTACCGCCGCGAAGGCTAAGGAGCTGGGCCTGGATATCCTCACCGAGGAGGAGCAGGCGAAGCTGGAGGAGAACGTTCAGACCAGCTGGCAGTCCAATCTGGACAGCGTGAAGAGCTCTTACTTTGCTGACAGCGAGCTGACTGGCGAGGAGCTGGACGCCGCCGTGGAGGCCAAAGCCGTGGAGCTGGGCTTGGATCGGGACGCTATAACCGATTATGAGAAGAGTCGCATCGTGGCTGATAAATTGCGTCAGCACGTTGTTGCGGATGTGACGGTTTCCGATGAGGAAATCCAGGCGGAGTACGACAAGCAGGTGGCTGACGCCCAGACGAAGTATACCGACACGCCTTCCCGCTACGCCACCGATGTGGAGGCTCAGAGCACCATCTATTATCGGCCTGACGGCTATCGGATGGTCAAGCAGATCCTGGTCGCCTTCCTGGATGAGGACAAGGCGGCGGTGGAATCCCTGCAGACCAGCGTGGTTGCCCAGCAGTCCGCTCAGACAACGCTGACCAATCAGCTCAGCGGTCTGGGTGTGACGGACAATCTGGAAGCGCTGACGGCGCAGGTGACCGTGACCCTCGAAAAGCCCGAGGGCGTGAGCACCCTGGCCACGGTGTCTGACCTGACCGACACCTTCGATGAGAGCGTGACCGAGGAGGTTGCCGACCTGGTTCGCCAGCTGGCGGAAGCCAAGGCCAAGCAGACCTTCTTTGAGGAGCAGCTGGAAGCGGCCAAGGCCAAGGCGTTCGCCGCCATTGACGAGGCTGCCGACGATGTGCTGGCCCAGCTGAACGCCGGGGCGGACTGGGATACCCTGATGGCTGAGAAGACCCAGGATCCCGGTATGCAGGGTGATCGCTTCACCGCGAAGAACGGCTATGCCGTGAGCGAAGCCCGCACCAGCTTCGACAAGGCTTTTGTGGATGCCGCCATGGCGCTGGAAAAGGTAGGCGATGTGTCTCCCAAGACCAAGGGCGCTTCCGGCTACTACATCCTTCAGTACACCTCTGAGGTGGAGGAAGGCGCTGTGGCCCTCGACGAGGTGCGCGACGCCCTCCACGACAGCCTGCTGACCACCAAGCAGAACACCACCTACACCGACACGGTGGCGCAGTGGGTGGAAGCCGCTGATGTGAAGATCAATCGGGACGCGCTGAAAGACTGATAAGCGGTCAAACAGATTCGCCCGGTCTCCCATCGGAGACCGGGCGAAAGCGTATCAAAAAAGTGGCGTATGCCACTTTTTTGAATTTTGCAAGTCCTTACTGGTCAGGCGGCGAAGCCGTCCTCCCGGTCGTTTGGCCGTGTGAGGAAACGATTTCACATGAAATCGCGTTAAATGTCGTACACGCCGCTGATTTTCGATTTGCGGTCTACCGTAAGTAAGATGGTTGTTCTTTGCGATGCCTTTGTTGATGGCCTGAAACCGCGCCCGCTCTCCCATTGGAGACCGGGCGCAGCTGTTGATTCGCCCTTGGTGTCTTTCGGACTGTTTCATGTTTCGGATACGATGTTCAAATCCATATGAGATGACGGGAATCAACCGTCAGGAATCACTTCGGTCTTGCCTGCGTTTTCAGCTGCTTTGCGGGGGAGCGGCGTTTGGGAGCCTTGCCCCAATCCCCCTGCCTGAGGGCCTATGGCCCTCAAACGCCTGTTTTTGCTTCGCGGTGATAGAGGTCAGCAATTGATATTTGCTTTCCTGGCCTGACTGCATAAATCGCGGGTCGGCAGCGTGTAGCTTTGTCCGTCTTTGATGAAATGCGTTCCGCACTGCCGAAACTCGAAACGTACATGGCGAGCGATACACTGCTCCCGTATAGCAAGCACCCACGCATAGTCAAGCGGTCTGGCATTTGTGTCGGATTCGCCGCCGACTACGACCAATTCAACATTTTCAAGATAGGCGCTAAGATCAATTGGCCCGATCAGCGGCTGACAGATAATGTTTTTGTGCTTGATAGGCAGTTTGCTGAAAATGACGAGTCTGTCATCAGCCCTGTCTTGATTTTCAACGGTGCAGCCAACTGTGACGTTGCTGTATCCGTCGTTCCAATCCGCGGGGAGACAATCCGTCAGCCGCTCAATACGCTTTGTCAGAAACAGAAAGTGGAGGTCTGAGCGCTCCCGGATCATCGCCCAGCATTCGGCGCGCCATGGGTCGGCTTCCTCGATCAGAAAATCCGTGGAAAAGCATAGGTATACGGTCTGTCCCGATTTGATCTTGTATTCGCCCGATTTGTTTTTAGCAATCGGTGCGTAAAAGCTGTCCGTCTTGACGATCTTGTCAGTATCAATCCCGCGTTTGAGATCGCCCTTGTGAATGTAACAATACCTGCACCCCTCGCTATGCTTGTGACAGCCGCGCCACGGATTCCACATCGCCATCAACAATCGCCTCACTCAATGCTGCTTTTTCTGTGCTGTCCCCCATTGCGTCAGTATTCCAGGAGCCAGTAATCGCCGTAGCGTGTGCCGTCATGGCCGATCAGTGACTTGGAAGAGGGGCGGAAGCCGTGGGCGCGCAGGGCGGTCTGCCGGGCTTGGGCGATGGCGGGGGCTTTGGTAGCTGCCCGACAGCATCCGAACCATGCCTGAAGGTGAGGCAGCAGCAGCGAAAGCAGCTCGTCATGGACATCAGCCGTGTCATCCGCGCGGCCCAGATCAATCCGCAGCAGTGCGCAGTCGGTGAAGGCATCCTCGGCTTCCCGGCGGAAGCACTCCACCGTGCCGGCGATCCGTCCGCTGACTTCCACCGTCCAGCGGACGAAGGCCCGAACCTCATAGGCATACTGCCAGAAGCGTACGGCTTCCTCCATGCGGTCAAGGGTCGTGTAATGGAAGGTGTCGCCGTGGCAGTTGTCGCTATTGAAAAAGGGGAGATTGGCCGCGTCGCCGTATATCGCGAGCAGGCCCTGGGCGTCAGAGGGAAGAAGGGGACGCAGGGTCAGGGATGGGCCTTCCAGGGTGGGGCAGTGAAGATAAATATCCGTCATCAGATTCACCTCTTTGCGAATGTTTGTTTGTCTCATTCGATGCGCCGTGGCGGGATTCCTTCTTTTCCTTTGGCATAATGGGCGGATGACGCCGCATATGCTCCAACACAAGGCAGAAGGAGGTCGGAAATCATGACGCAGACAAGGACGGCGCACCGCAGAAGAAGCCATGTAACCCCCATGTGGGTTCGGCTGCTCAAGGGTCTGGGGGTGTCGGTGCTGGTAACCCTGGCGGGGGTGGCGGTATTCGCGCTGCTGATGCAGTGGATCAAGCCCTCGGAGGACATGGTGCGCATCTTTAATCAGATCTTGAAGCTGGTGTCCATTGCCGCGGGCGTATGGGCTGCGGTGGGCCGCGGCGGTGAGGGCGGCTTGCTGCGGGGCGCGGGGGTCGGATTGCTCTACATGGCGGTGGGCGTAGCGCTGTACGCGCTGCTGTCCGGCCAGCAGGCGCCGATGACGGCTTACCTGGCGGATATGGGCATGGGCGTAGCTGGCGGCGGCATCGTGGGTATGATTCTATCGAATATTTCCGCGAAGTGATTGCATCACCGGGGAAGATGGTGTATAATAGATATGTTATAGGCCGAAGACGGCATGGGAAGGCCGCCACCCCTCCGCGATGGCGCGATCCCAAATGAAAAATGGAGGAATGTTCCATGAAGCATATCGAAACCATCCAGTCTCCCTGCCTGAAGCAGTCCCTGACCCACGGCGGCTGCGGCGAGTGCCAGGCTTCCTGCCAGAGCGCCTGCAAGACCAGCTGCACCGTGGCGAATCAGTCCTGCGCCAACAAGGAGAACAACGCTGTTCTGGCTGGCAACGAGGGCAAGGTCAACCGCGTAGTGAAGTAATCGCACCGGTTTTCCGGAGAAAAAGGGGGAGCGGATGCTCCGCCCTTTTTTCATGACAGGTTCACGCCAATGAGGAGGAAACATACTTGATACACACTTTTAAGGCGGTTGGCCAGCCCATGCTGCTGGATGTGGGCAGCGGTGCGGTTCACGCCATTGACGATATGGCCTACGATGTGCTCTCCCTGTGGAACGACCACACCCCTGAGGAGATCAAGACCCAGCTGAAGGACAGGTATGCCGAGGCTGAGCTGGAGGAGGTTATGGGGGAGCTGCGTCAGCTGGAGGAAATTGGCGCGCTGAACGCCCCGGACAATTACGATGACGTGCAGCAGGTTCATGAGACCGGCGTGGTGAAGGCCATGTGCCTCCACGCGGCCCACGACTGCAACCTGCGCTGCAAATACTGCTTTGCCGCCACGGGAGACTTCTGCATGGGCGAGCGCAAGCTGCTGCCCTTCGAGGTAGGCAAGGCGGCGCTGGACTGGCTGGTGGAGCATTCCGGTCATCGGGTGAACCTGGAGGTGGACTTCTTTGGCGGCGAGCCGCTGATGAATTTCCCCGTGGTCAAGCGCCTTGTGGAATACGGCCGCTCCATCGAAAAAGAAAAGAACAAGCGCTTCAAGTTCACCACCACCACCAACTGCGTGCTGATGAACGATGAGATCATGGATTTCCTGAACAAGGAAATGAGCAACGTGGTCTTGTCCATGGACGGCCGGCCGGAGGTGCATGACAGAATGCGGCCCACCGTCAACGGCAAGGGCAGCTATGCCGCCATCGCGGAGAAGGCGAAGGAATTTGCCCGACGCCGGGGGGACAAGGAATACTATGTCCGCGGCACGTTCACCGGATATAACAAGGACTTCGCCAATGACGTGCTTTTCCTGGCGGACGAGGGCTTTGAGCAGCTGTCTGTGGAGCCGGTGGTCACCGATCCTTCCTGTGAATACGCCCTGAAGGAGGAGGACCTTCCCGCTATCCGGGATGAATATGAGCGCCTGGCGCAGATCTACATGGATCGCCGGGCCAACGGCAAGTGGTTCAATTTTTTCCACTTCAATGTGGACTTGGCGGGCGGCCCCTGCCTGCGCAAGCGGCTCACCGGCTGCGGCGCGGGCAACGAGTATGTGGCCGTCACCCCGGATGGCGACATCTACCCCTGCCACCAGTTTGTGGGTCGGGAAGGCTACCGCATGGGCTCCGTGCTGGACGGCAGCTTTGATCGGGACATTCAGGCCAGATTCGCGCGCAACGATGTTCTTCATAAGGAAAAGTGCCGGGACTGCTGGGCGCGGTTCTTCTGCTCCGGCGGCTGCGCGGCCAATGCCGAGGCTTTCCACGGCGACATCTCCCAGCCCTATGATATGGAATGCCAGATGGAGCGCAAGCGCCTGGAATGCGCCATGGCCATCTATGCCAAGGAACACGCCGGGAAGCAAGAAAAATAAGATCATATGAACAGGGGCCATGAGCGAGATCATGCTCATGGCCTTTGTTGATCCTGTCGGAAAAGACTCGGAAGACGACCTTCGTGCTTTTTCTATATATCTTACCCTTTGCACGGCTGCGGACAGTGATGGATGTGCTTTCTCCTTGGAGAAAATACCAAAGAAAATTGGGGGCCGCCAAAGCTAACCTGTGTGAGTGGCAATCCTCCATTCGGGATTGTCGCATAGAGACGAAAGTCGCTACGCTCTGGGCCTTATTGGAACTGCGTACCGCTTTATCCGCCACTGACGGCGCTCCCGTCGCTTAGCACGACGTGCGTAGACATAAACGGCCACCGGCTCATACCGCCTCGCAGGGGCGGTCAGCCACCTCCATCGGAGCAGGCAAGTTCGTTTGAACGGCAAGGCTTTCGTCTGGTTTGGTTCGGTAGAGCTGGTTGCACATGGGGGACAGGTACTGTTGGAGCGGAGGGGCTCGGTCTGTACCTGCTCCATAGGAAAAATGCTTTGACATCTTTTCATGTCTGAGCAGTGAGGCCGTGTGCTGAAACGGGGTAAAGCTCTCTCAAAAAAAGTATATATGTCATTCAGAACATCAATCAATCCTTGGGTGGGGTTGGAGGGGCTGAAGCCCCTCCAATTGTCCATTAAAAACCGACGGCATGCGTGTCGGTTTTGTGCTTTTCAGAAGGAAAGGCTTCCTTAAAGGACTTCCCGGCCGGGAGTCAACGGCGACCAGGAAAGTCCCGCGAACTCGACAAAGTGCTATGCCGCTTTGTCGAGCCCTGTTCTATTGATGTATTTTTCTGTACTCGCCCGGGGTGACGCCGGTGATTTGCTTAAAACGCCGGATGAAGCTGTTCTGATTATAGTAGCCCACCGATTCCGAGACCATCTGCAGCGGCATGGTGGTGGTTTCCAGCAGGCTGCATGCCTTGCGGATGCGCAGAGAGGCGATGTAGCTGGTGAGGGTCTCGCCGGTTTGCTGCTTGAAATACTGGCTCAGATAGGAGCTGGACAGCTCCAGCTTGTTGGCGGCCTCTTGGATGGAAAAATTGCAGTCGTCATAGTTTTCTGCCATGTAGGTGTAGATGCGCTCCAGCAGCTCTACGGCCGGCTGGTGTGCGTCAGCAGCTGGGGCGGGAAGCTCCGGCTCCGGGCGCAGCATGTGCAGCATGAAGGCCAAATAGTCATCCGCCGTGCGGAGATAACTGATGGTGAAAAGATCGTCCAGGCTGACGGGCGTGGCAGCGGCAGAGAGCAGCATCTGCACGGCAAAGTTGCAGTAGCTCTTGGCCATCAGAGAGGGAACCTTCTGCTCGATCAGGGCGTCCATGAAACGGCGGACTGTCTGCATCTGCTGCTGCGGGGTCTGGCCGGAAAGGTCACGCAGCTCGGACAATGGATTGGCCTGGCTGTCCAGGGTGCGGCGAAGATCCCGATAGGCAATCAGCTGATGGCGGCCTTGAATGAAGTATTCGCGTACTGCCTGGGTTGCCTCGAAGCAGGCGGCGGTCATCTGGCGGATGTCCTGGTAGCACTCGCTCATGCCGATGGTAAAGGAAACGTTATGCTCCTGGGCGCAGACCGTCAGCAGCCGCTGGCAGCGAACCGCCAAATCCTCGGACGCGCCTTCCTCCATGCCCACCAGGCATACAATCATGGAGGGCTCGAACAGTTCGCGGAAGTGGTAGACATAGCCGCTGCCCAGGGTGGCCTCCAGCGCGGAGGTCAAAGCGGCGCGGGGTACCTCCTCGTCCTTGCCGAAATACCGGAGCATCAGCACCTGATACCAGGGCTTGTCGAAGGTCATGCCCAGGGCGCGGGCTTCGCTGTTGAAGTCCTCAAAGGAGGTAAACTTGCCTTTCAGCAGCAGGAAAAGCAGCGAATCCTTGACAGCCTGCCGGTCGGGGATGGAGGTCGGCTGAACCGGCTGCTCCCCGCTGCGCTGCGTCAGGGCGTTGACGGCGTCCCGCAGGGATTCCAGCTCATCCCCCAGGGGAGCGACGCCAAGGGCTTGGGTCAGCGCCTGAATGGGCTTATAGTTCGCCTGCATGGCATAGTGAATGAGCAGCGAACCCAATCCCAGCACGAAAAGCAGGAAGACGATCAGCACAATCTGCGCCCGCCGGATGGGAGCGAGGTATTCCCGCTCGGGGAGCAGGAAGGTGTAGGTCCAGTCCATGACAGTGGATTGCTCGCTGAGCACCAGATAGTTCACGCCGTCATAGCGGAACCAATCCTCGAAAACAGGGGCCGTCAGCGGCAGGGTGGAGACGAGCAGGTTGCCTTGGGCGTCAAAGATGGCTCCCTGCTGGGTGGGCGCGTCTTCAGGGGAGAGGAGGGCCAGGAAGCGTCCTTCCTCCACGAAATACAGCTGGACGGCCTGCTGAAGGCGGGAGAATACCGACGGCAGATTGATGAAGGTGATGTAGCGCTGGGAACCGTTGACCCTTTCCGCCGGGCGGACAATGCGGCCCGAGAAGGCGGACAGATCGCTGATGGGGTCGGCCCATTCGTCAAAAGAGAAGATGCTGTCGAAGAAAAGCCGCTTGGCATAGACCGCCTTGGAGGTATACACATAATCGTCGTTTTGCTCCACAAGGGCCATTTCCGAGATAAAGGTCGAGGGGGCCAGCAGGTTTTTGAACTCGTTGACGATGCGCAGATCGCGCATGGGGCTGGGCTCGCTCAAGTAATAAGAAAGAAAGTTTTCATTGACGCTGGAAATCTGATAGTCGATGGTGTAAATCTGCTGAAGTTCGCTGTCCAGCTGCTGCACCGTTTGGCGCAGGCGGCTGCGGTGAGCGTCCATCAGGTTTTCCCGCAGCTGCACGATAAAAAACGCCTGGGAGAAGGCAACCAGAGCGATGACGGCTGTCAGCATCAGCGCCACATAGGACAGCAGATATTGATAATAGGTTCGGGACCGGCCCATGGTCAACGCGCCCGCCTCCTCTGCTTCGGTGATACCTGAATATTATAGCACAAAGACACATGCTGCACAATATTGCCGCAAAATATAAAAAACTGAATATGAAAAGGCCCCAATCTACAATATTTCAGGCGATCGTCCATGTGCTAAAAGGGAAATTGGAGACCATCCTGAACACGAATCGAGGTTTTTGAAGATTGAAAATAACGCTTGTATATGTAACAATAATCATGAACAGAATGCTCGACGCTCTTGAGCGGCGATGAGAAAAATTCGGGGTAGACCCGGTTCAAAAGGAGGCGCCCGCGTGAAAAGAAGCGCGCTGCTGGCCCTGGTGCTGGCTTTGATGTGTCTGATGCTCCCCGCGATGGCGGAGGATTGGTCGGACTACTATGCCTTTACCAGTGAAACGGCCGTTGGTTATGAGACAGCCCTGGAGACGTATGCGGGCTATTCGTATGCGCCGGAGGGTACGCGGGTGGAGCTGCTGCCGGGCGAGGCTGTGCTGTCGGGCGATGCCGTGCTGTCGGCTCAGACGGCGGGCGCCGCTGAGGTTCTGGTACTGGGCGACGGCGACGGTACCGCTACCTGGACGGTGGATGTCCCGGTCACGGGCCTGTATGAGCTGGAAATTTCCTATTATAATGAAGGCGGCAACGAAGCCAAAATACAGCGCCGCCTGACCATTGACGGCGCCGTGCCCTATGAAGAGGCCAACAATCTCTGCCTGTACCGCTACTTTGTGGAAGACGGGGACGTGCGCATCAACTCCATCGGGGATGAGGTGTGGCCCAAGCAGAAGGAGGTCTCCCTCTGGCAGACCGTCCGCGCGGTGGACGGCCAGGGTATCTATGTGAACCCGCTGCTGTTCTATCTCACCGAGGGCGTCCATGAGATTGCCCTGACCTATGTGGATCAGCCGCTGACGCTGGGTACGCTGGCCTTTACCAGCCCCAAGACCTATCCCTCCTATGAGGAGATGAAGGCCATGTACGCCCAGCGCGGCTATGCGCCGGTCAGCGAGGACGCGATGGTGAAGTTCCAAGGTGAGGACAGCCTGTGGCGCAGTGAAAACGTCGTGCGCCGGGAAAACGATGCTGACCCCAAGACCGAGCCCCGTTCCGGCGCTCAGCGCGTGCTGAACGTGGTGGGCGGCTGGCGCTGGCGGCTGGGCAACGCCTCCGTGACCTGGGAATTTGAGGTTCCGGAAACGGGCCTGTACAGCATCCACATGAAGGTGGCGCAGGCGCAGGACCCCGGCATGCCCTCCTATCGGCAAATCATGATTGACGGGGAGATCCCCTTCGAGGAGCTGCGGCTGTATTCCTTCCCCTATGACGCCCAGTGGTATGGCGAGACACTCCACGGCACGGATGGCGAGGCCTTTCAGTTCTATCTGGAGGCGGGTCGGCACACGCTGACGGCCACGGTGAAGCTGGGGCCCATCGGTGAGATCATGACCCGCACGGAGGCCGACACCGCTTACCTGGGCGCCATGCAGCGGGAGATTGTGAAGATTACCGGCACGGAGCCTGACTACAACTACGAATACGACCTGTACCGCACCATGCCGGAATTGCACGAGCAGCTGACGTACCTGGCGGGGCGGCTGACGGAAAGCGCCGACCTGCTGGCCTCCATTTCCAACGAGACCACCTCCATGGAGAACAACTACCGGCAGATCATCGACCAGCTGAACTTCTTCGCGGAGGACGTGGATCGCATTCCCAAGGCGCTGTCCGACCTGGACAATGCCCAAACCAACCTTGGCACCTACATCTCATCCATGGAAAAGTGCCCGCTGACGGTGGACTACATCGTTCTGACCTCCCCCGAGCGGGCGGTGCAGGTGGATACCTCCAACCTGCTGGAGCGCCTGGCGGTCACCGGCGAAAACTTCATCGCTTCCTTCTATAAGGATTATGACAGCGTTGGCCTGATCGTGGATGAAAATGATGAGAACCAAACAGAGCGCACCGTGCTGGATGTATGGATCGGCCGAGGCACCGAGTGGGGCGAAATTCTCAAGGAAATGGCTGATGAGGAGTTTACCCCCAAGACCGGCATCGTCGTCAACCTGCATGTGCTGCCCACCGGTCAGCTGACCACCGGCTCGGTCAATACCATCATGCTGTCCGTGACCTCCGGCACCGCGCCGGACGTGGCCCTGAGCGTTGAGTACAACCTGCCCGGCGAATTTGCCTTCCGCGACGCCGTGGTGGATCTGAGCCAATTTGAGGACTTTGAGGAGGTCGCCTCCCAGTTCTACGCCTCCAGCCTGGTGCCCTTCTCCTACAATGGCGGCGTGTTCGCCCTGCCGGAGACCATGGACTTCACCGTCATGATCTACCGCCAGGATGTGCTGCAGGAGCTGGGCGTGGAGCTGCCCGAGACCTGGAGCGATCTTTACCAGAAAATCCTGCCCCGGCTCTACGAGAATAACATGGCCTTCTCCCTGCCGGTGGATACCTCCGTATCCTCCAACTCTCCCGGCGCGCTGCGCGGCTTTACCATGCTGCTTTTGCAGATGGGCGGCGGATATTACAACGATGGCGGCGTTTCCTCCGGGTTGGACACTCCCCAGGCTTACCAGGCCTTCAAGTTCTGGACGGACATGTATGCCAACTATGGCATCGACGCCGAGAGCAACTTCTTCACCCGCATCCGCACGGGTACCATGCCCATCGGCATCGGCAACTTCACCACCTACATGCAGCTGCTGACCAGCGCGCCTGAACTGTATGGCCGGTGGAGCATCGCCCCTGTTCCCGGCACCGCGCAGGCGGACGGTACCGTGAGCCACACCGTGGGCACCACAGCCGCCACCGCGAACATCATCCTCAGTCAGTCCGATAAAAAGGAAGCCGCGTGGGAGTTCCTCAAGTGGTGGATGAGCGAGGAGACACAAACCCGCTACGGCCGTGAGCTGGAAGCCATTCTGGGCACCGGCGCACGCTGGAACACCGCCAATGTGGACGCCTTCTACGCCCTGCCCTGGGATCAGCGCCACGCGCAGATCATCCGCGCGCAGATGGACAGCGCCGAGGAGCAGCCTACTGTGCCCGGCGGCTACTTCACGGGCCGGCACATCATCAACGCCTGGAACCGCGTGGTCGTCAACAATGAAAACGCCCGGGATTCCCTGGAAAAGGCCGTGAAGGACATCAACAAGGAATTGACCAACAAGCGCCGCGAGTTCGGCCTTGAGTGAAGGAGGAACAGCCTATGATCGCCATCCGCCAGAAAGAGGCCAAGGGCGGCATCCAGCAGTGGCTGCACAAAAACGCTGTTGGCTATGCGTTCCTTCTGCCTTTCCTAATTCTGTTCGCCATCTTCGTCCTGGTGCCCGTCGCCGTGGCGATGTACTACTCCCTGACCAACTATAACATGATCCAGACCCCCAGCTTTGTGGGGCTGGACAACTACGCGCAGCTGATTCTGGATGACGATGTGTTCCTCACCTCCCTGAAGAATACGCTGCTGCTGGCCGTGGTCACTGGCCCTCTGGGGTATTTCGCCTCCTTCATCATGGCTTGGCTGATTACCCTGGTCAAGCGGGGCCGCGGGTTCTTCTCCCTGGCGTTCTACGCCCCCTCCCTGACCAGCGGCGTGGCCATGTCCACCATCTGGCTGATTCTCTTCTCCGGTGACCGCTATGGCTACATCAATAACATCCTCCTGCGGATGGGCGTCATCATGGAGCCGATTCTGTGGACGAAGGATGCCGACTATGTGCTGCCCGTCATCATGATTATTTCGGTATGGATGTCCATGGGCAACGGCTTCCTGTCGTTCCTGGCGGGCTTCCAGAACATCGACCCGTCCATGTATGAGGCCGGACGGGTGGACGGCATTAAGAACAAGTGGCAGGAGCTTCGTCTCATCACCATTCCGCTGATGAAGCCGCAGATGCTCTTTGGCGCCATCAACGCCATCGTAGGCGCCTTCGCGGTATTTGACGTGGCGACGGCGGTGGCCGGTATGCCCAGTCCGAACTACGCCGCCCATACCATAGTGGCGCACCTGTACGACTACGCCTTCACCCGCTTCAACATGGGCTATGCCTCGGCGGTGGCTATGGTGCTGTTCCTGATTACCTTTGTGCTGGGGCGCATCTGTATGCGTGTCTTCCGGGACGATACCTGAGAAAGGAGGGCCTGAACCATGGTAATTAAGCTGGGAAACAAGCATATGCGTCTGCATCGGCCTTCCTTCTCCCGCTTTATGCTCTATATCCTGCTGATGACGCTGGTGGTGGTGTCGGCGCTGCCGCTGTTTGCGATGGTCTGCCGCTCGCTGATGCCGCTGGATGAATTGTACCTCTATCCGCCGCGCCTCATTGTGCAGAAGCCTACCCTGCGCAATTTCTCCGACCTGCTCACGTCCCTGTCCTCCTCCACGGTACCCTTTACCCGCTATATCTTCAACAGCCTGTTCACCACGGTGGTGACGGTGTTCGCCAGCATCATGGTGTGCTGCCTGGGCGCTTATGGTCTGGTGAAGCACAAGCCTGCGGGCTCCAAGGTGATCTTCGCGGTGGTGGTGGCGGCCCTGAGCTTTTCCACCCATGTGACGCAGATTCCCAACTACCTGGTGGTCAACGAGCTGGAATTGGTCAACACCTACTGGGCGCTGATTATTCCCAAGATCGCCGTGGCGTACAACTTCTTCCTGGTTAAGCAGTTCTGCGAGCAGCTGCCCGATTCCATTCTGGAGGCGGCCCGCATTGATGGCGCGAAGGAGCTGCGCATCTTCTGGACCATCGCCATGCCGCTGCTGAAGCCGGCCTGGACGACCCTGGCGGTGTTCTCCTTCGTCAACAACTGGAACGATTACTTCTCGCCCCTGATCTTCATCCAGAGCAACGCGCTCAAGACACTGCCCTTGGCTCTGCAGACTCTCTCGGGCGGCGCGGGCGTTGTGGCCCGCAGCGGCGCGGTGGGCGCGGCGACGTTCCTAACCACGCTTCCCTCCATCCTTGTGTTTGCCCTCATGCGCGGCAAGGTCATGGAAACCATGTCCTTCTCCGGCATTAAGTCGTAAGGAGGGTGACGAAGACGATGAAACGCACATTAACGCTGCTGCTTTCCCTGATGCTTTTGCTGAACGTCGGCGGGGCCCGGGCCGCCGTGGGCGCGGACGCCTTTGTGGCTAACGGGGATGACAAGACGAGCTACATCCCCATTCCCCAGGCCTATGAGGTGTATACCACCTTCAAGAACCTGGATGACGCGGGCTTCATGAACCACCCTGAGGATCTCTTTGTGGGCCCGGACGATCTTTTGTATGTGACGGATACGGAAAACAACCGTGTGCTGAAAATGAGCCGCGAGGGCGAGGTGCTGGAGATCATCACCGAGGCGGCGGGCGTACCGCTGAACAAGCCTCGGGGCGTCTATGTGGGGGATGACCTCTCCCTGTGGATCGCCGATACCGGCAATCTCCGCCTGGCTACCCTCAATGCCGACCGCACCGACCGCAAGGTGTACGTCAAGCCGGATTCGGCGCTGCTGGAGAACAACTTTACCTTTGACGTGCAGAAGCTCTTTGTGGCCAATACGGGCTACATCTACGTCCTCAAGGGCGCGAACCTGATCGCCATTGACGAGGGCAACAACTTCCGCGGCTACCTGGGCGCGGACGACGTGGGCTTCTCGCTTGCCCGCACGCTGATCCGTATGTTCGGCTCCAAGAGCCAGATTGAGCGCACGGTGAAGCAGGAACCCGCCAGCTACTCCAATTTCTACATCGGTGCGGACAATATGATCTACGGTATCCTCTCCAACAAGGATACCGCGCAGATCCGCAAGCTGAACTCCGTGGGCAACAACACCTATCCTGAGGAGACATACGGCTTCACCCTGGCGGATAAGGAGGGCGAGCCCCTGGCGCCCACCCTGGCCGACATCACCGTGGAGAAGAACGGCATTCTCACCGTGGTGGATCGCCTGACGGGCCTCATTTACCAGTATGACCAGGAGGGCAACCTGCTGTGTACCTTCGGCGGCATCGGCACGGTGGGCGGCCTGTTCCAGATTCCCGTGAGCATTGACGCGGACAGCCATGGCTATCTCTATGTGCTGGATTACAACACCGGCGCCATCACCGTTTTCAAGCCCACCCACTTCATTCAGCTGATTCATCAGGCCGTCACCCTCCATGGCGAGGGCCGGTATGAGGAAGCGCTCGGCTACTGGAAGCAGGCGCTGGAAATTGACAGCAACTACGCCCTTGCCCATCAGGGCATGGCCAAGGTGATGGGCAAGCAGGAGGAATGGAAGGCCGCGCTGGATTCCTACTATCTGGCGGATGACAAGGAAGGCTACTCGGAGGCCTTTGGCGAGTATCGGCATGAACTGTTCCGGCAGTATTTTGTGCCGGTGGTGCTGGTACTGTGCGTGGGGGTCTTCCTCCTGGTGAAATTGCTGTCCTTGGCCAAGCGCAAGGCTGACCAGTGGGCGGACGACGTACAGATGGGAAGGGGGCTGTAAGCATGGAAAGCCTGAAGCTGTGCCTGATGACCCTGTATCACCCCATTGTTGTGACG
The DNA here is from genome assembly GCA_947565865.1 of uncultured Clostridia bacterium. Classification (GTDB taxonomy): domain Bacteria; phylum Bacillota; class Clostridia; order Christensenellales; family Aristaeellaceae; genus UBA11524. The sequence goes on from CANOHT010000007.1 coordinate 77,633, forward strand.
GAGCACATCAAGAAGCAGCGCGGTCGGCGGATGAACTGGCTGCCGGTGGCGGCGCTGTTGTTCCTGGCGCTGGCGGTGCGGATCTTCTCCATCTATGTGACGCATTATCCCCTGGCGTCGGTCTCCGTGCGCAAGGCGAATCTGCTGCTGGAATGCGGCAAGCTGTTTGTGCCGGTGCTGACCTGGGTGCTGGCCTCCTACGCCATGACCACCATCCTGGACGGCGAGACGCTTTTCCAGGAAACGCTGCTGTTCAGCTCCTACGCGCTGACGCCCTACATTATCCTCACGCCGGTGCTGAACCTGTTCTCCCGGCTGATGGACGGCAACCAGGCGGGGCTGTATGGCTCGATGGAGTTCATCATCCTGGCCTGGGTCGTGGTGCTGATGATCGTGGCGCTCAAGGAGATGAACGGCTATTCCGCCGGTAAAACCGTGCTGGTGATCTTCCTGACGCTCTTCACCATGGTGATGATCTGGGCGGTTATCATCCTGCTGTTCACCATCAGCTCGCAATTTGTTACCATGATTCGCGAAATGTTCTACGAATTTATCTACCGCATGAATTAAGCAGGAGGTGCATGATGAAAAAACTGATCGTCTTATGCCTGCTGCTGATGCTGGCGGTATGCCCGGCTGCGGCGGAGGAAACGGAAACAGCGGCGGATCCCCGCATTCTGGCGGCGGAGAATGAACGTCTTGCGCTGTACCTGTCCGAGGACTATTGCGGCATCGAGGTGGAGGATCGACAGACGGGCGTCACCTGGTCCTCCTCCATGAACGACCCCACCTTCGACGGCAAGCTGGCTGGCCTGAACCAGAAAAAGGCCAACTCGCTCCTGACAGTCAACGTGACCAACCTGGAAAAGGGTGCGGGTTCCATCACCAACGCCGTGCTGCTCAATGATAAGGAGCTGTCGGCCAGCTATGAGCCCGTGGAAAACGGTGTGCTGCTTCACTATGATCTGGGGGCGAACAAAATCGCCCTGGATGTCATGATCGTCCTGGAGGGCGAGGAAGTGGTGGTGCGGGTGCCCCGGGAGAGCATCCGCGCCTACGGGGACTTTTCCGTGGTGTCCATTGACATGATGCCTTATCTGTGCTCCGGTTCGGATAACGCCGACGGCTACCTGTTCTATCCGGACGGCTGCGGCGCCATCATGGCCTTTGATGACTATGCGCACTTCTGCGAAAACACCCGGGTCTTCAATATCTATGGCAATATGGAGAAGGCCTCCCGGCTGCTGGACTTCTTCGGCCAGGAGGAGCCGGTGGTCATGATGCCGGTCTACGGCATCAGCATCGACGGCCACAGTCTCCTGGCGGTGATTGAGGACGGGGCCGAGACGGCTCGCGTCTCCGTCAACAGCTCCAACAAGATCGTGGCGCTGAACAACGTCTTCGCTAACTTTCAGTATCGCCGCGGCTTTGATGACCTGCGCGTCACCACGCGGCAAATCAAGACCTACGACAAAAAGGCCATGGATACCGACTACTCCCTCCGGCTGATGTTCCTGCCCGAAGGCCAGGACGGATACAGTGCCATGGCCGTGGCCTACCGCGATTATCTGCTGAACGAAAAGGGGCTGGAGCGCCGGGTGAATGACCAGGCGCTGGCCGTTGACCTGTTCATGTCCGCGCCGGAAAAGGGACTGCTCTTCGATACCCAGCGCACCGTAACCACGCTGAGTCAGGCGGGCGAGATCCTGGACGCCATGAAGGAAGCGGGCGTGGGCGGCGCGCAGGTGTCCCTCAAGGGCTGGGCCCGAGGCGGCTACGGCATGACGCCGGATCGCCTGCCGGTGGAAGGCGCTGTGGGCAGCGCCAAGGAGCTGACCGCGCTGATGGAAAAGGCTGCCGGCATGGACAGCGTGCTTTCCCTGACGGCCAACTTCGTGGAGGCCAACGCTGACAGCCGGGGCTATTCCAAGCGCAATGATGTTGTGTATCTGAGCAACTACGCCATCCTTACCGATCCGGAGGAGGAGACCTTCATCCTCAGCCCGGAAACGATCTACGCCAAGTTCGCCGCCTTCCGCAAGGACGCGGCCAGGCTGGGCGTCACAGGGCTCCGGCTGGAGCGGATGGGGCAGTACATTGCCAACAACTATAACAATCCCCGCTACTGCGCCACGGCGCAGGGCCTGGAATACTACAAGCAAATCCTTGCTGAGGCCCGGGATGCCTTCGGGCATGTCAGCGCCCAGGGCGGCGCGGTATGGATGGCCCCCTATGTGGAGCTGATGACCGAGGTGCCCTATCAGGACAGCGGCTTCCAGTTCACCACCGCCTCCGTGCCCTTCTACCAGATGGTGATGCACGGTGTACGGGACTTCACCGGCGAGCCGGGCAACCTGTCCAGCGACCTGGACCGCGAGGTTCTGCGGTGGGTGGAGATGGGCTATATGCCGTACTTTGAGCTGACCTACGGCGGTACGGAGGCCCTGATGTACACCAGCTACCAGAGCCTGTTCACAGCCCAGTACACGGCCTGGATGGATCAGCTGGCGCGCATCAGCAAGGCGTTTACCCAGGGCGACCTGGCTGAGCTTCGGACGGCGCTGATGATGTCCCATGAGCGCGTCGCTCCCGACGTGGCCAAGGTAGCCTACGACAACGGCATGACCGTGTATGTGAATTACAGCGAGCAGCCTGTCACGGTTGACGGACGGAGCATACCGGCCATGGACTATGTGGTGGTAAAGGAGGGACGACAGTCATGGTAAAGCCAAGCAAGCGAACGTCCCGCCGCCAGATGTCCATGACCAGGCGGCGGTCGCTGGAATCGCTGATTTTCCTGTCGCCGTGGATCGTCGGCCTGTGCCTGTTCTTCATCAGCCCGATCTTTTCCTCCATCCGGCTGAGCTTTTCCGACATCGTGCAGATGAAGGGCTTCGTCATGGAATGGCGGGGGCTGCAGAACTACCAGCACATTTTCTTCTATGACATCAACTTTGTTCCCATGTTTGTGCAGACGGTGACGGACACCCTGCTGAACATGCCCATCTGCATTGTCTTCTCCCTGGTCATTGCCATTCTGCTCAACAGGAAAATGGTGGGCCGCGGCTTTTTCCGGGCGGCGTTCTTCATCCCGGTGCTGCTGGGTTCCGGCTATGTCATGAAGCAGATGCTGGGCATGGGCGCCGATGGCGCCACCATCACCACGGGCATCATGGTGCCCCAGCTCATTGCCGATCTTCTGGGTCACTCCATGACGGATTTCCTCCAGTCGGTGCTGGATCGCATCACGGTGGTTTTGTGGAAGTCCGGCGTGCAGATCGTGCTGTTCCTGGCGGGTCTTCAGGGCATCTCATCCTCGCTGTACGAGGCTGCCCGGGTGGACGGCGCTACCGAGTGGGAAATGTTCTGGAAGATCACCCTGCCGATGATTTCTCCGGTGATCCTGATGAACGTGGTCTACACCATTGTCGCGTTCTTCACGGACAGCACCAATCCCATTGTTGATTACATCTACAAGCAGAGCTTTTCCAATCCGCAGCAGTTTGCCCATGGCGCCGCGATGGGCTGGGTCTACTTCGCGTTTGCCTTTGCGCTGTGCGGCGTGTGCATCGGCGTACTGAGCAGATATGTATTCGTTTCGGGCGGAAAGGAGTGAGACCATGGCTGTCAAGAACATCAGTGCCAACGTGAAAAAGAACAGCAGCCATCGGCTTCGCTTTTTGCGGGACGGTATCCTGCGCCTGGGCTTCTACTTCCTGCTGGCTACGCTGAGCTTCGTATTCCTGTATCCCTTCATCAAGATGATTACCCAGTCCTTGATGACAGATGACGACCTCATCAACATCACCGTCAAGTGGCTGCCCTCTTCCATGACCTGGAGCAATTACAGCATTGCCTACCGCAAGCTGCAGTTCGGCTCCTATGTGTGGAACAGCGCGCTGGTGGCGGTGCTGTCCACGGCGGGCCATGCCTTCTCCTGCGCCATGACGGGCTACGCCTTCGCGCGGTACAAGTTCCGCTTCAAGGGGCCGCTGTTCGCCATGGTCATCCTCACCATGCTGGTGCCGGTGCAGACCATCATCTTTCCGCAGTACATGCAGTTCTCCAACTGGGGCTGGCTGAATTCCTACCTGCCCTTGGTGGTGCCCACCTTTCTGGGCTTCGGACTCAACGGTGGCTTCTTCATCTTCCTGTTCCGGCAGTTCTTCGCGGGGCTGCCCTATGAAATGGAGGAGGCCGCCCGGGTGGACGGCTGCGGCCCCATCCGCACCTACACCCACATCATGCTTCCCATGAGCCAGTCCTCTTTGCTGGTGTGCGCGGTGCTTTCCCTGGTGTGGCATTGGAACGATTACTTTGAGCCCGGCATCTACATCACCGACGTGTGGCTGAAAATGCTGCCCAACCGCCTGCCCTCCCTGTACGCGGAGCTGAGCAAGGAAAACTACACCATGATTGCCAAGAACGACATTGAAGGTCTGATTTTCAACGAGGCTATGCTGATGGCGGCAACCTTCCTGTGTATCGTTCCGATTCTCATCATGTACCTGATTCTGCAGCGCCGCTTCATGGAAGGCGTGGAGCGCAGCGGCCTGACTGGTATGTAAGGCTCCTCATTGATGTCGGCAGCGAAAGCTGTTGAACATAAGGTTTACCCTATTAAAAAAGGAGGTTATCCCATGAAAAAGTTCCTGGCTACCCTGCTTGCGCTGTCCATGCTGCTTGCCATGGCTGCGCCCGCGCTGGCGGACGACAAGCCCACTGTCACCTACCTGGTGCGCGGCGGCACGGCTGAGTACGAGCCCTACATCTACCCCGGCCTGGTTGGTCTGCTGAAGATTCAGGACATGGCTGGCGTCAACGTGGACTGGACCGTCGTGTGCGGTTCTGGCGACGAGATCAACGCCCAGTACCTGGCCATGATGGCTTCCGGCAACTATCCGGACATCATCCAGTGGCAGCACAACAATGATTACACCGGCGGCGTGTCCCAGATGTACGCTGACGGCATCATCATCGAGCTGAACGACGTCATCGACAAGTACATGCCCAACTACAAGAAGCTGCTGGAGGAGAACCCCCATGTGGCCAAGACCCTGATGGACGACGAAGGCCGTTACCTGTACTTCACCGTCATCAACCCCCTGAACAGCGACCTGGAGAAGGTGGCCGTGACCTGGTGGGGCCTGATGATGCGTCAGGACTGGCTGGACAACGTCGGCATGGAAGCTCCCACCACCATTGATGAGTGGTACGAAGTGCTGACCGCCTTCAAGAACGGCGATCCCAACGGCAACGGCGAACAGGACGAGATTCCCTTCGACGCTGGCTCCGCCGGCCTGCAGCTGTTCATGCCCGCCTTTGGCTTCCAGAGCGGCGTCTATGTCGATCCCGAGACCGGCAAGGTTGCTTACGGCCAGTATGGCGAGAAGTACAAGGCTTACCTGGAGACCATGCAGAAGTGGTACGCCGAGGGCCTGATCCAGAACGTGTTCAAGGATGAGACCGGCGCTGCTGCTGATACCTCTGATGACAACATTTACGCTGACCTGGCCGGTTCCTGGAAGGGCCTGTCCAACTACTGGGAGCAGCGTCTGCCCCAGGTGATGGAAAAGAACCCCAACGCGGACTTTGTGGCTGTCCAGTGGCCTCAGTATGTGAACGGCTCCGGCGAGTTCTATGCTGATGACTACGGCATGGGCTATGGCGACCGTTACAGCGCCGTCATTTCCGTGGACTGCAAGAACGTCGAAGCCGCTGCCCGTCTGATCGACCAGATGTACACCGAGGAAGGCACCAACTGCACCACCTGGGGCACCATCGAAGGCGATCCCATCAACCCCGAATGGACCAGCGGCCACGGCACCTACACCGTCGATGAGAACGGCGTGAAGCACGAGACCGAGTGGGCCAACCAGATGACCGAGAACTTCTACGATGGCGCGTTCGCCAACAAGTATCGCTACGCTATGTCTCATGTGTCCTTCCCCCGCTGGGGCGCTGCCGACTATCTGGCTGCCACCCGCGAGGAGCGGTATGTGAACTCCGCCATGATGTGGGCTCAGGCCTCCAATGCTCTGGAGTTCCCCAACGCGATCACCCTGAGCACCGACGCTCAGAAGACCGTTGCCGAGATCGAGAACATGGGCACCTACATCTCCGAGATGCAGTATAAGTTCATCACCGGCGCCGAGCCTCTGACCAACTTCGACACCTACATGGACACCCTGCAGAAGATGGGCATCGAGGATCTGATCGCTCTGTATCAGGAAGCCTATGACAGCTTCAACAGCCGCGGCAACTAATCGCTGAGATTAGTAGAAGCCAAATAAGGCAGACCCACGGGGGTCGTCGGGCGACCGGCGGCCCCTTTTTCCGCACGTCAGGCGCTTATTTTAAGGAAGGAGCCACATAAATTTTAGAAGGGCTTTTGTCTACGCCCGTGGTCATGTTATAATGAGGCATGACCACGGGCGTGGACAAAGAAGAGGGGTGCAAAGGATGAAGAGGCGAATACTGGCCTTGCTGCTGACGGCGGCGTGTCTGGTGCTCACGGGCTGCCAGGGTCAGCCGGTGGAGGAAAAGGTGCAGATCACCTGGTACATGCGCACAGAGGATGTGGAACTGTACAATACCCTCAAGGGCATGGCGCGGATCGAGGAGGCCACCGGGGTGGATGTGGTGTTCCAGTCCCCGCCGGACAACAGCGAGGACGCCTTCAAAATGATGGTTGCCTCCGGCAAGCTGCCGGACGTTATCATGTGGGACTTTTCCGCCAGTACGGACCGCATGTATGAGGAAGGCACAGTCATCGACCTGACGGCGCTGATCGCCCAGTACGCGCCCAACCTCACCCGGATTTACGCCGAGCGCCCTGAGCTGCGCAGGGAGGTTGAGACGGCGGAGGGCAGGCTGTATTACTTCCCGTCCATCAATCCGCTGCTGACGGTGGAGGACGTCTGCCGCAAGAGCTATTCCGGGCTGATTCTGCGCAGGGATTGGCTGGATAAACTGGGCCTGGCCGTGCCGCATACCATTGATGACTGGTACGAGGTGCTCACGGCCTTCAAAAACCGCGATCCCAACGGCAACGGCTTCATGGACGAGATTCCCTTTGACGGCTGGGGACTGCCGTACTTTGCCCCGGCCTTCGGCGTGTTGAATACTTTCTGCGTCAAGGCCGACGGCACCGTGGCCTTCGGCCCCATGGAGCAGGAATACAAGGCCTACCTGGAAACGATGAACAAGTGGTATGCCGAGGGGCTGCTGGGCAGTAACTGCCTCATACATTCCGACCAGTGGAAGACGGAGAACATCGTCAACGGCCTGACCGGCTCCTTCACCGGCCTGGACAACGCCTGGCGTTATTACCTGCCCGCGATGCGGGAGAACGACGCGGGCGCGAGCCTGACAGCGGTGCCTTGGCCGATGAACGCGGACGGCGTGCGCTATACCCCCCGGGCGGAGGCGGCCAGTCATATGGCGCTGCCGGTGACGGTGATTACCTCCGCCTGCAAGGATCCCGCCGCGGCTGTACGGTTCATTGATTACATGTATTCCGAGGAAGGGTCGGCGCTGCTGACCTGGGGGATCGAGGGCGAGAGCTACATTGTGGCGGAGGACGGAAGGAAGCAGCTGACGGACGCGGCGCTCACCTTGGCGGAGGATGGATATCTGACGCTCCACCATTACGCCATTGGTCACACGGCTTTCCCCAAATACGACGGTGAATCCGTGGTGCTGGCTACCTACCCGGATGATCAGCTGGTGGCGGAAAAGACCTGGGCGGACGCTTCCACCGCGCTGATTTATCCCCCGGCCATCAACATGAGCGTGGAGGACAAAGCCTTTTGCGACAGCGTGATGGACGATGTGACCAACTACATCACCGAGATGGAGCTGAAGTTCATCACCGGCGAGGAGCCGCTGAGCAACTTTGACGCCTTTGTGGCCCAGCTGGATCGCATGGGCGTGGGCAAGGCACTGGACATCTACCGCAGGCAGTACGAAGCCTATCAGGCACGACAATAAGGAGGATTGGACGGATGAACATTCGCAATTATGAGGCGCTCTCCCGGCAGGGAACGGACTGGACGGGGGCCTTCGCTCAGGCCATCGACGATTTGCGGCGGCAGGGCGGCGGTGTGCTGGATGTTCCCGCGGGGGAGTATCCCACCGGCTCTATCCGGCTGGACAGCAACATGACCCTGAACATCGAGAGCGGCGCAGCGCTGCGCTTCCACCAGGATGAGAACGCCTACCCGCTCATTGAGCTGGAATTTGAAGGCATTGCCGGCTTGGTGCACCAGGCCTGCATTTACGCCCAGGACGCGGAGAACGTGATCGTCACCGGCTACGGCGTGGTGGACGGCCGGGGCTCCTACTGGTGGGAGCGTCAGCGGGCGGGCAAGAATCCCTATCCCCGGCCCTACCTGGTGTGCTTTGCGAACTGCCGCCATGTGGTGCTGGAAAATGTGACGCTCATCAATTCCCCGGCGTGGACGGTGCATCCTCTGCGCAGCCGGAATGTGACCGTGCGCGGGCTGAACATCAAAAACCCCTATGATTCCCCCAACACTGACGGCATCAACCCCGACGCCTGCCAGGATGTGCGCATCAGCGACTGCACCATCGACGTGGGCGACGACTGCATCGCCATCAAGTCCGGCACGGAAAAGACGCCCAATCGTCAGCCCTGCGAGCGGATCATCATCACCAACTGCCACTTCATGCACGGCCATGGCGGCGTGGTGCTGGGCAGCGAAATGAGCGGCGACATCCGCAATGTGGTGGTGTCCTCCTGTGTGTTCTACGAGACCGACCGCGGTATCCGCCTGAAGACCCGGCGCGGGCGCGGCGGCACGGTGGAGGGCATCCAGCTGGAAAACCTGGTGATGGAGAAGGTCATGTGCCCCTTCGTGTTCAATATGTACTACTTCTGCGGCTCGGACGGCAAGTTCAAGCATGTGTGGGACAAGGCGCCCTATCCCATCGCGGATACGACTCCGGCCCTGCGGGACGTGACCATCACCGGGGTGCGGGCGCGCCGCTGCACGGCCTGCGCGGGCTTCTTCTACGGTCTGGCGGAAATGCCGGTGGAGGGCGTGACCATGCAGGATGTGGTGGTGGAGATGACCCAGGACGGCCCGGCCGACCGGCCCGCCGCTATGGAGGGCTGCCCGGAAATGAAGGGCGCCGGCTTCTTCCTGCGCAACGCAAAGAACGTCGATCTGCGCGGCGTGAAGGTGCGGGGCGTTCAGGGACAATGGCTGGACATTGACAACAGCGTGGAACTGGAGCAATAAGCGTATGCGACCGATCAAGCTGTGGTATGACGCGCCGGCCAAGGACTGGAACATCGCCCTGCCCCTGGGCAACGGGCGCATGGGCGCGATGGTCTTTGGCGGCACGGTGCTGGAAAGGATCAGCCTGAACGAGGACAGCGTGTGGTACGGCGGCTTCCGGGATCGGGTAAACCCCGACGCCCGGGAAGCCCTGCCGGTTATCCGCCGTCTGCTGCGGGAGGATCGTATCCAGGAGGCTCAGGATCTGGCGGAAATCGCCCTGACGGCCACTCCGGACGGCGAGCGCCACTATGAGCCCCTGTGCGATCTGATCCTTCAGCAGCTGGACGGCGACCGCCCCCAGGGCCTCCACGGTATGCGCAGCCTGCGCGGTCAGGATATGACCCGCCATGAGCGGGAGGTCAGCGATTACCGCCGGGCGCTGGATATCCGGGATAGTCTGCACACGGTTTCCTATGTCCGCAAGGGCAGGGCCGTCAGCCGGGAGTGCCTGCTGTCCTTTCCTCACCAGGTTTTCGCCCTGCGTCATGAGGGATACTCTGCCCGGGTGGTGCTGCGCCGGGGGCCGTATGTGGGCCGCGTTGACAGGGTTGACGGTTCGACCATTCTCCTCAGCGGTCAGACGGGAGACGGCGGCGTCAGGTACATGGCCGTGTGCCGTGCGGTGGGCCGGGGCGTCCGGGTGGTGGGCAATACGCTGCTGATTCCGGAAAAGTGCGACCTGTTCCTGGCTTCGGCCACATCCTTCCGAACGGAAGATTTGCTGGCGGAATGCCTGCGTCGGCTGGACACAGCCGAGGAGGCGGGCTATGACGCGGTGAAAGCCGCCCATGTGGCGGAGCATCGGGCCATGATGGAGCGCTGCACCCTGACCGTCGAGGACGATCCCGCGCTGGACGAGCTGCCCACCGACCGCCGCCTGGCTCGGTACGCTGAGGGTCAGCCGGATAACGGCCTGGAAGCCTGCTACTTCGCCTTCGGGCGGTATTTGCTGGCGGGCTGCTCCCGGCCTGGAAGCCTTCCGGCCAATCTGCAGGGCGTGTGGAACGACGACTTCCGCCCGGCCTGGGACGGCAAATATACCATCAACATCAACACGGAAATGAACTACTGGCCCGCCGAAAGCTGCGGCCTGTCCGAGATGCATCTGCCGCTGTTTGAGCACTTGAAGCGAATGAAGCCCCATGGGGAGCGGGTGGCCAGCGAAATGTACGGCGCTTCCGGCTGGGTGGCCCACCACAACACGGATTTGTGGGGGGACTGCGCGCCCCAGGATACCTACCTGCCCGCGACTTATTGGGCCATGGGGGCGGCGTGGCTGTGCCTGCATATTGCCGAGCATTACCGCTTCACATTGGATATTGCTTTCCTGCGGGAGCACTATGACCTGATGGCGGATGCAGCCCGGTTCTTCCTGGATACCTGTGAAAAAACGGCGGACGGCTGCTGGACGGTCAGCCCCTCCGTCTCCCCGGAGAACGTGTACATCACCCCGGAGGGGGTGCACGGCACGATGACCAACTGCGCGGCCATGGACGGGCAGATTCTGTGGGCGCTGATGACGGCGCTGGAGGAGTGCGGCGAGGCCATCGGTGCTGACACCGCCCGGTGGACAGCCTTCAAGCGGGGACTTGATCCCGTTCAGGTGGAGGAGGGCCGGGTGAAGGAATGGCTGCGGACGTGCGGCGAGGCCGCGCCGGGGCATCGGCACATTTCGCACCTGTTCGCGCTGTACCCATCCCACGAAATCACCCCGGCCACGCCGGAGGCCTTTGCCGCGGCCCGGGAGACGCTGGAGCACCGTTTGGCCCACGGCGGCGGCCATACCGGCTGGAGCCGCGCGTGGATCATGTGCCTGTGGGCCCGGCTGCTGGACGGCGGCAAGGCCGGGGAGAACATCCGCCTGCTGCTGGAGCGCTCCACGCTGCCCAACCTGCTGGACAACCATCCGCCCTTCCAGATTGACGGCAACTTCGGCGCCACGGCGGCCATGGCGGAAATGCTGGTGCAGAGCCATGAAGGCTTCCTGCGGCTGCTGCCGGCGCTTCCTCCTCAGTGGGAGAAGGGCCAAGCCAGGGGCCTTTGCGCCCGGGGCGGCTATGTCATCGACATCGCCTGGGACGGCGAAAGCTGGCAGGCGGAGGTCACCGCGAAGGCGGCGGGTGTGCTGCGCCTGGCCGACGGCCGGACGATGGCTCACAAGGCTGGGGATACCCTCGTTGTGACGGCGGAGACCATGACCATACGATAACCCGTCTTCCCTGGCGAAGGCGGAAAGGAGGCGGTCGGCATGACCATTTATGTCTGCGGAGATTCCACGGCGGCGGCATATGAGCTGGAGCGCGCGCCTATCACCGGCTGGGGACAGCTGCTGGAAGGGTTCCTGCCGGAATGCCGGGTGGTGGACGCGGCCCGGGGCGGCCGGAGCACCAAGTCCTTCCTGTCGGAGGGGCGGCTTCAGGCCATTGAGAAGGAAATTCAGCCGGGGGATCTGCTGCTGATCCAGTTTACCCACAACGATACCAGCGACCTTGTCTGGCGGCACACCGACCCGCACACATCCTTTGTGTCCAACCTGTCTGTCTTTGTGGACACGGCCCGGCTCCTCGGCGCGGTGCCGGTGCTGATGACGCCCATCCCCCGGCGCTATTGGCGGGAGGGCAGGCTGCTGGAAAGCCATGACGAGTACCCCGACGCCATCCGCCGTCTGGCGATGATGCGGAACGTGCCGCTGATCGACATTTACCAGAAAGGCACAGCCTACATCCGCGCCATCGGTGAGGCGGAAAGCGCCAGGATGTACATGAATGTGGAGCCGGGGCTTTATCCCGCTTTCCCCGATGGACAGAAGGACGATACCCACACCTGCCATGTTGGGGCGGAGGTCTATGCCCGCATGACGGCGGAAGCCCTGGCGGAACTGAAGCTGATAGGAGGAAAATGAGGCCATGGTGATTATCGCGAAGGACGGCACGGGGGATTTTACCTCCATCCAGGCGGCCATCGACGCCGTGCCCATGAGCAGCCGGACGCCAACGATCCTGCTGGTGCGCATGGATGAGTATCATGAGAAGGTTATTGTCAACAAGGACAATATCCGCATTGTGGGCGAGGCGCGGGATCGTACCGTCATCACCAACAGCGGCTGTGCCAAGGACTTGAATGAGGAAGGCAAGGAGAAGGGTACCTTCCTGTCCTACACCTTTCTGGTGACGGGCAGCAATGTGGAGGTGGAGAACATCACCATCCGCAACGACGCGGGGGACGGCCAGGATGTGGGTCAGGCCGTGGCGGTTTACGCGGCGGGCGACCGGGGTGTGTGGCGCAACGTGCGGATGATTGCCTCCCAGGATACGCTGTTCTGCGGTCCCACCATGCCCAAGGTGGCCAAGGACGCCCTGCCCCGGCTGATCCCCGAGGGCGTCATCAGCGTGGGCGACTGTCCGCTGGTGCTGAACCGCCAGTATTTTGAGGATTGCTATATTCAGGGCGACGTGGACTTCATCTTCGGCCCCTACCGCTGCTGGTTTGAGCGCTGCACGCTGTTCATGAACGAGCGGGGCGGATTCTACACGGCGGCCAACACCCCAGAGCAGTCCGAGCAGGGACTGGTCTTCCACCGCTGCAAGCTCACCGGCGCCTGCCCGCCTGGCCTGGCTTATCTGGGCCGGCCCTGGAGGCCCTACGCCCGGACGGTCTTCCTCCATTGTGAGATGGACGAATGCGTCAGCCCCGAGGGTTTTCAGGACTGGGGAGGCGGCGCGGCCATTACGGAGCGCTGCGGCGAATACGGCACCACCGGCGCCAGGGCGGATCAGTCCACCCGCCATCCCCGTCAGAAGCGGCTGACGGCGGAGGAAGCCGAGCTGCTTACCCTCCATGAGGTCATCGGCGGCTGCGATCACTGGAACCCGCAGAAGCGCACGCCCACCTGGTTCCTCTGCGGCGATTCCACCATGTGTCCCTATCCGCCCCAGTGCTATCCGCTGACGGGCTGGGGGCAGCCTCTTGCCATGCTGGCCGAGGATGTCTTCGTGGAGAATGACGCTGGCGGCGGCCGCTCCAGCAAGTCCTTTGTGGCGGAGATGCGGCTGAACTTCATCGAGCTGTGCCTGCGCAAGGGCGACAAGCTGTTCATCCAGTTCGCCCACAATGACGAAACGGAGGAGCCTGAGGTTCATACCGTGCCCCGGGTGACGTATCCTGAGTACCTGGGCATGTACATCGACGCGGCCCGCCGTCAGGGCGCGGAGCCCATCCTGGTGACGCCGATTGTCCGCCGCTGCTTTGACGAGAGCGGCAGGCTGGTCAGCACCCATGGGGATTACCCCGCCGCCATGCGCGATCTGGCGGAATACCGGGGTGTGCGTCTGCTGGATATGGAGCGGGCCTCCGCCGAACTGGTGCAATCCATGGGCCCGGAGGCTGCGAAGGCGCTGTACAACTGGCAGGAGAAGGGCCATCCTAACTATCCCGACGGCATTCAGGACGATACGCACCTGTCCTTCACCGGCGCTGCCCGGTTTGCCCGCCTGGCCATGGCGCTGCTGGCGGAAAGCGAAAACAGGTAACAGGAGGAAAACGCGATGCTCGATCAACGGCTGAAGACCCGGGTGGAGGATTTCGTCAGCCGCCTGGAACGGGAGGACGTGTGCCTGCACGGCTTCATGCTCTCCGTGGGCGGCAAGGTGAAGGCGGAGGCGTATTACGCGCCCTTTGAGGAAGGAAAGCCCCACCGCATGTATTCCGTCAGCAAGACCATGACGGCCCTGGCCATCGGCATCCTGATGGGCGAGGGTAAATTATCGCTGGACGATCACATTGTCGACTATTTCCGGGACTATCTGCCCGAAAACCCGGACGGCCGCCTGCTTCGGCTGACCCTGCGGGACATGCTGCGCATGGCCACCTGCTACCGCTCCACCGCCTACCGGGAGGGCATCGACGAGAACTGGACGAAGCCCTTCTTCACCGCCACGCCTACCCACGAGCCGGGCACCGTTTTCCACTATGACACGGGTTGCTCTCAGGTGCTGGCGGCGCTGGTGGCGCGGCTGAGCGGCATGGAGGTCATCGACTTCCTGAAGGAGCGTGTATTCGATCCCATCGGCGCCACGGACGAAAAGTTCTGGCTGCGCGATCCCTCCGGCACCTGCCAGGGCGGCACAGGGCTGTGCATGTCCCTGCGGGATCTGCACAAGGTCACGCGGCTGGTGATGGAAGGCGGCGGCGGTCTGATCCCGGAATGGTTCTGCCGGGAGATGGGGAAGTGCCACAGCGTCAACGTACTCAACGCGCCCCGGGAGGAAAGCAGCGGCTACGGCTGGCAGGTGTGGATGACCCGTGTGGGCTGGGCCATGTATGGCCTGGGCGGCCAGCTGGCGGTGGTGTGCCCGGAGAAGGACGCGCTGCTGTGTACCATCGCGGATACCCGGCTGGACCCCGTGGGTGTGCAGCGCATCTACGACGCCTTTTTCGAGGAAATCTATCCCTACATCGGCATGGAGGACATGGCGCCCCTTCGGCTGTCCCTGAAGACGAAGCCCATCGGCTATGACCCGGCCTTCGCCATGGCGGCGGCTGGCCCCTACGTCTTCAGCGAGCCGAATCCTCTGAGCCTGAAGTCCGTGGAGCTGCGCGGCAACGAGCTCCTCTGGGAAAATGCCTGGGGCAGGCATCCGCTGCGCTTCGGCGTGGGGGAGAACATCGTCGATACCTTCCCCGGCTGGCCCGACCTGCCCACCCTCTGCGCCGGCGGCTGGCTGGCGGAGGGACTGCTGCGGGTGCGCTGCTATATCATCGGCAACGCCCCCTGCGGCGTGGACATGCTGCTGTGCTTCAAGGGCGACAGCCTCACCGTGCAGTCCCGCAAATCCTTTGATCCGGCCACCAACGCTTATGAGGGTGTGGCGTCGGGGTATATCCGGGGTTAAAAACGCTCAAGGAACCGATCCCCGTCGTGAAGCCATTGCTTTTCGGCGGGGATTTCTCTATAATGGGTTCAATCGCAAGGTTAGAGCGCCTTTAATCATGGAGCGGAGGAAAGCGGAATGGTCAAAACCATAGAAATTCGCGGCGTGAACGCCTTTGAAACCTTTTCCAGGGTGCGCGTGGGCTGCAGGGGAATCGTCATCCGGGATGGCCGGATGCTTATTTCCCATGAGGTCAACGTTGACTGCTGTCTGATCCCCGGCGGCGGCCTGGAGGGGGGCGAGACGCCAGAACACTGCTGTGTCCGCGAAATCAGTGAGGAAACGGGCTATATCGTCAGGCCCACGGCTCACTTCCTGACACTGAGGGAGTATTACGAGGAATATCAGTATATCAGCAACTACTTTCTCTGCGACATCATCGGCATCACAGCGCAAAACCTAACGGCCAATGAGATCAAGCGTGGGCTGACGCCGGTGTGGATCGAGCCGGAGAAGATGCTGCGGCTGTTTGCCAGGCACCAGGATTACGCGGCGACCAACGAGGAACGGCGCGGCGCTTATTTGCGGGAGTTTACCGCGCTGACGGAATATTTCAGAATGTTCGGAGCGTGAGAGCTGCCCAAGGGTCGGCCGACAGGCACGCTGCCTTACGGACAGGTGGCCGAAGGTAAAGGAGGCGTGATGTCGCATGACAAAGAAGCTGTTTTTCCAGGCAATGGGCAAATTCATCCTCGGCGCGGTGGCGGTGAGCCTGCTGCGCTTCCTGCCGGCGGGGACGCTGCGGTATTGGAACAGGTGGCTGCTGATGGGCATTCTGTTCATTCCCATGTTTTTTGCCAGCATGGTGATGCTGCTGAGAAACCCCGGAACTGCTGAAAAAGCGGCTCAACGCCAAGGAGCGGCAAGTGGAACAGAAGCGCGTGATCGCTTGGCGCGGGCTGATGTTCTTCATGGGGGTTGTTCTGGCGGGGCTGATTTCCGCTTTGGATGGATCATACGCCCGGTTGGCTCTCCTGGGTGGGGCGGCCGCGTTCCTGCTGGCCTAGCTGCTCTGCGCGGGGTGCTGCGGGAGAACGCTTACCTGTCGCGGACGGTGGAGGTTCACAAGTGACAGAAGGTGATGGTCACGGGGCTGTACGGCGTGGTTCGTCACCCTGGCCGTTTTCCTCGTTTATCTTATTTTCATCGTTAAGCGGATCAGCAAGGAGGAAACGGTGCTGAAACAAGACCTGGTGAAGTACAGACTTATTCCGTTTGTGTGGTGACAGGGCGGCAAAGAGACAGGCGGGCCATCGCGGGATGACCTCCGGGCGTCGACTAAGCGGTATCAGCCATTTCTTTGACAGGCTGGGCAACATGGATGGCTTGACGCCATGCATGTTGCTACTTTTTGATGTTGAGGTTATACAGAACGTTATGATGCGGCAAACAAACTCGGCAGGATGTGGTATAAATAGGTGTACAGCGCGTTGATGGTATGCGTACCGTTCTGCATCATCGTACAGCTGGTGTTCTCGCCCGGCTTGAACATATCGTCGTATTTGAGCAGCGATACCATCTGGCTGGTTGTCACGTCAAAAGCGTCATCCTCCGACCCTGTGGCTACAAACAGCATGAAATCCTTTTTGCCGTATCCTTGCGCTGACACGGCGTCATACAAAACCTGTGCGGATAAGTCGCTGTCCATGATGCCGGAAGTACCGTCTTCGCCATCGTCCCAGCTGGCTTCGCTGATGGGCAAAAACCAGCGGAACGCTTGCATTTGTTGAATGAACACATACCAGGTGCACACGCCGCCCATGGAAAAGCCTGCAATGGCGCGGTGATCGCGGGATGCGACAATGTCCTCTCTTGAAGCGGAGGACGCATAAGTCCTGCACTTTGATTCAATCTGGGGAATGATGTCTTCTATCAGCTCCTGCGGGAAGGCCGATGCAATTTCCACCTGCATGGGCAGTGGAAGCCATGAGAACATGCCTTCACGGGGAACATAGGAGGCAGCTACCACAATCAGCGGTTCAAGCTCGTTGTTTTCAATCATATGATCCAGCAGGCATTGGAGCACGGTCACCTTATCCGGGCTGAGGTAGTTGCTCGGAGCGCCGCTTGCGCCGTGCAAAAGGTACAGTACGTTGTATGACTCGTCTGATGTATCATAACCAAACGGGAAATATACCATGACAGACTTGACCGTAGGGCTCTCCCGTGTTTCAATGTCATAGGTATCATATCGAATCTTCTCCACGCGACCTTGATGTTCCGCCTCTGACAGATAGGATTCGGGCACATCGTCCGCATCAATGCTGGCCTTGGTCAGCATGGGGAAATCCATGTCGCCCTCATTGATCGCGAAGGGTGCGTCCATGGGGGGCCTATCGGCAGGCGGCTCCTCCGTATACGCGCAGTCCATGCCGAAGAACAGGGCCAGACAGATCAGCAAGGCGATCAGACGGCGGTAGCGCGCGGGGCTTTGAGCAATCTTGATACGATGCATTTGGCAGTCTTCACCTTTTTTGTGTTATGAAGCCTTCCGGCGAGTCGCTGCTGTGGCCAGCAGGGTACCCGCTCGCTTGCCATCGTGCAGCATCATTTTCGGAGGACGCGCTTTCATTGTAAAGGAAGACGCATACGATTTCAATGAAGAATCGGACACGAACCGTTGGAAAAATGAGTACATCGTTAACTTTTTTTCGTTGACCGTCATCTTGATGGCTCGAATGCAGGCGGCTTGCTGAATGAGGCTCCGATATGCCGGATTGAGAATACGCGGGCAGCGGGGGACGGAGGGCGCTCCAGAGAGCAATGCGGTTTCGCGGACGATCCCGCGCAAAAAGGATGAAGGTTTTGATTCAAAGCCCTCGTCCTTTCAGCCGCTTTGTCTTTCATCGAACCCCAGGGGCCATCCCAGCCCCGCTCATTCCCCGCTGTACCATGTGCGGATCGTTCTGTTCATGTTGTCGTACCAGGACAGCACGTCCTTCACCAACTGCTGAGAAACCCCGATTTCCTCGTCTCCGAAGGGAACTGCTCAGGGCGGGGTGGATAACATGCTCCCTCGCGTCAGCGCCGACGATCCAGGTTTGTACCATGTACACGCCTTCCTACGATGTACAGGCTTGTGTATCGGTATCCCCGGGGCGGCCACATGGCGCATCAGCCCGTACTCATGCTGCCTCCGCTCATACTGGTTTATCGCGGATGCGCGGAGCAGGCATGTGCGGCCGTCCTCGATTTTACGCAATCCTCTTTGTTCTTGGATCAGCCCTTGCTGATGGGTTTCCGTGAAATAAACTTGAGCATGACCTCCGCCCTCGGGACAGCCTTCCAGCCAATCGCCTTCCCTGGGAAAGCGCCTATCAGGCTTTTACGCCCTTGAGGGCTGAGGCTGCCGCGCCGTCATTCCTCCGGCAGCCATGGCATCAGGAAGCAGTTGACATAATAGGGGTACTTCTTGCCGCCGGAGCTGCCGTTGGGGGCCGAGGCGGGCACATCATATTGCAGGCAGTCCGTCTTAGGCAGCAGCTGGGCTTCCGCTGGGGGCTCGGACAGGTTTTTTTCGCGCTCGGGAGCGTTCATGTCATAATCGTGGATGTACATCTTGACCCGACTGGCCATGTTGCCCTCCAGGGTCGTCAGGCGGAAGCGGCCCTCGCCCAGAGGCTCCACATCATAGACCAGGGCAACGTGGATGGTTTTGTTGTAGGAGCAGCCGTAGACCAGCAGGTAGCCCTTTTGAGGAACGTTGGTGGAGCGGTCCATCAGCTGGTAGCCCCGGAGCAGCTTGCCCACGCTGGCTTCCTTTACATGGTAAACGCCTTCCTTGGGATAAAAATCGGCGCCATTCTTTTTGGCTCCGCTCCGGAAGACCTCCAGCTCGTCCATGGGTACGCCGGCTTCCATCATGCACCAGGTGATGAAGCCGCCGCACCAGCCAAAGCCGATGCCCTTGCCGCGCCATTCGGTGTATTTGTTGACCTTTTTCAGCTTTTTGCCGTTGAGGGTCTGCCATTCGTTGTAGGCAATGTTCAGCGCGTCCTGGATGACGGCGGGCGGCTCCATGACCTCCTGACGGATGACGATTGGTGGCGGCGTGGGCGTCGCGGCGGCCTGGGCAGGGGCGGGCGTCAGGTAGAGGATGGTCAGCGCCAGCGCGGCGGCAAGGATTGATCGGCGCATGGGGAGGGCTCCTTTCGTGCGGGGATGATGGCATTATGATAGCACTTTTGGGCAGAAAAGGAAAGCGGCAGACATTGTTTTTACATGGCGGCATAACCAGACGTTGCTATTTTTTCGGGGACATGGTATAATCATCCCGTACATTCTCCCAGTTTACACACAAAGGAGATCGAACGTATGAAAGGAATTATTCTGGCGGGCGGTGCCGGTACGCGGCTGTATCCGCTGACGATGGTGACGAGCAAGCAGCTGCTCCCGGTGTATGATAAACCGATGATCTATTACCCGCTGTCCACGCTGATGCTGGCAGGGATCAAGGATATTCTGGTGATCTCCACACCGGAGGACACGCCCAGGTTCGAGCACCTGCTGGGGGATGGCGGCCAATTCGGTCTAAATTTGAGCTACAAGGTGCAGCCGTCGCCGGACGGCCTGGCCCAGGCGTTCCTGCTGGGTGAAGACTTCATTGGGGATGATGCCTGCGCCATGGTGCTGGGTGACAATATTTTTTATGGCAACGGCTTCGGCAGGCTGCTCCGGGCGGCTGTGGAAAGCGCCGAGGGACAGGAGCGGGCCACGGTGTTCGGCTATTATGTGAACGATCCCGAGCGCTTCGGCGTGGTGGAATTTGATGAGGCGGGTCACGTCATCTCCGTAGAGGAAAAGCCGAAGCAGCCCAAGAGCAACTACGCCATCACGGGGCTGTACTTCTACCCCAAGGGAGTCAGTGCCATGGCGCATGAGGTCAGGCCTTCCGCCCGCGGGGAGCTGGAAATCACCACGCTCAACGATATGTACCTGAAGCGGGCGCAGCTGGATGTGCAGCTGCTGGGGCGCGGCTTTGCCTGGCTGGATACGGGAACCATGGACAGCCTGGTGGATGCGGCGGACTTCGTGCGGATGATCGAGCAGCGGCAGTCCATCAAGATTTCCGCGCCGGAGGAGATTGCGTACAAGAATGGCTGGATCAGCAGGGAGAAGCTGCTGGAATCGGCGGATCGCTATGGCAAAAGCCCCTATGGTGCGCATCTGAGGGCCGTGGCGGAAGGCAAGGTGAGGTACTGATGAGGCGGATCGAAACGGGCCTGCCTGGGGTGTGCATTGTGGAGCCTGCGGTGCATGGCGATCATCGCGGGTACTTTATGGAGACGTATTCCACCCAGGCGATGGCGGAGATCGGCATCGACGCGGTGTTCGTGCAGGATAACCAGTCCTTCTCGGCTCAGAAGGGCACGCTGCGTGGCATTCATTTCCAGAACGCGCCCATGGCTCAGGGGAAGCTGGTGCGGGTGAACAAGGGCGCTGTGATGGACGTGGCGGTGGATCTGCGCAAGGGAAGCCCTACCTACCGACAGTGGGTGACGGTGGAGCTCAGCGCGGAGAATAAGCGGATGCTTTACATTCCCCGGGGGTTCGGCCACGGCTTCCGAACGCTGACGGATGATGTGGAGTTCTGCTACAAGGTGGATAACCTGTACAGCAAGGAGTGCGACCGCGGGATTCGTTTTGACGATCCTGCCATTGGCGTGGACTGGGGCGAGGTCATTGAGGAGCTGCTGAGCGCCAAGGACATGAACGCCCCATTGCTCGCGGACAGCGATTGCAATTTTGTGTATGAGGGATGACGCCAGAGAGGGCAGCGCTCTCTCTGGACACCCCCGCCAAAGAGGGCTTTGCCCTCTCTGGACCCTCCTACGAAGGGACATCGCCCCTCTCGACACCCATTCGGGCAGGTTGCAACGCGCTCACTTCCTATAAGGGGTCACGGTGCATGACAGATGCGCCGCGACGCGGAGAAAGAAGTGATGCCGACGCCGATGGCGCGGCACGGGCTGGCGGCACATAACCACGCGGAAGGAAGTAAGACCGGAGGCGCACAACAAAGACGCGCGAAATCGGGGGCGAAGCCCCCTCAGAGATTCTTAAGAGGTGAAACCTTTTAAGCGAGAGTTCAGAGAGAAAAGCTCTCTGGTGGGGTTTCAGGGGCAAAGCCCCTGAGAAAGGATAGATTATGACAATCATCGTAACCGGCGGTGCGGGGTTTATCGGGAGCAATTTCATTTTTTATATGATGGAGAAACATCCGGAGGATCGGATCGTTTGCCTGGACAAGCTGACCTACGCGGGAAATCTGTCCACCCTGGCGCCGGTGATGGACAAGGCAAATTTCCGGTTTGTGAAGGCGGACATCTGCGATCGGGAAGCGGTGTTCCGTCTGTTTGAGGAGGAACACCCCGATGTGGTGGTGAACTTCGCGGCGGAGAGCCATGTGGATCGCTCCATCGAGAATCCCGGCGTGTTCCTGCAAACCAACATCATCGGCACGGCCACGCTGATGGACGCCTGCCGGAAGTACGGTATCCAGCGGTATCACCAGGTATCCACGGACGAGGTATACGGTGATCTGCCTCTGGATCGCCCCGATCTGTTCTTCACCGAAGAGACGCCCATCCACACCTCCAGCCCGTATTCTTCCTCCAAGGCAGGGGCGGATCTGCTGGTGCTGGCATATCACCGCACCTTTGGGCTTCCGGTGACCATCAGCCGCTGCTCCAACAACTACGGCCCGTATCATTTCCCGGAGAAGCTGATTCCCCTGATGATCGCCAATGCCCTCAACGACAAGCCGCTGCCGGTATACGGCACGGGTGAAAACGTGCGGGACTGGCTCTACGTTGAGGATCACTGCAAGGCCATCGACCTGATTATCCGAAAAGGCCGCGTGGGCGAGGTATACAACATCGGCGGACACAATGAGATGCGGAACATCGACATTGTGAAAATCATCTGCAGGGCGCTGGGGAAGCCGGAAAGCCTCATCACCTATGTGACGGATCGCAAGGGCCACGATATGCGCTACGCCATTGACCCGACGAAGATCCACAGCGAGCTGGGCTGGCTGCCGGAGACGAAGTTTGCCGACGGCATTCAGAAGACCATTCAGTGGTACCTGGATAACAAGGAGTGGTGGGAAACCATCATCTCCGACGAATATCAGCATTACTATCAGCAAATGTACGGAAATCGGTAACGGAGGGACAGCATGAGAGTTCTGGTGACGGGTGCATCTGGACAGCTGGGCAGCGAGGTGGTTCGCTGTCTGCGGGGGATTCGTATGGATGTGCGCGGGGTGAATCGCGAGGATTTTGACGTGCGGGATGTGGACGCGGTTCACGCGGCCGTAGCGGAAGCGCAGCCGGATGCCATTGTCCACTGCGCCGCCTATACCGACATTCGCCGGGCGGAAACTGAGCCGGAATTATGCGCGGAGGTCAACGCCATGGGCACGCTGAACATGGCGCGCGCAGCCTTGCGGGCGAACTCGAAGCTGCTGTACGTCTCCACGGCGCGGGTCTTCCCGGGGGAAGGCGCCGTGCCTTATGAGCCCACAGACCGCCCCGCCGCCAAGACGGTGTATGGTCTGTCGAAGGCTCAGGGGGAGGAAGCGATCCGCGGCCTGATGACGCGGTACTTCATCCTGCGCACCTCATGGCTGTACAGCGAGGCCAGCCCGCGCCTGCGGGAGCTGACGCGGCTGGCGGCGGAGGGAAGAGCCGTCACGGCCATGGAGGATATGATTGCGTCGCCTACATGGGCGCCTGATCTGGCCAGGCTGATTGCGGATATGCTTCGCACCGAGCGCTACGGCACTTATCACGCGGCCGGGGAAGGCGCGTGTACGCCGGCTGGGTTCGCGCAGATGGCGGTACAGCTTCTGGGAAGCCGGAGCCAGGTGCGCCCGGAAGCGCCGGCTCACATGCCGCTAAACGGTCGGCTGGATTGCCGCGCTCTGGAACAGGCTGGTTTTCGGCGTTTGCCGTCCTGGGAGGAATCCTTGAGCGGCTGCCTCAGCGGTCAGATGTAAATTGGCTGACAATGCGCCTTTTGCCCTATTGAAGGGGCAGAGGGCGCATTTTTTGTTTCAAGACGCTGTGGATAAAGCTGATCCTGTGGATAACCTTGTCCCGTAGCTGTGCCCGGGCCGCCTGCATTCCTGCAAAACGGCAGCCGCCTTGTGAAGACATGGCCTATTTGGATGAAAAAGTCCCCTGTAAGGACGGGCTGTGAGCCTTTGTTCATGCGCTTTAACGAATAAAAATACAGCAGAGGGTCAGAAATAAGCTGATAGGCGTACCGACGCGGCTGACGGGCGCTCGCCATCAGAATTGTGGACAATCATTGTGGACAAGTTGTTGATAATGTGGATAACCTGTCGAACAGGCGGAAAATACGGTATTTTTTGACGGAAGGGCTGTGGATAAGTCTGTGCATCGCGTGGAAGAGGCTCGGGAGAGACTTGCATTGCTACGTGCTATGATGCAACATGGAAACAGCGTGTTATGCAGCGCGGAATTTCCTCGGTCCGGCGGCAACGGCTGTCAGCGGGGGAGGTGTCCCTGACAGGAACAAAGCGTGGCGCGTGTGATGCCGTCGTATACGGTTCTGCTGTCCGGGGGCGCGGCATACACTGCGGGGTAGGAGGTGCGGCATATGGGGGATTGGCGAAGCGGGAAGGAGCGGTGGCTGGCCTGGGCGGTAGCGGTGGTGCTGGTGGCGGGCGCGGGCGTGACAGCGGCGGCATGGGTCAAAGGGATGGAGCAGCCGCCTCGGGCTGTGCCGGGGGTGGAAACGGCGGAGCCTGCGCCGCCTCAGCCAACGGCGGAGCCTCTGTCGCTGACAGGCTGGGTCATCATGGTTGACCCGGGACATGGCGGGTACGACGGCGGAGCCAGGGCCCGAGACAGCGGCACCTGGGAGAAGCACATCAACCTGGCCGTTGCTCTTGAGGTAGAAAAAAGCCTCGTCCAGCGGGGCGCGACGGTGGTGATGACGCGCCGGGCGGACGAGGATCTGTGCGAGGAGGAGCGGCCTGCCACCCTGACCAAGAAACGGCAGGACATGGTAAACCGGGTGCAGATGGCCAAGGATCATGACGCGGCCATGGTGCTGTCCATTCACATGAACGAATACCGAAGCCGGGGTGAATCCGGCCCGCAGGTGTTCTACCGCGCCAAATGCGATGACGGCCGGCTGCTGGCCGGCTGCGTGCAGGACGCGCTGATTCGCGTGCTTCAGCCGCGAAAGGAGCGGTCGGCCCTGGCGGGAGATTATTTCATCCTGCAATTGGATGTGCCCTCCGTGCTGGTGGAGTGCGGCTTTATCTCCAACAGCGCGGAGGAAAAGCAGCTCCTGACTCCCGCCTATCAGCGGCAGCTGGCGGAGGCCATTGCCCTTGGCGTGGAGGAATACGTCAGCCTTCGCCCCCGTGAGACGCAAGCCCCCGCGCAAACGCCTCCGGCGGCGGAGCAGTAAAGGTCAGCCGCTCGCCGGTGGATGGATGGGTGAAGGACAGGGAGTAGGCGTGGAGCATCAGCCGGGGAACCCGCGCGCCCCGGGGACTGCCGTAAATCGGGTCTCCGCATACGGGATGGCCGATGTGCTTCATGTGGACGCGAATTTGATGGGTGCGCCCGGTGAGAATATGCACATCCAGCAGCGTGACCCCACGCCCCCGCGCCAGCACCTGCCAGTCGGTGACAGCCTCTCTCCCGTCAGGCTCCACGGCCATCTTCTTGCGATCCTTGCGGCTGCGGCCAATGGGGGCGTCCACTCGGCCTTGATCTTCCCGCATCACGCCGTCCACCAGGGCACGGTAATGCTTTTCCATTAGCCGATCCTGGAGCTGACGGCTCAGGGCCAGCTGGGCGGCGTCATTCTTGGCCACCAGCAGCAGCCCGGAGGTATCCTTGTCCAGCCGATGGACGATGCCGGGCCGAAGTTCGCCGCCAATGCCGCCCAGGCTGTCCAGGTGGTGCAGAAGCGCGTTGACCAGCGTGCCGTCCTCGTTGCCCGCGGCAGGATGCACCACCATGCCGCAGGGCTTGACCACCACGGCCAGGTCATCGTCCTGGTAGAGGATGGTGAGCGGAATGTCTTCCGGCTGGGGCTGCGCGGGCTTGGGGGCGGGAAGCTCCAGGCGAAGCCGCTGACCGTTCCTCGTTTTGAAGCCGGCCTTGCGTTCCGCCACGCCATCCACGGTGACGCGATCCTCCGCCATCAGCCCGGCCACCCTGGAACGGGTCAGCCCCGTGACCTCCGCCAAAAGGATGTCCAGCCGTCGGCCGTCGCCCTGGCATTCATACACTTTCCCGCTTGCTTCCATTGCTTCTTTCGCTCCAATCGCCGGGTTTGGTTAAAAGGGAGATGGCCATCAGGAGGCAGCCCGCCGTCAGCGCCGCGTCCGCCACGTTGAAGATGGCGAAGCGGAACAGGAGCACCTCGAACATATCGACCACATACCCGGCCAGCAGCCGGTCGAGCATGTTGCCTACCGCGCCCCCCAGCATCAGCATGGCGGCAACGCGGGACAGCGCGCCAAGGCGGTAGCGGCGCAGAATCAGCCAGCCGAAGCAGATTGCCGCTGCTGACAGCAGTCCCAGCAGCCAGGGCCTGCCGCTGAACAGGCTGAAGGCCATGCCGGTATTTTCGGCGTAGGTGAAGGCCAGTACGCCGGGAATGAGCACAAACGTTTCATTGAGCTGCCGCGCCAGGGCCTTGACGAGCTGATCCGTCGCGACCACCAGGGCGGCGATCCAGGCGTATTTCCTCATTGTTTACTCCAATCTGCTCTGCACAATGGCCACAATTCGGGCCAGAAAGTCCCCGATGACGGGCAGGTTGTGCTGGGCCAGGGCCTGCAGCACCATCACCAGCACCGCGCCCAGGATGGTGAAGCCCACGGCCATCCCCAGTCCCCGGAACAAACCGGCGATGAACTGGGTGCGCATCAGCCGTCGGGTATCCTGGACATATCGCAGATACTCCGGCAGCTGCAGGCCTTCCAGGGCGCGCAGGTATTCCTTCATTCTTTTCGCCATGGCGGTGTCGCTTTCCTTCATGAAAACCGGCCTCCGATCCTTTTCAGTTTGCCGTGAAGGGCGGGGAATCATGCGCCGGACCTGCCATGTCTTGTCAAAGCATGGTTGGCGGGGCGTTCTTATCAGTTTTTAACTTGTGCTGATGAGCCGATTATGGTATACTGATTCGGTAAAGGGAAAGTGTGTGGAGGTACCATGAAGGCCCGTACAAAAAAGATTCTGAATTTCGCCCTGATCTTTGGCACGCTGCTGATTGTGCTGCTGGTGGGCTTTAACGGCCAGGAGATGTCCGGGGCTGTTGATGCGCTCAGATCCATCGGCCCGGGGTGGATTGTGTTTTGTCTCCTGGCTTTCGGGGCTTATCTGGGCCTTGACGCCGTCAGTCTGCATTACTTCCTGCGCAGACAGGGCTACAGGGTAAGGTACAGCTATATCTTGTTTGTCTCCATCATGGGGCTGTACTATTCCAACATCACCCCCGGCGCCACCGGCGGCCAGCCCATGCAGGTGTACTATCTGAACAAGCGCAAGGTGCCCATTGGTATCGGATCATCAGCGCTGGTAGTCAAATTTTTTTGCTTTCACTTTATGCTGGCGCTGGTGGGCACCGTGCTGTGGATTGGCTATGGGCCGTTCATCCACCAGCAGGTGGGCAGCAGCATGTGGATTCTGATCATCGGCTACACCTACAACTGCGTGGCCGTTACCGCCGTCATGCTGATGGCGGTGTGCCGCCGCCCGGTATGGCTGCTGATTCGCCTGTTCATACGGCTGGGCACCAGGCTTCGCCTCTGCAAAACCCCCGAAGCATCCCTGACCAAGTGGGAGGATGTGCTGGAAAACTTCCATGGCAGCGTCATGCTGATACTGCGCCGCCCCAAGGATCTGCTGATGCAGCTGCTGTTTTCCGGCCTGCAGCTGCTCAGCCTGATGACGGTGATTACCCTGGTCTACCACGCTTTCCACCTCACGGGCGCCACCTATGGTCAGCTGACGGCGCTGTCGGTGATGCAGTATCTATCCGCTGCCTACACCCCCCTGCCTGGCGCCTCCGGGGCGCAGGAGGGCGTCTTCGCCCTGTATTTCGCTCAGATCTTCCCCGACGGCATTCGGCTGATGGCGCTGCTGCTGTGGCGGTTTTTCACTTACTATCTGTCTTTGATGATCGGTGCGTTCTGCTCGGTATGGTATGGTTTCAGCGCGGGCGGCAAGGACAGGCTGGAGCAGGCCAAGCCTTGACAGCGGCCGAGCGGTATGGTATGCTATCCGTGTTTCCATGAAGGGAGCTGACAGGCATGAAGCCTGGCTTTCTTCATGGAACTTTTTATTTTGAGGGAGTGAGGTTCCTTATGCAAAAGCAAACCCATCTGTACCGCCTGGTTCTGACCGCCGTGCTGCTGGCCGTGGGCTTCGTGCTGCCTTATCTGACAGGTCAGATTCCCGCCATTGGCAAGGTTGTGAGTCCGCTTCATATCCCCGTGCTGATTGCCGGACTGACCTGCGGCCCGGTCTATGGCGCGGCGCTGGGGGCGGCGCTTCCGCTGCTGCGCGGCATGATCCTGGGTATGCCGCGCCTGATGCCCACCGCCATCGCCATGGCCTTTGAGATGGCCGGTTACGGCCTGATGACGGGGCTGATGTATGCGCTGCTTCGCCGGAGCATCCCGGTGAAGAACCATCTGCCCGCTATGCTGGGTGCTCTGGTGATCGCCATGGTGGCGGGGCGCTGCTTGGGCGGCGCGGCGATGGCGGTGCTGCTGGGCGGTCAGTATACCTTCGCAGCCTTTGTGGCAGCCTACTTCACGGGAACAGCTGTGGGCGCGGTCATTCACTTGATTCTGGTGCCCGCGGTTGTGACAGCCCTGGAGAAAGCGCGCCTATCGCCCTTGGGCTGACCCGTAGACGCGAAGGAGGCGGCATCCATGCAGACAACGACGGTTTATTCCTCGCCCTTGGGTTCCATTCTGCTGGCGGCGGACGACGAGGGCGTGACAGGGCTTTGGTTTGAGGGTCAGAAATACGAGGCCCGGGGTCTTGATCCCCAGGCCGTCCGCGGCAGTACGCCGATCCTTGACGAGGCCTGCCGCTGGCTGGCCGCCTATTTCGCGGGCCGCCGTCCGAAAACGCTGCCGCCGCTGCACTTGACAGGCACGGCCTTCCAGCGGTCCGTGTGGGACATGATGCGGCAAATTCCCTACGGCTGCACGGCTACCTATGGTGAGCTGGCCTGCGGCTTGGGCGGCTCGAAGGGCACGATGGCCCGGGCGGTGGGGAGCGCGGTGGGCCGGAATCCCGTATCCGTGCTGGTGCCCTGCCACCGGGTGGTGGGCGCCGGCGGCGATCTCACGGGGTACGCCGGGGGAATTGAACGAAAAATCGCGCTGCTCACGCTGGAAGGCGTCGATCTGGCCCGGTTTCATCTGCCGCGGGGAACTTCAGCTCACTGAGCGTCATGTTTTTTTCCTCCGCTACTTTACAGACGTTCGGCTTTCCTCTATAATAAAACGAGCGGTCTCTGTGGGAGGCCGATCCGAAGCCTGACGTGCAAAAGAAGGAGGAGTTCCCATGGAGAACAATAAGCGTCCCGAAACCATGGCGCGCATCAACACCCCTGAGCTGGCCCAGGCGTTTATCGACGAGCAGCTGACGGCCCTGCGCGACCAAATCGGTGATAAGAAGGTGCTGCTGGCGCTGTCCGGCGGCGTGGATTCTTCTGTGGTGGCGGCGCTGCTCATCAAGGCGGTAGGCCGGCAGCTGACCTGTGTGCATGTCAACCATGGCCTGCTGCGTCAGGGCGAGCCTGAGCAGGTGGTGGAGGTCTTCCGCCATCAGATGAACGCCAATCTGGTGTATGTGGACGCCGTGGATCGCTTCCTGGACAAGCTGGCTGGCGTTGCTGAGCCGGAGCGCAAGCGCAAGATCATCGGCGCGGAGTTTATCCGCGTGTTCGAGGAGGAAGCCCGCAAGCTGGAGGGCATTGAGTTCCTGGCCCAGGGTACCATTTATCCCGACATCCTGGAGAGCGGCCCGGTAAAAGCGCATCATAACGTGGGCGGATTGCCGGATGACCTTCAATTTGAATTGGTGGAGCCCCTCAAGTTCCTGTACAAGGACGAGGTGCGCGTGGTCGGTTCCGCCCTGGGTCTGCCCGACGGCATGGTCTACCGCCAGCCCTTCCCCGGCCCCGGCCTGGGCGTCCGCTGCCTGGGCGCCATCACCCGGGATCGCCTGGAGGCGGTGCGGGCCTCCGACGCCATCCTCCGCGAGGAGTTCGCCAAGAACGGCCTGGAAGGCAAGGTGTGGCAGTACTTCACCGTCGTTCCCGACTTCAAGTCCACCGGCGTGAAGAACAACCTGCGAGCCTATGAGTGGCCCGTCATCATCCGCGCGGTCAATACGCTGGACGCTATGACCGCCACTGTGGAGGACGTGCCCTTTGCCTTGCTCCAGCACATCACCGCCCGCATTACCGCTGAGGTGCCCGGTGTCAATCGCGTACTGTTTGACCTGACCCCGAAGCCCACGGGGACGATTGAGTGGGAATGATTACGCAGTGCTGGGAAGCCTTAATATAACTGGAGATTTTGCGCTTCGTTCCTTCTGAGGCAGCGATTTGGCAGCATTTTCACATGTTTTTAAGAAAAGGAGCTAACTGATCTTGACTGGGTCAGTCAGCTCTTTTTACTTTGATTTTTCGGAGCGTATTTGGGCCATGATGCCGTACCGCCTGTCAGTTCAAGAGGCGGGAGCAGGCGCATGAGCAGCACCAAAGATGAGGTGAATTCTTGTAACGACGCGATGGGCTTCAATTCGCCGCTGCCTTATAACAGCCTGCCGCCAATCGCATGATGCGAACCGTATTAAAGTATGCAAGCTTGTCCCTGTGCTTGTTATGCTTCAATTTCACATGCCAGTTCAAAGCCTTTTTTTGCGGCGATCACAGCAATGATCTCATTGATCACAGCCGCCGCAGCAATCGTTCCCTGCAGGATGCCGACAAGCTCTGGCTGCGAGGTCAATGTAGCACAGGCAATCCCGGTAAAGACGAGAGAAACGCCCGAATGGGGGAGCAGCGTCAGGCCAAGGTACTTTTGCACGGGATCCGGCATCCTCATCGCTTTGGCTCCAAACCTTGCCCCGAAATATTTTCCGGCGCCTCTTGCCGCGATATACAGAAAAGTATAGAGCCCCGCACCCAGGATCAGATGATAATTCAGCGGAGCGCCAAGATCAACGATGGCAGCCATCAGACTGACAGCCAGGATCGGAT
This sequence comes from uncultured Clostridia bacterium, assembly GCA_947565865.1. Lineage (GTDB taxonomy): Bacteria > Bacillota > Clostridia > Christensenellales > Aristaeellaceae > UBA11524. Next base: position 108,156 of record CANOHT010000007.1, read on the forward strand.
GAAAATCGTCTGTTATTTCCTCCAGCCGCGCTTTGCCGACCATGTTTGCGAATACAGCGGAAAAGGAAACGCCCATCAGCATATAGTTCAGCATAATGCCGGTCAGTATTTTCGTATTGACGAACCAGCCAATTCCGACGGTGAGTGTGATCCCGACAAGCAAAACGACCAATGTCTGTACCTTTCCCTTGGCTTTTTTCAGGAGCTACCCGGCGGGAAATCCCGTAACCAGGCCGATGATGACCGGCAAAAGCACCATCACCGGAATCATATAAAGCGGAACAGAACCGCCCGATACAGAGCTGGCTACAGCGGAGTTAACCGTAAAGAATACCATCACGGCTATCATGTCATCCAATACTGCCATGGGCAGCAATGTATTTGTTACAGGTCCCCTGGCGTGAAATTCGTTGACAATGGACAGCGCGGGCGCGGGCGCGGTAGCCAGCGCGATCCCGCCCAACAGGAAGGCCAGATAAACGGGCACATCCGCAGTGAGAAATACAACCCCAAAGACCCATGTAACAACGATAAAGGTGCCCAGGGATTGCGTCAGGGTGGTGACAACCAGTCCCTTGCCGCAGCTTTTCAGTTCTTTCCATACAAGTTCCGTCCCAAGCATCAGTCCGAATGCGCATTGCATCCACATGATAACGGTTTTATACCACACCGCATCCAGAACCTGCTGAGGCATCAGGCCCAACGCGTGCGGGCCGAAAAGCATGCCGATGACGAGCCAACCCAAGATAGACGGCAGCTTGATTCTGGAAACCAGCTTGCCAGCCATTAGCGCCAATGCAAGCACCATCATCCATCGCAGCAGCAGTATTATGTGGTTGTTCCCCCTTTCGCAATTCCATACAGCATGAAATCAAGCAATTTGGCAAGGTTCATTTCGTGTTCCCTGATTTGATCATCCAGCGCTATACTGCGGTAAGCGGAGCTGCTGTAATATCCGTTGAACATTCGCTGCATCTGACGAAAGTAAGCGATGGCATCCTCCTCTGTGATTCCATCCCGCAGTGTGATGCTGGAAACAACGGAGCGATAAATTCTTTCGTTGATGTTTTCAAAAGGCTGTAAAATCAGCTGTATTCTGTCCCGCAATTTCTCCTGCGGCTGAAGAATCGCTTCAAAGAAAATGTGTGCTTCATGGGGGCATTCTGTAAAAAATAAATTTGAGACTGGAAGATGATTTTGGGGACGGAGGAAAAAATCATG
>CANOHT010000008.1 GCA_947565865.1 uncultured Clostridia bacterium
GTCAGGGAGCGAAGCGAAACCTGACGGTCGGTTCGAACAACCAGGCTCGGTCGCGCAGCGAAAATGGGAGTCTGAGGGCCGACGGCCCTCAGGCGGGGGCATGGGGGCAAGGCCCCCAATGTTCCGACACGCGAAGCGCCCGAAAGGCAGTCAGGGAGCGAAGCGAAACCTGACGGTCGGTTCGAACAACCAGGCTCGGTCGCGTAGCGAAAACGGGAGTCTGAGGGCTGAAAGCCCTCAGGCGGGGGTATGGGGGCAAGGCCCCGACGTCCCCTTCCCCTGGCACGTCCTCACAAAGACTTGAATATATTGGAGGAATATATTATCGTATCTTCAGGCCGGCGTTGGCGAAGGGCTCCAGCCATTCCGCCTGGGGAGGCTCGTCGCATACAATGGCGGAGACCTCCCCCAAGCCGCACAGCCGGAAGGCGGCCCGCTGGCCCAGCTTCTTGGTGTTGCACAGGAGCAGCGTCTCATCGGAAAGCTCCATCATCATCCGGCGGGCGGCGGCTTCCTCCTCATCGGCGCAGAACACGTTGCCCTTGCTGTCCACGCCCCGGGGGGAAACAAACAGCCGGTTGGCGTACAGGCCCTTGAGCATTTGCAGCGTCAGTGTGCCGCGCATGGACAGCGCACGGGTGTTGAGCAGGCCGCCCAGCACATACACCTTGAAGCGGGGATAATCCGCCAGGGCCGAGGCGACCTGCAGGCCGTTGGTGATGACGGAGAGATTCGTCAGCCGTCCCAGAAAGGGCACCATGGCCAGCGCCGTGCTGCTGGAATCCAGGAAGATCACCTGGCCGTTGGTCACAAGCTCCGCCGCCTTGCGGGCGATGGTCACCTTGGCCTCGTGCTCCACCTGCTGGCGGGCTTCCAGGGAGATAACCTCGTTGTCGCCCTGCACCAGCACCGCGCCGCCGTAGGTCTTGTGGATCAGCCCTGCCCGCTCCAGCTTGTGCAGATCGCGTCGGATGGAGGTTTCGGACATATAGAAGATGCCGCTCAGCTCCGATACCTTGGCGCTGTGGTGCTGCTGAATATAGTTGAGAATAGCCTGCTGGCGTTCATAGGATAACATGCTCATGACTCCTTTAATCACGCACGAAAGGTTGTGCCGCTCATGCGCTATTTGGCCCTTGACCTTGGTTCCACCTATACCAAAGCCGCGCTGATGGCGGATGGAACGGCGCTGCGGCAAATCTCCCTGCCAACGCCGGGGCCGGCCCATACCGAGGACGGCCGCTATGAGATCGACGCCGAGGCGTACTGGGCGCAGGTAAAATCCCTGCTGGAGGATCTGCGTCGGGACGGCGCGTCCGCGCTGCTGATGTCCACCCAGATGCACGGCTGTGTGCTGACGGACGACGCCTTCCGACCCGTGACGCCCTACATTTCCTGGCGGGACGGCCTGGCCGCGGCCAGCCTGCCCGTTATTCGCGAACGCCTGGGGGAGGAGGCCGTTCTGCCTTCCGGCGTGAAGCTGAAGGGCAGCCTGGCCCTGTGTGCCCTTTTGGCCCGGGTGATGCGGGGGGAAGCGCTTCCGGCCCGAGCGCGCCTGTGTACGCTGGGGGGGTACATGATCGGCCGACTGACGAGCCGGCATGTATGTCATATGACCAACGCCGCGCCCACGGGTCTGGCGGATGTTCGCGGCGGGTGCTGGAATCTGCCGCTGCTGGAGCGGGCCGGACTCGATCTCCGGCTGCCCAGGCTGGTTTGCGATGTACAGCCTGTGGGTCAGTGGCGGGGCATGGCCGTTTATCCCGACCTGGGGGATCAGCAGGTCTGTGCCGCCGGGGCCACGCTGACGCCGGAACGCAGCCTGCATGTCAGCGTCGGTACGGCGGGACTGATCGGCGCGCTGACGGCACGGTGGGAGAGCGGCCCCTATGAAAACCGGCCTTGGCTCACACCGGGACGCTATCTGCGCACCATCTCCGGCCTTCCGGGCGGGCGGCACATGGCAGGCCTGGCCCATCTGGTGGGGGCGCTTGCGCGGCAGTTCGGCGCTTCGGCGGAGGAAGACGCGGTCTGGGCCTTCCTGACCGCGTGTTTCCCAGAGGAGCCGCCAGCTGCTGATCCGTGGCAGCGCCTGACCCTGCCGCCCCGTCAGTGGGTCGCGGGGCTGTACGCTGATTTTGCCGAGGCTTACCGCATCGCGGCGGAGCAGCTGGCTCTGCCCATCCGTCAGCTTGCCTTTTCGGGCGGGTGCGCCGCCAGGAATCCGGCTCTCCGACAGGCTGTGTGCCGTGCCTTTGGCTGCGCCGATCCCGGACGGGACAACGACGCTATGCACGGTTTGGCCGCTGTCGCCGCGGCGCTTCGTGAACAATGATGCATGTTTGAACGATTTCAGTATACCCTGGAGGCGCATGGTTGTCAATGGCCGGGGAAAAAGACTCGCCGGGTGCGATGCGCCCACTGTAAACAGGCCCCGCCGGAATTATCCGGCGGGGCTTCAAAGCATCAAAGAAGTCGTAGTACAGAACGCCTGATTTGCCGTCGGCAGACTGTCAATCGAAAATCGGCGAGCCCCTTCGGGGCGTTTAAACGGGGCGAAGCCCCGGTACGGCGATTTTTCGCTTTTTCGTCAGAAAAAGCTTCCTAACACGAACGGCCGAGAGAACGGCTTTGCCGTTTGACCAGTGAGGGTGTGCTAAGCTCGACAAAGTGGCATAAGCCACGTTGCCGACATCCTAAGGCCCCGCCGGAACTATCCGGCGGGGCCTGCTTTGTTTGGTCTGATGATCGGGCGGGTTTACTTGACGGTGATAACCGCGCTCATGTCGCCCACGGTGACGGTGTGCTCACCCGCGCCTTCCAGCACGATGTCCAGGGAAACCACGCAGAAGGAGTCGCCTTGGACGCTGACCAGCTTGGTGGCCAGCAGCTTTTCGCCTTCATACACGTTCACCTGCACGTTGCCGTCGGCACCGGCGTTCTCCGCCAGCATGTCGATCGTAAAGGGTACGCCGGAGAGCTGCTCCGCGTTCATCACGGCGCCGTCGACCACGGCCTGGGGCACCAGCAGGGTGTTCAGGCTGATATCGGCGGTCTGGCCATAGCGCATACCAAAGCCGTTGGGGAACAGCACGTCGCCCAGGTTGTTGGGCAGCACGGCTTCAGGATTCTGACGCACGGTGCCGGCCATATACAGGCGGGTGCGGTTATCCACGCCGCGATCCAGCTGCAGTTCGCCCCAGTCCAGCAGATTGTCTTCGGCGCTGCGGGCAATCTCAAACACCAGGCTGCCGGCGGGCTCACGCTCACCGAAGATCATATCCGCCAGGATGCGGGGCAGGGTGGCGCTGAAGATGTTGCCCATGGAGCTGCCGTGATCGGGCACCGTGCTGTAGGTCATCATCAGGATGGCCGCGCTGCCTTCAGCCACGGTGGTGCTGATCTCGTTTTCCTTGTTGCCCACCTGGGCCGCCAGAACCACGGGCTTGCCCGCGGACGCGGCATCCTCAATAATCATTTCGGTATTGTCATCCATGGAGGTGACACGGGCGATCACCACGTTCGCCTCGGCCAGGGTATCCACGACCTGGGCGTAGGCGGCGACAGCCTCGCGATCCATCTTGGCGGTCTCCTCGGAACTGCCGGTAACAAAGACCTTCATGTCCTTGGATAGGGGAAGAATGCTGCCGTCGTTCTTCAGCAGCACGGCGGATTCGGTCTGAAGGCGCTCTTCCAGGGCGTTCAGGCTGTCCTTGCGGGCAGCGTACACATCGTCGATGGTCTCGATGGGGAACTGTTCAGCCTTGTAGGCGTCGCTGGCGAAAAGCTCCAGCACGTTCTCCAGATGGGCGTAGGGATTCTCAAAGAGGCCCAGCTCAAACTTGTTGCGCAGCACACGGCGGCAGGAGCGCAGAATCAGCTCCATGTCACAGCGGCCGGCCTCGACTTCCGCCTTGATGACGTCGGGCCAGTTGGTCAGCACGAAGGTGGGGCCGCCGCCGCCAAAGCTGAAGTTGGTGTTGGTGGCGTCCATGATGGTGGTATCGGTGCCGCCCATGACAATGTAGCCGCCGAAGAGGTCGATTCCGGCTTCCAGCATCTGGGTGTACAGCTCGCCGGGGGTCATCTGGGACAGATCCTTGCCGTCCGCCGTGATGCCGGTGGCTGTGGGGGAGGTTACGAACAGGGGCCAGTCGGTGACGATGATGCCGTCATAGCCCAGGTCGTTGCGGAGGATGCCCAGGGTTTCGCTGTCATAGGGGGTGATGATGCCTGCGGTGCGGCCGCCGCCGTTGTGGGCCATGATCCACTGGGTGCCCGCGTCCAGGGAGGCTTTCCAGCCCACCAGCCAGCTGTCGATCAGATCCGCGGGGCTGCGGGTGCCGCTGTAATTGCTGTTGTGGTTGCCGTTGGAGATGAAGTGCTTGGAGCAGGCCGTCTGCCCGGCGTCGTACTTGGCCTTTACCTCGGCGGCGATCATCCTGGACAAATAGTTGACTTCCTCACCGTAGAAGGCGCCGATTTCCGAGCCCTGGGGCTGAAAGGGCACATGATAGCCCATGGCCCGCTCTTCCAGGGCGTACTGATAAGCCAGCTGATAGAGCAGCTCCTCATCATGGGCGGTGCCGAAGGCGTACTTCGCCATATCCACCATGCCGGCGAAGGTCTGGTAGGAGCGGTCACTGTTGAGCACCACAGGGATGCCCAGGCGCGCGCTTTCGGCGATCAGCTGAATGCTGTTGGTTTCCTTGACCTGATCGGCCGCAGTGCCGTTGCCGTTGAGCAGGTAGGTGGTCACATGATCCTCCACGATGCTGTGATACATGGGGGTATAGCCTATGCCGTTCACCGTGATGCGCTCCTCGTCGCTCCACATCCATTCGTCGGGATAGGGGAACAGCGAGGTGAAGGTGCCGCCGGTGGTGTTGTTCATCAGCGTGGCGATCAGCTCGTCCATGGTCATCAGGCTGATGAGGTTTTCCACGCGGGCGTCCACATCCTGTCGCCAATCCTCGTAGATGTCCAATTGACCGTTGCCGTTCAGATCCTTGAATTGGAGGCCGTCCACCTCAATGATGGGCTTGCAGCGGGCTTCCAGGGCCGCCTGCCCATCCGATGCCTCTACAATAACAGGCGTTTCCGTCAGCATGCGCAGATGGCCTTCTTCCGCGCAGGAAGGAACGGCGATCATCGAGATCAGCATCATAATGGCCATGAGCAAAGATATTTTTTTCATTTTCCTTCTTCCTCCTTATTTGCTGTCCAATGGTAAAAACTGCCTGGCTGCCCTCCTTTATCATGTTTTGCTCGGTTTCTTTATTTTCATTATAAGGGCTTTTTTCCATTGCCTCGAAGGTTCGCCGGAAAATGCGCTTAAACTTCGCCATTGACGGTTATGCCCCCTTGACGGCGAGGCGGTGGGGGCATATGCTATCATTAGGATGAATTGCTTGATTCAGCTTGCTATTTGGAGGAAGTCATGCCATACTCAATCGCCGTCATTGATGACGATGCGCAGATGCTGCGGCAAATCAGCGGACAGCTGCAGGAAATTGCCCAAAGGGCCGGAACAGGCTGCGCCGTCCATGCCTTCAGTAGTCCGGTGGATCTGGACGAGCTGGTGTACGACGCCTATTTTCTGGATATATCCATGCCCCAGATGGACGGTGTTCAGATGGCCCGGAGCATACGCGACCGCGGCAGCATGAGCTGCATCGTGTTCATTTCCAGCGTGGAATCGCGCGTGTTTGAGGCCATGCGTACGCAGCCCCTGCGTTTCGTGCGCAAATCACGCCTTCATGAGGAGCTGGAGGAGGCTATGGAGGCGGTGCTTCGTCAGTGGCAGCGCTTTGGCAGCGATACGCTGGTGGTCACCTCGGCTTATCAAACCGCCACCATACCGGTCAACACCATTTTATATATTGAAAGCTATGATAAGAAGCAGCAGATCGTTACCGCGCAGAAAACCTATACGGTCTACAAGTCCATGGCTTGGTTTGAAAAGCAGCTGCATAACAGGGACTTTTTCCGCATTCAACGCAGCTACATGGTCAATATGGGCGCTGTTGTCCACATAGAGACTGGGCATGTGGTGCTGTGTGACGGTTCCCGCTTGCCCATCAGCCGCTTCAAAACCGAAGAAGCACGCAAGAAACTGACAAGGAGGCTGTTCAATGCTCCGTATCAGATTGATTGACACGGTGATTTATCTGACGATGTTTCTATGCCTTGCCGCGGCGTATCCTCCCAGGCGGAACAAGGGGCTCTGCTTCCTTGCCATTTTACCCTTTACCGCCGCCAGCATCGGGATGACGGTTCTGGAGGAATTGCTGCCCGCCGGAAACATGCTGGTTTATTTGGCGCTTTTTGTGCTGATGGGTTCGCTTTTCGGAGCGCTGTTTTTAAGCGGCCGTTTCATTGAGCGGCTGATTCTGCTGCTGATGTTTACCTGTACCTTCGAGTTTTTCAACGGCATCACCCTCTATCTGGATTTGCGCCTCTTCGGCTCGAGCACCTACTACTGGCGTCTGTTCGACATTCCTTTGATGATGCTGGGAGGCTACGCGGCTTACCGTTTCGCCCTTCACCCGCGCCGCGGCCTGCCGTGGTTTTGCTGGCTCCCGATCATCATTACGGCTCTGCTCAGCATGGCGCAGCATCTTCTGCGTCCGGCTTCCAGAGAGATTCTGCAGTCCGCCGAATGGCTGAGCTACCGCGCCCTGTGCTCGCTTTTGCATCTGCTTATTCTGTATCTTTCCTTCTTCATTTGCAGCCGGATGACCAAGTATTATGAAACCTATCTTCAGCTGGCCGTCAACCAGAAAATTATTGATTCTCAAAGCGAGCTCGTGCAGGAATCCATGCGTCTCAACCGGGAACTGCGCAGGCAGCGCCACGAATACAGCCACACGCTGACGGCGGCTCAGACGCTGCTTCGTCAGCAGGAATACGATCGCCTGGCCGAGCTGCTGCGAAGTCAGGCGGACGCCGAGGCGTCGTGCGGAGAGGTCATCCATTCGGGCAACCCGGTGGCCGACGCGGTTCTTAACCAAAAGGCCTCCGAGGCCAAACGTCAGGGGATTCCCTTCAAGGCCGATGTCTGTCTCTCCCCCGATCTGCCCCTGTGCAGCGCGGAGCTGGTTTCCCTCCTGGCCAATCTGCTGGACAATGCGCTGGAGGCATCCAAAGCCGTGGACGCCCCTGAGATCGCCGTGCACATCTATCCAACGCGCTGCTATCTCTGCTTCAGTGTGCGCAATCGGGCCGACTGCAGTCATCTGGACGGCGATAATTTGCAGACCACCAAGGCCAACCGGGAGGCTCACGGCTTCGGCCTGGATCTGATTCGTGAGATTGCCAGGACGCACCAGGGTATGGCGCAGTTTACCCCCAGCGCGGATGGCGTTTTCGTGGCGGATGTCACGGTCTTTCTGGGGGATGGGACGCCTGGGAAGTGAGACAATGGGCAGCGCGCTATCATACTCGGGTATCAATTTGCCTTGTTGATAAGGGGAAAACCTGCTGACTATTCCAGCGCCGGCTTCATGGCCCGGCTCGAACAGGGTCTCGCCGGCAGCTTCCAGCCTATCAGCAATGACAGAGGGCTGCACATAGCGATGGGACGAGCCGACAGAAGAACCGCTGTCGTGCGTATTAGATGATAGGGTCTGCATCGCTTCCATAATGATGTCGGGGATAGCGCGCCGGAGCCGTTGTGTGGGACGCTTACATTCCGAACCTTCCGCCGATGGCGCGCTGCGACGGTCAGATCATGCGGCATTACACGCCTCGGCACAGCATGATCGGCCATGGCGAAGAAAACCGGGGCCGAATGGAGGAACGCCAGCCGATGATCGGCTTTGTGAGTCTCCTGATGTTGACCAAGGCAAGAACCTGACGGAGGAAGAGGTCAAGCGCTGGGTGAAATTCATGCGCAAGGAGAACGGCTCCAAGGGCGAGCGCTGGTCGCTGGATGAGATCAAGCAGTATGCTCGGAACTTTGGCGTGGAAGGACAGGAGAAGATCGTTGAGTTCTTCGCTGTCATCAATGCCATGTACTCTGATTATTGCAAGGTTGCCAAGCAGCACGGCGTAGATAAGGTCAATTTCTACGCCGACATGGCCAAAGCGTTTATGGATGACCCCGATGCCAAGGATGGTAAGGTCAAGATGTACTATGAGTGCATCGCGAAGAAAGGGTAACAAAAAGAGAGAGAGAGGGCTATTCCCTCTCTCTCTTTGCAAGACGTAAATATTCAAAAATAAAAAATGGCAGATCTCCATTTTGTTAGTCATGGCGTTAACCATAGCACACACCAATTACCGTTAAGCAAGAAGAAAAAACCTTGCATCGCAAGGGTTTTCCATCGAAGCAGCGGGATTCAAACCCGCATGCTTTTGATACCATACCAACGCTGGAGCAAGCTGAGAAGGCGTTTGCTGCCATGACGGTCAATACGCCGGATGAGCGGAACAGGTCAATAGGGCGAAGACGTGGGCAGAGATTATCAGAGGATAATCTTTGGCATGTACATTATAGTGTACATTACAATGTGCATTATAGCGCGCACCAATCGCCGTCAAGCAAAAAGAAAAGCCCTTGCACTGCAAGGGCTTTCTGTCGAAGTGGCGGGATTCGAACCCGCGGCCTTTTGGTCCCGAACCAAACGCGCTACCAAACTGCGCTACACCTCGATAAAAGCTGGAGCCAATAAGGGGACTCGAACCCCTGACCTGCTGATTACGAATCAGCTGCTCTACCAACTGAGCTATATTGGCAAGTCTAGCACGGGGTATTATAGCATAGGCGATGGCATTTGTCCAGCGGTTTTTTGTGAATCTTTCCAGTTTTGCGAAGGGCAGGCTTTGATGGGGGAAAGAAATTGAATTTTGGCCCGGGAAAAGCGATTTACCCGTTTACAAACGATGGAATATCTGATAGAATAGCGGGTGGGTTTGAAGAACCGCCTGCGCGGGCTGCCGATCACTCCGACGGCGCGCTGCGTGGGACGGCGATTACCTGATTTTATTTCAAGGAGGAAACAACCATGACCAAGTCCGAGATCATCGCGGCTTATGCCCAGCATGAGGGCGACACCGGCTCCCCCGAGGTGCAGGTGGCGCTGCTGACCGCCCGCATCAATCACCTGAACGAGCACCTGAAGTCCAACCGCAACGACCACCATTCCAATCGTGGCCTGCTGCTGATGGTTGGCCGTCGCCGCGGTCTGCTGGAGTACCTGAAGAAGACCGACATCGAGCGTTACCGCGCCCTGATCGCCAAGCTGAACCTGCGCAAGTAAGCAAGGGCTCCGCTGAAGGCGCGCGGGCTTCGGCAAAGCGCCGCAAGGCATGTGAATTTTTTGCAGGGGCCGCCGATGCGGGAGTTATCCCGTCCGGCGGCCTTTTCAGGAAAGTTCTTCTGCCAAGACGGACAAGCTAACGGTACGCCCCGGCGCGTTGCGGACGGGGCTGTGCTCAGCGGCCAACGGAAGGCTTGATGGCTCTGCCGGACATGCCGAGGAACGGTCGCGTTGTGCCTGGGGGATGTTATCCCTTGAAAATCCCAGCGACAAGACGGGGTTTTCATATGATAGCATCTCCGGGCGGCCCGGGGAGGCCTGCTCCCCTGACTTACGAGAGGAGAAAAGCATGGAATCCAAACAGTTTACCATGGATCTGGCGGGGCGTCCGCTGACCCTGGAATTTGGCAAGTACTGCGAACAGGCCGCCGGCAGCGTGTGGGTGCGCTTGGGCGATACCGTCGTCATGGTCAACGCGACCATGGCGCCCACCCCCCGGCCCGGCGTGGACTTCTTCCCCTTGGCGGTGGATGTCGAGGAAAAGCAGTACGCCGCGGGCAAGATTCCCGGCGGCTTCATCAAGCGTGAAGGCCGCCCCACCGAGAAGGCGACCCTGACCTGCCGCCTCATTGACCGTCCCCTGCGCCCCCTGTTCGCCAAGGGCATGCGCAACGACGTACAGGTGGTCGTTACCGTTCTGTCCGTGGAGCAGGATGTTCCTCCGGAAATTCCTGCCATGATCGGTTCCTCCATCGCCCTGGCGGTGAGCGAGATTCCGTGGGGCGGCCCCACCAGCGCTGTGGTGGTGGGCCGGGTGGACGGCCAGTACGTCATCAACCCTGATGAGGAGCAGCGGGCCAAGAGCGACATGCATGTGTACCTGGCCGGCACCAAGGACGCCATCATGATGGTGGAAGCCGGTGCCAACGAGGTCTCCGAGGAGGCCATGCTGGACGCCATCATGTTCGGCCATGAGTACATCAAGCAGCTGGTGATGTTCCAGGAACAGATTGTGGCCGAAATCGGCAAGGAGAAGGTCGAGGTGCCGCTGAATGTCACCGGCGCCGATATCAAGACCGCTGTTCGTGAGTACGCCTACGACAAGTGCGTGTGGGTCTTTGAGACCTTCAACCGCCAGGAGCGTCAGCAGCGCGAGGCTCAGGTGAAGGAAGAGACGCTGGCCGCTCTGGCGGAGCAGTTCCCCGAGCGGGAGGCTGAGATTGCCGACGCGCTGTACTACCTGAACAAGGAAGTCATGCGCAAAAAGATTCTGGAGGAGGGCATTCGTCCCGATGGCCGCAAGGTCACCGAGATTCGTCCCATCTGGTGCGAGGTCGGCGTGCTGCCCCGGGTGCATGGCTCTGCCGTCTTCACCCGCGGCCAGACCCAGGCCCTGACCGTTACCACCCTGGGCTCCACCTCTGAAGGCCAGATTCTGGACGGTCTGAGCAACGAGGACTTCAAGCGCTATATCCACCACTACAACATGCCCCCCTACGCCACGGGCGAGGCGGGCCGCATGAAGAGCCCTGGCCGCCGCGAGATCGGCCACGGTGCCCTGGCGGAGCGGGCCCTGCTGCCCGTGATTCCCTCAGAGGAGGAGTTCCCCTACGCCCTGCGTCTGGTGAGCGAGATTCTTTCCTCCAACGGCTCCTCTTCCATGGCCTCCGTGTGCGGCTCCACCCTGTCCCTGATGGACGCGGGCGTGCCGATCCATGCGCCGGTGGCCGGCGTGGCCATGGGCCTGATTAAGGACGCGGACTCCGGCAAGGTGGCCGTGCTGACAGACATCCAGGGCCTGGAGGACTTCCTGGGCGATATGGACTTCAAGGTGGCCGGCTCCATGAACGGCATCACCGCCATCCAGATGGACATCAAGATTGCCGGCATTGACCGCGACATCCTCAAAACCGCGCTGCATCAGGCGCTGGAAGGCCGCCTGTTCATCCTGGAGAAGATGCTCTCCTGCCTGGGCCAGCCCCGCGAGGAGCTGTCCAAGTATGCGCCCAAGATCGTGCGCTTCACCATCAATCCAGAGAAGATCCGCGAAGTCATCGGACCCGGCGGCAAGATGATCAACAAGATCATCGCTGAGACCGGCGTGAAGATTGACATCGAGGATGATGGCCGGGTGTTCATTTCCACGCCTGATACCGAGGCTGCCGACAAGGCCCGCAAAATCATCGAGGGCATTGCCAAGGATATTGAGGTTGGAGAGGTCTACCTGGGCAAGGTGGTCGGCATCAAGGAATTCGGCGCCTTCGTCGAGCTGCTGCCCGGTAAGGACGGCATGATCCACATTTCCAAGCTGGCCAACCATCGCGTGGACAAGGTGGAAGACGTGGTGAAGCTGGGCGACGAGCTGGAGGTCAAGGTCAGCGAGATCAACGCCCAAGGCAAGATCAACCTGATCCGCAACGATCTGGTTTACGACAACAGTGCCGCGCCCCGCCGGCCCGAAGGCGGCCTCCGTGCCCGTCCTCCCCGCCGCGACGCCCGGTAACCAGGGGCTCTGCCCCTGGACCCCGCCAGGAGGGACTTAAACCTCCACCCTTTCGACTTCATTTTTGCCACTGGCAAACGGCGAAAGGGTGCCCGTCCTGAAACGCCCATCCCGCGTCATGGGTGAGGGGCTTCGGCCGCAGGTTCATGCGCGTGCAAGGACGAGGAACAGGGGGCTCGGCCCCCTGACCCCCGGGGAGAGACTGATCGGGGAATATATGATTCGCAAAAGTCCAGACACCGGGCTTTTGCGAATTTTCATTCACGCATGTTTATGGAAAGAAAGGGGGATTATGATGTCATCAAGCATAGGGATGGATGAGCGTATGAACGATACCTGGACGTTGCCTAATGGTTTGCGAGTGATCGGCGAGCGGCTGCCCTACCTGCGTTCGGTTTCCATCGGCGTATGGCTGAAGGTGGGCTCCATGATGGAAAAGCCCCGGGAAAACGGGCTGAGCCACTTTCTGGAGCACATGGTTTTTAAGGGCACCGAAAAGCGCACGACCCGGCAGATTGCCGAGGAAATGGACGCGGTGGGCGGTCAGATTAACGCCTTCACCGGCAAGGACTGCACTTGCTTTTACTGCAAGGTCATTGATGAGGATTTACCCCTGGCGGTGGATATACTGGCGGATCTGACCTGCCATGCCTCGCTGGATGAGGGCGAGTTCAACAAGGAGCGCGGCGTCATCCTGGAGGAAATTGCCATGGATGAGGATTCTCCGGAGGATCTGGTGCATGAGCTGCTGAGCCGGGCGATGTTCGGCGAGCAGAGCCTGGGTCAGCCCATCCTGGGTACCACCGAGCTGATTTCCGGCTACACCCGGCAGGATCTGTTCAACTATCGTGCCCGCCATTATGGCCCCGCCAACACGGTGGTGGCGCTGGCCGGCAACTATGATCCCGCCCAGGTAGAGGCGCTGATCGCGGAGCATTTCGGCCCCTGGACGAGCGACGCCGCCCCCGCGGACATTCCCGCGACGGCCCTCCTTTCCGGCCAGCGCGTCATCAAGGAAAAGGACACGGAGCAGCAGCACCTTTGCCTGGGCTTCCCGGGCATTGGGTATGGGCAGGACGGCATTTATCCCCAGGCGGTGCTGAACAACGTGCTGGGCGGAAGCATGTCATCCCGGCTGTTCCAGCGCATCCGTGAGGAAATGGGCATGGCGTATTCCATTTATACCTTCCCCAACAGCTATCTGAGCTGCGGCACCTTTGCGGTCTACGCGGGCGTCAGTCCGAAGAACGGGGAGAAGGTAATGGCGGAGATTCGTACCGAACTGGAGCGGCTTTTGCGGGACGGCATCACTGAAAAGGAATATCATGACGCCAAGCAGCAGCTGCGGGGCGGCTATCTCCTGGGCCTGGAAAGCCCCGGCGGGCGGATGCAGGCCATGGGCCGTAGTCTGCTCCTGCTGGACAAGGCCGTGACGCCGGAGGAAACGGTGCGCCACATCGAGGCGGTGACCCTGGACAGTGTGATGACCATCGCGCGGGAAAGCCTGACGGCGGTGCCTAACATTGCCGTGGCGGGCAAGGGTGCGGAGAACTTCCGTTTTTGACGGAATTTCCAAGGAATAAATCCGCCCATGATTACGTTAGATAGGTGGGACACAGCCCATGAATGAACGCCTCGTTGCTCTGGATGTGGGGGATGCCCGCATTGGCGTGGCCGTCAGCGATATGTCCAGGATGATCGCGACCCCCATCGAAACCATCCACAGGGTAGGCTTCGGCCCGGATGTCAAGCGGGTGCTGGACATCTGCCGCCAGCAGGATACGACGCTGATTGTCAGCGGACTTCCCCTGAACCTGAGCGGTACGGAAGGACCCCAGGCACAAAAGGTACGGCTTTTTTGCCAGCAGCTTGAAAAAGCTGGCTTGACGGTGTATTATCAGGATGAGCGGCTGACGACAGTCACCGCGGAAAAGGCTTTGCTGGAGGATAACATGCACCGCGCTCAGCGGCGTCAAAATGTGGACAAGGTGGCCGCGGCCATCATCCTTCAGCAATATCTGGACGCCCAGCGGGAAGCCGGGCGCAGCGACACACAGGAAAGCGAGGCTATACCCATGATGGAAGAAGAAAGCAATGTCATTGAGCTGGTGGACGAAAACGGAGAGAGCGTATCCTTTGAGCACCTGGCTACCCTGGAGCACGAGGGCGCGTACTACATTGCCCTGATGCTGCTGGACGACGACCATTCCTCCGATGATGAGGAGGGCGAGGTGGTCATGATGCAGATCAGCGAGGATGAGAACGGCAGCGAGTGCTATGTCCCGGTGGAGGATGACGGGCTGCAGGCGGTGGTCTTTGAAAAATTCCTTGCGCTGATGGCGGAGGACGAGGATGGCGTCGAGGATGATGCGTGAGCTCATCGGCGCTCAGGTAGCCCTGACGGCTCCGGACGGCGAGGTGTGGCGCTTCCGCTGCGATGCCCTCCTGCCTTACGCGGGAGAGACCTACGCGGTGCTGGTCAGCGGCGAGGATGAGGGACAGGTGCTCATTACCCGGCCCGAAAGGCAGGGGGAGACCATGGCCTTCATCGCCGCCCGGGAGGCGGATGTGGTGGAGTATGTGCTGGACAAGTACCGGCAGCAGCTGATCCGCCGCGCCGTGGCCGATTTGCCGGAGGACGGCGAATGACACACAGGAGGTTGTACTAATGAAACGATTGCTGGCCCTGCTGCTGGTGCTGGCAACGCTGCTCCCGGTTCCGCCCGCCTCGGCGGAGGGCCTGCAGCCGTGCCATCGCGTCGCTATGTCCTATGAAGACACGACCCAGGAGAACAAATCCGTCATCCGCCTGTGGAAGGCAGAAACCGTTCTCCCGGAGGTCGATGAGGAGCTGCGAAGCATTGCCGCCGCTTTTGTGGACAAGTATGGCCCGGATCTGCCCAAGGCCGCCAACAAGACCAGCAAAAACTCCCGCCTGGATGTAGGCATCCGCTACAGCCGCACCGGTCTGACCTGGCTCAGCTTTCTGGTGCAGGCGCGGGTGACTTACCATCGGGATCTGATGGCGCAGGAAATCGTCAGCCGTACCTACGACATGATTACCGGCCAGCGCGTCCTGATGACGGATCTGTTCGACGATGCCAGCCGGGGCTGGGATGTCCTGGCGCAGGCTGTGCGGAAGCAGGCGACGGCGTACTTCCCCGATGAAACGCCCGACGCCCAGGCGCTGGACAGGCTGTGTACCCAGGCCGCCCTGCAGGAGACGGATTTTACGCTCCACGGCATGTCCCTGGTTTTGCACATTCCGGCAAAAACCCTTTATCCCGGGCATGAAACGCTGATGGAGATTACCCTGTTTTACCCGGAGATTCGTGAGCACATGACGCCCAAGGCCCGGGAGGAAACGGATAACCTCAGCTATTACAAGACCTGCGCCATGACCTTTGACGATGGCCCCGAACGCACCAATACCACCAAGGTGCTCAACGCCCTGATGGAAACCGGCGCGGTGGCAACCTTCTTCGTGATTGGCAACCGCGTCAAGGAGTATGACGATTTGGTGCAGCGGGAGCATGACGAGGGCCACGCCATCGGTTCCCACAACTGGAGCCACATGGATGTGCGCAAAATGTCCGGCAGCGCCATGCGGGCCATGGTGGACAAGGTCAACACGAAGATGATCGCGGCCATCGGCAAGCCGGTGCGCTATGACCGGGTACCCTACGGTTTGTATCCGCAGATGATAAAGGCCAAGGTAGGCTGGCCGCTGATTCAGTGGAGCGTGGATACCTACGACTGGCGGGGACGCTCCACCAAGGTGGTGCTGAACACCGTCAAAAGCCAGATCAGCGACGGGGACATCATCCTCATGCACGACGTGAAGGATAAAACCCCCGAATCCGCCCGCCAGGTGGCCAACTACCTGGCGGAACAAGGGTATCTGCTGCTGACGGTGGACGAGCTGATGGCCAAGGATAATGTCACGCTCCAGCCGGATACGGTCTACTACCGCTGTGTGGACGGCGATACCAGTATCAAAAAAAGGGACTGATGGCAAGGGAAAAGGTTTGTCCCTGGCACGGCGCTGTTACAAAGCTTAACAATAAAGTGGAGCAGTTGACAGCGTATGCGGTAAATGGTATAATTTACTATGCGCGCAAGCGCTGTAACTGCAAGCGAAAGGAAGGAAACCCATGATGAAACGGCTGACATGCTTTGTCCTGGCGCTGACGATGCTGCTGGGCTGCGCGTCCTTTGCCCTGGCTGATGACCAAATGACGCAGTTGAACGGTCAGGAAAAGCGTAATATCAAGATCAATGAGGCCGGCCTCAACGAGGTCGAGGCGGGCATCAGTCCTACCACCGGCCTGACGCTGGCGGAGCTGGATGCTCCCGAGGGCTTTGCGGGCCTGGCGGTGACGGGGCGTTACATGCCCATGCTGGTGCAGATCGACAACACGGACGGCGGCGTGAACAATCCCGATAAGGCCAACGTTACGCCTTGGGGCGCCAGCTATGCCGATATTGTGTATGAGACGCCTCTGTATTCCAGCGGCATGACCCGCATCACCTTTCTTTTCTCCGACCTGATCCCCACCAGCGTGGGTCCGATTCGTTCCGCGCGCATGGGCCACGCCTGGCTGCGCGAGGAGTGGGATGCCGGCTTCCTCTACTATGGCCAGCAGGAGTATGCCAAGAGCAATGTCCGCAAGGAGCTGAGCGAGTACGGCGCGGATGACAAGGGGCTTCTGTTCAGCGGCACGGTCGGCGAGGGCAAGCCCTGGAAGCAGTTCTATACGGCTCGCGCCGGCTCCCTGCGTCCTCATCATATAGACGCCAACGTGGCGGCTATGTATGAGCTGATTCCCACGGATTTTGTTCCGCCGAATCATGCTTTCAGGTTTACCGATGATCTGCCTGCTGATGGCGACACGGCCGAGCAGGTGATCGTCAAGTGGGGCAGCAAAGATGGCAAGGCCCTTCTGCGCTATGGCTCCAACCTGGAATATGACGCGGATAACAACGTGTACTATCGCTATATGCGCTACGCCAACGATGAGCTCATTCCCTATGAGGATCGCGATACCCAGGAGCAGATGGGCTTTGCCAATGTGATTGTGCAGTTCACCGATGTGGAATTCATCCGCAAGGACGCGCCCATCAGCTATGTGGTAGGCAAGTATTACTACACGGGCAAGGGTGATAAGTCCGTTACCGGCAATGCGGAGTATTTCATGGGGGGCAAGCATGTGGAGGGCGTTTGGAAGCGCGACAGCATGGAAAGCCGCACTGTGTTCTACGGTCCCGACGGCAATGAGATTTCTCTGCAGCGCGGCAAGACGCTCATCATCGTGTGCCCGACC
This sequence comes from uncultured Clostridia bacterium, assembly GCA_947565865.1. Classification (GTDB taxonomy): domain Bacteria; phylum Bacillota; class Clostridia; order Christensenellales; family Aristaeellaceae; genus UBA11524. The sequence goes on from CANOHT010000008.1 coordinate 17,091, forward strand.
TACACCCAGATTTCCTATCGCTGACAGGATACGCCATGGCGGCCGCCCCTCTCATGGGGTAAGGCCGCCTTTTCATAATTTTATGAGGCAAAAGTATATTTTGCTGTCACAAAGGCGGATATCCGCAGTCTAATCTAATAGGAGGTGGAAATCCATGAATGGGAAAACCAATGAAGAATGGCTGGTCTTGGTCGATCAGGCCCTGGCGGGAAACGGCGAGGCGCTGGAAACGCTGGTACAGGCCATGCAGGAGACGGTATTCAATTTCAGCCTTCGGATGCTGGGCTCCTTTGCTGACGCGGAGGACGCTGCCCAGGAGATCCTGCTGAAGGTGATTACACACCTGGCTGATTTCCGGCGGGAGAGCGCCTTTGGTACCTGGGTGTTCAGCATCGCGGCGAACCATTTGAAGGACTATAAGAAGCATATGTTCGCCGCGCATCCGCTCAGCTTTGAATTTTATGGGGCTGATATTGAACATGCCAAGATCAGCGGCATTCCAGACCTGACCCAGGATGTGGACAAGGCGCTGCTGGCGGAGGAGCTGAAGCTGTCCTGCACCAATGTGATGCTGCAATGCCTGGACCCGGAAAGCCGGTGTATTTTCATCCTGGGCACCATGTTCAAGGTGGACAGCCGGATGGCGGGGGACATTCTGGGCATGACGGCGGAGGCGTACCGTCAGCGGCTGTCCCGGACGCGCAGAAAGATGGCGGACTTCCTTTCCGCCTACTGCGGTGAATATGGCCAGGGAAAGTGCCATTGCCGGGATCGGCTGAATTATGCCATCCAGAGCCACAGGCTTCAGCCAGACTGCCTGCCGTACACTGCGGTCAAGACGGTGCCCATGGAAACCATGGTGGAGGTCAAGACGGCGATGGAAAGCATTGACGACCTGTCGCAGCAGTTCACCTTCTGCAAGGCATATGCGTCGCCGGAAACGCTGAGACAGTCCATTGAGGCTTTCCTGGCGTCCTCCTTGGCCGGGGCTGTCAAGCGTCCATAAGGAAGGGAGCGTATACGATGGAACTGCAAAGTGTAAAGGCCTATTTGACGGAGCTTCAAGCAAACAACAACAGGGATTGGTATCATGCCCACAAGCAGGATTTTGTCCGCGCCAACGCTGACTTCGAGGCATTCATCGGGGCTGTTATGGAGGGGATCAGCGCCTTCGACCCGGATGCGGCCAGCCATCATCCTAAGGATTTGACCTTCAAGCTGGTTCGGGATACTCGGTTCAGTCATGACAAGTCGCCCTACCAGCCCGCTTTTCGGGCGCACATCGGTCCCAAGGGCAAGCTGCCCATCCCGGTGGGATATTATATCATGCTTAAACCGGGGAATCAGTCCTTCCTGGGCGGCGGCCTCTTTGCTGATATGTTCAAGGACGCCACGGCCATGGTACGTCAGGCCATTGCGGACAAGCCGGAGGAATGGGCGGACATCCTGGCTGCGCCGTCCTTCTCAGAGTATTTTACTGTGGGGGGGACTGCGCTGAAGAAGGTGCCGGCGGGCTTTGATCCCGAGCATCCTCAGGCGGCGTACCTCAAGCACAAAAGCTGGTATCTGGAGGTTCCGATTCAGGATGAGGAGCTGGATGACGCGGAGCGGCTGGTGGATCAAGCGGTCAGCATGTTCGCGCGGATGAAGCCCTTTCATGATTTCCTGAATGACGCGCTTGCCAAGTTTGAAATGCCGAGTCGGTAAAACCAGGTTTTTTTCTACCTGAAATGGGCCGGGAAAGAGCGTGGGCGCAAAAGCAACCGTAGGCCGACGCAGACCGGGCACAAGCGCCGGTGTCAAGATACGGTTTCGGATTCCTGTGACCGGCGGAAGGGCGGCATATGCCGCCCTGTTCCCGAATCTGCTGATCTGCGAGGCCGTGTATGAAGCTCCTTCGTCCCCGTTTACAAAGCCTGGGACGGGGAACCGTTCCTGCAAAAGCTCGGCCCGGCATGAACGATGAGGCTGTCAAGGCGGCGGGTATGCGGATGCGTATGAGTTCTTCCGGCCGATGACGGATGGCCTCGGCTTCCATCATGAGGGCACCACCGTCCTGCGGGTCGGCTCGCTGGGCATGACAAGTATGCGCAATGCGTCAGCTGCCCGGCGACTGAAGTGATATGACCGCCGCGAATAACAGAAAGGGACTTCCGAGACAGTGTTGTCTCGGAAGTCCCTTTTATGCTTGTCTGACTGCTTGAATCAGGCATCCTTATCCGCGATGCAGCGGGCCACATGGACGCCGCTGGCGGAGGCGTGGGAAAGGCTGTGGGTAACGCCGGAGCCGTCTCCGATGATATACAGGCCCTTGTGGCAGGATTCCAGGCTGTCGTCCAGCTCCACCTCCATGTTGTAGAACTTGACCTCCACGCCATAGAGCAGGGTATCGTCGTTGGCCGTGCCGGGAGCGATCTTGTCCAGGGCATAGACCATCTCGATGATGCCGTCCAGGATGCGCTTGGGCAGTACCAGAGAGAGATCGCCGGGGGTGGCGGCCAGGGTGGGCCGGGTGGTGCACTCCGCGATGCGGGCGGCGGTGGAGCGGCGGCCGCGGATCAGATCGCCGAAGCGCTGAAGGATCACGCCGCCCCCCAGCATATTGGACAGCCGGGCAATGGATTCGCCGTAGCCGTTGCTGTCCTTAAAGGGCTCGGAAAACTGCTTGGCCACCAGCAGGGCGAAGTTGGTGTTCTCCGTCTTCATGGCGTCATCCTCATAGCTGTGGCCGTTGACGGTGACGATGCCGTTGGTGTTTTCGTTCACCACGATGCCCCGGGGGTTCATGCAGAAGGTGCGCACCCGATCCTCGAATTTCTCCGTGCGATAAACGATTTTGCTCTCATAGAGCTGATCGGTGAGGTGAGCGAAGATCAGCGCGGGCAGCTCCACGCGCACGCCGATGTCCACGCGGTTGCTGCGGGTGGGGATAGACATCTCCCGGCAGACGGTTTCCATCCATTTGCTGCCGCTGCGGCCTACGGAGACGATGCACTGCCGGCAGGCGAACCAGTCGTCGTTGGCCTGTACCTCGTAGCCCTCCGCCGTTTTGCGAATGTGCTGGACGGGGGACTGAAAGCGGAAGTCGATCTTGTCCTTGAGCTCGGCATAGAGGTTTTCCAGCACCTTGTAGTTGATGTCCGTGCCCAGATGGCGTACCTGAGCGTTGAGCAGCTGCAGCTTGTTTTGCAGGCACTGCTTTTTGATGTCCGAGCCGGCGGTGGAGTACATTCGTGTTCCCTCACCGCCGTGACGGACGTTCAGCTCGTCCACATAGCGCATGAGCTCAAGGGCCTTGTCTCGGCCCACATGCTCATAGAGTGTACCGCCGAAGTCGTTGGTGATGTTGTATTTGCCGTCGGAGAAGGCGCCCGCGCCGCCAAAGCCGCTCATGATGGCGCAGCTTTTGCAGCGCACACAGCTTTTCACCTTGTCGCCGTCAATGGGGCAATGGCGGCGGTCCAGGGCATAGCCGGCCTCGAAGACGGCCACCGTCTTCTCCGGGCAGCGCAGGGCCAGCTCGTAGGCGGAAAAGATGCCGCCGGGGCCAGCGCCGACGATGATGATGTCATATTGCTTCATGGTGTGTGCTCCTTCAGGGGCTATTCAGCCCATCAAAAGGGGCTGAGGGTTACGCAATGGCGCCTCAGCCCTGAAATTTCGGTCGATGATACGGGGCTCGTCCGTCCTCAGCGGGCTGATGTCCCTGAGGAGGAAGGGTCAATACTGCCAGGAATTGAAATCAAAGGCATCGGGGCCCTTTTCGTCCTGCTTGCCGCTTTCCAGCAGCGTCTTGTACTTTTCGTAAATCTCCTGGGCGCCCTCGGTCTCAAAGTACGGCTCCACGCGGCTGGCCTCGGTCAGGAAATGATAGACGTCCCGGCCCATGGCACGGCCCCGGACGGTGTGCATATCCAAGGCGTAATCCGGCACCTCGAACTTCTCGCCCTTGGCAAACTCATGGTTCAGCAGGTTCTTCACATGGTCGCTGGAGCGTTCCTTGGGCTGACGGCAAAGGAAGCGGATGGCATGGACGAAGAACATGGGGCGATCACCGTCGTTGTAGGGGAACTCCTGCCGCATCTTGAACAGGGTATAGATCAGGTTGGGAGCGGCGGGATTGCCAAAGCCGATGTCCTCCACGCTGATGCACAGCAGGCGGCGCCACAGCTTCTCCTCAAACTGGGGACTGGTGACGTACATTTCATAGGCGGCATGGAGGGCGTCGTTCTCGTTGCCCCGGCGGATCGCCTTTTGCAGCATGGCGACCATTTCATCGCCGGCATAGCCGTTGCGGGTTTTGATATTGGACCAGGGATCGTAGGACATAAAATCGCTCATGGGAATAACCTCCTCATATTATTCTTTCGTCGCGCCTGCGGAAAGTCCTTCTGTAATTTGCCGGTGGAACAGGATATATAGGATCAGCGGGGGTATCAGCACCACCACGATGGCGGCGGCCAGGGTCGGCCAGGAGCCCTGCTGGGCGCTGGCGTAGTTCATCAGGAAGGTGGTCAGGGTCTTCAGCTTGGTCTTGGGCATGTACAGGTAGGGCACATACATGTCGTTGACGATGTTGACGATCTTGATGATGGCTACGGTGGCGGTGGCGGGCATCAGAAGCGGGAAGATGATCCGATAGAAGATGCCAAAGTAGCTGCATCCGTCGATCAGAGCGCTTTCATCCAGGGCGGCGGGAATTTTGCTGACAAACTGCATGTACAGGTACAGCTGCATCAAATCCGAAGCCACATAGATGATGATGGGTGCGCCCAGACTGTTGTATAGCCCGAAGCCCTGTATCACCTTGAAGCGGGCGATTTCCACCACGAAGGTAGGCACCAGCATGCCCAGGTAGAAGCAGCCCATCACCAGAGCCTTCAGCTTGAAATCAAACCTTTGCAGACTATAGGCTGTGACCGAGCCCAGGAGAATATTCAGCACCACGCTGACAACGGTAATCAGGGCGGTATTGCGGATGGCGGGGGCCAGCAGCTTGGCTGTCAGCACCTTTTCATAATTGGCCCAGGTCAGCTCGTTCATCGGCGGAAGGGCCAGAGGGGAGGTGGTGGCCATGTGTGCCTGGGTCTTGACGGAGGTGAAGAAGGTGATGAACACAGGGCCCAGGATGATGGCCAGAATGGCTAAAGAAACCAGATATTTGGCGCCAAGGATCAGCGCCGACTTGATTTTTTCAGGTCTCATGCGCTTACTCCTTTACAGCCTTTTTCAGCAGCAGATTCTGCAGCCCGTAGACCAGAATGACAATGACCATGATGGCCACGGCCATGGTTGCGGCCATGCCGAAGTTGTTGTATTCAAAGGCGGTGTCGATGGTGTACAGGGTGAAGGTGGAGGAGGCGTAGCCGGGGCCGCCGTTGGTCATGATAAACGGAATGTCAAAGCACTGCAGTGTGCCGCGGATGCAGTCGAACAGTACGAAGCTGAAGACCAGCCGCATGGAAGGAAGCTGGATGCGCACAAGCTGCTGCAGGGCGTTGGCCCCATCGATTCTGCTGGCCTCCATGACATCCGTGGAAATGCTGCGCAGACCCGTGGCGAACAGGACGACATGATAGCCGAAGAAACGCCACAGAGAAACCGACGCCAGCACGAAATTCACAACATGAGGGTCGCTCAGCCATTTCTGAATCCAGCCCGACAGGCCCAGGGAGGTCAGAATCTGGTTGAAGCCGCCGTTGATGGGCGAGAAGAAATACGAAAAGGAGTAGGACATGCCCACGCCGTTGAGGATAAAGGGCAGGAAGGCAATGGTTTTAACGAAATTGGCGCCGCGGAAGCGGGTATTGAGCATGGCGGCGACGCACAGCTCAAGGGGCATCAGGATCATGTGAGCCATGAGATAGATGAAGTTGTTGCGCAGGGACAGCCACAAATCCGGCGATTTGGTGAACATATCCACATAGTTGCCCAGGCCGATGACCTCCCGGGTGGGGGAAACGCCGTTCCAGTTGGTCATGCTTATGGCGATCAGATCCACGGAGGGATACACCACAAAAAGCATCAGCAGTGCGACCGGGATCACCAGACTGACGAGAATGAAAAGGTTGCGTTGGCGCGAGAGTGTTTTCATACGCTGCGGGCTCCTGTTCCGGCGGTTGATGGGGGAGAAACAACCAAGCACGCGCACATACCATCAGGGATTGCCGTTTGGCGGCATGTGCGCGTGCTGTGAAGGGAGGCGCAGCCCGGAGCGCTGGGGCTCCAGGCCGCGGCCTGCTTGCGGTGGTTTAGTTCATGCCCAGCTTGGCACGGGCAGCCGCCCAGTCGGCATCCATCTTGGCGAAGGCGGCCTCCAGATCGAAGCCATCCATCAGCATTTCGGTGCCGAAGCGGTTGTAGTCAAACTTGCACTCGGACACGATGGCGGTGTAGTCATCACCGCCGCCCAGGTAGCCAACCACCTGAAGCTCGGGCTGCTCGGCATCGGCAAAGGACATGTAGTAATCCCGATCCTTGTGGATGGTGGTCATGGTGCTGTCGCTGGCCAGGGTCTTGATGTAGTCCTCATACCAGTCGGCGGAGAAGAAGAACTCCACGAACTCCTTGGCCAGGGCGGCGTTCTCGTTGTTGGCGGGCACACCCATGTAGAAGTCGCCCTGCACGATGTGGTTGAAGGAGCCGTCCTCGGTGGTGTAGGGCATATAGAAGGTCTTCAGGTTGGTCAGGTCAACGCCGCTGTTCTTGATCTTGGCCAGGCCCATGGAGTTGTCAGCCATCATGGTGGCGCTCTTGTTCAGGAACAGGCTCAGGGCCTGGTCGTAGCCGATGCCCAGAGGATCGCTGCCCAGCACACCGAGCTTGATCAGGTTGTAGACCTTGGTATAGGCCTCGCGAACAGGCTCGCCCTCAGCGAAGGGATGATCCTTGGTGGCCATCACGTCCCACATATTGCCCACGCCGCTGAAGCTGGCGGGCGCGTACTCCATCAGGGGGTACAGGGGCCAGCTGTCCTTGGCGCCCACGGCCAGGGCCGCGAAGGTGGGATCATTGGCGCTGTAATAGGTCTGCAGGGTCTCGCAGACGGCGACGAACTCGTCCCAGGTCTTGGGCACGGAAACGCCGGCAGCCTCGAACATATCAGCCCAGTAGAACACATAGTCCTCGGAGCGCTTCTCGGGAATGCCCAGCACCACGCCGTCCACAGCGTAGTCCATGGCCATCACATTGTTCTTGGTGGCATCCAGGTCGCTCAGGTCGCTCATGTACTCCTTGAAGACCGGGAAATAACGGGTCTGCAGGTACATGACGTCGGGCAGCTCGTTGGCGGCGGCGCGAATCTTCATGGACTTGAAGTACTCGTCATCCTTGAACTCCTCGATCTCGATGGTCACATTGGGGTACTTCTCCTGGAAGCGGCCCTCCAGATCCAGCTCGTCAAAGAGCAGCATGGCCTCGTTATCATAGGTAGCGAAGGTCAGCGTGGCCTTGATGTTGGTGTCAACGGCGCCATCCTCAGCGGCGGCAAAGCCGATCACACCCTGCATCAGGGTCAGGCACAGGAGCAGGGCAAAAAGCTTCTTCATGATTCCTAACCTCCTCAATGTCGTGTGTCACGGAAACGGAAACAGCGCTATTATAGCAAAAAAGAGGAGGGGAAGGAATGACCTCCGGTTTGATATGTTTGACAAATGGTTCAAAATTTCGACAGGATACCTGGCGCAGGCTGCTATTCCTTTTTTCGGCAGGCGGAGGGCGTCTGCCCGGTGACTTTCTTAAAGACGCGGATGAAGTGCTCCATGGAGCCGTAGCCGACCTTCCGGGCGACGGCGTAGATTTTCATGTCGGTATGGGCCAGCAGCTCCTGGGCCGCGGCGACGCGCACGCCGTTCAGGTAATCCGTGTAGGATACGCCAAAGCTTTTCTTAAACAGAGTGGAGAAATACTTTTCATTGTAGCCGAATTGGGCCGAGACCTCCGCCAGGCTCAGGTCTGAGCGAGCATGGTGATCCTTGATGTATTTGCGCACGGCCAGGAAGGGCTCCTTTTCCGGCGCACTATAGCTCTCCCGGATGTATTCCGCGATGAGCCGAACGGTGGACACGAAGAAGATTTCGATGTCGCGCTGACTCTCCATGGCATGGAGACGATGATACAGCTGATGCTCAAGGCCAAGCTTGTACGCGATCTGGACATCAATAAAGCCGATGTCATAGTAGAGGATGAACAGCTGCTCCAGGGCCAGATGGCGGGCATCCGCCAGGGAAAGGGCGTGTATCCGCTGGGCAATGGCGGCCTGCTCCTGGGCAATTACCGCGCCGTCAGCGTCGATGACGGCCTGAACCAGCGCCGGGCGAAGCCTGTTTGAAGCCAGGCTCAGCGGGTTAAAGCGGTCGTAGACCCGTTCGTCATACACGCATCCGGGACCCAGCACATAGCGCAGGGTGGTGTTGAGTTCCGCCTGCTCCAGGGCGGGATAAAAGGCCTTGTCCGGCGCTGGTGCGTCCACATAGGCAAGCCCGACTGTGCAGGAAATGTTCATATAGTTTTTCCACGCCTTTTTCACCGTGCGGACGAAGGCGGCGGCGCTGTCCCGGCTGCGGCCTTCCAGGGCCAGAGAATAAAAGAGAAAGTGCCGGGAGGCGTCGAAGGAGTAGAAGCCGTCGCAGTCCCGGAACGCAGGCACCTGCCGGGCCAGTTTGGTCAGCGGGTCGATAAGGGCGGAGGCGGCGTCGCTGCCAAAGCGCGGCAGCTCCCGATACAGATCGTCCACAAAGAGGCAGGCCAGCACATAGCCCGCCCGAAGTCCCGGCAGCGCGGAGGGCCTGGCGGCATGGCGGATTACCTCGGACAGAACGCCGCTGACATCCGTTGCCGTCGCGCCGTCAGACTGACCGGGAGCGGCGACACGGTTGTCCAGCTGGGAGCGGACAGCGCGCAGAATGCCGCGCAGATGCTCGTCGTTCAACTCCTGCTTGAGCACATAGTCCATAGCGCCCTTCTTGAAGGCCTCCTTGACCAGGGGGAAGTCGTCGAAGGCGCTGAGAATCACCACCACCGGGGTCTGCCCCAGCGTCCGAACGGCGTCCATCAGTTCCAGACCCGTGCAAACCGGCATTCGGATGTCCGTCAGGATCAGATCCACCGGCTGGGTGCGCAGGGCGTCAAGGGCTTCCCGGCCGTTCTTGTAACAGCCGCGCAGGATGAAGCCCTCCGCGGGCCAATCCACCATCTTTTCTATGGCGGCGCGCACCAGAATCTCGTCATCAATCACGATAGCGGAATACATCAGGCATTCTCCTCCGGATCAGGATGAACCGCGGGCAGCGTCAGGGTGATGGTGACGCCCTGACCTGGGCGGCTTTCGATGGTCATGGCGCCGCGCTGGGCGTCCAGCAGCGCGAGCCTGCGGCGCACGTTGCTCAGACCGACGGAGCTGCCCTCGGGCGAGGGCTGATTCAGCTCGGCCAGACGCTGCGGTGGGATGCCCGCGCCATTGTCGGATACGGTGACGCGCAGCAAGTCCCCGGACAGGCGGCTGACGATGCGGATGACGCCGGGGGTATCCTGCTCGGCAAAGCCGTGCTGGATGGCATTCTCCACCAGGGGCTGCAAAAGCAGCTTGGGCAGCCGACAGTCCAGCGTGTCCTCCGCCAGATCGTATTCAACGCGGAAATCGGCAGCCTTGCGGATTTCCATAATGCGAACATAAGCCTCCAGGGTCTGCCGCTCGGTGATGAGGGTGTACTGTTCGCTGGGATTGCGCAGGATGCCGCGCATGATCGCCATCAGCCAGGAGGCCATGTCACGGATCGCGTCAAACTTCGCCATGTCGGCCATGAAACGGATGGTATTGACGGTATTGAGCAGAAAATGCGGGTTAATCTCATGCTGAAGGGCCTTGAGCTCCTCCCGGTATTTCTCCTGCTCCTGGCGACGGTTTTCCCGGATAAGCGCCTCCATGCTGTCGGCTGTGTCGTTGAAAAAGCGCATCACGTCCCTGAGCTCGCGATGGCCGCAGGGCGTCAGACGGTGGGAGAAATCGCCCCGGCCCCAGCCTCCCAGCCCATCGTGAAGCTGCCCCAGGGGCTTGACGATGGCGCGCAGGAAAAGCCGCGAACAGATTGTGAACAGCGCCAGCATCAGGCAGATCACCGGCAGAATTACGCCCAGCGCCCGATAGAAGGGCAGGAGCAGCAGCTGATTATCCACCAGGGTCAGGATAGTCAGGGAGGTTCCGGGGAGGGTGGTTTCCACGAACCAGTCATAGCTTCCCAGCTCCTCTCCGCCGGTTGCGGCGAAGCGCTCCGCCGCGTCAAGGGTTTCTGGGTCGCCAGCAAGGGGACGGCTGCCGTCCAGCAGAAAGGTGCGGACGGCACTGGCGTCCGTATTGGCGTCCGCGATGTGCTTTTCAACGTCGGTGGTAAAGAACAGCATGGCGACATCCAGGTCATGGACGGGCGCCAGGGGCTGCTGGGGGCGGAGGGCGGCGGCCAACAGCACCCGGCCATGCCGCCGCACGGGAAAATGCAGGATGTCCTCCGAAAGGCTGCCGATGCTGACCAGGTTAGGCTTCTCTCTGGCAGCGTTGTACAGCGCGGATTGGCGAACCTGCTGGGCCGGCACGGAAAGTCCGGCGATCAGCTCATAGCATTCGCCGTCGTTCATATACAGATGAACGGCCTGCAGGTTGCCGGAGCGCAGCGTATAGCTGCTCAGGAGCGATTGCAGACGGGCGGTGCGTTCGTAGCGCTGGCCGGACGCGTCGGAGGACGCGAGCCGCAGCGCTTCGCCGTCGTTGCTCACCAGAAAGCCGGACAGGGTCAGGGACGCGCCGCGCACCTCCTCCCGAAGGGTTTCGGCGATGCGGGCGTGGAGCGTATCGACGCTGGCGTTTGCCTCGGTCATCAGATGATGATGGATTGCCGCGATGCTGACGCCGGCGATGACGAGCAGGGGCGCCACGATCAATAGCAGGCTGGTCAGATAAAAAGCGGACTTCAGCCGCACGGAGCATCCTCCCTTCGTGGTGAAGCCAAGGCGGCCGTACCGCATTGACAGAGAATGGTGTTGCTCACCGGCAGAACGGTTTTGCCGTGTTTCCGGCCACGAGGCTGTATAAGGAAGCCGCCCGTTTGACGGCTGCGGGGCGGAGGGCGGCGGCTGCCTTCGGAACGGTTCGCTCAGACGGGCGGAGGTTCCTTTGGGCAGCGCGCTGCGCAGCCCGATACTTCAAAGCCGGGGCGACTTCGCGGGAATCCGGAGGACAGCGCCGCTGGCGGCAAAAGCGGGGCACCCGTCGCAGGTACCCCGCTTCACGCGCGTTACAGATTGATCTCCAGGCGCACGGCTCGGCCCAGGAAGCTGCATTCGTTCAGCTGGACGGTCTGGGCGTCATACTCCCGGTCGTAGGATTGGAGCAGCACGGTGGCGCCGTCCAGCTTTTTCACCTTGCGCAGATAGCGGTGGCTGTTGTGCTCGATCAGCATCACCGCGCCGTCCACAGGGCTCTGGGCGGGAACGATCAGCGCCACATCTCCCGCGTGGATGCGGAAGCCCCGCATACTGTCGTCCGGGGCCAGGAAGTAGAACACCTTGTCAGGATTCGCGCCCTCAATGCGTCCGGCCTGGATGGGCAGGAGCTTATAATCCACGGGCTTCATGACGGCATTCATCACCGGTACGCGCTTGAGTACGCTGCTCAGGGCGTCCAGCCACACGCTGCCCGTCACCCCGGAGGCGTCCTGGCCGCCTTCCGCGGGGGCGTCCTCATCCGGCCGTACCAGCCGGGGCTTGGCCTTGGCGGTGGTAACAGCCTTGGCTACGGTAGGGGCCGCCGTGGCCAAATCAACGGTGGCGGCGATGTCGTCCAGGGTGAAGTCGGCCTCCGTCTGCTCCCGCAGGCCGATGGTCTTCAGGATGCGGCGGGCCTGGTCATCCGCGATGATGCGGGTGCCGGCCTCCACCGCCATGATAAAGCTCTCGCTGACGCCGCACTTCTTGGCCACCTGCTTGGGGGTCATCTTGGCGCGAACGCGCTCCGTGCGGATCAAATCGCCCAGTCTGCTCATGCTTGTCCCTCCGATGCCGTATTCAGATAAGTCGCGATGGCCTCCGCCTGGCGGAGGGCGCCGCGCGCGCGGTAAACCCGCTCCCAGGGCGTCAGGTCCATTAGGGGAACCGCCGCGCCCAATACCGTGGCGCTGCCCGCAATATCCTCTGCCGAGAACGGAAGCGAATGGCCCTCCACGGACAGTCCAGCCATCAGGGCGATGTCCGCGCCGTCAAAATGATAATCGCAGCGGAAGGCGTCCGCGCTGTCCGGATGCGGCGTGCGCATCCCCAGCTTGGATAGAATCTGATCCGCACGGGCCGCGTCATTCTCCGCCACCACAATGTCGAATTGATGATAGCTTTCCCCGATGCCGCGCTGATACATCAGCCATTCGCCGCCCGCGGCCCAGACGATGCCCGCCGCGTTCAGACGCTCCGCCAGACGGCGCAGCGCTTTCTCCTTCAGGGCCATACCGGCCACCTCGTTTCCTTATGGGATGCTTCATTATACCATATTTGCGGCTGGCTGGCTACCGGGACAGCAAAAAATGCCTGCCCGGCATGGGCAGGCACAGAATGACCGGATCAGATCAGCTCCAGATCGTTGGGGGAACCAAGGGGCGGGAGCGTACAGGAGGGCTTGTCCAGGTAGAAATAGGCCACGGAGCTGATGTCGTCCTGCAGGGGAAGGTATCGGCCGCCGCTGCGCCAGCCCAGAGCCTGGGTGGTCAGACGGATGTCCCGCTGGAAATACACCGGATCGGTGATATGGAAGCGGTACATGCCAAAGCGCATCTGCGAACGGTAGAGCCTGTCCGGGCGGATGACCTGGGGCAGGCCCGCATAGGCGGTGGTGTACTCCTCATACTCATGGGTTTTCTGGTTTTCAAAGTCATAGGAGCCGCAGAAGTAGTCCTCCAGGCCGGTATAGCAGATGGAGGGGAATTCCCTGTCGTCGTCCACATAGATTTTGACTTCGCCCTCGCCCCACCAGCCGCAGTTGTGCACGCCCCAGGTCATATAGACGCCGGCGTACAGCCCCCGGCCGTGAATGCCGTCCAGGATGGTGAAGTCCTGCATGTAGGGCAGCGGATTTTCCCGGCGGAACTGGGCGTGGAAGTACAGAGCGTTTTCCTCCACGGGCTTACGCATGTAGTTGATTTGGTAATAGAGGTTCACCGGCTTGTCGTTGCGGTTTTCCAGGGTAATGCGGAAGCCCCTGCGGAAGGGCATGGTCCAGTAGCAGTTGAAGGCCGAGCCAGGGTTGACGCAGATGGGCAGGGCGGATACCGGCGCGTACTCGTTCAAACCCTGGGCAAAGAAATCCCCCAGAGGGCATTCCACCGCGGGCGTGACCTCGCCGTCCCAGTAAATGCGGAGAATCTGGCCGCGCCACACGCCCGTGGGGGTCAGCCAGATTTGGCGGATTTCGCCCTCGTCCCGCACATCCGCCAGGGTCAGGGTTTCGCCCGCGCCGATGCCAATGCAGGGGTTAACCTTCCAGCCCGTGCCCAGCTCCCGGGCCGCCAGGCGCGCGGTGCCCTGCTCGAGGGGCGTTGCGCCGCCGCGCCCCTTCTCGCCGGTGAGATTCTCCGGGGATATGGAGACCAACTGGTGTCCTTTGCGAAAGCTGGCAAGCTGCTGCAGCATATCGTTCATCCTTTCTGCTGTTCATATTGCTTGGGCGGTCAGGCCCGGATCATTGGGCCAGCGTCGCCTGCTGCTTCTTTTGCAGCGCGATGGTCATCAGCGAGGCTGGAATTTGCAGCGCCGACAGCAGCACCATCATCAGCGGTGCGGCCTGGGCGGGGTCGGGCAGGAAGAAGACCGGGAGCAGGCCAAGTACGCGGCCGGAGGCGTAGAAGAACTCCCGCAGGGCATGAACCTCGCCGCCGTTCTGCGCCAGGACAGGGTCGTGCTGCACAACGCTCATGTAGCCGGTGATGACGGGATTGCCCATGAAGACGCCCACCAGGCAGCCCAGCAGGGAATAGACCACATAGCCCGTCGCCGTGCGGTACAGGCATACGATGCACACCGACAGCAGCGCACCGACGGATCCTACCAGCATCCCGCGCCCGCGGTTTTTGGCGGTGACAAACCGTCCGTAGGCCACGTTGACGGCCATGCTGAGCACTGCCGTCACCGCGGTGAGCATACCCATCACGGCCTCCTTCTGCAGCAATTCAAAGATCAGCAGGGTGGTGAAGTAACCGCTGCCGCTGGTGCGGATGGAATCCAGCATGGTGACGCCCATGCTTTGCATCAGCGCCTTGTTGCGGAAAAAGCGTTTGGCGGTGACCCGAAGCTGGCTCTTCCTGACGCCCGTCTGGTTCGGCAGGGGCATCAGCCGATAGGACGCTCCGACGCCGCCCACCAGGATCAGGCTGGAGAGAATGAACAGCACCTTGTAGCCCGTCAGATCGCCAAAAGCGCTGATGAAAAAGCCTGTCAGCAGGGGCAGCACCAGTGAGACGACGGTGGAAAACAGCCCGATGGCGCCATAGGCCGTGTCACGGTTATCGTCCGTGGTATAGCCAAGGATCTGCGGGGTGTAGGCCGTGTAGAAGAAGGCGTTGCCGGAGGAAGAAATGACAGAGACAAGGTACACCATCTGGGTGGAGCTCCCGTCGATGAAAGCCAGCACGATATACGAAAGCGTGTGGAGCATCAGCCCGACCCGCAGACACAGATTCACCGATCCATGCCGAAGCACGCTGACGGCCATCAGCATCACGAAAGGCTGCACGCAGGCCAGGAGCAGGTTGTACTTCATCAGCGCCATGTTGCTGCCCGTGGCCCGCAGCAAAAAGACGCCGAAATAGGAGCCGGACAGCGAACCAGCCACGGTAAAAAGCCCGAACACCAGCAGGTAGCGCAGGAACGGGACGCCCAGCTGGTCATACTTGGTCTGAGCGGCAATGGTTCTGCTGATTCTGCGAAGGATGCCTGATGTCATATGCAATCACCCCATCATTCGTCCGTCAGGCCAGGCTGACCAGCTGATCGACAGTGCCTTCGCCCTGCAGCAGCGCATCGCTTCCGGCGTCCACATTGGTCATAAGCAGCTTGCGCACACGTCCTTCGTTGTTCAGGAAGGGGAAGGGCTTGCCCGTGCGGTTCTCCTGGGAGGCATGGCTGATAACCAGCTCATCCACATCGGACTTTTCACCGATGTAGATGGAGTCGATGGCCGTGTCCGTTTCAAGCCGCCGGAAGTCCTCCAGGTGCAGACGGCCGATGTGCAGCAGCCGCTCGATGAAGATCAGGGGGTACACATAGCTGTCATCCTTGCAGTAGATGCTGTGACGGGGCGCCTTGGAGGCGAAAATGTTTCGCAGAACAATATCGTCGTACAGGCCCAGGCTGCCTTGCTCCTCCTCCCGCAGGTGGAAGCGGGTGATGCCGATGGCGTACTGCCAGTAGGTGCCGAACACGTTGGTGATGGTAATCCGGCGAATCCAGGACTTGGTGGACAGCATCCGGACGGCGCTGTGGCAGTTGTCGCTGTATATGCCGTCCACGGATATATCCTCAATGGGGCCCCACATGCCGTCATCCGCGTTCAGGGCCAGCAGGTCATCAAAGCAGCGGCCCTGGAGGTTGCGGATCTGGCCGAAGCGGCAGCCGCCGTCCAGATGGATGCCGTCCATGTGGATGGCGTAGGGGTTGCCGTAGTTGAAATCGAAGCGGATGTTCTCAATGGTGAAGTATTCCAGGTAGAAAAAGAACGTGGCGAAGAACCGAGGATTTTTGATGGTCAGGTTTCGCATGGTGAAGTATTTGGTGTGGGAGAAAACCATGGTGCAGATGGAGGTGTTGGCGTCCAGATATTGATGCTCCGGCGGGATGTCCCCCGCGCCGTCCAGGTTGCGGGCGTGATGCCATTCAGGCCCCAGGGGGCGGAAACGGGGCGCGTAATTGCGGGGATACCGATCGCCGGGCAATACCGGCAGGTCGGCCATGAAGGGCGTCTGGTTCATGTTGTCCATGTTCCAGATGCCGCCCTCTATGGTGATGTGCTGATCGCCGTGCTCGGGGTCGGCGTTGGCAATCATGCAGTAATCGCAGCGGGGCAGCAGGCGGATTTCGGTGGTGGCGTCCAGGCGCAGGGTCTGGCCGCTGTGGATTTTCAGCGTTCGGCTGATGGCGTAATGCGCCTTGGGCGGAGCGAGATAAACGCAGGAAACGCCGCTGTCCAGCAGCGCCTGAATGGCGGGTGCGTCGTCGTGTACGCCGTCGCCATAGAGCATCGGTAAGTCCTCACTCATGCTGTTGATCCTCCCAATGATCGTTTTGACCAAGTGTTTTCGCGTATTCCCGGGGCGTCATCTGCGTCATTTCCTTGAACCAGCGGGAGAAGTACCGAATGTCCTGAAAGCCGCACGCTTCCGCTACGTCGGCGATTTTCGCGTTGGGGTTTTGCAGGAGCGTGTGCGCCTTCTTCAGGTACTGCTTCTTCTTGTACTGGGAGAAGGAAATGCCCATTCTTTCCTGGAACAGCTCGGAGATGTAGGTGCGGTTGAAGGCGAAGCGCGTGGACAGGTCGTTGAGGGACAGGGACGGCGACAGATGGTCGTTGATGAAGCTGCACATCTGGAACACCACGTCCTCCCCGCCCTTCTGCGGCGTACCGCGGCTGCACAGAAGCTGGTAAATCTTGCGTAAAAGCCCTTCCGCCTCAGCGTCATCCACGGGCTTGAGCATGTAGTAGTAGGCGCCGTCGTTCAGGGCTTGCCGGGCATAGCTGAAATCGTCATGCCCGGAGAGGATCACCGCCACCATATCCTCCCGCAGGGCCTTGCACTCCCGCAGCAGCGTCAGGCCGTTTTTTTGCTTGAGCTGGATGTCCGTAATCAGCAGCTCGGGACGGAGACGGTCAAACGCCACACTGGCCTCCTCCGCGCTGGTGCACGCGCAGGCCAGGTCAAAACCATAGCTGGCGAAGGGGAACGCCGCCTGAATATCCTTCAGCGCCCACAGGTCGTCATCCACGATCATTGCGCGATACATTTTCCCGCCTCCGTCCCTTGCTTTCAGAAAGTTAATACGTCGGTCAGAACGCTTTGTTCAGTTCGTTCAGGAGCGGCTCCCAGATGGGGCGGTTCTCCTCGATGAACTTATCCACCTCCGTCCGGACATCCAGGGAGGAGTCCAGCACCAGGCGCACCACTTCTTCCCGCCAGTTGATGCTGTAACGGGCTTTGGCGTCGCTGTTGTAGAAGGCGTAGTCCGTGTCATAGGGCAGGATATCCTGGCTGCAGCGGAACTCAAACATGTCGTCGGACATCTTCCGCCAGTAGGGGTCCTGGGCTGGGTCGATGTAGGCGGAGGAATCGGCCAGCACGTTTCGCAGCATCAGATAGTACATGGAGGGATACTTTTCACGGATAATGGCGTAGGTGCCGTCCAGGATTTCGGGGCACAGCAGGGTATAGTTGCCCTGGTCATCCTTCTCCCAGTCAACGCCGCGAATGCCCAGCTGGCACAGCTCGAAGCCCTCCAGGGTGGCGAAGTAATCGTACATCGCCAGGATGCGGTCGAAGGTCACGTCATCCAGCTCGGGGCTGAACAGGGAAGCGAAGCAGAAGTTGCCGCTGGTGCCCGCCGCGTGGTACACACCGTTGTTGTCGGTGATGGTCACGGTGGACAGAAGGCCCTTCATGTCCTCCACGGTGCTGACGCTCTCATCGTCGGAGCCGGACAGATACCACTCGGCGATGGCCTGGGGATGGCCGGGGCCTCCCCAGTAGTCAAAGGCCGCGGACTTGCCCAGCAGGAACTCGCCTACGTTGCCCAGATAGAATTCGGGGGAAATGAGGCCTTCCTGATAGAGCTTGCGGAGGTACTCGATGCCTTCTACCGTGCCCTCCTGCGCGTAGCCCAGGACGTACTCGCCGCTTTCGTTCTTGTAGATGGTATCAAAGCCCTTGTTGAACTGATACATGAAGGGACGGATCAGCTGCCCGGCCATCTGCGTCATGCCGATGCTGCCGAACGTTTCCTTGCAGTCCCGCAGGTAGTTTTCAAACTCGTTCAGCGTGGCGGACACGCCGAAGTCATAGCCCAGCTCCCGGGCCCAGTCCACACGGTAATAGATCAGGGTGTGCATGGCGTACACGAAGTTTTCGGGGCCCACCAGATGAATGATGGTGTGGGGCACGCAGTAGGTCTTGCCGTCTACCTTGATGGCTTCGGCAATGCCGGTGGCCTGCACCTGGGCCGCCAGATTGGGATACTTCTCCTCCCAGCCGTCGGGCAGCGGCTTAATCAGCTCCTGCTCGGCATAGGTCAGGTATTCAGTGGAGTTCCAGTCGAAGAACAGGATGTCCGGCATGGTGCCGGCGGTGATCCACATGGTGTTCTTGTCATGCCAGGCGGCGTTGTCCACCGCGTACAATTCCCAGTCGAAGTTGAACATTTCCTGGAGCTTGTAGTACACCGCGTCATGGGTATAGTCGCCGCCCTCGGTGATCTGGGACATCTGGCTGGCGGTGAAGGTCACGTGGGTGTCGTACGACCCTTCGGCCAAGGCGCCAAGGGCGCTCAGGGAGAGCGTCACTGCCAACGCCAGGGCTAACCATTTCTTCATGTTTCGATCTCCTTTCTCGGTTCCGTAAGCAAACTGTCGGGATGAACCAATCACAAGCTGGCCAGCTTTGATTACATCTTGATGGCGCCTACCAGCGCGCCTTTGACAAAGTACTTCTGCAGGAAGGGATAAACGATCATGATCGGCGCGATGGTCAGGAACAGGGTGGCCATCTGGGTGCCGACGCCGGAAACCTGGCTGGTGAGATCCTTGTAGCCCTGCATGTTCACATTGGCGTTGAAGTTGCCCACGCCGCTGTTGACCACCGCCCGCAAAACCAGGGGGAGCGGCCACTGATCGGACTTGTCCAGCACCATCATGGGCCAGAACCACTCGTTCCAGTAGCCCACGGCCACAAACAGGGAGAAGGTGGCGATGATGGGCAGCTGCAGGGGCAGCACGATGCGGAAGAAAATCTTCAGCTCGGACGCGCCGTCGATTTTCGCCGCTTCCAGCATGCTTTCAGGCATTTGCTCAATGCTGCTCTTGATGATGATGATATTGAAGCAGGATACCCCGCCCATCAGCACGATGGCGATTCGCTGGTTGAGCAGCCCCAGGTCGCGGATGTTCAGATACGCCGGGATCAGGCCGCCGCCAAAGTACATGGGGATCAGCGCGAAGAGGGCGAAGAACAGCTTCCTGCCCGGATAATTGGGCCGGGAGAGGGCGTAGGCCGTCAGCAGGGTGATGACCATGGCGTACACGGTGCCAAGCCCCACAATGTACAGCGTTGAAAGATAGCCGCTGAAGAGAATCGGCGCGTCAAAGACGTACTTGTAATTCACCAGCGTGAAATCCGACGGGGCCAGGAAAAGCATCCCCGGGTTGGCGTTGTTCGTCCGCTCTCCGGCGAAGGATACCAGGAGCATGTTGTAGAAAGGGATGATAATCAGCAGGGCGAAGACGGTCAAAAAGGCGTAGACCACGATGTCAAACCATTCAATTTTCTTTTTTCTTCCGGCGCTTGCCATGAACGCTTCCTCCTTTTACGCGAACAGCCCGCTGCCGCTGACTTTTTTGATGATGAAGTTGGCGCCCACCAGCAGCGCCACGTTGATAATGGACTTGAACAGGCCCACCGCCGTGGAGAAGCCGTAGTCCGGTATGGCGCCGAAGGTGATGTCGTAAACGTAGATGTCAATGGTGGTGGCGACGGACTTCACCGCCGAATTCTGCAAATTGAAGATCTGGTCGAAGGAGCCGCCCATGAGCCCGCCGATGGACAGAATCAGCATGACGATAATGGTCGGCATGATGCCCGGCAGCGTGACGTGCCAGATGCGCCGCAGCCGTCCCGCGCCGTCCACCTCCGCCGCCTCGTACAGCTCGGTGTTGATACCCATGATGGCCGCCATGTAGATGATGGCCGACCAGCCCGCGCCCTTCCAGATGGAGCTGATGTACAAAAGCGGCCGGAAAAAGGTTTTCGATGCCATGAAGTTCACCGGCGCGATGCCGAATGCGCCGATCATGGCGTTGACCAGCCCCTCCTGCCGGAACAGCGTGCGCGCCACGATGCCCACCACCACCCAGGACAGAAAGTGCGGAAAGGTGAAGATGGTCTGATAAACCCGCTTGAGCTTGGCGCCGCGCATTTCATTGATGAAGATGGCCAGCAGGATGGGGAAGAAGAACTCCACCGCCAGGCGGGTCAGGCTGATTTCCAGCGTTGTCACAATGGAGCGCATGGCCCCGGCGGTGATAAACAGACGCTCAAAATTGGCCAGGCCGATCCATTCGCTGCCCAGTATTCCCTTGCGGATGTTGAATTTTTCAAACGCCATGAGCAAGCCGTAAATGGGCTTGTAGACAAATACGCCGAACCATGCAAGGGCGGGGAGCAGCATCAGATAGATGTACCGGGCCTCCAGCATCCGCCGCCACAGGCCTGATGAGCGTCCCAGCCGCCGCCTTTGAACGACCATAGAATCACCCCAATCGTATTTCTATGGAACCATCATAATGGTTTTCGGCATGCTCAAACAGGGCTAAATTCATCCAAAAGTTTCATTATCTTCGGTTTTTCGACACAAAGTGAAGGGCGAGACGGTTACGATGACCCGCAGTCCGCCTTCCGCGCGGTTTTCCATGCGCAGGCGGCATCCCTCGCCGTTGACCAGCCTCAGCCGCTTATGGATATTGAATACGCCGATGCGATCCATGTACAGCGGCCTTTCATCACTGCCGTCTGCCTCAGCCAGCTCGCGGTTCATGGCCTCCAGCTTGCCTTCATCCATGCCGACGCCGTTATCCTCGATCCAGAGGATGAGGCTGTCGTTTTCCTTCCGAGCGGTGATCCAAATGCGCGGCTCGGTCGGCTGCTTCTTCACCAGGCCGTGGAGGATGGCGTTTTCGCACAGGGGCTGCAGCGTCATCCGGGGGAGGATGATGCCGCCGCAATCCGGGGCTGCCCGATAGATAAACTGGTAGGTCTCTCCATACCGCAGGCGAATGATTTTTTCATATTCCCGAAGACAGCCGATTTCCTCGGTCAAGGTTGCCATCAGCGTTTCTCGGCGCGTACCGTAGCGGTAGATACGGGCCATGGCGGTACACATCTCGCAAATGGATTTTTCCGCGCCGGCCCGGGCCATGCCCCGGATGCACTCCAGGTTGTTGTAGAGAAAGTGAGGGTTGATCTGCGATTGCAGGTGGAGGAGCTGCTCATTGACGTATTTCAGGTTGGCGTCGTAGAGTGCCTGGCGCATATCCAGCTCCAAGGCGGCGTGGTTTTGCAGGCGGACGAGCATATGATTGATGTTTTGGGTCAGGAAGGCGAACTCCCTGTATCGGCTTTCATGCACCACCAGCGCCTGAGCCTCCCGGCCAATGGCCTTAATCTGCCGGATGATGTCCTCTACCGGCGCGAGGAGCTTTCGATAAAGCGCGGCGGCTACCAGGCTGCCGCACAGAACCATCACGCCGCTGAGAAAGACCGCCCAGTAGCGATACCAGGGATTGGTGCTTAACAGATGGGACTGATTGGTCAATTTGAGGATATCCCAGCCCAGCACGCTGCTGCGGGCGGCGGTGATCCAGTATTCCTGGCCCTCATGACGCAGCCGCTTTTCTGTTTGCCATATATCCGCGAGCATTTCCTCCGGCCATTGGGCGGGATTGAGCAGCGCTTGTCCCTCGCCATCCAGCACCAGATAGCAATCCTTGTCAAAGTAAACGTCCATCAGCGCTTGCAGGTCATAAGCCACAAAGAGCGCGCCGACGTAGGTCTGCTCGTAGGCCAGGCTATACAGCGGCGTGCGCCATTGCAGATAATACAGAGGCTCGCCAATTCTGCTTTTTTTGATTGCCGCGTCCTCATACACGGGCTGATGAAAAGGCTCCTCGACGTGCCGGATTTCCGGGATGCGCCCCGCGTTCAGACTGGTTTCATCCCGGAAGTCCAGCCGCGCGCCGATGGCGATGTCATCCAGTAAAAGCCCCTTCATCAGTTGGCTGAGAAGCGGATACAGTCGGTAGCGGCTGGCGTGGGAGGCTAACGCATATTCCTTCACCTGTTCGTTGTAAGAAAGCTCCACCGCGATGTCAGCCTTGCGCTGAAGATAGGCGTCCATGGCGCTGCAGGCCCGCAGGGTGGACTCCTCCTCATATCGGTAGGCTGTGCCGACCTCCACCGCGTGATTGGCGAGAAACAAGCCCCAGATGCCCACAAGCTGTGCCGCGACGCTCAGGCATACGAACAGCGCCAGAATACCCTTCAGGGATAGTTTCATAAGCTCCCTCCTTCTTTCGCGTTAAGGGTTTGCCTTGGTATGCGCGCCTGCTGCGGCCGTTTGAATCTATATGCGATTATAACATGTTGACGAGATGGGCGCAAGGCGCGGGGCAGGACGGAGAATTTACTTGCCGCAAGAGGAAGATATTGAAAAACACCCCGGATTTGTGTTATGATAAACGATATGTCAATGGTGACGCAAAGGAGGAAATCATGAGAGAAACGCGGTTTGCGAGCCATTATGTCAGCAGACACTGGCTGCAATATCTGCTGGGCATCGCGGCCTTGTTTGTGGTGGATGCCATGAACGTTTATGTGCCCCAGTTCGCCGGGGAGATCACCGACGGTCTGGCCGGCGGCTCCATGGGTATGGCCGGCGTGATGTCTTTGGTGTGGCGGATTGTGTTCATCGGCGCGGTGATCGCGCTGGGGCGGTTCTGCTGGCGCTTTTTTCTCTTTGGCGCGGCCCGCTCCATTGAGAAGGAGATCCGCAATGATCTCTTTGGCCATCTGACGAAATTGTCGGTGCGCTATTTCAACGAGCACAAAACCGGCGATTTGATGGCGCACTTCACCAACGACCTGATGAGCGTCCGGCAGCTGCTGGGCATGACGGTCATCACGGCCTTTGACGCCTCGGTGATGCTGGTGCTGGTGCTGGGCAAAATGATTCAGTATGTCAGCCTGAAGCTGACGCTGGTGGCGGTCATTCCGATGCTGCTGATCATTGTCGGTGATTATTTCTACGGCAAGACCATGCACCGCCGCTTCCGAGAGCGGCAGGAGGCATTCTCCGATCTGACGGATCAGGTGCAGGAGACAGTCAGCGGCATCCGCGTCATCAAGGCCTTCGTCCAGGAGCAGAAGGAGCTGCTGGCCTTTGCCAAGATCAACCAAAATGCCCAGGACAAGAACCTGCGGGTGGTACGGCTCCGCGCCCTGGTGATGCCGCTTTTGAACATGGTCATCGGCATCAGCAGCCTTCTGACGCTGCTCTACGGCGGTTATCTGGCCATTCACGGCGAAATCACCTTGGGCCAGTTTATCGCCTTCAACAGCTACATCGGTATGCTGGTATGGCCGATGATGGCCGTGAGCGAGTGCATCACCTCGGTTTCCCAGGGCTTGGCGTCCATGGGCCGCATCATCACCATCTTTGACGAAAAGCCCGATATTGTGGATGACAGCCAGGTGAAGCCCATCCAGGCGCTGAAGGGCGAGGTGGAGCTGCGGGAGCTGAGCTTTGCCTACCCGGATCAGCCGAAGACGCCGGTACTGACGCAGGTCTCGGTGAAGGTGAAGGCCGGGGAAACCCTGGCCATCCTGGGCCGGACGGGCAGCGGCAAGACCACCATCCCCACCTTGCTGATGCGGCTGTATGACGCCGAGGACGGCAGCATTCTGCTGGATGGTCACGCCATCAGGGAGATTCCCCTGAAGACGCTGCGCCACGGCATCGCCTATGTGCCCCAGGAGAGCTTCCTGTTCTCCGACACCCTGGAAAACAACATCGCCTTCGGTGTGGATGAATGGAAGCGCGAGACGGTGGAGGCCGCGGCGCGGGCCGCCTGCATCCATGATAACATCATGGACTTCCCCGAGGGCTACGCCACCCTGGTGGGCGAGCGCGGCGTGACCCTGTCCGGCGGACAGAAGCAGCGCAGCGCCATCGCCCGGGCGCTGATGAAGGATGCGCCCATCCTTATTCTGGACGATGCGCTGTCCGCCGTGGATACCGACACGGAGCGGCAGATTCTGCACAACTTGAAGGAAAACCGCCGGGGGAAGACCACCATCATCATTGCGCACCGCATATCCACCATCCAGGATGCCGACCACATCATGGTGCTGGAGGAAGGCCGGGTGGCGGAGTACGGCGATCACGCGGCGCTGTTGGCCCACAACGGTCTGTATGCCAAGCTGTACGAGAAGCAGCAGCTGGAAAAGCAGCTGCATGAGGAGGGAGGGGCACGGGATGACTGAGCGGCAGAAGGAAAGCAAGGATGAAGTCCGCTACCAGGGCAACGCCTTCCTGCGGATGATGGGCTATGTCAGGCCTTACTGGAAGACAGTGGTTGTCTGCCTGGTGCTGGCGCTGCTGATTACCGGCCTGGATTTATACCGGCCGATTCTCATTGGCAATGCCATCGACGCATACATCACCGGCGATTTTGCCCCCGGCGAGATGGCGGAGGCGCGCTTCCTCGGCGTGCTGAAGGCGGCGGGGCTATACCTTGCCATGCTGGCGGCGACCTTCGTCTTCAGCCGCAAGCAGTATCTGATGATTCAGGAAACGGGTCAGAAGATCGTCTATACCATGCGCGAGGAGCTGATGGCCCATGTGCAGAAGCTCAGTATGCGCTTTTTTGACCTGACGCCCGTGGGCCGCATCGTCACCCGCGTCACCAACGATACGGAGTCCATCAACGAGCTGTATTCCGACATTATTGTCCGCTTTTTCCGCAACGTCATGATGATCCTGGGGCTGGCGGTGGTGATGCTGACCCTGAACGTCCGCATGGCGCTGCTGAGCTTTGCGCTGGTGCCGGTGGTGCTGGTGCTGACAATCTACTTCCGAAAGATGTCCCGAAAGGCATACCAGCTAAGCCGCACCTGGCGCACGGTGCTGAATACCTTCCTGTCCGAGCATCTCTCCGGCATGAAGCTGATTCAGATTTTCGCCCGGGAAAAGGAGAAGCACGCGGAGTTCAACGACAAGAGCGAGGAGCTGTACAAGGCCGGCTACAAGGAAATGATGGTCTACGCCATCTTCCGCCCCAGTCTCTACCTTGTGTCGGTGATTGCCATGGCGCTGGTGCTGGGCGGCGGCAGCGCGCAGGTGCTGGGGGGCGCGATTTCCCTGGGTACGCTGTACGTTTTTGTGCAGTACATCAGCAACCTGTTCGACCCCATTCAGGAGCTGGCGGAGCAGTTCTCCACCCTGCAGTCGGCCATCGCGTCGGCGGAGAAGATCTTCACCCTGCTGGATGAGGAGCCGATGATTCAGGATCCCGAAAAGCCCGTGGCGCTGCCGGGGATCAAGGGCCGGATTGAGTTCGACCATGTGTGGTTCGCCTATGACAATGAGCATTATATCCTCAAGGATGT
Organism: uncultured Clostridia bacterium; assembly: GCA_947565865.1. GTDB lineage: Bacteria > Bacillota > Clostridia > Christensenellales > Aristaeellaceae > UBA11524. The sequence goes on from CANOHT010000008.1 coordinate 42,542, forward strand.
ATCCTTCACCATTGAGCCCGGCCAGCGGGTGGCCTTTGTGGGCGCCACAGGCGCGGGCAAGTCTTCCATCCTGAACCTCATCGGCCGGTACTACGATATTCAAAAGGGCGCCATCCGCATTGACGGCGTTGACATCCGACAGCTGTCCCGGGATCAGATTCGCCGGGCCATCGGTCAGGTGCAGCAGGACGTGTTCATTTTCACCGGAGACGTGAAGAGCAATATCCGCCTGCGGGACGAAAGCATCTCCAATGCCGCCATCCGTGAGGCAGCGCGGAACACCAATGCCAGCCGCTTCATCGAGCGCCTGCCCCACGGCTATGACGAGCGGGTGACCGAGCGCGGGGCAACCTTTTCGGCAGGGCAGCGGCAGCTTTTGTCCTTTGCCCGAACCCTGGCCTATGATCCCGCCATCCTGATTCTGGACGAGGCCACCGCCAACATCGACACCGAGACGGAGCTGTGGATTCAGGAGGCACTGGAAACGCTGATGAGGGGCCGCACCACCATCATGGTGGCGCATCGACTGTCCACCATCCAGCACGCCGACCGCATCATTGTGATGCACCATGGCCGCATCCGCGAAAGCGGCACCCATCAGGAGCTGCTGGACATGGACGGCATTTATAAGAAGCTCTACCAGCTGCAGTTGGCATAATGCCAAGGCGCGGCAGGGAGCATCTATTAAGAAGAGGAGTTCGTTTTATGAAGATGACGACGATTGAAAATAACCATATTTTGTGTGCGGTGATTGACAGCGAGGAACCGGTGCTGACCGATGCCCAGTCCGCGCTGGATTTGCTGGTGCAGGCCAAGTATGAGCATGGAACGAAGAACATTGTCATCAGCAAAAGGCTGGTGGCGGAGGCGTTCTTCATCCTCAGCACGGGCCTTGCGGGTGAGATTTTGCAGAAGTACGTCAACTATGGCGGGCGCATTGCCATTTACGGCGATTATTCGCATTATACCAGCAAGCCCTTGCAGGACTTCATTCGTGAAAGCAATAAAGGCAAGGACGTGTTCTTTGTGGCAACCCAGGAGGAAGCCATTGAGCGGCTGACACGGTAATGCAATACCCCGAGCCTGCAATGGATCGCGCTAGCGGAAATGGGAGTCTGAGGGCCGATGGCCCTCAGGCGGGGGGTGGGAGCAAGGCCCCCAACGTACCTTTCGCGAAGCGAAAAAGAAGCAGTTAGGGAGTGAAGCGATTCCGCACGGTCGGTTCCCCAAAACTTAAATGGATAGGAAAAGTTCCCCTCTTAGCCTTCCTCCTTGGGGAAGGTGTCGCGGCGGAACGCCGTGACGGTTGAGGGAAACTCCCGGAACACATATTTTAGAAATGCAAACGAAAAGAGCGGAATCGGCGAAAATGCTGATTCTGCTCTTTTATTGATTGTTCATCACAATCGATGCGTTTGGAACCGACCGTCAGGGACGCTGCGGTGCCTGACTACGTTTTGTTCGCTTCGCGAGGGGGGAGACGTTGGGGGCCTTGCCCCCAACCCCCTGCCTGAGGGCCATCGGCCCTCAGACTCCCTTTTTCGCTGGCGCGATGTGTGAGGCGGTTGATGCCTTTTTATCTGTTCAATTGACAATGTTGAAGCCGTTTTCCGCCAGCTTTTCCCGAATGAGGGCGATCTGCTCAAAGTCTCGGGTTTCCATGCCGATCTTGAGGAAGCAGCTGGCCACGGGCATATTGGCGTCGCTGCGCTCATACTGCACGGAGACCACGTTGCCGCCGCATTCGCTGATGATCTGGCTGACGCCCAGCAGCTGGCCGGGCTTGTCCTCCAGGGCAATTTGCAGCATGGCGTTGCGTCCGGCGGTGACCAGGCCGCGGGTGATGACCCGGGAGAGGATGTTCACGTCAATGTTGCCGCCGGAGACCAGACAGCATACGTTCTTGCCCTGAATGGGCAGCTTGCCGAACATGGCGGCGGCCACGGACACGGCGCCCGCGCCTTCAGCCACCAGCTTCTGTTTCTCCATCAGCGCCAGGATGGCCGCGGCGATCTCATCCTCGCTGACGGTTACAACGTCATCTACATAGTCCCGCACCATGGCAAAGGTGGTGTCCCCTGGATGCTTGACGGCGATGCCGTCGGCAAAGGTGGCGACGGTGTTCAGGGTGATGGCCTCCCCCTCCCGCATGGACTGGGCCATGCTGGGGGCGTTTTCCGCCTGTACGCCGTAAACCTTCACCTGGGGGTTCAGGGTCTTGATGGCGTAGGCCACGCCAGAAATCAGGCCGCCTCCGCCCACGGGACAGATAACCGCGTCCACGTCCGCCAGCTGGTCGAGGATTTCCAGACCGATGGTGCCTTGGCCTGCGATCACCTCGTCATCATCAAAGGGATGGATGAAGGTCATGCCGGACTCCTGCTGCAGGCGGAGGGCGTGAGCATAGGCGTCATCATAGGCGCCCTTGACCAGGCAGACCTCCGCGCCCAGGGCCTTGGTGGCTTCCACCTTGCTGATGGGCGCGCCGTCAGGCATGCAGACAATGGCCTTGATGCCCATGCGGCTGGCGGCCAGCGCCACGCCCTGGGCATGATTGCCCGCCGAGCAGGCGATGATTCCGGCGGCGCGCTGCTCCTGAGTCAGCTGGCTGATCTTGTAGTACGCGCCGCGCAGCTTGAAGGAGCCTGTGAGCTGGAGGTTCTCGGTCTTCAGGTACATGTCGAAGCCGTCGGACAGTTTGGGCGCGTGGATCATGTCGGTTTTGCGGGCAACGGGCTTGAGGACAAAGGCTGCATGGTAGATTTTGTCAAGAGTGACCATGGGACAGCGTCTCCTTTCGGATGTCGCAAGAGCGGCGTGCGCCACTTTTGCGAGTGTGCACTCACTGGTCGCTTGCGATGCAAGCTCCCGGTCGTTCGTTTGTGTAAGGAAGCAATTTCTGACGAGATTGCACGAAAATCGCCGCACAGGGGTTTCGACCTGTTTAACCGCCCCGGAGGGGCTTGTCGATTTTCGAGTTGCGGTCTACCGACGGCGAGTTAGCGTGTCGTATGGGGTTGCTGTGCGCCGTTCGTTTTAGTCGGGTGCTTCCCTGCCAAGCAGATGGTTGATGAACTGCTGCGCCGTCCGCCCGGATATGCCGCCGTGGCGGATCTCCCAGCGGTTGGCCTCCTGGAGCAGCTGCTCCTCGCTCAGGCCGATGGCGGGGTACTTTTCCGCCAGCCCGCGCACGATGTCGTGGTACTGCTGGCGGTTAGGGTTGGAATAGTTGATGGCGCAGCCGAAGCGCGCGGCCAGGGAGAGCTTTTCCTCCATGGTGTCTGAGCGGTGGACATCGCCCTTGAATTCCATGTCGCTGCGATCGTTCCAGGTCTCCTGGATGAGATGGCGGCGGTTGGAGGTGGCGCAGATCAGCACGTTGCCGGGCCTGGTCTCCACCCCGCCCTCAATCACGGCCTTGAGGAATTTGTACTCTACCTCATGCTCCTCGAAGGACAGATCGTCAATGAAGATCATGAAGCGGTAGTTGCGGTTCTTTACCTGGGCGATGACCTGGGATAATAGGCCGAACTGGTGCTTGTAAATCTCGACCATCCGCAGGCCCTGGCTGCCGTATTCGTTCAGCAGCGCCTTGACGGAGGTGGATTTGCCGGTGCCCGCGTCGCCGTAAAGGAGCATATTGTTGCAGCCGCGTCCCTCGACAAAGGCCTCCGCGTTCTGGCGCAGCTCCTTTTTCTGAGGTTCGTAGCCGATGAGGTCGCTGAGCATAACCCGGTCGATGTTGTTGATGGCCTCGAAAATGACCCGACCGTTTTGTTCCTGGATGCGGAAGGCGCGGTTCAGCCCGAACATGCCCACGCCGTGCTCCCGGTAATAGGCTGTGACAAGGCGGAAAACGGCATCCTCGTCCTCCGCCGCCTCAATGGCGGAGGAAAGAGAGCGGACGGCCTGGGAAACGTTCTGATAGTAGCGCTGAGCCTGCTTGGGAATGGCCTGATAGCGGGAGAGGATGGAGAAGCAGTCGATGCCCAGGTCGGCCTCGATGGGCGCAAAGTCGAAGTCGAACAGGGCCTTAAAGATGCGGAAGTCCGCCTTGGCGAAGCGGTTCACGCTGCCTTCGCTGGGGCCTACGCGTTCACAGGTCAGGGAAAAGGAGTTTTCGCAGGTCATCAGGACAAAGGCCAGGTAGTTGTGCCAGAGGTTGTCGTTGAAGCCGTAGATCGTGGCCAGATCCAGCAGACGCTTCACCTGGGCGTAAATACGTTGGATCAAAACCGACTTGTCACAGGCGTGATGATGCCAGTCGAAAAAAATGCCGGACAGCCGCATGAGCATGCTGTCCTCCGGCAGGCTGCCGTAAAGCAGCAGCTTGGCGATTTGCCGATTCATAAATCAACGACCTTTCCTAAGATAGTCGCCCCGGAACCATCATGCGCATATTGCTTGCCCGAAGCCGTCCATCCCTGACGCAGAACGGGCATCCAGAGGGGCGACGCCCCTGTGGCGGGGGCTTGGGGGGAGCGCCCCCCGAAAACGCTCATGCGCATATTGCTTGCCCGAAGCCGTCCACCCCTGACGCAGAACGGGCGTCCAGAGGGGCGACGCCCCTCTGGCGGGGGCTTGGGGGGAGCGCCCCCGAAAACGCTCATGCGCATATTGCTTGCCCGAAGCCGTCCATCCCTGACGCAGAACGGGCGTCCAGAGGGGCGTCGCCCCTCTGGCGGGGGCTTGGGGGGAGCGCCCCCGAAAACGCTCATGCGGATATTGTCAGACCGAAAGCGCTCACCCCTGACGCAGAACGGGCGGCCAGAGGAGCAATGCCCCTCTGGCGGGGTGCAGGGGCAGTGCCCCCGCAGCGGAGCCCTTAAATCCGTTCCAGGATTGCGTCGGTCATGGCGGTGCAGGAGAGGGGCGTCGCGCCGGTGGAGCCCACGATGTCCGCGGTGCGGAAACCGGCAGATAGGACGGCGTCCACCGCGGCTTCGATGCGGTCGGCTTCAGCGGTCAGGTCGAAGGCGTATCGCAGCATCATGGCTGCGGAAAGAATGGTGGCGATGGGGTTCGCCTTGTTTTGCCCGGCGATGTCCGGGGCGCTGCCGTGAATGGGCTCGTACAGGCCGCGCTTGCCCTCGCCCAGGGAGGCGCTGGGCAGCAGCCCGATGGAGCCGGTGATCTGGCTGGCCTCGTCGGAGAGGATGTCACCGAACATGTTGCTGGTGAGCACCACGTCGAATTGGCTGGGCCGCCGCACCAGCTGCATGGCGGCATTGTCCACCAGCATGTCGGTGCAGGCGACGTCCGGGTATTCCTGGGCCACCCGATGCACCGTCTCCCGCCACAGCCGGGAGGTTTCCAGCACGTTGGCCTTGTCGATGGAGATCACGCTCTTGCGGCGCTTTCGGGCTGCGTCGAAGGCGGCGCGGGCGATGCGCTCTACCTCCATAACGGAGTAGGCCTCGGTGTCGTAGGCCTCAGGGCCGTATTGCCCTTCCCGGCGGCCGCGCTGACCAAAGTAAATGCCGCCGGTCAGCTCCCGAACCATCATCAGGTCAAAGCCTTCCGCCACGATGTCCGCCCGCAGGGGGCATTCATCCTTGAGGGCGGGGTAAAGCTTGGCGGGGCGCAGGTTGGTGTACAGCCCCATGGCGGAACGGATGCCCAGCAGGCCCTTTTCGGGGCGCAGGGCGGCGGGCTGTGTGTCCCACTTGGGGCCTCCCACCGCGCCCAGCAGCACACTGTCGGCAGCAAGACAGCCGTCAATGGTCTCCTGGGGCAGGGGAATGCCGGTGGCGTCAATGGCTGCGCCGCCAATGAGATAGGGGGTGAAGACAAAGGTATGGCCGAACTTTTCTGCGATCCGTTCAAGCACCCGGACGGCAGAGTCCACAATTTCGGGGCCGATGCCGTCGCCGCGCAGGAGGGCGATGTTGTAACGCATGAGAGGATGCCTTCTTTCTGTGATGGGATAAAGGATCAGGCGTGAGCGGCCAGCTTCCGCATAAGGCGCATCAGGGTCAAGCCCAGAACGCAGCCCAGGGTGTTGGCCAGCAAATCTTCTGTGGCGGTGATGCCGCGGTGGGTTATCAGTTGGAGCAGCTCGATGCAAAGGGACGTCCCCGCGCCGATCAGCAGGCCGCGGCGCAGCCTGAGCCGCGGCAGCATAACCGGCAGGAAGCAGCCCAGAGGGACGAACATGACGGCGTTTTCCACCATGCCATAGACCGTCTGACGGACGCTATAACTGCTTTGCCCCAGGAAGGGGATCAGCTGGATGCGGGTCTCCGGGACGGGGGCGCGGGATAGAATCGTCAGATACAGCACAGCTGCCGCCCAAAGGCACAGCACCGTGCCGCTGACAATGACGCGCCCTTTGCCCGGAAGCAGCTGCTGGGCCGCGCAGGCCAGCACGAAGCAGGCCAGCAAGCTCAGCAGCATGGTGTGGATATACACGGCTCAGTCCTCTTCGTCCTGGCGGGCCTTCAGGTAAGGCAGGAGGCCGCCATGATCGACAATCCTGTTGATGAAGGCCGGGAAAGCTACTGCCTGGAAGGTTTCTGCGGTGGTATCATCCCGGATGACGCCTGTGGCAAAATCCACGGACACGGTGTCGCCCGACTGAATGGCCGCGGCGGCCTCCGGGCATTCCAGAATGGGGAAGCCGATGTTGATGGCATTGCGGTAGAAGATGCGGGCGAAGCTGGCCGCGATGACGCAGCGCACACCGCAGGCCTGGATGGCGATGGGCGCGTGTTCCCGGGAGGAGCCGCAGCCGAAGTTCGCGCCGCCCACCATGATGTCGCCGGGCCTGACAGTGGAAGCGAAGGAGGCGTCGATGTCCTCCATGCAATGCTTGGCCAACTCCTCCGGGGAAGGGGCGTTGAGGTAGCGGGCGGGGATAATCACGTCGGTGTCCACGTTATCGCCGTAGCGGAAAACCTTGCCTGTAACCATGTTATTCAGCCTCCTTCTCAAGCGCGGCGGGCGAGGCGACGCAGCCCATCACGGCGGACGCGGCGGCGATGGCGGGGCTGGCCAGGATGACCTCGCTCTTCACATGGCCCATGCGGCCCACAAAGTTGCGGTTGGTGGTGGCGACGGCGCGTTCGCCCTCGCACATGCAGCCCATATGGCCGCCCAGGCAGGGGCCGCAGGTGGGCGTCGAAACCGCGCAGCCGGCCTGGATGAAGACTTCTGTCAGCCCCTCGGTCATGCAGTCCAGATAGACCTGCTGGGTGGCGGGGATGACGATGCAGCGTACGCCGTCGGCCACCTTGCGGCCACGGAGAATGTCCGCTGCGATGCGCATATCGCTGATGCGGCCGTTGGTGCAGGAGCCGATGACCACCTGATCGATGGGCAGACCCGCGACCTCGGCCACAGGCTTGACATTGCTGGGCAGGTGGGGCAGGGCCACGGTGGGCTGAAGGCTGCTCAGGTCGATGACCACCTCCCGCTCATACTCCGCGTCGGCGTCGGCCTCGTAGGCCGTCCAGGGACGGCTAACGCGGCCTTCCACATAGGCGATGGTCTTGTCGTCCACGGGGAAAATGCCGTTCTTGCCGCCGGCCTCAATGGCCATGTTGGCGATGGTGAAGCGGTCGTCCATGCTCAATTCGTGGACGCCATCGCCCGTGAACTCAATGGACTTGTACAGCGCGCCGTCCACACCGATGAGGCCGATGAGGTGAAGGATGATATCCTTGCCGCTGACGTAGGGCGGCAGCTTGCCCAGGAGCGTCACCTTGATGGCGCTGGGCACCTTGAACCAGTTTTCCCCCGAGGCCATGCCGGCAGCCATGTCCGTGGAACCCACGCCGGTGGAGAAGGCCCCCAGGGCGCCATAGGTGCAGGTGTGGCTGTCCGCGCCGATGATGCACTCGCCGGGGGCGACGATGCCCTTTTCCGGCAGCAGCGCGTGCTCAATGCCCACCGTGCCCACGTCGAAGAAGTGGGTGATGTCAAAGCGGCGGGCAAAGTCCCGGGCGGTCTTGCACAGCTGGGCGGACTTGATGTCCTTGCAGGGGGTGTAGTGATCCAGCACGATGGCGATCTTGTCCTTGTCGAAAACGCGGGTGAACCCGGCCTCGTCAAAGACCTTGACGGCCACAGGGGTGGTCACGTCGTTGCCCAGTACCAGGTCAAGTCGTGCTTCGATAAGGTCGCCCGCCTTCACCTGGGGAAGCCCGGCATGGGCGGCGAGAATCTTTTGCGTCATGGTCATACCCATGGCGGATCAAACCTCCTTTTTCGCGCGGCGGATGGCGTAGTCGCGCAGCTTGTTCATGGCGCTGATATAGGCCCGGACGGAGGCCTCGACAATGTTGGTGTGCAGCCCGCGGCCGGAGAAGGTGCGGTTGTCACAGCCCAGCTTCACGGAGACGTCGCCCATGGTGTCCTTGCCGGGGGAGATGGAGTTGATGCGGTAGAGGTCGAAGGAGTGCTCCACCGGGCGAATGATCTGGTCGATGGCCTCAAAGGCGGCGTCCACCGGGCCGTCGCCGGAGCAGACGGCTTCAAACTCCTGACCGTCCAGGCTCAGGCGAACCACGGAGGTGGAGGTGGTCATGTTGGAGGTGTGAACGGCGAACCAGGTCAGCTTGTAGCCGTCAACCTCCTCGTCATCGGTGGCTGAGTGCGTGACGATGGCGATAATGTCCTGGTCGCCCACGTTCTTCTTTTTGTCGCACAGCACCTTGAACTCCTCAAAGCAGCGCTGCAGCTCCGCGTCATCCAGCTCATAGCCCATGTCATTGAGGCGGGCGGCGAAGGCGTGCTTGCCGGAGTGCTTGCCCAGAACGATGTTGTCCAGGCGGACGCCCACGGCTTCAGGCGTGAGGATTTCATAGGTCTTCTTGTTGGCCAGGACGCCGTGCTGATGAATGCCGCTCTCGTGACGGAAGGCGTTAACGCCCACGATGGGCTTGTTCAGCGGGGCGGTCTGGCCGATGATGTTGTAGACCGTCTTGCTGGCGCGGAAGATCTGCGTGGTGTCAATGCGGGTAGTGTCCTCACCGAAAACGTCCGGCCGGGTGCGCATGGCCATGACGACTTCTTCCAGGGAGGTGTTGCCCGCGCGCTCGCCCAGGCCGTTGATGGTGCATTCGATCTGCCGCGCGCCGCCCAGGACGCCCGCCAGGGAGTTTGCCACGGCCATGCCCAGGTCGTTGTGGCAGTGGACGGAAAATTCCACCCTATCGCTGCCGGGAACGCCCGCGATGACCTCGGCGATCAGGCGCTGCATCTCCACGGGGGTGGTGTAGCCCACGGTGTCCGGCAGGTTGATGACCGTCGCGCCGCTGCGGATGGCGGCGTCCACCACACGGATGAGGAAGTCCATATCCGAGCGCGTGGCGTCCTCGCAGGAGAACTCGATGTTGGAGACGTATTTCTTCGCGTGGGCCACCATGGCGGCTGTGCGCTCCAGCACCTGCTCGGGGGTCATTTTCAGCTTGTACTCCATATGCAGAGGCGATGTGGCCAGGAACAGGTGGATGCGCGGGTCGGCGGCGTCCTTCACCGCGTCCCAGGCGCAGTCGATGTCCTTCATGGTGGCCCGAGCCAGAGAGGCCACGGAACAGTCCTTCACCGTGCGGGCGATGGTCTGCACGCTCTCGAAATCGCCGGGGGAGGAGATAGCGAAGCCCGCCTCGATCACGTCCACCTTCAGCCGTTCCAGGCAGCGTGCGACCTCGATTTTCTCCTTCAAATTCATGGAGCAGCCTGGGGACTGCTCGCCGTCGCGCAGGGTCGTATCGAAAATTTTAATCTGACTCATCAGGTACATCCTCTCACGATTATTCAAATCCTTACGAAAAACGCCCGCGCAGGTCCAGACTCGGGGTTTCTCCGCGCCTGTCGTGCGGCGCACCTTCCACCCAAGCTGCATGCTCTCTCCCACGCGCGCAACCTTCGAGCGAAGGCCGGCAGCTTGATCGCGAGACGGGCGTCGAGAGGGGCGAAGCCCCTTCGCGGGGGTGCAGGGGGCGGCGCCCCCTGCCGGGTATCCAGAGGGCAGAGCCCTCTGGCGGGGTGGAGGAGCAGAGCCCCTCCACGTTACTCCAAAATCGCGCCCTTGTCGGCGGAGGAAACCAGCTTGGCGTAGCGGGCCAGGTAGCCGGTCTTGATCTTGGGCTCGGGGCAGACCCAGGCGGCGCGGCGGCGGGCCAGCACGTCCTCGGGCACCTTCAGCTCAATGGAGCAGGCAGGAATGTCGATGGCGATCAGGTCGCCTTCCTCCACCAGGGCGATGAGGCCACCCTGGGCCGCCTCGGGGCTGACGTGGCCGATAGACGCGCCTCGGGTGGCGCCGGAGAAGCGCCCGTCGGTGATGAGCGCCACGCTTTCGCCCAGGCCCATGCCGCAGATGGCGGAGGTGGGGTTGAGCATTTCCCGCATACCGGGGCCGCCCTTGGGGCCCTCATAGCGGATGACCACCACGTCCCCGGCGTGAATCTGCTTGTCATAAATGGCGGCGATGGCGTCCTCCTCAGAATCAAAGACCCGGGCGGGGCCCTCATGGCGCATCATTTCAGGCGCGACGGCGCTCTGCTTGACCACACAGCCGTCCTTGGCCAGGTTGCCCTTGAGCACGGCAATGCCGCCGCTTTGGCTGTAGGGCCGGTCGATGGGTCTGATGATGCTTTCATCCAGGTTGACCACGCCTTCCAGATTTTCCGCCAGGGTCTTGCCGGTGCAGGTGAGAACGGAGACGTCCAGCAAGGCTTTCTTCGTCAGTTCCTTCATCACGGCGAAGACGCCGCCCGCCCGGTCAAGATCCTCCATGAAGGTGTCGCCCGCCGGAGCCAGATGGCACAGGTTCGGCGTGGCGGCGGAGATGGCGTTGGCGTGATCCAGGTCGATGGTCACACCGGCCTCATGGGCGATGGCGGGCAGGTGCAGCATGGTGTTGGTGGAGCAGCCCAAGGCCATATCGACGGTCTCAGCGTTGTTGAAGGCGGAGGGGGTCATGATGTCCCGGGGCCGGATATTCTTCTCCACCAGGGCCATGATCTGCATCCCCGCATGCTTGGCCAGGCGAAGCCGGGCGGAATACGCGGCGGGAATGGTGCCGTTGCCGGGGAGCGCCATGCCCAGGGCCTCGCACAGGCAGTTCATGGAGTTGGCTGTGTACATGCCCGAGCAGCTGCCGCAGGAGGGACAGGCGTTCTCCTCGTAGGTGCGTACGCCGTCTTCGTCCAGGGTGCCGGCGTGATAAGCGCCCACAGCCTCAAACATGTGGCTCAGGCAGGTGCGGCGGCCATCAGGCAGGCGGCCCGCCAGCATGGGCCCGCCGGAGACGAAGATGGTGGGGATATTCAGCCGGGCGGCGGCCATCAGCAGGCCGGGCACGTTCTTGTCGCAGTTGGGGATCATCACCAGGCCGTCAAACTGATGGGCGATGGCCATGGCTTCGGTGGAATCGGCGATGAGGTCACGGGTGACCAGGCTGTACTTCATGCCCACATGGCCCATGGCGATGCCGTCGCACACAGCGATGGCCGGGAACTCCACCGGCGTACCTCCCGCGGCGCGAATCCCCGCCTTGACGGCCTCGGCGATCTTGTCCAGATTCATGTGGCCGGGGACGATCTCGTTGTAGGAGCAGACCACGCCGATCATGGGGCGGCGGATCTCCTCGTCCGTGTAGCCCAGGGCGTAGAGCAGGCTGCGGTTGGGCGCGCGGCCCACGCCTTGCTTGATGTTGTCGGAAAGCATAGCGGATACCTCCGTCTGTAAAAAGTGTAAGCAGTGAACGCTCTTTCCGGGTACGACCCGGATCGTGCGATAAATGGGATGCGGCGCTTCGCTCCACATTTTTCGTGCCAGAGCCGCGGAGCTCTGCTCCGCGCTCCCCGCGCCGCAGTTCCCGCGTTCCGCCGCACTTTCCGTGCGGCGGAACACCAGCCAGGAAGCAGCCATGCCGCGGCCTGCCCGAACGGGAGTCCAGAGGGGCGCTGCCCCTCTGGCGAGGTCGAGGGGCAGCGCCCCCCGTATTAATTGGAGGCGTTGTCCAGGTTGGCGTCGTTCTTCCACAGCATCTGCTCGCGAAGCTGGCGGCCGATGATTTCCATGGGATGCTTGGCCAGCTGCTCACGCTTGGAGTTGAAGAAGCAGCGGCCGTTCTTGTTCTCGGCAATCCACTTGCCGGCGAAGGTGCCGTCCTGGATGTCCTGGAGAACGGCCTTCATGTTGGCCTTGGTCTGCTCATAGGGCAGCACACGGGGGCCGGAGACGTACTCGCCGTATTCAGCAGTGTCGGAGATGGAGTAGTTCATGGCCGCCACACCGCCCTTGTTGATGAGGTCGATGATGAGCTTCATCTCGTGGATGCACTCGAAGTAGGCGTTTTCGGGTTCGTAGCCGGCTTCCACCAGGGTCTCGAAGCCGCAGCGCATCAGATCGACCACACCGCCGCACAGCACGGCCTGCTCGCCAAAGAGGTCGGTCTCGGTCTCGTCGTGCATGGTGGTTTCCATGATGCCCGCGCGGGCGCCGCCGATGCCGGCGATGTAGGCCAGGGCGATGTCATAGCAGTGGCCGGTGGCGTCCTGCTCCACGGCGACCAGACAGGGGACGCCCTTGCCCGCCACATACTGGGAGCGCACGGTATGGCCCGGGCCCTTGGGGGCGGCCATGAACACGTCCACCCCGGCGGGGGGAACGATCTGCTTGTAGCGGATATTGAAGCCGTGGGCGAAGGCGATGGCCTTGCCCTCGGTCAGGTTGGGCTCGATGTCCTGACGGTACATATCCGCCTGCTTCTCGTCGTTGATGAGGATCATGATGATGTCGGCGCGTTTGGTGGCCTCCGGCACGGTCAGCACCTCAAAGCCGTCCTTCTCGGCCACGGGCCAGCTTTTGCCGCCCCGGCGTAGGCCGATGATGACATCCACGCCGGAATCCCGCAGGTTCAGCGCGTGGGCGTGGCCCTGGGAGCCGTAGCCCACCACCGCCACCGTCTTGCCGGTGAGCTTGTTCAGATCACAGTCCTTCTCATAGTACATTTTTGCCATAGTCATATTCCCCTTTCACTTTGGTTTGCTCGTCGATGGTAAATTGACCCCGCTCCAGCGCGACCATGCCGGTGCGCACCAGCTCGAGAATTCCAAACTCCCGCAGGAGGTTTTGGATGGCTTCCGCCTTGCTTTCGTCACCGATGACGGCAAGGGTCAGGGAGGATACCGAAACGTCAATGATGCTGGCGCGGAAGATGTTGGCGATCTGAATGATCTCGTTGCGGCTCTCGCTGGAGGAGGCCATGACCTTAATCAGCACCAGCTCCCGGCGGATGGCGTGACCGGGGTTGAGGATTTTGACGGAATGGACGCAGAACAGCTTGCGCAGCTGGCTGGAGATCAGCCTGGTCTGACTGTCGGTGGCGAGAATCTCGATGGTGATGCGGGAAACCTTGGGATCGTCCGTGGTGCCGACGGCCAGGGACTCGATGTTGTAGCCTTTGCCGGAGAACAGGCGCACCACCCGGGACAGCACGCCGGATTCATTGTCCACCAGCACGGCCAGGGTTTGGCGGCTCGATTCGTTCATGACGGTCTTCTCCTTCTCTATCACGTCGTTGGGAAGCGGAGCGACGTCCGCCTCAGTTGAGCATGAATTCGGTGATATGGCTTCCGCCGCCGACCATCGGGCGAACCTTCTCGTCGATGTCAATGACGCAGTCGATGACATAGCCGTGACCGCAGGCAAGCGCCTCCTGCAGGGCGGCTTCCAGCTCCGCCACGGTCTGTACGCGGCGGCCGGAAAGCCCGTAGGCTTCCGCCAGCTTCACAAAGTCGGGCGCACGGTCCAGGGTGGTCTGGGAGTAGTGCTCCTTGTAGATGAGGGTTTGCCACTGGCGCACCATGCCCAGGGTGCCGTTGTTGAACAGCACGTTGATGATGGGCAGATGGTAGGCCTGCTCGGTGGCCAGTTCGTTGCAGTTCATGCGGAAGGAGCCGTCGCCGGTGATATGCAGAACCGTCTTGTCCGGATGGGCCGCCTGCGCACCGATGGCCGCGCCCAGGCCGAAGCCCATGGTGCCGAAGCCGCCGGAGGTCAGCAGCTGGCCGGGGTAATCAAAGTGGAAGTGCTGGATGGCCCACATCTGATGCTGGCCCACATCCGTGGCGACAATGGTATCCTGGGGACAGATGCGCGCGATGGAGGAAAGCACCTGCCCGGGGGTGAGGCGGTCGGCGGCCTCTTCATATTCCGTCTCGGTCTTGTAAGAGAAGACGTACTTTTTCCAATCATCGTGTGCCATGGGCTGCACCCGTTCCAGGAGCAGCTCCAGCACGCGTTTGGCGTCGCCGATGATATGATGATCCGTCTGGACGTTCTTGTTGATCTCGCTGCGGTCAATGTCGATCTGAACGATCTTGGCGTTCTGGGCGAAGGTAGCGGGCCTGAGGGCCACGCGGTCGGAGAAACGGCAGCCTACGGCGATGAGCAGGTCGCAGGCGTCCACGGCCATGTTGGAGGCTTGGGAGCCGTGCATGCCGATCATGCCGGTGGTCAGCTGATTCCGCCCGCGGAAGCCGCCCGCCCCCATGACGGTGATGGCCACAGGCGCGTCAATTCGGTTGGCGAAGGCCTCAAATTCCTCATGGGCCCGGGCGCGGACAACGCCGCCGCCGCAGATGAGCAGTGGTTTTTTCGCCTCGCCGATCATTTCCACCAGCCGGTCGATGTCCCGGTGGTCGGGTTCGGGCGCCTTGAAGTCCTGGGAGGAGCGGGCCATCAGCGCGGCCAGGCGGCCGTGGGTACCGTGGGTGGAGCGGGGCAGGGGCTCGAAGTCCGCCGTTTCCGCCGTGGCGTTTTTCAGAATGTCGATGAGCACGGGGCCGGGCCGCCCGCTGCGGGCGATGGCGAAGGCCTCGCGGATGGTGTCCGCCAATTCATCCACCGAGCGCACCAGGAAGTTGCACTTGGTAATAGGCATGGTCACGCCGGTGATGTCCACCTCCTGGAAGGAATCCTTACCCAGCAGATTGCCGCCCACGTTGCAGGTAATGCACACGATGGGGGAGGAATCCATGTAGGCGGTGGAGATGCCGGTGACCAGGTTGGTGGCTCCGGGGCCGGAGGTGGCAAAGCACACGCCCACCTTGCCAGTGGAACGGGCATAGCCGTCGGCGGCGTGGCAGGCGCCCTGCTCATGGGCGGTGAGGATGTGCTGGACGCGGCCAGCATAATTGTACAATTCGTCATAGACGTTGAGGATGGTGCCGCCGGGATAACCGAATACGGTGTCAACTCCCTGCTCGATCAGGCATTCCATCACGATTTTGGCGCCGGTCATCTCCATGATGCTGTTCCCTCCTGTGTAATTGGTATGCTGGCGGGAAAGCCCGCCGGGATGTAAAAAAGCCTGCCGTCTAAAAGTTAGACCGCAGGCTTGAGGACGTGATCGCGAAAGGGTTCAGCGGCGTTCTTCAAATAAGGAAGCGCCTCCGCTGATGGCTCTTCAGCACACATGGCCATGCAGGGCAAAACTTTTAGACACGTTCTTGCACATTACCAGCAGTACAAGAACGAGGCTAATCAGTAGGCCCTTTACAACCAGCAGCGCGAGCGTAGCGAACATCCGTCGTATCTCCCATCCGATCCGGCTCCTTGTATGCCGGATTCCTGTTTAGGATAGCATATCCCTTCAGGCATGTCAATCGTTTTTGGCGCGTGGATTGTCTTTCTTGTGTACCTTTGTTACGGCCGGTTTATTAGCGAAGCTGACCGGTCTATCAGCAAAGTCCAGGTCAAAAGCGGCAAGCTCGCTGGATACAGCCTGCCGGGTGAACATCTGGGTTTCCCCTTGGGACGCTGAAGCAGGGCGTCCCCCCTGCGGAATCTTGTCGGACATCGCTTTTTCCGCGAAGGAGCGGCCGGGGGGACGGTTTGCTTTTCGACCAATGGGCGCGGCCGCTCGGTCAAGCAGCGCGCTGTCATGCCAGCGCTTATAACCAATCATCCAGGCGAAGCTGCCCGTCCCGCCAGGATTCCTGCCGAGCTTCCAATACCTGATCCTCTGGCTGAAGGCGGCCTGTGAGCAGGGGCGAATAGGGATCGTGCGCGGCCATGGTGCGGCGGACGAGGGCGGGGCTGGCGTTGGCGTAGCAGTAGCGGCACAGGTGGCCGCAGGTGTTGTACGCGCCGATGTCGCAGCTGAGGCGGCAGGCGCAGGCGCCGCGGCCGCGGGGCAGCCTGGGAAAGCGCAGATGCCCGCGGAAGGCCCGTTCATAGACGGCGTCGGTCATGCAGCCGGAGCAGTCCACGCCGTAAGGGGCCAGCTCGCCGCCCTCGGCGCAGGCCTTCAAATTCATGCCGTTCTCCCGGGCGATGGCAGCCATCTCCCGCCCCAGAGTGATACGATCCTCACGGCTGACGGCCCGCAGCTCAGGGGCGCTGCGCTTGACCTTCTCGTACAGGTCGATGAAGCTGATGACGCAGGTATCCGTGGCGTTTCGCAGCGTTCGGGCCATGGCGGCGAACTGTTCCAGGTGCCAGGGCAGGGGATAGCGTTCCGTCAGCAGAATGGGATCATAGCGCCAAGCAACCCGATCCGGCCCCAGGGCCCGCGACAGGGTGCGGAAGTCCGCCATCACCTGCTCCTTGGGCGGCACATGGGGCTCCATATCCCGGCCGTAGGGCGTAATGGTCACGAACCAGTGCTGGCCATAGGGGGTCAGCTTGTCCAGGTGGGGCAGCATGGGCCGAGGGTTTTTGGTGCAGAAGCCGATCAGATCCACCATCTCCGGGGACAGGCTGTACCGGGTAACGGTGGTGGCGGCGTAGGGGCTGCGCACCAGCACATAGCCCTCCTCCAGCCTGCGCAGAAACCAAGGGGTATAGAAGGCCGGGATGTCCGTGCGCAGACCGGTATGCAGGATCATGGCGTTACCTCGGGCAAGTCGGTATCCTCTCCGTCAAGGAGTTCCACCGCCCCCAACTTCCGCTGGATGGAGCGGGTTCGGGTGAAGGCCGTATCAATGGACTCGCCGGCCTGACGGATGCGCTGGCGGGTCTTTTCCAGCGTTTCCGCGAAGAGGCCGAAGTCCTTTTTCACCGCGGCCAGCAGCTGCCAGACCTCCCCCGTGCGCTGTTCGATGGCCAGGGTGCGGAAGCCCATTTGCAGGGCGTTGAGCAGGGCGGAAAAGGTGCTGGGGCCGGCGGGTACCACCCGGTAATCCTGCTGCAGAGTCTCCACCAGACCGGGGGTTTGCGTGATCTCGGCGTAAAGGCCCTCCACCGGCAGGAACATCACCGCGAAATCCGTGGTGTGGGGCGGCGCGATGTACTTGCTGCTGATGCGCTTTGCCTCGGCCTTGATGCGCGTAGCCAGGGCCTTGCGGGCATCGGCCATGGCTTCCCGGTCGGCAGCCTGACTGGCTTCCGTCAGCCGAAGGTAATCCTCCTGGGGAAATTTGCTGTCAATGGGCAGATAAATGCAGCCCTCCTCCCGACCGGGAAGCCGCAGGGCGAACTCCACCCGCTCGGAGGAGCCGGGAATCACCTGAGCGTTCTCCTCATACTGGCCGGGGGCCAGCAGCTGGCTCAGGAGCGCGCCCAGCTGCATCTCGCCCCAGCTGCCCCGGGTTTTCACCCCGGCGAGAACCTTCTTCAGATCGCCTACGCCGCTGGCCAGGGTCTGCATCTCTCCCAGTCCCTTGTAGACCTGCTCCAGCCGCTGGCTGACCTGGGCGAAGCTGTCGTTCAGCCGCTTATCCAGGGATTGGGTCAGCTTCTCATCCACGGTGCGGCGCATTTCCGTCAGCTGACGGTCGTTGTCCTGGCGCAGGGCGGACAGACTTTGCTGGGTAGCCTGGCGAAGCTGCTCCATCTGCGCGTCCAGACGGCTGAGGCTCTGATGGAGGGCCTCCTGCTGGTTTCGGGCCGAGGCGGACTGCTGGTGCTGAAGACCCTCCAGCAGGGCGGATTGGCGCTGCCCCAGCGAAGCTACCGCGCCGCTCACCTGCTGACCGTTGTCGCGGATGGCGGTCATGGCTTCGCCGTGCCACCGGGCGCCGTCCTGCTGAAGGCCGCCGTCCACCTGGGCCAGACCGTCCATCAGCAGCTGCTGGCGATGCCGCTCCGCCCGGGCGTGACGGCTCTGGCGCAGCAGCACAGCGATCAGCAGCACAACGGCCAGGAGCAGTGTCCCCAGGGTGATGTAGGGAAGGGAAAGGGCAATATCCATGCTGTCCTCCTTGGCAAAAAGACACGCTCCAAAGTACAGAGCGTGCCGTGAGGTGTCGATAAGGTAGGTGAAGGCTGATGCTATTCCGCGTTCATGATGGGCAGGAGAACGGTGATGAGCCTGGCGATGGACTCGTCGGACATCAGAGCGATTGCCATCTGCTCCTCGGCTTCCGTGAAGCCCTCAGTGCCGAAAAGCCCCTTGCGCGCGTTGAATGGCACTTCGCGCAGTCCGGACAGGTTGAAGGGCTTGTCTGCGATAGGCTCCCAGCGAAGCGTCAAGGTGGCAGAGACAGCCATGCCTTCAAACTCGGCGCTGAAGCGATAGGCGCCGTCGCCCGCTATTTCAACGCTCCCAAGCGTTTGCGGCAGCAGCCCAAGATGTTTCGTGTCCCCAAAGAACGCATTGGCCATGTTCAGGGCATTGGGAAGCTGCGTAACTTCCGACATATCGGCATCTTCGTCAAGAAAATTGGCAATGAAGATGAAGTGCAGATAGTATCCAGGCTCAATCAAGCCGCAGGTCTCGCCTGTGGACAAAGCATATCGCGCCGGGCCGTTGTTTTCCTCCTCGGCCCAAAAGCCCGCGAGAATTTCGTCGCTTCGGCGCATTTCTGCTGATAAATAGGCCTTGGACAGATCATCCGTCATGCCCAGGCGAAGGGTGAGGGTTGGGTTTAGGGTCACCGTTTCGTCATTGACCGTCACGGTGATGTCCGACGCCTCCATAACCCATGCGCCATAAGCGGCGTCGGTTTCTGCAAAGGCCAGACTGCCCGCCATCAGAACCAGAACGGATATCAACAGCATCCATTTTTTCATTGGTGACGCTCCTTCACGACGGTTTCATGCGTGACAAACGAGCGGACCTACATCTCCCGGCGGCCTTCCAGAGCCTTGGAAAGCGTCACCTCGTCGGCGTATTCCAGGTCGGAGCCCACAGGGACGCCGTGGGCGATCCGCGTGACCCTTACGCCCAGAGGCTTGAGCAGCCGGGCAATGTAGGTGGCCGTAGCCTCGCCCTCGATGTCGGGGTTGGTGGCAAGAATCACCTCATCCACCTCCTCGGCGGACAGTCGGGCGACCAGTTCCTTGATGCGGATGTCGTCCGGCCCCACGCCGTCCATGGGACTGAGAGCGCCGTGGAGCACATGGTACAGGCCGTGATAGTCGTTCATGCGCTCCATGGCGGCCACGTCTCGGGGGTCGCGCACAACGCAGATTTGACCGTTGTGGCGATCAGGGGACGCGCAGACGCCACATTGCTCCTGGGCGGCATAGTTGCCGCACAGCTCGCAGTAGCGAATGGCCTTGCGCCCCTGCCAAATGGCCGTGGCCAGAGCGTGAACGTCCTCCAGAGGCATGCTGACGATGTGATAGGCCAGCCGCTGGGCTGTTTTGTGGCCCACGCCCGGCAGATGCGAAAGCTCCGCCGCCATCCGCGCGATGGGCTCAATCTGCTTCTCCACGGTCAGAACATCCCGCCCATGCCGCCGGGCACCATTTTGCCCATGGTGTTCTCCCGGGCTTCCTCTCCCTTGCGCAGGGCTTCATTCACCGCGGCCAGAATCAGATCCTGGAGCATCTCGATGTCATCGGGGTCCACCACCTGGGGATCAATGACGATGCTGGTGATCTCGCGCTTGCCGCTGACCTTCACCTGCACCATGCCGCCGCCGCTGGCCGCCTCGTATTCCGCCGCGTCCAGCTTCTCCTGGGCTTCAGCCATCTGCTGCTGCATTTTCTGGGCCTGCCGCATCAGCTGCTGCATATTGGCGCCGCCGCCAAAGCCGAAATTCTGTCTTGCCATGGGTGTTCCTCCTTCATGTTCATCCGCCTGCTTACAGGCTGGAAATAAGCTGCACATTGGCCGAAACGCTGCTCAGCGCAATTCTTGGCGCGTCGGGGGCGATGGAAATCCCTTCGGTATACAGCCGGCCGCTGACGGCGCGCAGCGAGGCGTCGGCCCGGCTGATGGGGGCGGTCACGCGGATGTTGCCGGACACGGTGCTGCCCTCCAGGGAATCAAAGGCGCTGACCATGCCCATATCCATATGGCTGCTGACGCCGCTGATGCGGTAGCTGCCAAAGCCGCAGCCGGAGAGCTTGACGCCGCCGGACACCGTGCGCAGGGCCAGGCTGTCGCCGGCCAGATCGCTGGCCAGGATAGCGCCGGACACGGTGTGCAAGGTCAGGTTAATGCCGGTCAGGCTTTCCGCGTGGAGTCTGCCGGACACGGTGCTCAGGGCAATATCCGTACCGGTGAGGCCGCGTGAACTGAGGGTGCCGCTGACGGTTCCCGCCGTCACGCCGCCTTTCCAGCTGCGGGGCAGGCGCACAAGCACCTGCATCCATCTTTCGTTTTTCAGCTTGATAGACAGGCCGTAGGAGGGCTGCTCCACGGCAAGGCAGCCGTCGGTGAGGGCCAGCTTCAGCTCGCTGACGAAGGAATCCTCGCCGGAGACCATGAGCTGGATATCCTCTACATCGGAAACGATGATTTCCAAGCTGGCCCAGGCCAAATGAATGGCCAGGGTGCTGACGGACAAGGCCGGAAAGGTTTCATTGCGGTTCATGGCGGCACCTCCTGATGGATACCATCATATCACGTTTTCACAGCGCTGACAAGGGCTGGCCGATATTCGACCGGCAGGCTGCCCACGGCATAACTGACAGGCTTTTCGGGGGCTGCCGATGATCGGAAGCCCCATGCCGGCCGTCAGCCTTCCACCGTTTCCTCGGCCATGATGCCAGTCACCACATCATCGAGAATGGCCATCACATAGGGCATGCCGCGGTCGGTCTTGCCCTGTGCCACCACCTCATCCTTGGCGAGGCGGGTGACGGGACTCTGCGCCTGATGGATCAGCAGTGTGCAGGGGGACTTGCCGGCCAGGTACAGACCCGCAATGTAGCGCCCGTTGCTGCCGTTCTTGTTAAAGTAGAAGGACTTGACGCCCTTGCCGTTGCGGTTTTGCCGCTCAAAGTCCATGGCAGGGATGCGTTTGCCATAGCCTCGCTCGGAGAAGAGCACCAGTTCGCCGTCCTCCGGCAGCTGAGCGCACCAGATCACCTCGTCCTTGGCTTCCAGCTGCATGGCCTTCACGCCGGCGGATATGCGTCCTTGCGTGGGCACCGATTCCAGCGGGAAGCGGATGCACATGCCGCTTCGGCTGAGCATCAGCAGATCGTCCCGGGTGGCGGCGGGCATGACGGTCATCAGCTCATCCCCGGCTTTGATGTTGACGGCGGCGAATTTCTTGCTGCGCACGTCGTAATCCTGGGCGGCGGTGCGCTTCACCATGCCCTGCTTGGTGATGAACAGGTAATCGGGCGCCTTGGGCAGATCGGTGAGCCTGCGGCAAGTGATATGCAGCGGCGCTTCACCGTCTTCCAGGCCGGGCAGCACACCGGAGAGCAGCTGACCCCGATCCTTGGGCTTGCACTCATTCAGCGCACCTACGGACAGCGGATAGCAATTGCCATGGTTGGTGAAGATCAGCAGCGTCTCGTCCGTTTTGGTCTGGAAGAGATACTGCGCGGCCTCCTTGCCGTCCTCCTCGGGGGAGGGCAGGGGATTCTTGCGGTAGACGGCGGGATACATGCGCTTGAACTGGCCGCCATAGGTGTAGGCCACCACGGCCTCCTCCGGCACGGGCGCGTCGTCGATGGGCTCCGCGGAGGAGGCGTCGGGGGCTTCCAGCACCGTGCGGCGCTCGTCGCTGTATTCCGCCGCGATCTCCTCCAGCTCCTTGCGGATGACGGCCATCAGCTTCTTTTCGCTGCCCAGGATGCCCTCCAGCTTGTCGATCAGCCGGAGCACTTCCTCGTACTCCTTGCGCAGGGCGACGATCTCCAGGTTCGTCAGCCGCTGCAGGCGCATATCCAGAATGGCCTGGGCCTGAACGTCAGTGAGCTGGAAGCGCTCCATCAGCTTGGCCTTGGCTTCCTTGGGGTTCTTGCTGGAACGGATCAGGCTGATAACCTCATCCAGGTTGTCCACGGCGATCATCAGGCCCTGCAAAATATGAGCCCGGGCTTTGGCCTGCTTCAGGTCATGCTCGGTGCGGCGGGTCACCACGTCCCGCTGGTGGCGGATGAAGTGGCCGATCATGGTCTTCAGGCCCATCTGAACGGGCTTGCCCTGGGCGATGGCCACCATGTTGACGCCGAAGGTCACCTGCAGGTCGGAGTATTTGTACAGGTACTGCAGTACCCGGTTAACGTCCGCGTCCCGCTTGAGTTCGATGACGGCCCGCATCCCGTCCCGGCCGGACTCGTCACGAATGTCGTAGATGCAACCCAGGGCCGCCTTCTTTTCCTCGGACAGCTTCAGGATTTTCTCCAGCATGGCCGCCTTGTTGACCTGATAGGGAATCTCGGTGATGACGATGAGCTTCCGCCCGGAAAGCCCGTCCTCGATGTGAACCTTGGCCCGGAGCGCCAGCTTGCCGCGGCCGGTGTCATAGCCGCGCCGGATTTCCTCGTTCCGCACCAGTACGCCGCCGGTGGGGAAGTCCGGCCCGGGGATGATTCGCATCAGCTCGTCCAGGGTGATGTCGGGGTTCTCAATCTGGGCGATGGTGGCGCGGATGGCCTCTCCCAGGTTGTGGGGCGGAATGTTGGTGGCCAGCCCCACGGCGATGCCGCTGGCGCCGTTGACCAGCAGGTTGGGGAAGCGGGCGGGCAGCATGTCCGGCTCTTTAAGGGTATCGTCGAAGTTCAGGCGGAAGGGTACGGTGTCCTTCTCAATGTCCCGAAGCATCAGAAGGGCCAGGGGCGTCATCCGGGCCTCGGTGTAACGCATGGCGGCGGCGCTGTCGCCGTCAATGGAGCCGAAGTTGCCATGGCCGTCCACCATCGGCCCGCGCATGGAAAAGTCCTGGGCCATGCGCACCAGGGCATCGTATACGCTGGTATCGCCATGGGGGTGGAATTTACCCAGGCAGTCGCCTACGATGCGGGCGCACTTGCGGTGGGGCTTGTCCGGGGTGGTGCCCAGCTCCATCATGGTGTAGAGGATGCGCCGCTGCACGGGCTTCAGGCCGTCCTCCACCCGGGGAAGGGCGCGCTCCAGGATGACATGCTCCGCGTAAGGGATCATGGACTGGTGCATCACGTCCTCCACGGAGGTGAGCATGATCCGGGAAGGATCGTCCTTGGCGATGGGGCGATCATCGCTGGTATGTTTTCTCGCCATGGGTTACCTCTCCTTCCTTACTGCTGGGTCGGCTCGGGGGGCAGCTCGAAGCTGTCCTCCCGGTTGAAGTCGGCGTGCGCGGTAATGTAGTCCCGGCGGGGCTCCACCTTGTCGCCCATGAGGATGGTAATCAGCCGGTCAGCCTGGGCGGCGTCCTCGATGGTGACCTGCATCAGCTTGCGCTGGGTGGGATCCATGGTGGTGGCCCACAGCTGCTCCGGGTTCATCTCGCCCAGGCCCTTGTAGCGCTGGAGGCTGTATCCCTTGCCCGCCAGCTTGGTGAACCGGCTCAGCTCCTTGTCGTCATAGGCGTACCAGACATTACTGCCCTTCTGCACCTTGTACAGGGGCGGCATACCGATGTACACATGCCCGGCGGCGACAAGATCCTTCATGTAGCGGTAGAAGAAGGTCAGCAGGATGGCGCGGATGTGAGCGCCGTCCTGATCGGCGTCGGAGAGGATGATGATCTTGTGGTACTTCAGATTCTGCAGATTGAAGCCGTCATCAATGGAGGTGCCCAAGGCGGTTATCAGGCTGCGGAACTCCTCGTTGGCCAGCACCTGATCCAGCCGCTTTTTTTCCGCGTTGAGGGGCTTGCCGCGCAGGGGCAAAATGGCCTGGAAGCGGCTGTCGCGGCCCTGCTTGGCGCTGCCGCCGGCGGAATCGCCCTCGACGATGAACAGCTCGTTGTCCTCGGCCTTGCGCCCACGGCAGGCGGACAGCTTGCCCACCAGGGGCGCGGCCTCCAGCTGATTGGCCTTGCGGGCGTTGTCCCGGGTCTTGCGGGCGGCCTCCCGTACCTGGGCGGCCCGGATGGCCTTCTGCACGATTTGTGTGGCGATGTCCTGATTTTTCAGGTTATCCAGCCAGTCGGCCAGCTTTTCTGCAATGATGGCCTCCACCGCCGGACGAACCTCGCTGTTGCCCAGACGCCCCTTGGTCTGGCCCTCGAACTGAGGGTTTTTCACCATGGCGATGAGTACGCAGGTCAGGCCCTCCCGGAAGTCCTCGCCGGAGAGGTTGTTGTCCTTTTCCTTCAGCGCGCCGATCTTGCGGGCATAATCGTTCATGGCCTTGGTGAAGGCGGCCTTGAAGCCGGTCTCGTGGCTTCCGCCTTCGCCCGTGGGAATGTTGTTGACGTAGGAGAACATGCTCTCCGTGTAGCCGTCGGTGTACTGAATGGCGGCGCGGCAGATGATGGCGTCCCGCTGGCCCTCCATATAAATGGGCTCATCATGAAGGGTGGTCTTGTCAGCGTTGAGGTAGCGCACAAAATCGCTGATGCCGCCCTCGTAGTGGAAGGTCTTCTCCCGCAGGGCCGGGTCCTTCACGCGCTCGTCGGTGAAGGTAATCATCAGGCCGCGGTTCAGGTAGGCCAGCTCCTGCAGGCGGCGGGCCACCTGATCGCCGTTGAAGCGGGTGTCCTCAAAGATGGTATCGTCCGGCAAAAAGCGGATCAGGGAACCCTTTTTGCGGGTGTTGCCCACCTTCTGGAGAGGGCCGGTGGGAACGCCGGCCAGCACCTTGCCGTTCTCCACGCGGCTCTCAAAGCCGATACGATAATGGCTCCAATCCCGGTAGACATCAATGCTGACCCAGCGGGATAAGGCGTTGACCACTGACGCGCCTACGCCGTGGAGACCGCCGGAGTAGCTGTAATTTTCGTTGTTGAACTTGCCGCCGGCATGGAGCTTGGTGTAAATGACCTCCACGCCGGAGATGTGCAGGGTGGGATGCTCGTCCACCGGCAGACCGCGCCCGTTGTCGAACACGGAGGCAGAGCCGTCCTGGTGCAGCGTGACCCGGACTTCATCCGCGAAGCCGTTGCTGGCCTCGTCAATGGCGTTGTCAACGATCTCCCAAAGCAGGTGATGCAGGCCCCGGGAGGAGGTGGTGCCAATGTACATGCCCGGCCGCATCCGAACGGCCTCAAGGCCTTCCAGCACCTGAATGCTGTCGGCGTTGTAGCTTTGCGTCATTCAGAAAACTCCTTAGGTTGTGGTGTAACGGGCAGATGCTTATCCGCCAACGATGATTTTACCATAAATAGAAAAGAATCGCAAGGGGAACACAAATGTACGTTCGCACTCTGCTTGCCGCTGGATCAGCAGAGGATCAGCTCATAGGGTGGAAAGCGCTCCGTTCGCCAGGGAGTGTCCAGTGCTTTCAGCAGGGCGGGAACATCCTCGCGGAGCAGCGGCATGTCCAGCTTGAAGGAGCTTGCCAGCACAACGACGCCGCCGCTTCGCCGGACACGCAGGCACTCCGACAGAACCTGGGGCAGGCATTCCCGCAGGTGAAACAGGGCGTTGAGGAGCATCACCATGTCAAAGGCGTCGTCGGGAAAGGCCATGCTTGCCGCGTCCATCCGCTGAAAGGTGACGCCGGGTGAGGTCAGGACAGCGGGCCGGAGCCGGCAGGTATCCAGGTCAATGCAGGCGACATGGGCGGCGGAGCGCGCCGCGATCAGGGAAAAATCCCCGCTGCCGCAGGCGACTTCCAGCACCTCCCGACCGTCGATCATGCTGCCCAGATGGCGGGACAAGCGTTCAAGCTGGGTCATTCGGCATCCCCCTGTGCCTTCAGCAGGGTCTGCAGATAGAGCACGACCTCCCGAAGGCGCAGGCCGTCGCAGGGTACGGTCAGATGCGCCCATTGCGCGTAGAGCGGGCAGCGCTCGTTGTACAGATCCTGCAGCGTCCAGCCGGGCTTGATGGTGACGCCCCGGGCGTGAAGATCGCCCAGGCGCTCCTCGATCTGCTCGTAGGACAGGTGCAGGTAAACCACCGTGCCCAGCTGGCGCAGATGCTCCATGGCTTCCCGGCCATACACCACGCTGCCGCCGGTGGCAATGACGCTGTTTTCTGCCTGAAGACCGGCGTTGACGCTGTTTTCCAGCGCCCGGAAGCCGCTGTTGCCCAGTTCGTCCAGCAGGACGGAAAGCCGCTTGCCCGTCTGCCGCTGAATGACCAGGTCAGCGTCGATGAAGTCCATGGCCATGGCCTTGGCCAGCACCACGCCAACGGTGGATTTGCCGCAGCCGGGCATACCAATGAGCACGATATTCCCCAAGCTGAACCCTCCTTCTATTTTATCAGAAAAAGGAGCCTCCCCAGCGGGGAAACTCCCGTATTTTTCCCTTACCCTTCACACGAATCGGTCTGCATCCGAAGGAATACGTCACCATCGCGGAAAGGACGTCCGGAGGGGTGAAACCCCTCTGGCGGGGTGCGGGGCAGGGCCCCTGCATTAGAAGTCGTAATTTTCCCGAACCTCAATGCCCTTGTAGCGCTTCAGGCCGGTGCCGGCAGGGATCAGCTTGCCCAGGATCACGTTCTCCTTCAGGCCGATCAGCGGGTCGATGGTGCCCTTGATGGCAGCCTCGGTCAGCACGCGGGTCGTCTCCTGGAAGGATGCGGCGGACATGAAGCTTTCCGTGGCCAGGGAGGCCTTGGTGATGCCCAGCAGAATGCGCTTGGCGATGGCGGGACGGCCGCCGTTCATGATGGTCTCCCGGTTGACTTCCTCAAAGTGGAAGATGTTGACCAGGGAGCCGGGCAGCAGGTTGGTGTCGCCGCTGTCCTCCACGCGAACCTTGCGCAGCATCTGCCGCACGATGATCTCGATGTGCTTGTCGGCCACAGCCACGCCCTGGAGGCGGTAAACGGACAGGACTTCCTTCAACAGATACTCCTGCACGGCTTTCACGCCCAGGATGCGCAGCAGATCATGGGGGTTGATGGAGCCTTCAATCAACTCGTCGCCGGCTTCCACATGGTCGCCCTCCTGCACCTTCAGGCGGCTGCCGTAGGTGATCTGGTAGGCCTTCTGCTCGCGGCTGTCCTCCTCGGAGGTAATGACCAGCTCGCGCTTTTTCTTGGTCTCCTGAATGGACACCACGCCGCTGATCTCCGACAGGGTGGCTTCGCGCTTGGGCTTGCGGGCCTCAAACAGCTCCTCCACGCGGGGAAGACCCTGGGTGATGTCATCGCCGGAAGCGATACCGCCGGTATGGAAGGTACGCATGGTCAGCTGGGTGCCGGGCTCGCCGATGGCCTGGGCGGCGATGATGCCCACTGCCTCGCCGACGTCCACCTTGCCGCCATGAGCCATGTTCTGACCATAGCAGCGGGCACACACGCCATGCTCGGTACGACAGGTCAGTACACTGCGCACAGAAGCCTTCGTCACGCCGCGAGAAGCAATCAGCTTCGCCTTGGCATGGTCGATGGCCTCGTTCAGGTGCGCCAGCACCTCGCCCGTGACAGGGTCCAGGATGTCCTCAGCGGCAGTGCGGCCACGGAGCCGATCCTCGATGGATTCAATGGACTGCTTGCCGCTCATCAGCTCCTGCACGGTAATGCCGCGCACCTTCTCGCCCCGCGCCTCGAAGCAGTCCTCCTCGCGGACGATAACCTCCTGGCTCACGTCCACCAGACGGCGGGTCAGGTAACCGGAGTCAGCGGTACGAAGCGCCGTATCAGACAGGGACTTACGGGAGCCGTGGGATGACAGGAAGAACTCCAGCACGGACAGACCCTCACGGAAATTGGCGCGAATGGGCAACTCCACGGTTTTGCCGGAGGGAGAGGCCATCAGGCCGCGCATGCCGGCCAGCTGGGACACCTGGGCGGAGGAGCCGCGGGCGCCGGAGTCGGTCATCATGCGGATGGGATTGAACTTATCCAGGTTGGGCAGAATCTGGTCGCGGAGGCTGTGGGTGCAGCTGTTCCACAGGTCGATGACGCGCTTGTAGCGCTCATCCTCGGACAGCAGACCGCGCCGATACAGGTCGTTGACCTTGCGCACCTTCTCGTCCGTCTCCGCCAGCATGGTCTGCTTGCAGGGAGGCGTTTTGATGTCGGCCACGGACACGGTGACGGCGCCCACGGTGGAGTACTTGTAACCCAGGGCCTTGATGGCGTCCAGCACCAGCGCGGTGCGGTGCTCACCCTGGCTGCGGAAGCACATGTCCACAATGTTGGACAGCTGCTTCTTGCCCACCAGCTCATTGACCTCCAGCTCGAACATGTCATCAAGGCACTCGCGCTTCTTGAAGCCCAGGTTCTGCGGAAGGGCGTCATTGAAGATCAGGCGGCCCAGGGTGGTGTCGATCAGGCGGCGGTCGGTCTCGCCGTTGAAGGAGCGCTCAATGCGCACCTTGATGGGGCTTTGCAGGGTGATCTGACCCAGCGCGTAGGCCATCTGCGCCTCGTCGGGATCACGGAAGATGCGGCCGGCGCCCTTGCCGTTCTCATTTTCAATGGTCAGGTAATAGCAGCCGATGACCATATCCTGGGAGGGGCTGATGACGGGCTTGCCGTCCTGGGGCTTGAGGATGTTGTTGTGGGCCAGCATCAGGAAGCGGGCCTCGGCCTGCGCCTCCATGGACAGCGGCACATGGACGGCCATCTGGTCGCCGTCAAAGTCGGCGTTGAAGGCGGTACAGGCCAGGGGATGCAGCTTGATGGCCTTGCCTTCCACCAGAATGGGCTCGAAGGCCTGAATGCCCAGGCGATGCAACGTGGGCGCGCGGTTCAGCAGCACCGGATGATCCTTGATGACCTCCTCCAGGATGTCCCAGACCTCGGGGCGAACCTTTTCCACCGCCCGCTTGGCGGACTTGACGTTGTGGGCGATTTTCAGGCTGACCAGCCGCTCCATGACAAAGGGCTTGAACAATTCGAGGGCCATGAATTTGGGCAGGCCGCACTGGTGCAGCTTCAATTCGGGACCCACGACGATAACGCTGCGGCCGGAATAGTCCACGCGCTTGCCCAGCAGATTCTGACGGAAGCGGCCCTGCTTGCCGCGCAGCAGGTCGGACAGGGACTTCAGGGCGCGGTTGCCGGGGCCCGTTACGGGGCGGCCGCGGCGGCCGTTGTCAATCAGCGCGTCCACAGACTCCTGCAGCATGCGCTTCTCGTTGCGTACGATGATGTCCGGCGCGCCCAATTCCAGCAGGCGCTTGAGGCGGTTGTTGCGGTTGATGACCCGGCGGTACAGGTCGTTGAGGTCGGAGGTGGCGAAGCGGCCGCCGTCCAGCTGCACCATGGGACGCAGATCCGGAGGAATGACGGGCACCACGTCCAGGATCATCCACTCGGGCTTGTTGTGGCTGGCGCGGAAGGATTCGACCACTTCCAGCCGCTTCACGGCCCGGGCGCGCTTCTGGCCCTCGGTGTCGCGGTCGCGCTCCTTCTCCACCAGTTCGGCGATTTCCGCTTTCAGCTGCTGGGAGAGCTGATCCAGATCCAATTCCCGCAGCATTTCCCGCACGGCCTCGGCGCCCATCATGGCCCGGAAGGAGCCGCGGCCGCACTTGCTTTCCACCTCGCGGTAGCGGGCGTCGGAAATCAGCTCGTATTTCTTCAGGCCGGTTTCGTCGCTGCCGGGGTCAAGCACGATGAAGTTGGCAAAATACAGCACCTTTTCCAGGCTGCGGGGGCTGATGTCCAGCAGCATGCCCATGCGGCTGGGGATGCCCTTGAAATACCAGATATGGCTCACCGGCGCGGCCAGCTCGATGTGGCCCATGCGCTCGCGGCGAACCTTAGCGCGGGTGACCTGCACGCCGCATTTGTCGCAAATCTTATCCTTGTCCTTGAACTTGATGCGCTTGTACTTGCCGCAGTTGCATTCCCAGTCCTTGGTGGGGCCGAAAATGCGCTCGCAGTACAGGCCGTCCCGCTCAGGCTTGAGGGTACGGTAGTTGATCGTTTCAGGCTTGGTGACCTCGCCATGGGACCAGGCTCTGATCTGCTCCGGAGAGGCCATGCCAATCTGAATGGCGTCAAGGTTGGTCAGTTCAAACAAAAGGGTCCACGCTCCCTTCGCTACCAGTCAATAAAGCGGTTCAGGCGGCCTGCTTATTCAAGGGGGTCCAAATCCAAATCGCCCATGTTGAAGTCATCCAGCTCCTCGTCGTCGCCGCCCAGGGAGAAATCATCCCGGGAGAATTCAGCCTCGATCATGTCGTCGGCGTCATCCAAATCGGCGTCGGGCTCCAGCTCAGGCGCTTCGGCGCGCGCATCCTCTTCCTCCTCGCGGGCGGGAGAGGCGTCGCCGGACATCATATCCTCGGGATCAAGCTCGGGGATGACGATCTCGTTCTTGTTGGCGTCCAGCACCTTAATGTCCAGGCACAGGGCCTGCAGCTCCTTGATGAGCACCTTGAAGGACTCAGGCACGCCGGGAGCGGGGATGTTTTGGCCCTTGATGATGGCCTCGTAGGTCTTCACACGGCCCACCGTATCGTCGGACTTCACCGTGAGGATCTCCTGCAGGGTGTTGGCTGCGCCGTAGGCCTCCAGGGCCCAGACCTCCATCTCACCAAAGCGCTGACCGCCGAACTGGGCCTTGCCGCCCAGGGGCTGCTGGGTCACCAGGGAGTAGGGGCCGGTGGAGCGGGCATGCATCTTGTCGTCCACCAGATGGTGAAGCTTCAGGAAGTACATGATGCCCACGGTAACGGGGTTCTCAAAGTAGTCGCCGGTACGGCCGTCACGAACGCGCAGCTTGCCGTCCACAAACAGGCGGCGGCCCTCCTCGTCCAAGTCAAGGCGCAGAGGCTTGCCGTTGTGGAAGTGGTACTCGGTCATATGGGGATCGCTCAGATCCTCCGGGGCGGCCATGGTATCCGCGGCCTTTTCCAGGCACTCCCGGATTTCCTCATAGGTCGCGCCGTCGAAAACGGGGGTGGCGATGTGCCAGCCCAGCGCCCGACAGGCCAAGCCCAGGTGCATTTCCAGCACCTGCCCGATGTTCATACGGGAGGGGACGCCCAGGGGGTTCAGAACGATTTGAAGGGGCGTACCGTCGGGCAGGAAGGGCATGTCCTCCTCGCGCATCACGCGGGACACGACGCCCTTGTTGCCGTGGCGGCCTGCCATCTTGTCGCCCACGGAAATCTTGCGCTTCTGAGCCAGGTAGACGCGCACCATCTGGTTGACGCCGGGGGCCAGCTCGTCCTTGTTTTCGCGGGTGAAGATTTTAACGTCCACCACCACGCCGCCCTCGCCATGGGGCACACGCAGGGAGGTATCGCGGACTTCGCGGGCCTTCTCGCCAAAGATGGCGCGTAGCAGACGTTCCTCCGCCGTCAGCTCGGTCTCGCCCTTGGGCGTTACCTTGCCCACCAGGATGTCGCCGGCCTTAACCTCGGCGCCGATGCGGATGATGCCGCCTTCATCGAGGTCCTTGATGGCGTCATCGCTGATGTTGGGGATATCCCGGGTGATCTCCTCCGGGCCCAGCTTCGTCTCGCGGGCCTCGCACTCAAACTCCTCCAAATGGATGGAGGTGTAGATATCCTCCTTGACCAGCTTTTCGGAGAGAAGAACGGCGTCCTCGTAGTTGTAGCCTTCCCAGGTCATGAAGCCCACCAGGGCGTTGCGGCCCAGGCCGATTTCGCCCTTCTCCGTGGAGGGGCCGTCCGCCAGCAGGTCGCCTTTCTCAATTTTCTGGCCCGCGGAAACCACGGGACGCTGGTTGATGCAGGTGCTCTGGTTGGAGCGGGTGAACTTGGTCAGGCGGTAGCGGTGGCGCTCGCCGTACTCGTCCTTGATGACGATCTCATCGCCGCTGACCTTATCCACCACGCCGGACTCCTTGGCGAGAATCACCACGCCGGAGTCATGGGCAGCCTTGAACTCCATACCGGTGCCCACCAGGGGAGCTTCCGGCACCAGCAGCGGCACAGCCTGACGCTGCATGTTGGAGCCCATCAGGGCGCGGGTGGCGTCATCGTTTTCCAGGAAGGGAACCATGGCCGTGGCCACGGACACCACCTGGCGGGGGCTCACATCGATGAAGTCCACCTGGGATACGGGCACCTGGATGATCTCCGCCTTGTCGCGGACGGTGATGCGATCCTGTACGAAGGAGCCGTCCTCGTTCAGGGGCTCGTTGGCCGGGGCGACGCGGTAGAAGTCTTCCTCGTCGGCGGTCATATAAACGATCTCGTTGGTCACGCGGTTGGAGGTTTTGTCCACCCGGCGATAGGGGGCCTCGATGAAGCCGTATTCATTGATACGGGCATAGCTGGCCAGGGAGCCGATGAGGCCGATGTTAGGGCCTTCAGGCGTCTCGATGGGGCAGATGCGCGCATAGTGGCTGTAATGCACGTCGCGAACCTCGAAGGAGGCGCGGTCGCGGTTCAGACCGCCGGGGCCCAGGGCGGACAGACGGCGCTTGTGGGTCAATTCGGCCAGGGGGTTGGGCTGATCCATGAACTGGGACAGCTGGGAGGAACCGAAGAATTCCTTGATGGCCGCGCTCACCGGGCGGATGTTGATGAGGTCGCCGGGCTTCACGTCCACGCTGTCCTGGATGGACATGCGCTCGCGCACCACGCGCTCCAGACGGTTGAGGCCGATGCGAATCTGGTTTTGCAGCAGTTCGCCCACGGAGCGCAGGCGGCGGTTGCCCAGGTGGTCGATGTCGTCGGTGAAGCCGATGCCATAGTTCAGGCCCAGCAGGTAGGAGATGGAAGCCACGATGTCATCGGCCAGAATGTGCTTGGGCACCAGCTGGCTGACGTTTTCCCGCACGGCCTCCATCAGCTGATCGGGCTCGACGGATTCAATGATGGTTTTCAGGGTGGGCAGGTGAACCATTTCCAGGATGCCGGCGTCCTTGGGGTCGAAGGGCAGGTAGCCCTTGGCATCCACAAAGTTGTTGCCGATGACCTTGCGGACAACGCCCTCGCAGTCCACCAGCACGGCGTTGACGCCGGCGTTTTGAATTTCGCGGGCCGCCTCCAGGGCGATGGTCTCGCCCGTTTTCACCATGACCTCGCCCGTCTGGGGATTCACGATGTCCTCGGCGGCGATCTGGCCGTTGATGCGGGTGGCGATGGAGAGCTTCTTATTGAACTTATAGCGGCCCACGCGCATCAGGTCATAGCGCTTGGGATCGAAGAAGAGGCTGTTGAACATGTTGGTGGCGCTTTCGGCGCTGGCGGGCTCGCCGGGCTTCTGGCGCTTGTAGATTTCGATCAGACCCTCCTCGCGGGACTTGGCGTTGTCGCCCTTCTGGATGGTGGTCATCAGCCGCTCATCCTCGCCCATCAGCTCCATGATCTCCGCGTCTGTGCCATAGCCCAGGGCGCGCAGAATGACGGTGATGGGCAGCTTGCGGGCACGGTCGATCCGCACCCAGAGCACGTCGTTGGAGTCAGTCTCGTATTCCAGCCAGGCGCCCCGATTGGGGATGATCTGAGAGGAATACAGAGGCTTGCCAGCCTTGTCCAGCTGGCGGTCAAAATATACGCCGGGGGAGCGGACCAGCTGGGAGACGATAACGCGTTCCGCGCCGTTGATGATGAAGGTGCCGTGGTCGGTCATAAGGGGGAAGTCGCCCATGAAGACGTCGGATTCCTTGATTTCGCCGGTCTCGCGGTTTTTCAGGCGAACGAACACCTTCAGCGGGGCCGCGTAGGTCATGTCCCGCTCGCGGCAGCGCTCCACCGTGTTTTTCGGCTCATCCAGGGAGTAATCTACAAATTCAAGCACCAGATTGCCGTTGTAATCGGTAATCGGCGAAACGTCTGCCAGTACTTCACGAAGGTCAGTGTCAAGAAAACGCTGATAAGAGTTCTTCTGCACCTCGATCAAATCGGGCATGTTCAGAACCTCATCAATACGCGAGAAACTCATGCGCTTGCGCAGCTTGCCCATGTCTACCTCGTGCACCATAGTAAGCCATCACCCCTTGTCATCGTCCGACCAGCATTCCGCTGCATGGCTGTAAAATTTCCCGCTTGCATTTTGTACGCTATGCGTGTACAATAGTCATTGCACGGGAAAAAGTCAACAGCATACAAAGATACTGATGCAATTTTAGATTATATCATGGGTGTGCCAAGGTGTCAAGTACTCCGGCTTCTTTTCTTTTGTTTGGAAGGGGAGGCTTTTTTCTTTTGGTTGCGACTCCGGTGTGTTGTGTTATACTGGGCTTGACGCTGGCGAAGGCCGACTTCAGGGGGGCCTTGAAGTGAAGCGATATACCCGCGCCTAAGGGCGGAAGGGAGCGGCAAATGTTTGAGGCTTTTGAGCAAATGACGCATCAGTACAACCGGACGTGCTACGAGCAATTGAAGGAATTCATCTACCGAAACCAGGAAGCGATGTTCGACCAGGGAGACGCGCGGCGTGACCAGGTGAAGACGCCGGAGGCCTTGCGGCGATACAACGAGGCCATGCGGGCCGCGTTTGTGGAGGCCATCGGCGGGCGGATGAGCTGTGACGCGCCGCTGAATCCGCGTGTCGCAGGCCGGACGGACATGGGGGATTATATTGTGGAGGCCGTGGTCTTCAATTCCCGCCCGCGCACCTATGTCACGGCATCCTTGTACATCCCCAAGGGTGTGCCGCTGCCCGGCCCGGCGGTGCTGTTCCTGTGCGGACACGCGCCTTTGGGCCGGATGGACGAGGATTATCAGCGGGTGTGCTGGACGCTGGTCAAGGCCGGATTGATCGTGCTGGCGATGGATCCGCTGGGCCAGGGCGAACGGTCGAACTTCTACGACCATAACGCGGGAGCTTTCACGATTCAGCGCACCTCTCCTGACCATGACGCCTGCGGTGTGCCGGCGCTGACCACCGGGCGAACGCTGCAGCAATATTTTCTCCTGGACGAAATGCGGGCGGTGGACTATATGCTGACCCGGCCGGAGATCGACCCCAAGCGCATCGGCGTTACCGGCAATTCCGGCGGCGGTACGCAGACCATGGCGATGATGGCCGTGGATGATCGAATCGCCGCCGCGGCTCCCGGCACCTTCGTTACCAGCCGGCGGGAATATATGCGCCTGGGTCAAGCGCAGGATGCCGAGCAGATCTGGCCCGGCATCGCGGCCAAAGGCTTCGACCATGCGAATCCGCTGATGATCTTCGCGCCCCGTCCGGCGATGATTCTGGCCGTTCAGTGCGATTTCTTCCCCATCGAGGGCACGCTGGAGACCTACGAAGCCGCCAAGAAAGCCTACGCGCTGTATGGCAAAGCGGACAGCCTCCGCCTGGTTGTGGACAACGATACCCACGCCTACACGCCAACGCTTGCCGTCAGAGCGGCGGAATTCTTCTCCGAGGTGCTGGGGGGACGGCGGATCACGGTGGACAACAGCGGTTTCACGCCCCTGCCGGAGGAGGCGCTGCGCGTGACGCAGACCGGGCAGGTCAAGGGGGAAATCAGGGACGCCCGGTTTGTTCCGCAGGAGGTCGCGGCCTTTGCCGCCGAACTGCGCGCGGCACGGCTGGCGCTGCCGGAGGAAACCCGGATGGCGCGGGCGCGGGCCTGGCTGACGGAGCGGGTCATGTTCGGCCGTGCTCCGGCGCCGTTCCATGCCCGGGTTTTCCCTCGGTCGGCCTGTGTGCAGACAGGTGGGTATATGGGCGTCAGCGTCAGCTGGTGGACGCAGAAGC
Source organism: uncultured Clostridia bacterium (assembly GCA_947565865.1). GTDB lineage: Bacteria > Bacillota > Clostridia > Christensenellales > Aristaeellaceae > UBA11524. Next base: position 78,320 of record CANOHT010000008.1, read on the forward strand.
GCCTGTTCGCCTTTGGCAATCTCATCAAGCTGGAAAAGGACGAGGGAACGCCAGGGATGCCCACCGTACTGGCTGTCTGGGAGGACGGCACGAAAAAAATCGCCGCCCATGAGACGTGGATCCGTGCCCAATGTGAGGCTGGGTATCAGGTGCTGGTGCTGGACGTGCCGGGGATGGGCGCCATCGAGCAGCGGAACATGACGCTGGGGGCGAGCTACAAGGGGGCCTTCGGCACGCTGTACACGCTGTGCGGCAACCTGCTGTTTATGGGTGACAGCATGGCGGCCATGCGCGTTTGGGATGTGCTCCGGGCTATCGAAATGTTGGGCGAGGTCTTCGGCGTGGCGGAGAAGGACGTGACTCTGTACTGCGAGGGCCCCGAGGGCGTGTACGGCGTCATGGCCGCCTTCCTGAACGAGCGGGTGGGCGTCCGCTATGGAGAAGGGCTGCTGGACAGCGTGGAGCGCCGGTATATGCGGCGGGAGGCGTTTGCGTATGATAACAGCCTGCCGCTGCTGATTCCCGGGATGCTGGCCTATTTTGATTATGAGGAGCTTAGGCGCTGAACATAAAAACAGCCTGTCCTGGCGCGGCTAACGGACGGGCTGTGTGTCGAATCATGGGGATAGCCGTCGGTCTATATAAAGAGGAAGCTTTGTTTTACAGCGATTGATCCCCGGCGGCAGCGTCGTCCCACAGCTGAGCCACCTCCAGCCCGTCATAATAGTGCAGGGCGATTTCGATGCCGGTCTTGCCGTCCATGGCCAGGGCATAGGCGCCCCACTGGGGCATCCCGACGCCGTGGCCGTAGCCTTTGCCGGCCATGGTGATTGTCTGACCGTCATATTCCAGCTCGGTGAGCAGCGTGGAGCGCATGACGGTGCTGCCCAGCTCCAGCCGAAGCCGGGCGGCATTGATGGCCACGCCGTCCACCGTCAGGATCACGGCCCTGCCGCTGGGCCCTTTTTCCGTGATGGCGACATCGGTGATGGTTTCCAGCTTGGCCCCGGCGCGGCGGCAGGCGGCCAGAAAATCCTTCCGGGAGAAGGCTGCCTTCCAGGCCTTGGCCGAAGCCGGGGCGGCGTCGCTCTCCAGTCCGGGGCCGACCTTGGTGTAGGCAGGCTCGGCCTCCTGCCAGTCAAGCCCTTCCTTGGCCAGGGCGGTGATCCCCCCGGCATGGGCGTGGAACCAGGTATAGGGCAAACTGCCCGAGGGCGTCACCAGCACCTGCCCCGCGGTCTCCCGAACGGCCTGGCGCACCCGATCATTGATTCGGCCGCGGTTGTAGGCCTGGGCTTCGGCGATGTCCGTGGATATGTCCGCGCCCTCGTAACGGCTTTTCCGCTCCGACACAAAGCGCATAACGAAGGTGCGGGCCAGGATAGCCTGCGCCTTCAAGGCCTCCAGGGGCCAGTCGTTGGGGATTTCCCCGGCCACCACCCCGGTGACGTAGGTTTCCACATCCATTTCCCGGACGATGTTTTCCTCGGCCACATAGACCGCCAGCAGCGGGCGGCCGCCTTCATCCAGATTCAGATGGGGAGGAAGGGTCGGCAGGTTGTAAGGATGCGGGTCAGGCGCGGCCTCGGGCGCGGCGCAGGCGCCGAGTAGCAGGCAGAGTATCAGGTAAGAAGCAAAGCGTTTCATGGTATACCTCCTGTGTTCAGCATGCCCCGGAAGCGCGAAAAAATTGCCGTCTTCAGGGGCGAAAACGGCGGGAAATCCGTTGACAAGGGGCATAAAGCATGGTATGATAATCGGGTTGACGCATACAGCGGCGAGGTGTGCCCTTTTTGGGGTGCGCCTATGCGCGGATGGATGGGAGGAATCAGCGTGGAAAGCTTGGTGAACGCGGCCTCGAAGGTAGTCGGCACCCGCCAGGTGCTTCGCGGGCTGAAGGCCGGTACCGTCCGACGGGTGTATGTGGCCAACGATGCGGATACGTATCTGTATCAGCAGGTGGTTCGCGCGGCGGAAGCCGCCGGGGCGCCCGTGGTGCGGGTCGCGTCCATGAAGGAGCTCGGACATGCCTTGGGGCTGCAGGTTGCCTGCGCCGCCGCTGGCATCAACGGGTAACATACCAACGCCAATAAGTTTCCGAGGGTTGCGGAAATTTTTGGACATAATTTCAGGAGGTGCTTCCATGCCCACGATCAACCAGTTGATTCGTAAGGGTCGCGAGAAGGTTGCCAACAAGTCCACTGCGCCCATTCTGCAGGGCTGCCCGCAGAAGCGCGGTGTTTGCCTGAGCGTCAAGACCACGACGCCCAAGAAGCCCAACTCCGCCCTGCGTAAGATCGCCCGTATCCGTCTGACCAACTCCATTGAGGGTACCTGCTACATCCCCGGCATCGGCCACAACCTGCAGGAGCATAGCGTTGTGCTGATCCGCGGCGGTCGTGTGCGCGACCTGCCTGGTGTGCGTTACCACATCATTCGCGGCGCGCTGGATACCGCCGGCGTCGCCAAGCGTATGCAGGCCCGTTCCCTGTACGGCGCCAAGCGCCCGAAGAAGTAAGGCGCGCGCCGAAGACGTTCTATCCATACGCAGCCTGACACGGCGATCCCATGCCGTGGGGACACGCGCCTGCCCTTGGAACCGGGCAGGAGGGCTTGTTTCCACATGACTGGCCGCCATTTCGGTCTTGAACGAGACCGGGACGCTTGATGCTGACTTGCGCCCGTCGGGAGAGGATGAGGACGCCGTGGCGCGTTGCCCCACGTCGCAGAGAACATTTGGATTTTAGTAGGAGGGAATACTATGCCCCGTCGCGGTTTTGTACCCAAGCGCGAGGTGCTGCCGGATCCCGTACACGGGACCACGGTGGTGACCAAGCTGATTAACCAGATTATGCTGGACGGCAAGCGCGGTGTCGCGCAGGATGTCTGCTATACCGCCTTTGAGACCATTGCTGAGAAGACCGGCAAGGACGCCAACGAGGTGTTCCAGGCCGCACTGAACAATGTAGCTCCTTCCCTGGAGTGCAAGGCCCGCCGCGTTGGCGGTGCCACCTACCAGGTGCCCCTCGAAATCCGTCCTGAGCGCCGCCAGACCCTGGCGCTGCGCTGGCTGGTAGAGTTCTCCCGCAAGCGCGGCGAGAAGACCATGGCCGAGCGCCTGGCCGCTGAACTGATGGACGCCGCCAACAACACCGGCGCTTCCGTCAAGCGCAAGGAAGAAATGCACCGTATGGCCGAGGCCAACAAGGCCTTCGCTCATTACCGCTGGTAAGATACGGTCGCCGTATCTGCCCGCCGTAATTCGACGCTGTATCAGCTGAAAGGAGCGAACGCCAATGGCCCGCAGCCATCCCCTTGACCGAGTACGCAACATCGGTATCATGGCGCATATTGACGCCGGCAAGACCACGACCACCGAGCGTATTCTGTATTACACCGGCAGAACTCACCGCATCGGCGAGACCCACGAGGGTTCCGCCACCATGGACTGGATGGCCCAGGAGCAGGAGCGCGGCATCACCATCACCTCCGCCGCCACCACCTGCGTCTGGCATGATCCCCGCGATCCCGAGAACCGGGACAAGACCTATCGTATCAATATCATTGATACCCCCGGTCACGTGGACTTCACCGTGGAGGTGGAGCGTTCCCTGCGCGTGCTGGACGGCGCTGTTTCCGTCTTCTGCGCCAAGGGCGGCGTTGAGCCCCAGTCCGAGACCGTGTGGAAGCAGGCCGAAACCTACAAGGTTCCGCGCATGGCTTATGTGAACAAGATGGACATCACCGGCGCGGACTTCTACCGGGTCGTGGCGATGATGAAGGATCGCCTTCATGCCAACGCTGTGCCGATCCAGCTGCCCATCGGCAAGGAAGATACCTTCCGCGGCATCATCGACCTGGTGCGGATGCGCGCCGAGGTTTACTATGATGACCTGGGCAAGGACGTGCGCGACGAGGACATCCCGGCCGACATGATGGAGCTGGCGGAGCAGTATCACGCCGAGCTGATTGAAAAGGTCGCCGAGACCGACGAAGCGCTGATGGAGAAGTTCTTCGAGGGCGAGGAGCTCACCGAGGACGAGATCAAGGGCGCCATCCGCAAGGCTACCATTGCCTGCCAGATGAACCCCGTGTGCTGCGGCACCTCCTATCGCAACAAGGGCGTGCAGCCCCTGCTGGATAACGTGGTGGAGTACATGCCCTCTCCCCTGGACATCCCCGCCATCAAGGGCACCGATCCCAAGGACCCCGAGAAGGAGATGGAGCGCCATCCTTCCGACAGCGAGCCCTTCTCCGCTCTGGCCTTCAAGATCATGGTGGACCCCTTCGTGGGCAAGCTGGCCTTCTTCCGTGTGTACTCCGGTACGCTGAGCGCCGGCAGCTATGTGATGAACTCCACCAAGCAGAAGCGCGAGCGCATGAGCCGCATCATGATGATGCACGCCAACCATCGCGAAGAGGTGGATACCATCTACACCGGCGAAATCGGCGGCGCTGTGGGCCTGAAGGATACCACCACCGGCGATACGCTGTGCGATGAAGGCAACCAGATCATTCTGGAGTCCATGGAGTTCCCCGATCCCGTGATCGAGGTTGCCATTGAGCCCAAGACCAAGGCTGGCCAGGACAAGATGACCATGGCTCTGCTGCGTCTGGCTGAGGAGGACCCCACCTTCAAGACCTACACCAACCAGGAGACTGGTCAGACCATCATCGCCGGCATGGGCGAGCTCCATCTGGAGATCATCGTCGACCGCCTGCTGCGTGAGTTCAAGGTGGAGGCCACCGTGGGCAAGCCCCAGGTTACCTACAAGGAGACCATCCGCAAGCATGCCCGCGCCGAGGGACGCTTCATCCGTCAGACCGGCGGCCACGGCCAGTACGGTCACTGCTGGATTGAGTTGGATCCCCAGGAAGAGGGCAAGCCCTACGAGTTCGAGTCCCGCATCGTCGGCGGCGTGATTCCCAAGGAATTCATCGCCCCCATCGACCAGGGCATCCAGGAGGCGGCCAAGGCTGGCGGCCTGGCGGGCTTCGAGGTTGTGGCCTTCAAGGCCGCTGTGGTGGATGGCTCCTACCATGACGTGGACTCCTCCGAAATGGCGTACAAGATCGCCGCTTCCATGGCCTTCAAGGAGGCCCTGAAGAAGGCTGATCCCTGCCTGATGGAGCCCATGATGAAGGTCGAGATCATCGTGCCCGAGCAGTACATGGGCGACGTGATGGGCAACGTGTCCAGCCGTCGCGGCCGTGTGGACGGCATGGAGGCCCGCGGTGTGGATCAGATTATTCACGCTTATGTGCCTCTGTCCGAGATGTTCGGCTACACCACCGACCTGCGCTCCCGTACCCAGGGCCGCGGCATGTTCACCATGCAGTTCGACCACTACGAGGAAGTGCCCAAGTCCGTGGCGGAGAAGATCATCGGCCAGCGTGCCAAGGAGAACAACTAAGCCTGACGCCGGAGGGCGGACGGCCTATCCTCTCACCTGCCCGGCGGCATGTCCCCGGGCGGGGAGAGCTATGAATTGAATTGAGGAGGGAATTTTCCCATGGCTAAGGAGCGTTACGAGCGCAAAAAGCCCCACGTAAACATTGGCACGATCGGCCACGTTGACCATGGCAAGACGACGCTGACGGCGGCGATCTGCATGACGCTGGCGCAGAAGGGCGCAGCGCAGGCGATGAACTACGCCGATATCGACAAGGCGCCGGAAGAGAAGGCTCGCGGCATCACGATCAACACGGCGCACGTTGAGTATGAGACGGAGAAGCGTCACTATGCGCATGTGGACTGCCCCGGCCACGCGGACTATGTGAAGAACATGATCACGGGCGCGGCGCAGATGGACGGCGCGATCCTGGTGGTGTCCGCGCCCGACGGCCCGATGCCCCAGACCCGCGAGCACATCCTGCTGGCCCGTCAGGTGGGCGTGCCCTACATCGTTGTGTTCATGAACAAGACGGACATGATGGACGATGAGGAGCTGCTGGAGCTGGTGGAGATGGAGATTCGTGAGCTGCTGAGCAGCTACGACTTCCCCGGCGACGACATTCCGATCGTGAAGGGTTCCGCGCTGCAGGCGCTGGAAGCTGTGCAGGGCGGCTGCAATGTGGACGAGAACGAGTGGACGAAGAAGATCTTCGAGCTGATGGACGCTGTGGACAGCTACATCCCGGAACCCGCCCGCGCCACTGACCAGGCGTTCCTGATGCCTGTTGAGGACGTGTTCTCCATTTCCGGCCGCGGCACCGTGGCGACGGGCCGTGTTGAGCGCGGTGTGGTGAAGGTGTCTGACACGGTGGAAATCGTGGGTCTGATGGAGAAGGCGAAGAGCACGGTCGTGACGGGCGTGGAAATGTTCCACAAGCTGCTGGATCAGGCCGAGGCGGGCGACAACATCGGCGCGCTGCTGCGCGGCATCCAGCGCAACGAGATCGAGCGCGGCCAGGTGCTGGCGAAGCCCGGCACGATTCATCCGCACACCCACTGCATCGGCCAGGTGTACGTGCTGACGAAGGAAGAAGGCGGCCGTCATACGCCGTTCTTCAATGGCTATCGTCCGCAGTTCTACTTCCGCACGACGGACGTGACGGGCAACATCAAGCTGCCCGACGGCGTCGAGATGGTGATGCCGGGTGACAACATCGACATGGAGATCACCCTGATCACCCCCATCGCCATGGAGCAGGGCCTGCGCTTCGCTATCCGTGAGGGTGGCCGTACCGTTGGCTCCGGCGTTGTGGCCAAGGTTATCGAGTAATTGACATCAGCCCATCCTCAGCCGTCGGGCTGGGGATGGGTATACCCGGTTTTCCCGCTCCATCTTCAGGGCCGTGAAAATCGGCTACATCCAAAAGGCAGGAGGTGCCGCAAATGGCAAACGCCGCTCGCAACAAGATTTGCCTGGCCTGCACGGAGTGCAAGCAGCGCAATTATAACAACATGAAGAACAAGAAGAATACGCCGGATCGCATTGAGCTCCAGAAGTATTGCCCGTTCTGCAAGAAGCACACCGCTCATCGCGAGACCAAGTAAGCACAACGACCCGATGTGAGGATGTGAAAACAATGGCTGAGGAGAACAAGGCCCCCGCCAAGAAGACCGAAACGGGCAAAATGCAGAAGTTTCTGAACTGGTGCAAGGCGCTGCCCAAGCGTATCGCCAGGCCCTTCAAGAACATGTATTATGAGCTCAAAAAGGTTTCCTGGCCCAGCAAGCGCAAGCTGATCATCTATTCCGTGACCGTGCTGGTCTTCATGCTCGCCATGGGCGTGATTATCGGTCTGCTGGACATGGGTGCGTCCGCACTGGTGAAGCTGCTGGTTCTGTAAGGCGGCATTAGGAGAAAGAACATGACCGAAAAGACCAAGGAGCCCTGCTGGTACGTGGTTCATACCTATTCAGGGTATGAAAACAAGGTCAAGGACACCCTGGAAAAGTCCGTGGAAAACAACGGCATGCAGGATCTGATCTTTGATGTGCGCGTACCCGTGGAGGACGTTGTGGAAATCCGCAACGGCAAGCGTGTGAAGAGTCAGCGCAAGGTGTATCCCGGCTATGTGCTGGTGCACATGATCGAGACCAGCGAGAGCTGGTATGTGGTGCGCAACACCCGCGGCGTGACCGGCTTTGTGGGTCCTGACAGCAAGCCCGTGGCCCTGACCCAGGAGGAAGTGGACATGATGCTCAATACCGAGGCCAAGAGCGTCGACTTTTCCTTCGCAATCGGCGAGCGGGTGCGGATTTTGTCCGGCCCTCTCGAGAATTTCGTCGGCGTGGTGGAAGACGTGGACACCATCCGCAGCACCGTGACGGTGAAGGTCGAGATGTTCTTTGGCCGCGAGCAGTCCGTGAAGCTGGATCTGGACAAGGTGGAAAAGGAAGACTGATCCGCCTGCCTTTCAGGGCGTCACAAAAGGCTTTTCCGCCGCCGCGCGCGGCGAAGCAAGGCGGCTTCGGCCGCCGTACAAGGGCGCTGGCAGGCTTCTGTCGGCGCGACGTGGGAGGAAGTGCAAGGCTTCCGCGTGACCACATTTTTTAGGAGGTGCCATTAACATGGCCAAGAAGGTTACTGCTTACATCAAGCTGCAGGTGCAGGCCGCCAAGGCTAATCCTGCTCCGCCCATCGGCCCTGCCCTGGGTCAGCACGGCGTGAACATCCCCGGTTTCTGCAAGGAGTTCAATGAGCGCACGAAGAATCAGGCCGGCCTGGTGATCCCCGTGGTCATCACCGTCTATTCCGACCGCACCTTCACCTTCATCACCAAGACCCCGCCCGTCCCGGTGCTGATTAAGAAGGCCATCGGCGTGGAAACCGCCAGCGCCCGTCCCAACCGCGACAAGGTCGGCAAGCTGACCAAGGAGCAGGTTCGTGAGATCGCCACCACCAAGATGCCCGACCTGAACGCCGGCAGCATTGAGGCCGCCATGTCCATGGTGGCCGGTACCGCCCGCAGCATGGGTGTTACCGTGGAGGAGTAAGGCGCAGCGCCGTACATGCCAAACTGTGGGGCATAGCCCCGATCAATGTGGGAGGACATAGCGCCGTTAATACCACATGGGAGGAATTATAGAATGAAGCATGGTAAGAAGTACCAGGACAGCGTGAAGCTGATCGACCATCTGACCCAGTATGATCCTGCCGAGGCCTGCGACCTGGTTGTGAAGACCGGCAAGGCCAAGTTTGACGAAACGGTGGAGATTTCCGTCCGCCTGGGCGTTGATCCCCGTCACGCTGACCAGCAGGTTCGCGGCGCCGTCGTGCTGCCCCATGGCACCGGCCGTACCGTCCGCGTGCTGGTGATCGCCAAGGGCGCGAAGGCTGACGAGGCCGCTGCCGCTGGCGCCGACTTTGTGGGCGCTGAGGAAATGATCGCCAAGATCCAGCAGGAAAACTGGTTTGACTTCGACGTTTGCGTGGCGACTCCGGATATGATGGGCCTGATTGGCCGCATCGGCCGTGTGCTGGGCCCCAAGGGCTTGATGCCCAACCCCAAGAGCGGCACCGTCACCATGGATGTGACCAAGGCCATCCACGACATCAAGGCCGGTAAGGTGGAGTATCGTCTGGACAAGACGGCCATCATCCACTGCCCCATCGGCAAGGTTTCCTTCGGCACTGAGAAGCTGAATGAGAACCTGACCGCTCTGATGGAAGCCATCAACAAGGCCAAGCCCGCCGCCGCCAAGGGTACCTATGTGCGCTCCCTGTACATCAGCAGCACCATGGGCCCGTCCGTGCGCGTGAATCCGCTGAAGTTCTGATGCAGCGCAAAGCTGCGCCATCTACCGCTCTGCTGAAAAGCAGGGCGGTATTTTATTTGGTGTCTTGAGCCCGAAGCGCGAAGCAAAGCAGAAAACCATCCGCTATGCGGGCGGAAAACATAGGGCTAAGCAAAGTCTCATCTTTCAGTTACAATAGCCTATTGAAGATGGCAAAGTAAGCTGTACGGCAAACCAAACAATAGTCTGGCGCATACTGCGTGGATATGGAAATATTATATCGTATAAACACCAAAGTACCGCCGAAAGAGAGCAATAATCAGTATCGCGCAGACTGGTGGGACATCATCAGGACGCTGACAAATACAAAGAAGTGGAAATATAAGAGGGGATCATCATGCCGGATCGTGTCTGCCTGCAGCACCGTATACTGCCGAAGCTGAGTGCGACAAGCTTTATGGGATGCTTGAAAGGGAAGCGTGCGTTGCTGATTTTCACTCAACATGCGAAGCTGAAGTGCAAGTACTGGAATCGACATCTGGGGCGAGGGATATGATGGATCCACGATGGGAAGGAACGAAGCAGCGATCAAAAAATCCATGGAGGTTCAGGACAGACATGATATTGCGCTGAATAAATGAAGCGCGACCGAGTGCGATACCCGTATTAAAGGTGGCAAGGAATGCAAACGCTCCTGAAGGGGCGGCAGGAGTGACAAAGGCAATAGGCTTGAACATCGTGAAAGCCAGCGCCTTTAGACGCTGGCCAGTATGAAAGGCTTTTCGATTAACCTAGTTATTCTATTTATTATCTTGAACAACCCATGATTTT
>CANOHT010000009.1 GCA_947565865.1 uncultured Clostridia bacterium
TGTATCCTATCTCGCGCATATACCTTCGCCCGGAGGCCTGGCTCCATGACGTGAAATGGGAGGCGAGAGGGCCGAAGGCCCTACGCGGGGGTGTTGGGAGCAGAGCCACCAGCGGGAGTCAGAGGACAGCGCCCTCTGTATCCTATCTCGCGCATATACCTTCGCCCGGAGGCCTGGCTCCATGACGTGAAGTGGGAGGCGAGAGGGCCGAAGGCCCTACGCGGGGTGTTGGGAGCAGAGCCCCCAGCATTAGTCAGAGGACAGAGCCCTCTGTATACTATCACGCGCATATACCTTCGCCCGGAGGCCTGGCCCCATGACGCGAAATGGGAGGCGAGAGGGCTGAAGGCCCTTCGCGGGGGTGTAGGGGGCAGAGCCACCAGCGGGAGTCAGAGGACAGCGCCCTCTGTATCCTATCACGCGCATATACCTTCGCCCGGAGGCCTGGCCCCATGACGCGAAATGGGAGTCGAGAGGGCCGAAGGCCCTTCGCGGGGGTGTAGGGGGCAGAGCCACCAGCGGGAGTCAGAGTGCAGAGCCTTCTGTATCCTATCACGCGCATATACCTTCGCCCGGAAGGCTGGCCCCATGACGCGAAATGGGAGTCGAGAGGGCTGAAGGCCCTTCGCGGGGGTGTCGGGGGCAGAGCCCCCAACCGGTGTTCTGGGGCAGCGCCCCAGGCGTACGTCCTCTGGTGGATTGCGCGGCGGCGCAGCTTCTGCTATAATAGGCGGGAAGGGAAGTGAGCGCGTGGAAAACCAGGAGATCGAGCGCTGCGGCTATCTGTGCGTACATGAGGAACTGGTCGATCAGGTGCGGGCCCGTATGCCCGATGACAATACCCTTGTCCGGCTGGCGGACTTGTTCAAGGTTTTTGGGGACGGGACGCGCATCCGTATCCTGTACGCGCTGTTTGAGGCGGAGGTCTGCGTGTGCGATCTGGCCAAGCTGCTGGGTATGACGCAGTCTGCGGTGAGCCATCAGCTGCGCACACTGAAGCAGGCCCGACTGATTAAGAGCCGACGGGATGGCAAGACGGTGTTTTATACGCTGGCGGACGATCATGTGTCCACGCTGCTGCGGCAGGGCACCGAGCATATTCGGGAGGATTGAGGGTTCAGCCCCAAAGGATGCCGAAGAGGCGGTTGAACGCGAATATCAAAAGAGGCGGAGGAGCATATGCTTCTCCGCCTCTGCATGTGTCAGGGCTTCAGGTCAGTGTTGGTCGCAATATCCCCGGGGTCAACGGGCGGATCAACAGGCTTCTCGCCGGGATCGGGGTCAACGGGCGGATCAACGGGCTTCTCGCCGGGATCGGGATCAACCGGGGGATCAACGGGCTTCTCACCGGGATCAGGCTCCTGCGGAGCCGGAGGCGTCACGGTGGGAACCTCGGTGGGGGTGGGGGCGGGGGTAGGCGTCACGCCTTGCTTGAACAGCTCATACACCTCGTAGAGCTTCACCAGGGTATCCTTGGTGGCCTCGCCGTTGGCGGGATCAATTTTCTGCGCGGTCTGGAAAGCCGTAACGGCGGCGACGGTCTTAGGGCCGTAAGCGCCGTCTACTTCCTTGGCGTCCTTGCCCAGATAGCCCAAGTCAAAGAGCATCTGCTGGAGAATGCGCACATCCTGGCCACGGTCGCCGCTCTTCAGGGGCGCGTAGGGATCATAAACAGGGGCGTTTTTACCATGGAGCTTATCCAGCATGGCGGAGGAAGCGTAGGCGCGCTCCTTATAACCGATGGCGTCGTAGAACAGGCGCACGGCGATCATGGTATTGTCACCGAAGACGCCGTCAACCTTGCCCACGGGATAGCCCAGCTCGCTGAGCCGGTTCTGCATCTTGCGCACTTTGGAGCCTCGGGCACCCTTGCTGATGCGGCCGTCGTCATCGGAAGTGCTGGGCTTGGCGGTGGGCTTGGCCGTCACCTTGGCGGTCGCGGTGGCCTGGGGCTGCGGGGTCTGCGGCGCGGGGGTCACGGTGGCGGGCGGCGTAGTAACGACGACCTGGGTATCGGAGGTCAACTCTACCGTGAAGCCAAGGGTCTCGCTCTTGTGCAGGCGAATGAGGCGATTGCCAACGCTGACGGCCAGGTTGGTATCCTGGGACGTAGCGGGGAACTGGTGGTAGCTGTTGTCCGTCAGGTTCACGGTGGTAATGGCGTGGTCAGCGTCCACGATGGCCACAGCGTCCTCCGTGGCGGTCATGCTCAGAGGATTGCTGACGCCGGGGCCGATGTCCCGGGTTGTGGGGGCCGCGATGGCTCCGGCCAGGGCCGCGGCGGCTTCCAGCGTCCGGGCCTTCAGAACGGTCGCGGTGCCTGCCTGCTCGATGTAGAACAGGGTGGAGCCGTTGCTGCAGGCGGCCAGAGCTGTGGTGGAAACGGTCTCCAGGGTGCCGTCAGCCTTCAGCAGGCTAAGCGTGGTGCCTTCCAGCGAGAAAACCGGCGGGGTGGACACGCTGGCCAGATCAGCCTCCGTGGGCTGAGCCGCCACGATGCGGCTGCCGGAGCTGTCCAGCATGATGCCGTACAGCTGACCGTTCATATCCCGGCAGAACAATTCGGTGTCGTTCATGCCGGTCAGATCGGCGATGGGCGTAGGCAGCACATGGGATACCCCGGCGGGGTCCAGCAAGAACAAATGATTTTCCTGGCCGAGATAAGCGGTGTAGCCATTGCGGGTGATGACCGCGTCAGCCATGGCGGCGGACGCCAGCCCCAGGGTCAGCGCCACGCACAGGAGAGCAAGGATCAGCTTTTTCATGGAGAACCTCCCTTTCAGATCGGCTTATGGTAATGATAAGCCTTTTCGGTGAAAAACGCAAGGTGTTTCGCCGTTTGAGCATCCTTACGCCCATTTAACGGAAGTGAAATAGCTTTTCTTCCATCAACGTTGCGCAATTTACAAATTTCGTGTATCATGGGAGTGACAGGATGAATTTCTTGCACGGGCGGGATGGTTTTGTGCTGCCGGCCCGTTGGATAGGTACAAAGGGCTTGGGTGGTATGTCAGGCCCGTGAGGAGGAGCGGTATGAGCAGGATGAAGCGGTGGCTTCTGGGGCTGGCGATGGCGCTTGCGGGGATCATGCTTTGCGGCGGCGCGATGGCGGACGCCTTATGGAGCGGCGTAACCTACCGCAGCAAAACGGTGAACCTTCGGCAGCAGCCAACCCAGTATTCCACGCGCCTGGGCAGTTACCAGGAGGGAAGCTGGATGGTTATCACGGGGGAGAGCGGCAACTGGTATTATGTAACGGCTCCTGACGGCAAAACGGGGTATATGAGCAAGAACTACGTTGCCGTGAACGATCCCGTGCCTTCGGCGGTGGGCGTGGTCACGAACCCAAAGAGCACCTCCTTCCTGAATCTGCGCCAATCGCCCAGCTATTCGGCCAAGGTGCTTGGCATCTATTATAACGGTGTGCCTTGCACCCTGCTGAGCTATGCCAATGGCTGGTATAATGTGCGTGTGGATGGCGTGGAAGGTTACTTTCGGGGCGAATACCTAACCCAGCAGTCCTGGCCTGCCAGCGACGAGGTGGCGACCATCGTCACCCCGAACAATACGGGGCTGAACCTGCGCACCGGGCCAGGCACGGGGTATCCGTCCATCGCGCAGTACCGGGGCGGCCGCTATGTCATGGTGCTGCAAAAGGGCAAGGACTGGTGGAAGGTTTCGGTGGACGGCCAGACAGGCTTCATGAGCGTTGATTTCCTCAAGGACGGCATCATCTCGCCCACGGAGCTGGGCAATGCCAGCGTGAACGGCGGCAATGCCGGCAATGGGGCCCCGGCCTACGCGGTGGTGACCAATCCCCGGGCGACTCAGGTGCTGAACCTGCGGGAGAGTCCCTCAACCACCAGCCGCTCCATCGGCCAGTATCGCAACGGCGTCAAGCTGACCGTGCTCAAGCAGGGCACGGAGTGGTGCAAGGTGCTCAACAGTCAGAATGCTGTGGGCTATATGATGTCTCGCTATCTGACGCTGCACAATCTGCCTGCGGTGCCTACCATGACGGTCAGCCATCCCCAGAAGACCTTCGTCAACCTCCGTTCATTGCCGGATATGGTCATGGGCCAGGTGCTGACCCGGATTCCGCATGGGGCCATGGTAACGGTGGTAACGCCGGGGGACAGCTGGGTGAAGGTACAGTATAATGGTATGACGGGCTACGTCGTCAATTACTTCCTGCAATGAGGAACCAGTCAAGCCGCGTTGAACGAGGGTTCAGCGCGGCTTGCTTGCGGAAGGCGAAGGGCTCAATGGCTGAACGGCCTCCGTTCATGGCGCGCGGATGCGCATCATGAAGATTGATAATACTGGAAAACGCGCTGCCGCGAATATGCTCTTGCGGCAGCGCGTTCTGTTACAGCTGGCCTTGAAGCTGCTGGCGCATTTCGCTGGGCGTCAGGCTGAAATGCTTCTTGAAGGCTCGGCGGAAGGTTGTGGGATTGGTGTAGCCCAGGTCGCTGTACAGCGCGGACAGGTTGCAGTCCTTGTCCTTCAGGCGTCTGGCGGCCTCGTTGACCCGAAGCTTTTCCAGATAGACGGAGAAGTTCTGCCCTGTGCGGTTCTTGAACAGATGGCTCAGGTAGCTTTCAGAGATGGTGAAGCGTTCGCTGAGCTTGCTCAGGCACAGGCTGGGATCCGTAAAGTTCTCCTGCAGATAAAGCTCGATTTCAGGAATGGGATCGGAGGGCTCAACGGTGCGCAGGAAGAAGTCGCACATGGCCAGGGCGTTGGCCTCCAGCTGGGGAAAGTCAGGGGCGGCGTGAAGCCGTTCATCCAGCTGCGCCAGAGCGGCGCGGCCTTCACCCGTCTGAGGGGTGGGAATCTGGAACCTGGTTTTGAACAGCGTGTTCCGCAGGTCGGAGAGCAGCAGGTTCAGCAGCGGCACCGTCAGGCTGCGCTCCTGGATGTTCTCCCGGTAAATCAGGGCGAACATTTCCGTGACCTGCTGGCGGTTGCAGGTGGTGATGAAGTGCTGAAGCTTTGCGGAAATCTCAATGGGGTAGTACCAGTTGTCCGTATCCTTGCGAATAAATTCATATGGAAGGAAAATGTGTTGCTTTGCAGTGTATCGGACGGCGGTACGGGCCTGTTCATAGGATTCCCACAGCTGCTGGGGCTGGGTGCAGCTGCCGCCGACGCCGGCGTAGAACCATAGGGCGTGGTTGGCGGCCAGATCGTTATGAAGATCCAGCACACGATGCTGAAGATCCATCAGCGGCTCGGGCTGATCGGCGTCATAGGTGGTCAGAATGACGAAACGGCTGTCCAGGGTGATGTAGTGGTAAATGGGATAGCGGTCGGTAAGATACTCCTCGATATGCTCCACAATCAGATCATGCTCGTCTACCCCGGCCTCCGGGATGGTCTCTTGCTGATGATGAGCAATGCAGAACAGTACGAAGTAGCGGTGCTCGCCCTCCAGCCCCAGGTAGCGCATCATGTAAGAAAATTCTTCTTGGGTGGAAACGTGTCCGGAAAGCAGGGTGCGCAGGTAAGAGTTTTCCAGCGCGGGGCGCTGGGCGTCGATCTGGCGCATAAGGTCGGCGTTGTCATCCTGGGCCTGGGAAAGCTGCCTGGAGAGCTGGCGGAAGGGGCGCAGCGCGCCGCGGATCAGCAGGAAGACCACCACCGCGCCCACCAGCAGTGACAGGGCGAAAATGAGGCCCGCCAGCAGGTTCAGGCTGCCCAACGCCTCCTCGCACATGCTGTGGGGCAGGGCGAGAATGTAGCGCCAGCCGGTCTGATCCGAGCGCTGAATGTAGCGCATACCATCCAGGTCGGCCATGCCGTCGGAGGAAAAATGACTGGGGATGTCCATGGCGCTGAAGGTGGAGGAAAGCTGAATCTCACCATGGTCGTCAAGGATAAGGGCGCGGGCTTCCGACACGTTTTCAGGAAGAAACAGGCGTCGGATGGCGGAAACGTCCAACTCAAACCAGACCACCACCGGCTGCGGCGTGGCGATATAGGGATTCAGGCGCGTGATGAAAAAGGTGCTGTAAGGCAGCCTGGTGAAGGCGGAGGCATTCACGCAGCGGCCCTCGGCTGTGGCATTCGTCAGCACATCCAGCCACTCGTCGTAGCGGCTGATGTCGTAACCGCGGTTGGCGCGATAAAAGCGTTCCATTTCAACAAAGTGGGTAGAGGATACGATATAGCCGGAGGTTTCCAGATAGAAATTGCAGTCCTTCACCGGCAGATGAAGCAGACTGAAGCTGCGGGTGGTCATGTTTTTCATGACCTGATGGGCGGCATCCACCAGCTTGTTCATGTCGCTGGTGTCCAGATGGGCCAGGCGAACGAAGGTGGAGTCCGTCAGCATCTGGTCGGCATAGTTTTCGATGGCCTTTTTGTAGCTGGACATGGTGGCGATATCTGCTTCCAACTGTGTGGCTTGCTGATGCCAGAATGCCTCCCGGCCGTTGTTGCTGTTGCCAATGCAGATGAATAGCACCAGCGCCAGGCAGACCAGCAGGAAGATGGCGTAGGACAGGGCGATTAGGACAGGGGGCGTCAATCGAAAGCGGTTTTTTTCTCCTTTTTGGACTTGCAGCGTTGGTACAGACATGCACGAATCTCCATTTCAGCTGAATTTTGCGGGGCCGTGAGACGCCTGTTATGCAGCTTTGAACGCTCAAGCAGCTCGTTGGGGCGGGCGTGGAAAAAACATTTTTTCACTTGTTATTATAACAGAAACCCATGATTTTTCAATACTCTCAGATGTCAAGGAACAAAATTTGAATCCTTGAATCGTAAATATCGTCCGTCTGGTCAAATACTGTTGCTTGATAAAAAGGAATAGCCTATGGTAACATCGCATCACCAAGTGAGGCCGGCATTGAGCTGGTTGCACAAAAATGGGGAAAGGAAGGTACCTATTCCATGAAAAAGCTGATTGCTCTGGTCATGACGCTGGCGCTGGTCCTCTCCGTGATGTCCATGCCCGTCGCTTCCGCCGAGGAAGTCAAGAAGCCCGAAAAGATCACCATCTTCATCGACGGCACCGTGGTTACTGAGCCCAACGGCCAGGCTGAATTCAAGGCCCGCTGGGAAGAGCTGTCCGGCATTGAGCTGGAAATCATCCAGCCCGACCATGACGCCTACTATGACGTGCTGCAGCAGCAGATCGCGTCCGGCGACTGGCCCGATATCATGATTCTGTCCTCCACCTACTATGCCGCCTATGCCAACGAAGGCGTGCTGTGGGACATGACCGACGCCTGGGAGAATTCCGCCACGAAGAATTCCGGCCGCTTCCAGACCGAAAACGTCATTGAGGGTCTGAAGATCAACGGTCGCCTGTACGGCTTTGCCGACGGCATCGGCGGCGGCAGCGTCACCTATGTCAAGAAGGCCTGGCTGGACGCCGTGGGCATGGAAGCTCCCAAGACCTGGGACGAGTACGCCGCCATGTGCGACGCCTTCGTGAGCCAGGATCCCGACGGCAACGGCGTGGATGACACCTATGCCCTGACTGCCGCTGGCTTCATCGGCACCGAGGCTCCCTACATCAACTACCTGCCCGAGTTCTATCAGGATGGCTATCCCTCCTTCTATCAGAAGGAAGACGGCACCTGGGCCGACGGCTTTGCCGAGGAAGGCATGAAGGGCGCCCTGGAGCGTCTGGCTGAGGGCTATGCCAAGAAGTGGATCGACCCCACCACCCTGACCAACGGCACCAAGGATTGCCGCAACAAGTTCTATGACAACACCACCGGCGTGTTCACCTATTGGTCCGGCACCTGGGCAACCAACCTGAAGACCAACCTGGACAAGAACAACGTGGATTCTGAACTGATCCCCCTGCCTCCGCTGGAGGGTGCTCCCGGCTACTTTGACCGTACGCCTCCTGTGTGGGCCATCTCCGCGACCTGCGAGAATCCCCAGGGCGTGTTCACTTACTTCATCGACACCATGCTGGACGGCGGCGACATGCAGTTCCTGTGGACCTACGGTGTTGAAGGCGTCCATTGGAGCCGCGCGGCCGAAACTGTGCTGGAAAACACCTACGAAGAGGGCCAGTTCCACTTCCTGGAGAACCGGGAGACCCCCGGCACCACCTATACCAAGAACCACATCGACCCCGTAACCTCCGGTGCCGACTTTGCCCAGGACTACGAGGATCCCTGCGACCAGATCGTTCAGCCTGAGAACATCGCTTCCTCTGAGGTGTTCGCGGCCAACAGCCGTCCCGCTTGGCTGGTGCCCAGCACGGACGAGATGAGCACCTACAACGGCGATCTGACCACCCTCAAGAATGAGCTGATTGCCAAGGTAGCCATGGGTGAGATGACCTATGACGAGGCCATGGCGAAGTATGTGGCTGACGGCGGCCAGGAGTGGTCCGATAAGATTGTCGCCAGTCTGAACGCGAAGTAAGCGTCTTCCCTCGGGAAGCGTCCGTAGCCAATGGGGCAGGGGAGTGAAGTCCATTCTTCCCTCTGCCCCTTTTCTCCTGATTTTTGACGCGACATTCTTTCAGAGAAGGAGGGCGTTCCATGGACGGCGCCGTGAAGTTCGTGCCCAAGAAAAAGCCGTTGCTCCCCCGGATAAAGAAGTATGCGGGTTTCTATATCCTCTTTATTCCGGTGCTGGCATTCCTCATCGTTTTCCATTACCTGCCGATGTTCGGCGTGTACTATGCCTTTACCAAGTACAACATCATCAGCGATCCTAAATGGGTGGGACTGGCGAACTTCGAGCGGCTCTTCAGGATGCCAAACTTCTGGAGCGCCTTTGGCAACACGCTGGAGCTCTCTGTGCTCAAGCTCCTGCTGAGCACCGGCCTGGCTGTTTTCATCTCTCTGCTGCTGAACGAAATGGTTTCCACCAAGGCCAAGAAGCTCTCTCAGACCATCATCTATCTGCCTCATTTCATGTCTTGGGTGGTGACGGCCTCCGTCTTCCAGCTGATCCTGTCGCCCACCACGGCGGGCTTGGTCAACCAGACGCTGATCCGCATGGGGCTGATTGACCAGGGCATCTACTTCCTGGGCAGCTCCCAGTGGTGGAAGTTCTCCTATTACATCATCAACCTGTGGCATGATACTGGCTGGGGTACCATTATCTTTATGGCAACGCTGACGGGCATTGACCCCGGCATTTACGAGGCCGCCTCCATTGACGGCGCGGGCCGGTGGAAGAAGATGTGGTATATCACCATGCCTGCGCTGGCCAACACCATCATCACCGTGCTGATTCTGAACCTTGCGAAGATCATGAACCTGTTCGAGAGCGTGTTCGTGCTTCAGAATGACGCGGTGATGGACGTGTCCCAGGTGCTGCAGACCTATGTGTACTACCAGACCTTCAACAGCGGCGGCATTCCGGACTACGGCTATACCACGGCCATCGGTCTGTTCCGCTCCATTGTCGGCATGGGCCTGATGCTGGTTTGCAACTATGCCAGCAAGAAGGTTCGCGGCCGCGGCATCATGTAAGGAAGGAGGACAACGATCATGGAAAATACCCAGAAGATGGCGGCCACACCTCGCAAAAAGATTAAGTTCAATGTGTTCCCCATTGTCAATGGTCTGGTCTTCCTGCTGCTTTGCCTGATTATCCTTGTGCCCATCTGGAAGGTGCTGGTGGACTCCTTCGACCTCACCACCGGCTACGGTATGAAGCTGTGGCCTGAGCGGTTCGGTCTGGAGGGCTACACCACGGTGCTGACCAATCCCTCCCTGGTGGTGCCGCTGCGCAACAGCGTCATTACCACGGTGTCGGGTACCTTCCTGGGCCTTTTGCTGTCCACCCTGGGCGCGTATGTGCTGATCCAGTGGGATATGCCGGGCCGCACCCTCTTCGCGACCCTGATGCTCATCACCATGGTCTTCTCCGGCGGCATGATTCCCAGCTACATCGTCATGCGCAACCTGGGCCTGACCAATACCCTGTGGGTGGTCATCCTGATGCCGGCCATCAGCGTGTATAACCTGGTGCTGATGCGCAACTTCTTTGAGGGCATTCCAGCCAGCCTGTTCGAGTCTGCCACACTGGACGGCTGTACGCCCATGCAGACCTTTTACAAGATTGTGCTGCCTCTGTCCAAGGCGGCCTTGGCCTCCATCGGCCTGATGTTTGCCGTTTCCTACTGGAACGACTACACCAATTACAAGCTGTACATCACCAAGGCGAACCTGTACAACTTCCAAATGAAGCTGCGCGCCATGATGATGGGCTCCAACCTGCCTACCGCCGTGGGCAGCGCCACCGAGAACACGGTGCAGAACGCCGCCGTCATCGTGGCCATCCTGCCTTTTATGATTCTTTATCCTTTCCTGCAGAAGTACTTCGTGAAGGGCATCAACATCGGCGCTGTCAAGGAATAACCGCCAAGGGACTCTGCCCCTTGGAACCCCGCCAGGAGGGGCACTTGCTCCTCCTGGACCTCCCGTTTCGCGATGGAGGGCAGGGTTCCGAATGGATTGGCTGCGCGTGCGGGGTTTTTGGGGGCTGCGGCCCCCGGACCCCTGGGGTTGTTCGGAACTTTTCATGCTGCGAAGCATGGAAGGGGGACGGTACGGCTGCTCGTTGAGGTTTTCGGGGGGCTGCGATTCCGCGGCTCCCGGGGCTGTTCGGATTCCCAGGGTGAAAAAAGGAAGGAAAAAACTTGACAAATGTCTTCTGCCGTGTCATCATGACATGGAGCAGCAATCCACCGCATTCTTATCGCACGCAAGCGCCCGTGTGCTGCAGGAGGGTGCGGTGAATTTTTGATGGGAAAAGGAGATACAACCATGACGACGATCTTCTGGGCCGGGGATTCCACGGTGGCGCATAACGGCATCGAAACCTATCCCCAAACAGGTATTGGCCAGGAATTTGACCGCTATGTGCGGCACTGGGATGTGCGGATTGAAAATCATGCGGTCAATGGCCGCAGCACCAAAAGCTTTATTGATGAAGGGCGCCTGGCACAGATCTACGACCGTATCACGGCAGGCGATTTCCTGTTCATCCAGTTCGGCCACAATGATGAAAAGGACGCCGATCCCGACCGTTATGCCGACCCGGACACCGACTTCCCTGCCAACCTGGAGAAGTTCGTCAATGTGGCGCGGAACAAGGGGGCCTACCCGGTCATCATCACCCCGGTGACGCGCTACAACCGCAACGCTCCGGGAGCTCAGTACAAGCATGACCGCTGGGCGGCGTCTGCGCGGAAGACGGCGGATCGGCTGAACGTGGTGTGCATCGACCTGACAACCATGTCCGAGGAGCTGGTGGATACCCTGGGCGAGGATGCCCGCCGTCGCTTTTACATGAACCTTCCCGCCGGTATTTATCCGCATTTTCCCCAGGGCCAGACAGACAACACCCATCCCCAGGTGGAGGGCGCCATTGTCTTCGGCAGCCTGATTGCCAAGGGGCTCAAGAGCCTGGGAGGCGTTTACGCGGAACTCCTGTGCGATGATTACGACCGCTATGTTGATGAGTCTGAGCATATGGGCCATATAGCCACCACTGCCGCTGAGGAGGTCGAACGATGAAGGATCAGCTGTACTTTGCCGACCAGGGGGACGGCACCTATCGCAACCCCATTTTGTTCTGCGACTATTCTGACCCGGACGCCATCCGTGTGGGCGACACCTACTTCATGACGGCCTCCACCTTCAACTATGTGCCGGGTCTTCCCATCCTGACCAGCAAGGATTTGGTTAACTGGACGCTGGTGAACTACGCCGTCAAGAACATCCCCGAGGATCGCTACGCCGTGCCCCGCCATGCGCAGGGTATCTGGGCCCCGGCCATCCGCCATCATAACGGATATTTCTATATATATTATGGTATGCCGGACGAGGGCATTTACATGGTGCGCACGGCGGATCCGTTGGGCGATTGGGACGCGCCTGTTCTCGTGCTGCCTGGCAAGGGCCTGATCGACCCCTGTCCCTTCTGGGATGACGACGGCAGAGCCTGGGTGGTGCATGGCTATGCCAAGAGCCGCATTGGCTTCAAGAGCTGGCTGGGCATTTTTCCTATGTCTCCCGACGGAACCCATGCCATCGGAGACGATCATCTGCTCTTTGACGGCACGGTGAAGCATCCCACCATGGAGGGCCCGAAAGTCCATAAACGTGATGGATGGTATTACATTTTTGCCCCTGCCGGCGGTGTGCCCACGGGCTGGCAGGCGGTGCTGCGCAGTCGCTGCATCACCGGCCCCTATGAGGATCGGGTGGTGCTCAAGCAGGGCAGCAGCGAGACCAACGGCCCTCACCAGGGCGCGTGGGTGGACACGGCGGAGGGCGAGGATTGGTTCCTGCACTTCCAGAGCCGCGGCCTCTACGGGCGCATTACGCACCTGCAGCCCATGACCTGGGGGGCGGACGGATGGCCCCGCATTGGCATGGACGATCCCAACCCGGCGGATCCCGCCAGCATTGCCACCGGGGAGGATGCCCGCCAGGCGGCGCTGGTAGCCAACGCGGCGGATTGCGGCATCGCGGTGGCGTCCTGGCGCAAGCCCAAGGGCCCTGTCTGTGAGCGCACCTCCGAACAGGCCAGCGATGATTTTATGGGCCCGCTGGGGCTGCAGTGGCAGTTTATGGGCAACTGGCGTCCTGATTTCTATCAGGTAGGCGAAGGCCGGCTGACCCTGTTTGCCCGGACGCTGCCGGAAGGCGGATATCGCCTGTGGCAGTGCCCGCAGACCATGACCCAGAAGATCGCCGCACCGGCCTTCTTCGCCACGGTGGCGGTGGACGCCTCCCGGCTGGCGGTGGGCGACCAGGCAGGCGTAGGGCTGGTGGGCGGTCAATATGCCTATGCGGCGCTTCGCCGTCAGGCGGAAGGCTGGTTGCTGGCGTATGTGGAGAGCGGCGGTGGGGCGCATACCGAAACGGTGCTGGAGGAAACGGCGCTTTCCTCCCCGAAGCTGACCTTCCGCATGACGCTGCTGCCCACGGGCTATGCCGAGGCCGCGGTAGCCTTCGAGTACAGCGCTGACGGCGTGGACTTCAAGCCTGTGGGCCGTCCCTACGCTCCGGCCCGCCATACCTGGGTCGGCGCGCGCATGGCCCTTTTCGCCATGCCGATGGGCGGCGGACAGGATCAGGGCGGCAGCGCATCCTTTGGGCCCTTTAAGGTAACGCCCGTGGAGGTTATGGCATGACGGGTGAAGCGCTGCGGAACGTGATCCTGGCCAATGATCTGAACACCCTGCGCAGGGAATTGCCCCTGGAACCAACCCTCATCGACTGGACGGATGATGACGGCGTGGCCCTGTCCTTCCTGGCGGCTCGGGTGGGCAGCCTCGATATGCTGCGCTATCTGGTGGAGTATGGCCTGAGGGTCAATCTGAACGCCATTGATCCCCGGGGTCGGGATCATCTGCATCACGCGGTCATGTCCGGTGATGTGGATAAGTGCCGCTATTTGGTGGAGCGCGGCGGCATGGACATCCTGCGGGGGGATAACGATCTGACCACGCCCTTTGACATCGCTCACAAAGAGGGCTTCACCGCCATTGAAGACTACTTTGTCCAGCGGGTGGGCTGTCCCTACGGCGAGTTGTACCGCAACCCCATCCGCCGGGGCTTCTTTCCTGACCCGTCCATTGTCCGGGTGGGTGAGGACTATTACATGGTCAACTCCACCTTCATCTATTTCCCCTGCATCCCCGTGAGCCACAGCCGCGACCTGATCCACTGGGAGGTAATCGGCCACGCCATCACCAACCCTGAATGGGCGCACCTGGAGGGCCTGGAAGGGGGAAGGGGCTACTGGGCGCCGGATATTTCCTACTGCAACGGCAGGTTCTACATCTGCGCAACCCTGCGCCTGAACGACGTGGGCGCCGTCCGCCGCCGGCAGATGGTGGTGACGGCCCAGCGCCCAGAGGGGCCCTATTCCGAGCCGGTCTTCTTCGAGGAGGATGGCATCGACCCCAGCATCTTCCATGACGACGATGGGCGGCACTACATGCTGCTGAACCGGGGTGCGCGGATTTTCGAGATCGACGAGACGGGTACCAAGCGCCTTTCTGACGCCACGCTGTTGTACTATGGCACCAACAAGCGCGCGCCGGAGGGCCCTCATCTGCTGAAGCGGGACGGATGGTACTATCTGTTCGAGGCGGAGGGCGGAACGGGTACCGGCCATCGGGAGACGGTCTCCCGCTCGCGCACACTCCATGGGGTCTACGAATCCAGCCCCTATAACCCCGTCATCCGCCAATGGGACGAGCGGGCTCGGATGCAGCGCTGCGGCCATGCCAAGCCGGTCTCCACGCCGGACGGACGGTGGTACTTCGTCTACCTGTGCGCCCGCCCCTTGGATGGGCGCTGGTCCATGCTGGGCCGGGAGACAGCCCTTGATCCCTTCACCTGGACGCCGGATGGCTGGCCGCTGCTCAACGGCGGCCGGGGCGTCAGCACACAGAACCGCAGGCCCCTGCCGAAAGCGCCGCTGCCTGTTCGGACGGACTGGGTGACGCCGCGTCCGCCGAAGAAGGATCAGGTCTGCTGGCAGGGGGAGACCGTCATCCTCCGGGGCAGCCCGTGGCCCATGACGGACGTGCGCTGCCGAAGCATCCTGCTGCAGCGCCAGACGGCCTTTCGCTTCAGCTTTGAGGCAACCCTGACAGCGACGGCTTCAGGCGACGCGGGACTGACCTGCTACTATGACGAGCATTCCTTCCTCACCCTGGGGGTGGAGGATGGCCGCCTGCTGGTGAAAGAGCAGATCGGTACGGAAGCCCGTCGGCAGGATACCGGCGTCACGGTGCAGCCCGGTCGGCACGTCACGCTGGCGGTCAGGGCGGACGGTCTGACCCGTACCCTGCTGGCGGACGGTCAAACGGTGGCGACGCTTAACGACGTGACCTACCTGGCAGACGAGGGTGTGCGCATCGGCAAGCGCTTCACCGGGGCCATGGTGGGTGTGTATGCCGTAAAGGCCGCGGCTACCTTCACTGCCATGACTTATCGGGAAGAAGACGAGGCGTGAGGGCTGAAACAGCTATCTTTGGGGACTGTCGCGCATTGCGGCAGTCCCTTTAGGGTGGCAACAAAGCGGTATGCGCCACTTGATGGAGGAGCTTCGCCTCATGCCGTCGCGGGCCCCTGCTGGTTAAGTGGCGCTGCCATTCTCCCAGCCGCTCGTTCGTGTAAGAAGCTTTCTGCGACGAACAAGCCGAACATCGCCGTGCAGAGGCTTTGCTCCGTTTTGGCGCCCGAAGATACCCGACGTTTTTTGCTTGCCTGTCTGCCGACGGCAGGTTGCTCTTTCACTGTTTAGGCATTTTTGACGGTCTGCCGGGGCTGCCGCATGCGCGGCAGTCCCTTCTTGATGAAAGCTATTTCATAGGCGCGGCGACTAACGCTCAGGGGAGGCCTGCGGCAGGCGAAGCGGGATAAAGCGGGGGCTCGGGGGTCACCGGGGCCATTGACAGCCCATGGAAGATTTGGTATAATGGCAGTCGAAAACGCCTGATATGGAGGGAAAAGCAAAGCATGGATGTAACAGCTTACATCAAGGAGTATCTGGCGGGCTATACGCCGTATAAAAACTACTGGAATTATGAGGACGGCTGCGTTTACAAGGCCTGTGCCGATCTGTACCGGGCTACGGGCGACACCGCGTACAGGGACTTCACCCTGGGGCACATGGTGGAGCTGGTGCAGCCGGACGGCAGCATCCCCAGCTTCGACGTCAGCCGCTACAACATCGACAGCATCAACTGCGGCAAGGCGCTGTTCTTTGCCCTGGATGAGACCGGGGATGAGCGCTATCGCAAGGCCATTGACTTCCACATGGCCCGGCTGCTGAGCCATCCCCGGTGCGGCTGCGGAAATTTCTGGCATAAGGAGACCTACCCTTACCAGGTTTGGCTGGACGGATTGTATATGGCGCAGCCCTTCTACATGGAATATGAGCATCGCTTTGGGGGCAGGGCGCGGCTTCAGGACATCACCGCCCAATTCCGCAATGTGCGGCGCTATCTCTTTAACGCGGAAAAGGGTCTGAACTATCATGCCTGGGATGAAAAGCGGGTTCAGCCCTGGTGTGATCGGGAGACCGGCCTTTCCCCGAACTTCTGGCTGCGTTCCACCGGCTGGTACCTGATGGCCCTTGCGGACTGCATCGGCCTGTGCGGCGAGGAGCTTTATGAGCATTACCGCGCCCTGGTGGATATTTTCCGGGAGAGCCTGCGGGGTGTGCTTCGGTACCAAAGCGCGGAGGATCGCCTGTTTTACCAGGTCATCGACCATGGGGAGACGGAGGGCAATTACACCGAGACCTCCGGCTCTGCGATGATAGCCTATGCGCTGCTCAAGGGCGTTCGCCTGGGCGTGCTGAATCCCGAACGCTACGGCCCCATTGGCCGGGAAGTTATGGAGGCGCTGATGGCCTCCAAGCTGAAGACAAACGCCCAGGGCAAGGTCGAACTGACCGACATCTGCAAGGTTGCGGGCCTCGGACCCGGGGCGGAGCGGGACGGCTCGGTTGCCTATTACCTCAGCGAGCCCCGGGTCAGCGACGACAGCAAGGGCGTGGGCCCCTTTATGATGGCCTACGCGGAATACCTGTTGGCCCACGGGAAGGAGGACTGAACCATGGATGCGAGCATTCTGTTTGTTTCCGGCCGCAGCGCCACAGTGTGCCTGAAGGACGGCGGGCTTTATCACACCCATCGAAAATATGCTCTGACCCTCAACGGCAAGCCCTGGGGCGAGGCTGACACGGTGGTGACCAGCCTATACGGGCTATGGCCTGACACGGATTACACCCTGACAGTCTTCGACGGAGCGCAAAAGATGTCGGAGCTGGTCTTCCGTACCGAGGAGGAAAGCTACACGCTGAACGTCCGCCGCTTTGGCGCGGTGGGCGATGGTGTGCACGACGATACCGCGGCGATTCAGGCGGCTATCAACTGCTGCCCGAAGAAGGGGCGGGTGCTGATCCCGGCGGGGACGTACCATGTGCTGCCGCTGTTCATCAAGAGCCATATCCGTATCGAGCTTGCGGCAGGGGCGACGCTTCGGCTGGAAACCGACCGAAGCAAATTCCCGATTCTGCCAGGGATCATCCAGTCCACCGATGAGACCAAGGATCTGAACCTGGGCTCCTGGGAGGGCAATCCCCTGGACATGTTTGCCGCCATGATCTCCGGCTATAAGGCGGAAGACGTGGTGATCTACGGCCAGGGCCTGCTGGATGGCCAGGGTGATCAGGGGGATTGGTGGAAGAATGTGAAAATCCGGCGCGGCGCCTGGCGGCCGCGGATGCTCTTCATCAACCACTGCAAAAATGTGACCGTGCAGGGCCTTACCTTCCGCAACAGCCCCGCCTGGAACCTTCAGCCCTATTTCAGCAAGCACTTGAAGTTCCTGAACATCACGGTGAACGCTCCCGCCGACAGCCCCAATACCGACGGCTTCGACCCGGAAAGCTGCAGAGACATCCTGCTGGCGGGCGCGCATTTCTCCCTGGGCGATGACTGCATCGCCATCAAGGCGGGGAAATTGTACATGGGTTCCACCTATCAAACCCCGACCACGGATATGGAAGTGGCGCACTGCCTGATGGAGAACGGCCATGGCGGCATGACCGTCGGCAGCGAGATGGCCGGCGGCGTACAGCATATTCATGTGCATGACTGCCTCATGCGCAACACGGATCGCGGCCTCAGGGTGAAGACCCGGCGGGGGCGCGGACAGGATGGCGTCATTGACGACATCGTGTTCGATCATGTGGTGATGGAGCGAGTGGGTACCCCGGTGGTGGTGAACAGCATGTATTTCTGTGACCCGGATGGCCGCAGCGACTATGTACAAAGCCGTGAAAAGCAGCCGGTGGACGAGCGGACGCCGCGCATCGGCACACTGACCTTCCGCCATGTCAAGGCCACAGAGGTCACCTGCGCGGGCTATTTTCTGGGCCTGCCGGAGAAGCCCATTGAGCATGTGGTGATGGAGGACGTGGACATTGCCTGTGCCGCGGCTCCGGCCCCTATGCAGCCTGCCATGGCCTGCGGAGTGGAGCCCTGCGTGCGCCAGGGCATCGTGGCGATCAACGTGGATGAGATTACCCTGCGGAACGTGACGATCACGGGGCAGGATGGCGTGATGCTCGCTTGCGAAAATGTGGGTCAGGTGCAGGAGGAATAAGGCAGGCGGCATAAGCGGCGCGCCGCTTCACATCGCCTTAACAACCCCAGGAGGGGCGTCGGAGGAGCCGCGGCTCCTCTGATTTCATAATAAAAAACCGACGCGCATGTCGTCGGTTTTTTTGTGGGTGACAAGAGGGGCTTCCTTGTGGAGCGCCGCGTCTGGGCGCAGCGGAGGGCCAGGGAGATCACGCATTCCCGATGATAGGATGACGCCGCTTGATCGACACCCTGATGGATTCAAGCCTTTATCATGGGCGGGGCGCTGTGGACAGCGCGGCTTATTCGGCGGCGCGCTGATCCATTTCCGGCGTCATCCGCGTTTTCACCAGGACGTTCAGCGTGGCGAAGACCACCAGCAGCAGAACCGTCACCAAAATGGCGCTCATGCCGCCGTTGAAGCCATAACGCTCGGCCAGACTGCCTACAATGGTCGGCATCAGGATGGCGCCGAAGGAGCCGATGGCCAGCAGCATGCTGGTGGCCATGGGATAGGTGTTGGTGAAGATGGCCGCGTCCGAGTAAATCATGGGGCAGATGCCCGCCATGCAAAGGCCCAGGCCGGCGACAGCCATGGTGACCATGGCAATGGAGCCGCTCAGGAGCATCATGATAAAGAAAACCGCCGCGCCGAAGCTGGCAGCCATCATCAGCGTTTTCTGGCTGACCTTGGCGGACAGCGCGGCGCAGCCGAGGCGTCCCGCCAGCATCACCACCCACAGCAGGGTCGCCATGGCCTGGCTGTACGCCGTCAGCGATATGCCGGAGGCCGCCATCGCTCCGAGCAGATTCTCCTTGTTCTGGATGTAGGTGACCAGCCAGCCGTTGATGGCATACTCGCTGCACAGGTAGCAAAACATCATCAAGGCAAGGATCAGGAAGGAAGGATTTCGGATGAAGACCATGGTAGCGTTGACCTTATCCTGACGGCTGGGGCTGTCGTGCTCCAGCTTCATGCGGCTGAAATTGCGCAGGCTCACGCAGCCCAGAAGGATGACATAGATCAGTCCGGCCTGCCAGCCAAGCCAGGTGCGCAGCAGCAGGAAGACCATGGGCGCCAGGATCGCGCCGACGGCAAAGGCGGAATGCAGCAGATTGGTGGCGGCGGGACTTCCGCAAGAGAGCAGGTTGACCATGCGGTTGTCGAAGTTGGTCACGCTCCCGCGGCCCATACCGGTGAAAAGGAAGGCGAGGAACAGCCACGCCGGATGGCCGAAAAGCAGCATCATCGCGAAGCCGATGAAGGCCAGGGAGGAAAGCGCCATAATGGATTTCCGCTGGCCCAGCCATAGGGGAACAAGGCCGCTGATGAACCCCGCGATGAGGTTGCCAGCGGAGTGCGCGGACATGAACAGTCCGCTGAGGGTATCGCTGAGGCCATAGGCAGCCTTCAGGTCAGGCATGGCGCTGCCGTACATCAGCGATAATGAACCGTTGCAGAAAAAGGAAAAGAAGCAGGTGTACAGCAGGAATTTCCCGTGCTTGTCCAGCCTGTTGATAAATGAAAGCATATGTTTTCTCCTTGGTGGCGACATAAAGACGAAACCTGACGTAGCTTGCGCCAGGTTTCGTAAAATGTACGGTTGTTACAGCGTTACGCCGGTCTTGAAGATGGCCAGGTCATGGAAGCCGCGCTGCTCGGAGCACACAGGCCTGCCGCTGGCGGTCTCCAGCACGAAGTCCATCAGCTGCTGGCTCAGCTCAGGCAGGGATTTGCCGTCGGTGAGCAGCGCGCCGGCGTTGAAGTCGATCCAGCCGGTCTTCCGGGTGGCCAGGGGCGTGTTGGAGGCGATTTTCACCGTGGGTACGGGACAGGCGAAGGGCGTGCCCCGGCCGGTGGAGAACAGCACGATCTGCGCGCCGGAGGCTGCCAGGGCGGTGGAGGCTACCAGGTCGTTGCCCGGAGCGGAGAGCAGGTTCAGGCCGGATATTTTGACCTTCTCGCCATAGGCCAGCACGTCCTTGACGGGTGCGAAGCCGCTCTTCTGGGTGCAGCCCAGGGCCTTGTCCTCCAGGGTGGAAATGCCGCCGGCCTTGTTGCCGGGAGAGGGGTTCTCGTAGATTGTCTGGTGATGCTCTTCGAAGTAGCGCTTGAAGTCGTTGATGAGCGTCACCGTCTTGCGGAACATATCCTCGGTTTCGCAGCGATCCATCAGGATGGTTTCCGCACCGAACATTTCCGGCACCTCGGTGAGGATGGTTGTGCCGCCCTGAGCGACCAGCAGATCGGAGAAGCCGCCGATGACGGGGTTGGCGGTGATGCCGCTGAAGCCGTCAGAGCCGCCGCACTTCAGGCCGATGACCAGCTTGGAGGCGGGGCAGGGGACGCGGCGCTCCGCGCGCATGTTGGCGGCCAGCTCCCGGAGCAGAGACATAGCCGCCTCGAACTCGTCCTCCACCTGCTGGGTGACAAGGAAACGTACCCGGGCCTTGTCATAGTCGCCCATATGCTCCTCGATGATGCTTACGCCGCTGTTCTCACAGCCCAGGCCCAGCACCAGTACGCCGCCCACATTGGGATGCGTGGCCAGGTTGGCCAGGATGGTGCGGGTGTTTTCCTGGTCATCGCCCATCTGGGAGCAGCCGTAGGGGTGGGGGAAGGCGTAGACGTTCTCAACTCCGCTGCCTACCAGGCATTGCGCTTCCTTTTCCAGCGCCTTGGCAATGTCGTTGACGCAGCCGACGGTGGGGAGAATCCACAGCTCATTGCGAACGCCCACCCGGCCATCCCGGCGAGGATAGCCCATAAAGGTCGCGGGAGTGACGGCCTCCACCTGGGGGAAGGTGGGATGATATTCGTATTCCAGCTCGCCGGAGAGCAGCGTGCGCAGATTCTGCACATGGACATGGCTGCCCTGGGCGATGTCCTCCTTGGCACAGCCGATGGGGAAGCCGTACTTGACGACCATGCCGTCCTTGGCGATAGGGGACAGCGCGACCTTGTGGCCTGCGGGAATCGCCTCGCGGGTGGTTAGGGTCAGGCCGTCAACGGTGATGGTCGCGCCCGCGTCCAGGGCGGACAGGGCGACGGCCACATTATCCTTGGGGGTGATGCGAAGCAGCTCAGCCATCGTTCAGCCTCCGAACTTTTCGGTCATCACGGTACGCATACCGCGATTCAGGATGTCCGCCAGGGAGGCGGCGACGGATTCGATCAGCCCGGGAACCTTGCACAGGTCGGGGCCAAAGAAGGCTTCGTTGGACAGGAAGGCCTCCGCCTGCCGGGCCGGGGACTGGTCGGAGGTGGCGGCGAAGAACGCCAGCACCGCCGCGTCATCCTGCAGGGTGTAGGTCTGGCCGTCACGCTGGCATTCCAGCTTGCCGTCCACCAGCTTGCCGCCGTGGTACAGGCCCATCAGGCTGGCCAGGGAGAAGGTCAGGTGCGGAGGCAGCTTGCCGGTCTTATCCACATAGCCCAGCAGGGAGGGCATGCAGCGGGCGCGCCACTTGCTGACGCTGTTGAGGCAGATGGACAGCAGCGCGTGCTTGATGAAGGGATTGCGGAAGCGGCCGGTGACGGCCTCGGCAAAGGACATCAAATCTTCCTTGGGCAGGGCCAGGGTAGGAATGACCTCATCGTAAAGGGTTTCCTGCATGAAGCGGGCGATCATGGGATCATTCATGGCGTCCAGCACATAGTCATAGCCGCACTGGAAGGCGGCGGGTACAAAGGAGGTGTGAGCGCCATTGAGGATGCGTACCTTCCGCTGCTTGTAGGGCTTCTGATTGTCGGTGTAAACAACGGGCAGGCCGCACTGGGGCAGGGGCAGCTCGGCGCTGATGTCCTTGTCGGACTCAATGACCCACAAGCCGAAGGGCTCGGCGGTGACCAGGATGCGATCCTCATAGCCCAGCTTGGCCCAAATGGCCTGATCCTCGCCACGGGGATAGCCGGTGACAATCCGATCCACCAGGGTGGAGGTGAACACGCAGGCGGTTTCCAGCCAGGCGTCAAACTTTTCGCCCAGATTCCATACCTTGCTCAGCTGCTTGACGCACTGCTTCAGCATGATGCCGTTGTCATCAATCAGCTCCACAGGAAGGATAATGAGGCCCTTATCCTGGGCATAGCTGAAATGCTCGGCGCGCTCGTACAGCAGCTTCGTCAGCTTGCCGGGATAGGTGTTGGGGGGGCAGAGTTCGATGCGGTCGCTTTCATCCAGCACGATGCCCGCCTCGGTGGTGTTGCTGACGATGAAGCGCAGCGTGTCCAGCTTGGCGTAAGCGGCGTATTGCTCGTAGTCCTGATAGGCGTCCACGGCGTCTGCCACGGAGGTGACGACGCGGGTCTGTTCCACCGCCTCGCCATCCACCAGACCGCGCAGCATCACGGTATAGCGGTAATCCTGCTCCTTGAAGGCCGGGAACAGGTCGCCCATGGCGATGGGCTTCACCAGCGCCACGGAGCCGTTGAAGTCGGTTTTCTCGTTGGCGATGTCGATCATGTAATCAACGAAAGCGCGCAGGAAGTTGCCCTCGCCATACTGCAGGACGCGAATAGGCCGCTGGGGCGCCGGGTTCATGGATGCGCTGAGCCTTTCCATTTGGTTGATCCCCTCCATTGTATTTCTACCGGGCTGGCCCGGCGTGAAAATAATTACATCAAACCAAGTTCCATTGTACTCCTGTTTACCGCTTTCGTCAATCGGTTTTGTCCTGATTCAGACGCAATTTTCCCATGTCATCCTCGCCCAGCCTTAAAATCTTCGGATAAAATAAGAAAGAGGTTGCAAAATAGGGGGAAAGCGTGTATAATTTTTCTGGCAAGAACCATGGAAATGCTTACATTATCACGCGACGGAAGGAGCGGCGTACCCGTGAACATTTATGATATTTCCCGGCGGGCAGGAGTGTCCATCGCCACGGTGTCGCGGGTACTGAACAACAGCCCCCATGTGAGCGACGTAACCCGCAAGAAGGTTCTGGCGGTGATTGAGGGCTGCGGCTATGTGCCCAACGCCTTTGCCCGAGGGCTGGGGCTGAATACCATGCAGACCATCGGCCTGCTTTGCCCCGACGCATCGGACCCATACCTTTCCCAGGCGCTGGCCAATCTGGAGCGATCCTTTCGCGCCCACGGATACGACTGCATTCTGTCCTGTACCGGGAAGGAGTTGTCCGCCCGCGTGCAGGGCGTGGAGCTTCTGCGCACCCGCCATGTGGACGGCATGGTGCTGATGGGTTCCTCCTTCATTGAGGAAAACGATCAGGACAACGACTGCATCCGGGAGGCGGCGCGGGCCGTCCCCATTATCCTGCTGAACGGTTCGTTCCTGTGCGAGAACGTTTACTGCGTCCTGTGCGACGATCAGCAGGCAGCCTGCGAGGCTACGCGCTATTTGATCGACAGCGGACGGCGGCGGATTCTGTACCTGTACCACAGCCGGAACTATTCGGGCCGCAAGAAGCTGGCGGGCTACTGCGAGGGCCTGGTCAGCCGGGGCATTCCTCAGGATGAGCGCCTGATTAGCTTTTACGGCGAGGATAAGTCCAGCATTCATCGGGTGCGGGATCATCTGCTGGCCCTGGACGCGGCGGGCGTCTGCTTTGACGCGGTGCTCACCAGCGAGGACGGCCTGGCCATGGGCGCGATGAAGTACGCCAAGGAGAGAAACCTTCGGGTGCCGGAGGAGCTGAGCATCATCGGTTACAACAACAGCGCCTACTGCCTGTGCTCCGAGCCGGAAATGACCAGCGTGGACAACAAGCTGGCGGTGATCTGCGACCATATTGTCGCCACCATGATGGGTGTGCTGGACGGCCGGGAAATGCCGCAGAAGACGGTCTTCACCGGCGAACTGGTACTGCGCGGAACCACCCTGTGACCCCGATCCGCCGGTGGCGGGTCTGTTATGATAAAGGTATTGTATTCTCATTCGTAAAGGAGCGATGATTCCATGCAGAATTTCATGGACAAGGATTTCCTGCTCAACACGGAAACCGCCCGCGTGCTCTATCATGAGTACGCCGCGAAGTGCCCCATCATTGATTATCATTGCCATATCAGCCCCAAGCAGATTTGGGATGACCTGCGGTACGAGAACATCACCCAGGTGTGGCTGGGCGGCGACCATTACAAGTGGCGGCTGATGCGCTGCGCCGGTGTGGATGAGCGCTACATCACCGGCGACGCTTCCGATTATGAGAAGTTCTGCAAGTGGGCGGAGGTTCTGGGCAAGGCCGTCGGCAACCCGCTGTATCATTGGTCTCATCTGGAACTGCAGCGGTTCTTTGGCTACTATGGCGCGCTGTCCGCCAAGACGGCGGACGAGGTGTGGAACATCGCCAACGCCAAGCTGCAATCCGCGGGCTATTCCGTGCGCGGCCTCATCGCCATGAGCAATGTGGAAACCATCTGCACCACGGACGATCCCGTTGATACCCTGGAATGGCATCAGAAGCTGCTGGCGGACGCTTCCTTCAAGACCAGTGTGCTGCCTGCCTGGCGCCCCGACAAGGCCATGAACCTGGAAAAGCCGGATTATCTGGCCTACCTGGCGAAGCTGGCGGACGCCGCCGGCATGGCCATCAAGACCTTCGCTGACCTGAAGGCTGCCCTGGCCAAGCGGATGGCGTATTTTGCGGCCAATAACTGCTGCCTGTCCGACCATGCGCTGAATTACGTCATGTATGCGCCCGCCACGGAGGAAGCCGTGGAGGCCATTTTCGCCAAGCGTTTGGCGGGCGGCGCCGTGTCAGCCGAGGAGGAGGCCGCCTTCAAGTATGCCTTCATGACCTTCTGCGCTTCCCGGTACAAGGAAATGAACTGGACGATGCAGCTGCACTACGGTTGCCGCCGGGATAATAACCTCACCCAGTATGCCAAGCTGGGCCCGGATACCGGCTATGACTGCATCAGCAATTACGCCCCCTCCGACCAGACTGCCGCTTTCCTGGGCGCGCTGGAAAAGGCGGGGAGCCTGCCCCAGACGGTGCTGTATTCCCTGAACCCCAACGACAATGCCGCCATCGACACCATCTGCGGCTGCTTCCAGTCCTCCGAGGCCGTGAGCAAGATTCAGCATGGCAGCGCCTGGTGGTTCAACGATCATTTCCAGGGTATGACCGAGCAGCTGACCTCCCTGGCGAACCTGGGCTACCTGGCCGGCTTCGTGGGGATGCTGACGGACAGCCGTTCCTTCCTGTCCTATCCCCGGCATGAGTACTTCCGCCGTATCCTGTGCCGCCTGCTGGGCGAATGGGTGGAGGATGGCCGGTTCCCCCAGGATTACGATCTGCTGGCGGAAATCGTTCGCGGCGTGAGCTATGACAACGCCAAGAAGTATTTCCATTTCGCTTCCAAGTAAAAGCCGGATCAATCAAGGCTCCTTCGCCATCGTGCGAAGGAGCCTTTCAGCATGTCAAAATAGTGGCGGATACCACTTTTTTAGGGAGCTTTGTCCCGTTCCGCTGCGTGCCCTCACTGGTCGAACGGCCAAGCCGTTCCATGGCCGTTCAGACGTGTAAGCAGCTTTTGCTGTATTAGCGCAAAAACCGCAACATACCGCCGGTTTTTGAAGAACGGTCGAAGAGGCTGTTTGCTCTGCCGCTTTGAAAAACAAGTCAGTTCTGCCAATGGATTCGCGTGTCGGTCAGCATGGGGTAGGCGGTCACATTGCTGCCGTCCAGGTCAGTGCGGTGCATGTCCACGGCGGTGGGCTGGCTGTTGTCGTGGGTGGTATAGTAATATACGCCTTTGGCTGTGTTGCAGCAGCTGCTGTAAATGGTCAAATGGTCTTTGCCGTTGTCCAGCCGGACAAAGCCCTTGGGTACGCGCACACTGTTGAGAATGTGGAAGAACTGGCTGACGCTCTCGTTTTCTCCCTCGCCGCGGCGGCTGTTGTGGAGGGTGAAGGCCGCCCGGACAAAACGGGAGGTAGACGACGCGTCCCCCGGAAGCCCGAGCGCGCCAAGGCCCAGGCTGGTGGGGGTGAGGGCAAGGGCCGGGGCAAAGGCGTTGTTCGGTTCGTTGGGCGTCAGATGCAGATAGGAGCGCAGGGCGTCTAAATGGGTGGGGAAGGCCGGTTCATTGGTCAGTACGCCGATGGCGTTCTCGTGGATGCGCAGGCCTTCCGCGTGAGGCTCCAGCACGATGGCCTCCTGGGCATCGGCCAGCATCCAGTGGAGGGGGGACAGCGGCAGCTCGTCGCTGAAGGGCAGATTCAGCACATTCAGCCGGGCCAGCAGCGGCCTCGCCTGGGCGACGGTGGCGCACTGGGCCAGCAGCCAGGGAATCAGCTCAAAGGGCGTCACATTGTCCATGCCGGCGGTTTCTTCCCGGTAGACGGCGGTTTGCGGGAAGTTCAGCCCGGCCATGCTCAGCCCTTTCTCGTTGGTGGCCTCATAATAGAGCGGAAAGCCATCCTTCACATAAGCCATGCCGATCATGGCCAGATGATTGTCCAGCGTGCTTGCCTTGCGGAACCGCAGCGGATAGCGGCGAGGGGTGACGGCGACGGATTCATGGTAGGAATAGGATAAATCAAGATTCCGACCGAAATAATGGTCGCGGCTTTGGAAGCTGACGGCAGTACACATGGGCTTGGCCTCCTGTTCATAAGGGGAGTGTTTGTATCATGGTGCCACGGAGCTGATGGATTCATGCGCCTTTTTAGGATTCAGAACCTCCGTGTCGCAGGCAGGCGTGAAGGCGGCGAGGGACGGATGGTCGGTCAGGCGGCGGACAATGCGCCAGCCCGGCAAACTCTCATCATCTGCCAAGGGACGGAAGCCCAGGTCAAGATAGACCTTGCAGGCTACCCAGGAGGTGGTCTGGGTGGGGATCTTCGCGTGGGTGTAGCCCAGCGCAGCCATGATCCGCAGCACATGGAGGATCAGCGGCTTTGACAGCCCGCGCCCCTGACAATCCCGGCGGACGGCGACCCAGTGCAGCCAGGCGTCGCCGGAGGTATCCCGGCCCTCGACATCGCGGTAGGCTGTGGCTGTGGCGACCTTTCGGCCGTCAGGGTCGATGACGAAGACCATTCGATGGCCCAGCTCGTCCTCATGGCCCCCATAATAGTGCTTCCAGGCGTCGAGCCCCTGTTCATAAGAAGCGAATTCTTTGGCGCTTTGCTCGATGTCGATCCAGGCATCCCGGTCGCCCGGCTGGTAAAAGGCGAAGCGGTAGCCCTCCGGCAGCGGGCGTTGGGGAAGATCGCACAGGGCCCGGCGAAGATGCAGTTCCACATAGCGGATGCGGTCATCATGGTTATCGAAAATGGGCAAAGACATAGGGTGACCTCCTTGTAAATGGCCGAAGACCTCAGCGGACGGCCTTGACCAGCAGCATCATGGGACGGCGAAGCTCGTCGGCCATACCGGGCAGAGACAGCATGCTCTTTGGAGGCATGGCTTCCTCCACGGCTTTCAGCTGAAAACCGGTCTGAAGCAGGCCGCCGAGAATCTGCGTCAGCGTATGGTGCTGCTTGGTGACTGTTTCGCCCAGAAAGACCGTGGTTCGCGGCCCGGGCCGGTAGTATTGATCCACAGGCCAGTACAGGGGCGCGCCGCTGTCGTCGCGTATCCATTCCTGATGAACCCCCGCCGTGAAAACGGGATGCTCAATGTTGAACAGAAAGCACCCCCCTGGCCGAAGGGTGTGGTAAACCTTGCGGTAAACAGCCGTTAAGTCCTCGATGTAGTGAAGGACGAGATTGGACAGCACCACGTCAAAGGCGGCTTGGGGAAAGTCGAAGCCGTCCAGGTCCGCGACGCGGTAGGTGATGGCGGGGGCGGCGTTTCTTTCCTGGGCGGCGGCGATCATCCGCGCGCTGGCGTCGATGCCCAGCACGGATGCCGCGCCATGGTCAGCGGCGTAGCGGCAATGCCAGCCATAGCCGCAGCCCAGGTCAAGCACTCGCTGGCCCGTCATCGGCGGAAACAGAGGTTCCAGCTGATGCCATTCCCCGGCAGCGGCAAGGCCGTCCTGACTTCGCGGCATCCGGGCATAGGCGTCGAAAAAGCGCTCATCGTCGTAAAGCTGCATGGAATCATCCTCCTTAGATGACAGGCGAATGGCGGCGCCGCTTCGTCCCGCACCCTACTTTAGCATGGCGCTGGCCGGGTGTCAATGGATGTCCCATTGAGATCATGTAGCGGAAAGCATAAAAATGCAGGAAATATTAGCAAAAATGAAATAAAATACACAATGTGCTCCATGAAATGACAGATGTTTGTGCATAACGGGATGCGAAAACGTCGGAACACACAAAGTACAATGTTCTGTTCGTGTTTTTGTATTGCATTCATTTGATTCGGATGTATAATCGTGGTGCCGACAGAGAACAGGCCGGAGAAGCGACGGGCTGTTCTGCCGGGATCAACATACCGTAAGGAGATGGAAGCATGAAATACCCTGTCAAGCGTTTGTTCTGTCTCGTGCTGACGGTCGCGATGCTGCTGGCCAGCACTGGCGCGCTGGCATGTACCGGCTACTATGTCGGCAAGGACGCGAGCACCAGCGGCGCCTACATGATCGGCCACACGGTGGATGCCTGGAATACCGCCCAGGCCAAGCAAATTGTTTATCCGCACAGTGAGGAGCCCGGCCGCACGGTGAAGGTGGGCGAAAACGAAGTGCCGCTGCCGGACGTGACCTATCAGTATACCTCCACCCCCTTTATCGAGGGTCTGTGGGACAATGCTGTGGCCAATGAAATGGGCCTGACCATGACGGGCTCGGTTACGACCTACATCAGCAGCGATATCCGGGCCATGGATCCTTATACCAAGGACGGCGCTTCCGAGACCTGGGTCACCGGCTACATCGCCGCGGTTTCCGCCAACGCTCGTGAAGCCGTGGAAAACTACGGCAAGGTGATGGAGACCTATGGCAGCTCCGAGTCCAACACGTTCATGGTTGCAGATCAGAATGAGGCATGGTATATCGAGAGCTATTCCGGCCATCAGTGGTGCGCGGTCAGGATGCCTGACGACTGTGTTGCCGTCTTCGGCAATGAATGTATGCTGGGAACGGTGGACACCTATGTGGAGGGTGAATCGCTCCTGCATTCCGAAGGGCTGTTCACTGCTCCTGCGGAGGCTGGCCTGGCCGTGTATGATGAAGCGGGCAATATGGATCTGTTCGCCACCTACTGCGGCGCGACCAACCTGAACAGCGGAGCTAACCGCCGCACCTGGTACGGCCATGTGCTGCTGGCCCCCTCCACGGCGGGCGATTACAGCATGAAGACCCGGTACGATTTGTTCTACCGGCCGGATGAAAAGGTCTCCCTGAGCGATATTTTCGAGCTGACCCGCTCCCGTTTTGAGAACACCCAGTGGAATCCAGAGGATACCGGCCGCCCCGACATCCGCGTGATTGGCATTGAGCGCCAGGTGAACTGCGCCGTCATCGAGGTTTATCCTGAGCTGCCCGCGGCCATGAGCGCCGTTACCTGGACGTGTCTGGCCAATGCTGAGCACTCCGTTTATCTGCCGCTGAGCAATCTGATTACCGATGTGGCCGCCATGTACGATTATATGCCCGAGGGCTTCGATGCCAACAGCTACGGCTACAATCTGGACTATGCGCATACCCACTTCAAGCGTCTGTGCGCTCTGAGCGAGCAGGATCGTCTCCACTATGGCTCCGGTGTGCGGGCCTATTGGAAGGGTGTGGAAGACGCGCTGGTCGCCGAGTATCCTTCCATCCTGGCGCAGGCTGTCAAGCTGTATGAGGAAGACCCCGCTGAGGCTGCCCAGTATCTTACCGACTACACAATCGAGAAGCAGGAGAAGGCGCTGGCCGACTGCGACGTCATGTTTGACGAGCTCATGTGGTACGTCATCGCCAACACCAGCACCCAGCGGTACAACAGCACATCGGGCGAATTCAGTACCTGGAACAACTTCGTTCCTTCTCTGGTATCCGCTGAGTAAGCGATTCTTTCATCGGAGATAAAACATGTAAGCGGCGTCGTAAGGGCTATGGCTCTGAACGGCGCCGCTTTTGTAGGGAAATCGATCGAACCGCGCAGCGGAAAAAGGGAGTCTGAGGGCCGAAGGCCCTCAGGCGGGGGCATGGGGGCGAGGCCCCCAACGTTTCCCAACGCGAAGCGAGTAAAACGAAGTCAGGGAGCGAAGCGCCCCGGACGGTCGATTCCTGAAACTCGAATGAGTGTGAGCATAATCAAGGCACTGTCCCACATTGCTGGTGGAACAGTGCCTTGGTTGTCGGAAAATCAAGCTTCCTCGCAATCGAAGATGGCCTTTTGCGCGATGCGCGCGCCGTAGCGTTCCTTCCACAGATGATGGGCTTCGCAGGCGTCATAGGCGCTGAGGGCGTCGGTGTCCATCCGAAGGCGGATCAGCAGATCATAGCGGTTGGGCCGGTTCACCACATTGGGCACAACGTTCACCTGGTGAACGCCGGGGATGGTCAGCGCGCCTTCAAACAGGGCCTGAATTTCCCCAAGCAGAGCATCGGGGTCAGCGGGCGTCTCCTTCCACTTGACCAGAATATGATGCAGCATGGCGACCTCCTGTTATTCCGACAGCTCAGTGGGCGTGGCGGGCTCGGGCGGCGCGGCCAAATCCTGCATCATAATGCACAGCACCCGCACGGCGTTGTCGTTGTTGCCGCTGTTGATTACCACGGACAGATAGCAGTCCCCGTCCAGGTACATGTACTGTGCCAGGCCCGGCAGCGCGCTGGCCGGGATGCCGAAAAGATGCTTCTCGCCCGTGTCCTGCACGGTGCGCCAGGCCTTGCTGAGGTCGATGTCCATGCTTTCGGCCAGGGACATCAGTTCGGGATAATCCTCCAGGGGGAGATAAGCGCCCTCCTTGGCGTAGGAATAGAATTGATCCTTTTTGAGCAGATAAATGTCGCCCTCCCCGGCGGCAATGTAGGTGCTCAGCTGCATGGGGGCATAGGCGCTGTCCATGGTCAGGAAGATGGAGCGCATCTGCTCCATTTCCGGCATATCGTTCAGGCGCAAATCCTCCAGATAGGCATCGAAAACGGTTTGTTCCCCCAAGGCGGAAACGATGAAATCCACCTTTTTGTCCTCCGGCGGGCGGTAGGCGGTCATGGTGAAGACAAGGTTCCAGCCAACGACGCCGATGACGCACAGCAGCAGATATTTCCACCAGGAATAAGTAAAATGATTGCGCAGCGTATCCTTGGTAACAGGTGTTTTCATAAGCGGCATCCTTTCGGGCAGGCGACGGTTTCAAGCAGAACCATGCGGCGATAGAAGAAGAGGGACGCCGCCACTGGCCTGACGCCCCCAAGACGTTAACATCCTGGAAGAACACTGCCTTCCGCGATGCCACCATTCCATCCCCATACGATGGTTATTATACAGCACAGGATGTGATAAGTCAACGATTTTCGGCGTTATGGCAGAGCAGCGCTCAAAGACAAAGCAATGCCCTCCCGCGGCGGTCAGCAACGGGAAGGCATTGAGTAGGATGACGCGGTCAGCAGAGTTTCGCGCCCGCAGGGATGTGCGGATTGACCATCAGCCACGGCGCGGAAGCCGGACTTATCATGTCCGCCATGCTTTCTCAAAAATTGAGCGTTGGCATGCGCGGCACAAGCTCAACACAGCTGCAGTGTCCGTCGCCAAGTGGTTTAACTTAGGGCATGATGGAATTCGCACCGTCTACAATAACGCTCTGACCGGAATAGTAGCATGAATCCGGGCCTGCAAGGAATGCAATGACAGGCGCGATATCCGTTTCCGGATCTCCGAAACGCTTCATAGGATTCAGATTCACCTGTTTTGCATATTCTTCCGGGAACTTTTCTGCCCATGCTTTTGCCGCAGGAGATTCTGCGCCGGGAAGTACAACATTCACACAGATGCCGTACTGTCCCCATTCCTTCGCCGCAATTTTTGTCAAACCGCGGAGCGCTTCCTTATTGGAGCCATATGCAAGCTGGCCTGCAATGCCAAACATGCCCGTAGCAGAGGCAAAATTGATAATTCTCCCCTCATGCTGTGCCTTCATATAGGGAAATGCCGCCTGCATATAGTTCAGCGAACCAATGACACCGCTCTCCCATGCTTTCACCATGTTTTCATGCGTCGTATCTTCCACCGATGCAGAAGGAACGATAGCCTGGCCATTATTGACAACAACATCAACCGTACCGTACCGATCTACCGTCGCCTTCACGACTTCCTCGACTCTTGCCCGATCTGCGGAATCACAGCTCATTGCAAAACCGTCACCGCCCACGCCCAAAGCCTTGATCTCAGAGATGGTCTGTTCAATAGGCTCCAGACGTCTTCCTGTTGCCACAATCTTCACGCCTCGCTTAGCCAGGCAAAGAGCGATTCCTTTCCCGATGCCCTGTCCGGCGCCTGTTACAATGGCTACTTTTTCATTCAGCTGTTTCATGACGTATCCTCCTCAACTATTTTTCTGGCTTTGGCCAGTATCCATCTGATCTATTGGACAATGATTTTGCAATCCACGATGACAATAAGGTTCCATCCTGATGGTCTAAGTGCGGGATTGGTGTAAATACCTTCTGTGTCACGCTGCCACGGACGATACGGAGACGATGATAGAGACTTCACTTGTCCAGGGGCTTCATTGTGGGGAACAGCAGCACGTCCCGGATGGTGGGGCTGTCGGTCAGCAGCATCACCAGACGATCCAGACCGAAGCCGAGGCCGCCGGTGGGGGGCATGCCATATTCCAGGGCGGAAACGAAGTCCTCGTCCACCTCGGCGTGGATGCCCTGGGCGGCCCGGGCGGCCACCTGCTCCTCAAAGCGGCGGCGCTGGTCGATGGGATCGTTCAGCTCGGAGAAGGCGTTGCCCATTTCGTGTCCCGTGATGAAGAACTCGAAGCGCTCGGTGAGCGTAGAGTCCTCCGGCTTGCGCTTGGCCAGGGGAGAAATCTCAACCGGGTAGTCCATGATGAAGGTTGGCTGCACCAGGGTGGCTTCCACATACTCGTCAAAGAGCGCGGCC
Organism: uncultured Clostridia bacterium; assembly: GCA_947565865.1. Taxonomy (GTDB): domain Bacteria; phylum Bacillota; class Clostridia; order Christensenellales; family Aristaeellaceae; genus UBA11524. The sequence continues at coordinate 33,067 of CANOHT010000009.1, forward strand.
AAACAGTCGCCCTTTTTGGCAGTCTTCTCCACATGAACGTTGCGGGCCTCGCACACGGCCCGGGCAGCCTCGTCGCTTTCCCAGGCGGTCCAGTCCTCGCCGCAGGCTTCCTTCACTGCGTCGGCCATGGTGATGCGCTTCCAGGGGGCCTTCAGGTGAATGGTCTGTCCCTGATAAGTCACATCGGTGGTGCCCAGGGCTTTCAGCGCCACGAACTCATAGAGCTGCTCCACCAGTTCCATGATCTCTTTGTAGTCCGCATAGGCCTGGTAGGTCTCTACGGAGGTAAATTCCGGGTTGTGGGTGGCGTCCATGCCCTCGTTGCGGAAAATTCGGCCTATCTCATATACCCGCTCAAATCCGCCCACAATCAGCCGCTTGAGATACAGCTCCGTCTCGATGCGCAGGAACATATCCAGGTCAAGGGCATTGTGGTGGGTGCGGAAGGGCCGGGCGGAGGCGCCGATCTCCAGCGTGTGGAGCACAGGGGTGTCCACCTCCAGGTAGCCGCGGCTGTCCAGGAATTCCCGCACGGCGGAAATGATGGCGCTGCGCTTGCGGAAGGTGTCCCGCACCTCGGGGTTCACGATGCAGTCCACATACCGCTGGCGATAGCGCAGATCCGTATCCTGCAGACCGTGGAACTTCTCCGGCAGCACCTTCAGGCTCTTGCACAGGAGCGTCAGCGCCTGAACGTGGATGGAAATCTCGCCGGTCTTGGTGCGGAAGGCCGTGCCCGTTACGCCCACAATGTCGCCCAGATCGTATTTCTTGAAGGCGGCGTATTCGTCCGTGCCCAAATCGTCCCGGGTAACGTAGATCTGGATGTCGCCCTGGCTGTCCAGCAGGTGGGCGAAGGACGCCTTGCCCATAACGCGGCGGGAGGTCATGCGGCCCGCCAGAGAAACCGTCTGGCCTTCCAGACCGTCAAACCGGTCGATGATCTCGCGGCTGTGATGGGTCACGTCAAAACGGGTAATTTCATAGGGATTCCTGCCCTCGTCCAGAAGGGACTGCAGCTTCTGACGGCGGATGATTTCCTGCTCGGTCAGCGCGGGGGTAAGAGGCGTTACGGGATAATCGGCCATTTGGGTTACAACTCCTGCCTGTATCTGAATGTGACGCCTTAGCGGCGGATGTCGATGATCTGGTAGTGGACAAGGCCCATGGGAATCTCAATCTCACGCACCTCGCCAACGCTGGCGCCCAGCAGCCCCGCGCCCACAGGGGACTCGTTGGAAATCTTGTCCTCGTAGGGATCGGCTTCCTCGGCGCCCACGATGGCGTAGGTGTAGACCTCGCCGGAATCCTTGTCCTTCACGGTGACGGTGGTGCCCACGGACACCTTGTCGGTGGAAATCTCGCTGTCCGCCACGACAACGGCGGTGTTGATGGCCTTGGTCAGGCGGTTGATTTCCTCCTCAAGCTTGGCCTGATCGTTCTTGGCCTCGGTATACTCAGCGTTTTCGGAAAGATCGCCAAAGCCGCGTGCGACCTCAATCTGATGGGCGATTTCGTTGCGGCGGGTGCCGATGAGATAGTCCAGCTGCTCCTGCAGCTTTCGCATACCCTCTTCTGTTATCATATTGCGCTTTTCATCAGCCATGGTCGGAATACTCCTTTCGGGGATTGATGTCAAAGAAGCACCCTGCCGCCGTCCGGCGGGTTCAAGGTGCTTTTAAGCCTTCGCATACCGCGATATTATATCGTTTTTCCGCCGCCTTGTCAACGCTTGGGCCGGAAGCCTTCAAAGATTTGAAGGGCGAAACGCTCCTGATGACGGCGGCGGTCTTCCGGGGAGCGGACGGTCCAGACGGCAAAGGGCGTTCCCAGCCGCCGAAGCAGGCGGAAGGCGGGGTTCAGGCGTCCCTCGGCGTCGCAGGCAATAAAGTCCGGTCGCCCCAGGACATTGTGCAACAGCGAGGACATGAAGAAGCCGCGCCATCGAAAGGGCCGTGCAGGACAGGCGACCAGCTGGCCCCGCAGAATGTCGGGCGCGTGCAGGCGGAACCAGAACAGCGCGCGGGGATCAAAGCTTTCCACGCACAGGGGGCCGGGGTAAGCGCGCAAAAGCGGCAGGACGCGTCGGCACAATTCGCTCAGGCCGGGGCCTGCCTTGAATTCCAGGATAACAGGCGTTTCGCCGCCGAGGGCCGCCAGGGCCTCCCGCAGCGTGGGGATGGCTTCCTTTGTGCCGGCCAGCCGCAGGAGGGCAAGCTCCGCCGCCGTCAGCTCATGGACGGAGCCCTCCTTGCCGCACATCCGCTGAAGACTTGCGTCGTGGAAGACCATCGCTTCGCCGTCAGCCGATAGCCGGATGTCCAACTCCACACCATAGCCTGCCCGGGCGGCACGGCGGAAGGCGGACAGGCTGTTTTCCGGGGCTTCCTTGTCCCATAGCCCCCGATGGGCGTAGTCCAGCCCCAGGAAGAGCCGCATGTCCCGACGGGGCAGCCGGGGCAGGATCAGCCAAAGCCACAGGAGTACCAGCAGCGCCAGCGCCATGCTCTCCACCTCCCTGACCGCCCTTTTGCGCTCGGACGGCCGAGCCCATTATAGCAAAAGTTTTGCATTTGCGCCATGGCTGTGTTATACTTTTGCCGCACTATCAAGGGGGAGGCCCTTTTGCCTATGAAACGAATCGCGTTGCTTGCCACCGGCGGCACCATTGCTTGTCGGCAGACTTCCGAGGGACTGTCGCCCGCTCTCCATGCGGAGGAACTGATTCGCAGCGTGCCCTACCGCCGGGCGGAGATTGTCTGCCGGGACGTGTTTTCCATGGATTCCAGCAACATCCAGCCTGAGGAATGGTCGCTGCTGGCCCGGGCGGTGGATGAAGCCATGCGCACCTGTGACGGTGTGGTGATCACCCACGGCACGGACACCATGGGCTACACAGCCGCCGCGCTGTCCTTCATGCTGCTGGGCCAGGACAGGCCCGTCATTCTCACCGGGAGCCAGCTGCCCCTGGGAGCGCCGCTGTCCGACGCGGAAACCAACCTGTCCTGCGCTGTCGAGGCCGCTTGCCAGGGCGTCGCGGGTACCTATGTATGCTTCAACCGCAAGCTGATCCTGGGCGTTCGGGCGGTCAAGACCCGCACCATGTCCTTTGACGCCTTTGACAGCGTGAACAGCTCCCTGGCGGGCATGGTGGATTCCGAGGGCATCCACTTCCTGCGGCCCATGCGCACGGGGGAAGCCTACCGGCTTCGGCCTGAGGTGGACACCCGGGTTTTCCTGCTCAAGCTGGTGCCGGGAACCCAGCCGGATGTGCTGGACTTCGTGGCGCAGGCAGGCTACCGGGGGCTGGTCATCGAGGCCTTCGGGCTGGGCGGACTGCACTACATCCGCCGCAACCTGGTGGAAAAGCTCAGGCTTCTGCGCCGGAAGGGTGTGCGGGTGCTGGTGGTGACCCAGTGCATGTATGAGCGGGCGGATCTGTCCATCTATGAGGTGGGCTCCCAGCTGCTGCGCACGGATGTCATCAACGGCTTGGACATGACCACCGAGGCTGCCGTGACCAAGCTGATGTGGGCCCTGGCCCAGGAGGACACCGACGCGCTGCTGTCCCGAGACCTGTGCGGGGAAATGCGGTGAGTCGGCAACGTGCCATAGGCGCAATGGTCCGGGGTTTGCGCGCGCTCCCTGGCTGAGGCATAAACGCCTCTTCCGAACGTTTGCTTGTATTAAGGAAGCTTTTCCTCTTGAAAAGCGCAAGAACTGGCGCGCGTGTCGTCGGTTTCTAAAAGAAAATCGAGGGGCCTTGCCGGCAGTTAAAACGCCAAAGCGATCAAAACCGCTTTGGCGTTTTGGTGTTTTTACGCGTTCCCGGCCAGGGCCAGCAGATGCAGCCGGGCGGTCTCGGCGTTGGCGGGGTTGGTATTTTCGAGGGTCATGGGCAGGCTGCGCTCCTTGGCCAGGGCCAGCAGAGGCTGATAGTTCATCTGCCCAAGGCCGCAGGCGATGGACAGAAGTCCATCGAACATCAGCGTGTTGGCAACGTCCATCCTGGCCTGCTGGCAGGCGGGGCCATCGGGGATGAAGTCCTTCATGTGCAGCAGCTCGGCGTAGGGGCCCAGACGCCCCACGGCGTCCAGCACGACGCTTTCCGCCTGATGGACGTTATGCCAGTCCAGCAGGTTGACGCCGTCCAGGATGACCCGCAGCATGGGGGAATCGAAATGCTCGATGACCCGCTGGCACCGTTCAGGCGTACTGACGATGTGGCGGCAGACCGGCTCAATGGCGAAGACCTGCCCGACCTCCTCCGCGAAGCGTACCACAGGGGCAGCGCGCTCCATGAACAGCGCGAGGGCTTCCTCTGTCCAGCAAGCTGGACTGGAGGCGTAGGCGACGTTGGGGGCGCCGGTCTCGGTGCCGACCAGCCGCGCGCCGATCATTTTGCCAAAGCGCAGATGGGCTTTGTAGATGTCCAGCGTCCGGGCATGGGCTTCCTCATCGGGGCTGCACAGGTTCAGGTAGCAGCCCAGCAGCACGCAGGTCATATCGTACTTGCGCAATAGCGCCTTTACTTCCGCCGCCAGCTCCTCGGTAAGCAGCGCGGGGGCGTCGGCCATCTTGAAGCCGGGTATGACCTTGCTCATGGCGATATGGCAGCAGGTGAAGCCCTGTTCCCTGGCGTTGCGCATTTTTTCTTCCAGAGTAGCCCCGGCGGCGTCATGCAGGCGAAGACCAATCTGCATCGAAAACGACCTCCTTTGTACATGTCAACTGCTGACAGTATACCGCAACTTTGGCCGTTTGACCAGAGAAAAAACCGTTCTTTATGCGTGTCGGGTCAAAAAGGCCTCCGCCTGGCTCATCTCCGCCAGCGCGGCGTCGCGGAAGGTGTCCAGCTGCAGCGCCTGGGATTCCGGCGGCAGGGCCAGGTAATCCCGCAGCAGGCACAGCAGGCTTTCCAGCTGCGCAACGGCCGCGTCGAAGTCCTTCTCCCAGGCAATGCGCCGCAGATCATGGCGCACCTGAAGCCGATCCAGTTCCCGCTGCAATTCCGCCGCTTCCCCCGCGCGGGCGGCCCGGCGCAGCAGCTCCTTCAGCCCTTCCAGCATGTGGGAGACGCAGGGCTCGGCCATCAGCTCAGTCGCGGCGGTGTCCTCAGGGTCGCAAAAGGCGACATCCGCCCGATCCACTGGCGCGTCCTTGGGGTAGGGCTTGCCCTCGCGGCGCAGCTCTTCCCGGACGGCCTCAATCAATTCGGGCCGGTGCTTGAGCAGAGTGCGGTATTTGTTCTGATAGCGCAGCATCAGGCTGTGGTTGCCCCCCGCCATGCGCATCACGCAGGAACGGACGGACAGTCCCTGGCCCCGGGCCATCAGCACCTGACGCAGCAGCTCGTGGGTTTCCTCAGGCGTAAAAACCGCGAAGGGAGCGGCTTTCAGCTCGGCGGCCTCGGGGCGCTGGCGCAGGCAGGCATAGTAATAGTTGCGAATGCTGTTGGGCTTGCGGCCAAGGTCGCCGGAGAGGTTCTCAAAAACACTGCGGAGCGGCTCGCCGGCGGCAGAGGCCTCCTTCACAGCGGAGAACAGACGGTTGGTTTCCTCTTCCTGCCAGCCCGAACGGGTGCGTACCTTCACTTGACTTTCCATGATGATGTCATTCTCCTTCCCATGTGGTGTATCAACCATCCTGCCCCAGTGGAAATAAAACTATACCAGACCATAGGCAAAGCATAGGGAAACAGCTGTGTTAATAGCTGTCTGAGCGGCTGAAACGCAGCGACCGGCTTACCGGCTGAACGCGCGTTTCCCGTAACCAAATGCAATGCGCGGAGGAAAACACTGCTTGTCAGCAAACGCCAGGATAGCGCCGGAGGAACTCGGCCTCTTTGGTGACAGGCGCTTCTTCGCGGGAACAAAACGGGGCGCGGCGCCTGCGCTTGGGCGAAGAGAAGCTTCCTGACGGGGCTTTGGGCCGGAGGCCGGGGGAATCGGGGAGATTCCGCGCGCTCCAAGGGCGGTTTGGCCGGAGGAGCGTCCTCCTTACAGCAGGGGCAAAAGCGCGTTGCCCAGGCCGGTCTGTCCCTGGTAGACCTGCCAGGCGGCGTCGGCGATGGTCTGCGGGGTGAGGTAAGCGTTGACGGCGGTCAGGGCGCGGGCCGCTGCGGTTTCCACTTCGCCCTCAACGCCCGCGTAATACAGCCGCATATCCTCCCGAACCGTGTGCAGGCCCTGGCTGGACAGCGCCTGCTGACTATCCGTCGCGGTGAGAAAAGCCAGCAGCGCGGCGGCCTGATCGCTGCCGCCCTTGACCACGCTTCCCAGCCACACCAGGTCGGTGATGACCTCGCCCGGCGCCATGGTGCGGAAGGCAGAGGCTTTTCCGGCGGCCACCAGCGCGTTCTGCGCGGTGATTTGTCCCGTGGTCAGCAGGCAGGTGGGGCATTGGCGAGCCTGGAAGCGCCGATAGACCTCCGCGGCGGTGAGGGTGGAGAGCTGGTCGGGGAGGGGCGGGCGCTGCTCCTGAGGCAGCAGGCAGCTCAGAGAGAACAGCCCGCAGCCGGGCGCGGCCAGCAGGGGCGTCTCCGCCTTCAGCGCGGCGTCAAGGGGATAGGGGGCGGGCGTGGTGTCAAGGGCGGGCGATGTTGCGGCGGGCCGTCCCAGGAGCGTGGTAGGGGCGGGCGTGGCGGCTTCATGGGGCTCGATGGCGCTGTCAATGGCCAGCACATAAGCGCCGTAGCACAGGGGAAGACCAAACTGCTCGCCCTTCCAGCGGCCGCAGCGCAGGAGCGGCTCCCTGACGCCGGATATATTGCCAATGGGCATCAGCAGCTTTTCCGGGTCGGTCAGGGCGCCCGGGGTATAGAGCACCACGTCGGGCAGCACGGCGTCTTCCTCGTACAGGGCGTCGGGCGTTACGGTACGCAGATAGGTCATCACGCCGGGATTGGCCTTTTCAAAAGCCCGCAGCCTTGCCTTCAGCCAGCTTTCGCCGCCGCCCACCGAGGACACTGACCATATGCGAAGCAGCGTGCGATCATTGCCCCTGCCGGACAGCGCCGAGGGAGACTGGGTATGCACCCTGGGCAGCAGCCACAGCGTCAATGCGGTGAGGGCGAGGGCGGCGAGGCAGATAGCTCGGCGGCGGGTCATAACGGAACCTCCTTGATGGAACATGGTGAATATGTATGCGGCGCTGAAGCGAAATAGGCGTCAGAGAACCACATTTTTCCGCCCTTCGCGCGCAGCGCTGATGGCGGAGGCCAGGCGGATTCAGCGCGCGGGGATGATATGCTGCCAGTTGCCCCTTGCCAAAAAGGATAATTCATCCTATAATAGAAGCAATGGTGATTCCTTTGTATTCATTCATAAAGGAGGATGACATCCATGGATGTGCGCTCATCTTATGAGCAGTGGCTCAGGGATTTTGCCAATGATGAAGATACGGTCAGGGACTTGCTGGCCATTGGAGATGATGATCGGGAGATTGAGGATCGCTTCTATACGGAGCTGTCCTTCGGCACCGCCGGGATGCGCGGCGTGCTGGGCGCGGGCATGAACCGCATGAACCGCTACAATGTCCGCCGGGCGACCAAGGGCCTGGCGAAATACCTCATGGAAAAGCCTGAGGAGGCACGGCGGGGCGTGGTTATCGCCTATGACAGCCGTCGCTGCTCGGCGGAGTTTGCCCGGGAGACGGCGCTGGTTTTGTGTCGGGAGGGCGTGCCGGCCTACCTGTTCGACGATCTGCGCCCCGTGCCGATTTTGTCCTACGCGGTGCGGCATCTGCATGCCATCGCGGGCATCGTCATCACGGCCAGCCACAATCCGCCCCAGTATAACGGCTATAAGGTCTACGGCGAGGACGGCGCTCAGGTGGGGCCGGAGGCGGCGGAGGGCATTACCCGGATCATCCGCGCCACGGCCTACACCGACTGCGCCCTGATGGATGAGGCGGAGGCCAGAGCCAAGGGGCTGCTGCGCATCATCGGCAACAAGGAAGTGGACGACGATTATATCGCGGATATCAAGACCCTGTGTATCCAGCCTGAACTGCTGGATCGAGAGGGCGGCAAGCTCAGAATTGTTTATACGCCCATCCATGGCTCCGGCAACGTACCCGTGCGCCGGATCCTCAAGGAGGTCGGTATCAGCAATGTATCCGTGGTGAAGGAGCAGGAGCCGCCCGACCCGAATTTCTCCACCGTCAAGGTGCCTAACCCTGAAGACCCCGGCGCTTTCACCCTGGCCTTCAGGCTGGCGGATGAGGTGGGCGCCGACGTGATTTTCGCCACCGACCCGGACTGTGACCGCCTGGGCGTGGCTGTGCGCAAAAAGGACGGTCAGTGGCAGCTGCTCACCGGCAACCAGATCGGCTGCGTGCTGCTGTATTACATTCTTTCTACCAAGCACAAGCAGGGCAAATTGCCCGAGAACGGCGCGGCGGTGAAGTCCATCGTCTCCACCTCCCTGTCCAACCGCATCTGTGAGAGCTTCGGCGTGGATATGTTTGAGACCCTCACGGGCTTCAAGTTCATTGGTGAAAAGATCCAGCAGTTCCAGGACACGGGCAGCCACACCTTCCTTTTCGGCTTTGAGGAAAGCTACGGCTTCCTGTCCTCCACCTTCGTGCGGGACAAGGACGGCGTGAATGCGTCCCTGCTGATTTCAGAGGTGGCCTGTGCCTGCCAGGCGGAGGGCATCACCCTGTATGACAAGGTGCAGGAGATTTTCGAGCGCTACGGTTATTTTGTGGAAAAGGTGGTCTCCAAGACGCTGCCCGGCAAGGACGGCCTGACCCGGATGAAGGAGATCATGAAGGAGCTGCGGGCCAATCCGCCCAAGGATATCGCCGGCATGAAGGTGACGGCGGTGCGGGACTATCTGGCTGGTATTCGCACCTGCGGCGGCCAGGCGGAACCCACGGGCCTTCCCACCTCCGACGTGCTGTATTTCGAACTGGAGAGGGGCAACTGGGTCTGTGTGCGGCCCTCCGGCACGGAGCCGAAGATTAAGCTGTACGTCAATTCCAACGCGGCCAGTCAGGAGGAGGCCGAGGCCGTCAACGCCCGGCTCCGGGAGGCCAGCGAAAAGCTGATGGATTGATACAATACCAACCTGCGCGACGGCGCGTCTGGATCAGGCACGGCGGTGATGCCGCTGTGCCTGCCTTCATGTCTTCGCGAAAGAAAAGGGGTTACCGACAATGCGGAAATGGATCGCGCTGATGCTGGCGCTCTGCCTGGCGCTGACATGCCTGCCGGCGCTGGCGCTCACCCGGGAGGAGCTGGAGGCGGACGCCCGGGTGAAGGTGGAGGCCGGCATTGCGCTGATGGCGAAGGAGCAGTCCGGGTGGGCGAAGGTCATGATGGAGCATACGCAGGTGACCAGCGTCGCCAAAGAGGGCGCCTATGTGGTGGTGAAGGTAGCTTTTCCCGCGATGAAGGCGGGGGTAAGCGCCGGCGACAGGCATAACGGCGATGCGCCGGGCTATCTTCAGCGCGCCGTCGCGCCCGCGCTTTCCCTGACGGAAACAGCGGCGTATACCATCCGGGTGAGCATCAAGGGCAAGAACGACAATCTGACGCTGAACTGGAGCGATACGCGCTCCCTGCAGGGCTATCGGAAGAAGATCGGCGCGCAGGCGTCTTCCGCCGCTAAAACCTTCGAGACCGCGAGGGTGAGGAGCGCCGTGAGCGATTACCTGTTGCCCAAGGCGGCGGCGTATCCCAAGCAGCGCCCGGAGACGGCCCCCGCATGGTCGGGCCTGCCTGAATACTGCGCGCAGGCGGCCCCGTCGCTGGGGCTTACCGCGGAGCAGGCGGAGGGCCGACTTCCGGCGATGCTGATGCTGCTGGACATCACCCAGATCAGCGCGAAGGAATCCCTGGCGGCCGTGACGCTGACGCTGCGGGCAAGGAACTGGCAGGGGATGCTGGAAACGGCGGAAGCCCAGGCCCGGCAGGCCATGGACGCCATGATGGGCGTGCCGGATATGACCCGGGAAGAGATCGAGGGCATTCTGACGGCGCAGCTTCCGGCCGCTTGCTTCGACGCTTATTACGGAACGCAGCGGCGGCACATGACCGAAACAAAGGTGACGGTGGATTTGCTCTCATCGGTCAGCGAGGGCGTAGGCAGCGCCAAGGAACTGATGGACGAGCTGGCGGCATACTCCGCCCAGGTGGACGCCCATGTGGACAGCCTGATGGCTTATGCCGCCACACTGGATGATTATCCCACCGTGGAGCTGATGGATACGTCCATCCTGGAGGGTTCCGGCCAGGAGGGCGGCGCCCAGGTTTTTGTGGACACGGGTAAGAGCGACAACCATGGGTACGTTTGCGTCCGCCAGCAGGGCTGCGTGGTGGCGAAGGGATTCATTCACGCAGGCGTCCGCCTGTGGCTTCCGCTGGCTCCCGGCCTTTACGAGGTCTACTGCTCCTACGGTCCGACCTGGTACGGGGAGCGCTACATCTTTGGCAAGGAGGCGTTCTGCGGGATGCTGATGCTGGAGGTGCCCAAGGACGGCAATCTGCGCTTGTCCCTTCAGGACGGCGGCGAGGGACAGGCGGTCGCTCCGCTGCCCTACGAAGCGTTCTGCAGCGCAATCAATATGGATGGAGAGGAATGATACCATGGAATGCCAAGCCTACCTGCTGGAACAGCTGAAGACGCTGGCCGCTATCCCCAGCCCCACGGGTATGACCGTGGCGGCGGAGGATTATCTGCTGGCGGAATTGACCCGGCTGGGCTTCAAGCCCTGGCGTACCCGCAAGGGCACCGTCCTGTGTGAGCTGGGCGGTCAGGGACGCCCGCTGCTGTGCTCCGCTCATGTGGATACCCTGGGCGCGATGGTTCGCGCGGTGAAGGGCGACGGGCATCTGCGCTACACGGCCATCGGCGGCTTCGACGATACCAACATTGAAAATGAGAACGTGATGATCCATACCCGGGAGGGCAAGACCTTCCGGGGAACGGTGTACGCCACCAGGGCAAGCCTCCATGTGTGGGGCAGCCAGTCCGGCACCCCCCGCTCCGACGAGTTTCTGGAGGTCATCCTGGATGAGGAGGTCGCCTCAGCGGAGGACGTCAGGCGGCTGGGCATTCATCCTGGGGATTTCATCAGCTTTGATCCCCGTACAATGGTGACGGAGAGCGGCTTCGTCAAGAGCCGGCACCTGGATGACAAGGCCTCCGCGGCCATTTTGCTGACGCTGGCGCGGGAGGTGGCGGAAGGCCGGCTGCGCCTGGGCCGGCAGGTGTTCATTGCTTTTACGGTGTACGAGGAGGTCGGTCATGGCGGCGCGGGCCTGTGGAACCTGCCGGTGGAGGACATGCTGGCGGTGGACATGGGCTGCGTGGGCGCCGACCTGGGCTGCAAGGAAACCCAGGTATCCATCTGCGCCAAGGATTCCGCCGGGCCCTATGACTGGCGCTTTACCAATGAGCTGATTGCCCGGGGCCGTGCCCTGGGGCTGAATTTCGCCGTGGATGTCTATCCTCGCTATTCCTCCGACGCTTCCCCCGCGCTGAAGGCCGGCATGGAGGTACGCTTTGCCCTGTGCGGCACGGGCGTTTTTGCCTCCCATGGCTATGAGCGTACCCACATCAAGGGTTTGACGAATACGCTCAGGCTGGTCAGCGACGTGATGGAGCACACGGTTTAATCCGGCGATGAACTGCAGAAAAAGCGGCCGCCTGCTGATACTTGTAAGCAGGCGGCCGCTTCTATTTGATTCGCGTGTCCGCGCTGAACGTCACTGCGTCAGCATGGAGGCTGGGCGGTCAACCTCCAGCGGAGAGGATTCACTGTCGCCGCCGAAGAGGTTCTTCAGCCAGCTGCCGATGGATGGGGCGCCGCCTTGAACCGCGGCCACCTGGACGGACTGTACGCCCTCTAGCAGTATGCCGTTGTCCAGCAGCTCCGCGTGAACGGGGATCACCCGGTAGGTGTAGGTGACGCCGGGCTGTGCTTTCGCGTCTGCGTAGTAGAGCACCTCGCCGGGAGAGCCGCGCAGCTCCGTCAGAATAAAGCTTTCCCCGATGGCGTCGCGCTGAATGCGGTAGACCGCTGTGGCGGAGGGCTCGATGACCAGCAGGGGCTGGCCGCTGTCGTTGTGGGTGACGTAGAAGGATTTCGCCTGGGCGGGGGCTGTCCACACATCGGAGTACTGGGTGGGCTGGGTGCCCTCGCGGAAATATTCCGTGACGCGGTAATTGGAGGGCGTCAGGCTGCCGGCCAGCATCACCTGCCCGCGCCATTCGATGGCCTTTTTGTCGATGGTGGCGGAAACGATGCCGCTGGGCTTGCTGAAGTCCGGCTTCTTGCGGTCGGCATAGTAGTCCTTGAGGAAATTCCGTGCCAGGGTGGCGGGATTGGTGCCGCCGGAGACGCTGTTGGACAGGCGATGACTGCTGTCAGGCTGGTCGTAGCCCATCCATACGGCGACGGACAGTTCAGGGGTGTAAGCGGCCATCCAGGCGTCGCGGTTGCCGCCGCCTTTTTCATTGACGGTGCCGGTCTTGCCTGCCACAGGCGTTCCCGCGCCGGACAGCCTGGAGCCCGTGCCCGAGGAGGTGACTGTGCGCAGCATGTGGGTCATAAGGTAGGCCGTCTGCGCGGAAAGCACGGTATTGCCGCTGTCCTGATGCTGGTAAACCACCACGCCGTCCCGGTCGGTGATGCGCTCAATGAAGTAGGGCGCGTGGAAGGTGCCGCCATTGGCAAAGGGGGAGAAGGCGGCGGCCATCTGCACCGGGGAAACGCCGTAGGTCATGCTGCCCAAGGCCAGGGAAAGGTTGCTGTCCCGCTCGTCCAGGGGGATGCCCACGGCGGTGAGGTACTTACGGCTGTTGGCCATGCCGATGCTTTGCAGCACCTTGACGGCGGGAATGTTCAGACTGTTCTTCAGCGCCGTGCGCACCGTGACGTTGCCGTAGTAGGCGTTGCCGGCATTGCGCGGGCGGTAGCCGTTGAAGTTGGTAGGCTCGTCCAGCACGACGCTGGCGCAGGTCCAGCCGGCGTACTCCATGGCGGGGGCGTATACGGACAGGGGCTTGAGCGAGCTGCCGGGCGATCGCCGCAGCTGCGTGGCCCGGTTCAGCCCGCGGCGGGTGGTGTATTCCCGGCCGCCCACAACAGCGCGGACGGCTCCTGTGGCCGTGTCCACAGCGGCGGCGGCGGATTGCACCGGCACGCCGTCCTTGGCGTTGGCGGGGAAAATATTCTTGGTGTACTGCTCGTCCAGAATAGACTGCATGGCGGGATCCAGGGTGGTGTCGATCCGGTAGCCGCCTGCCAGCAGCACCTCGGCGGATACATCCAGCTGAAGCTCCGCCTCGTCCAGCACCGCGTCCACGAACCAGCCGTAGGCCGTTTCGGCGGCGGAGGAAGTGTCAAGGGGCGCGACGTTTTCGGCCTTGGCTTCCTCATACTGGGCCTGGGTCAGCATGCCCTCGTTCCGCATGGTAGCCAGGATGTATCCCCGCCGCTCCCTGTTGTTGTCCGGCTTGGTTTGGATGGAATAGGCGGAGGGAGCCTTGATGGCGGCTGCCAGCGCGGCTGCCTGGGCGGGGGTCAGGTTGGCGGCGTCCACGCCGAAGGTGACTTCCGCCGCGGCCTGAATGCCATAAGCGCCCTGGCCAAAATAGATGAAGTTCAGGTACATTTCCAATATTTCGTCCTTGGTGAAGCGGTGCTCGATCTGCACCGCCAGCCAGACCTCCTCCAGCTTGCGGGCCAGGGTTTTCTGGCTGGAAAGGTGAGACAGCTTCGCCAGCTGCTGGGTGATGGTGGACGCGCCCTGACCATAGCCGCCGGAGCGCAGATTGCTGATGACGGCGCCGAAAATACGGGTTACGTCGAAGCCTGGATGCTTATAGAACCGCAGGTCCTCCGCCGCCAGAAAGGCGTTAACCACATGGTCGGGCAGGCTTTCCAAGGCAATGACCTTGCGGTTTTCCTTGCCCACCAGGGTGGTGACGTACTGGCCGTCCTTATCGTGGATCGCGCCGGTCTGCGCCAGATCTGTGAGCTTGGCGGGGTCAAGGCGCTGCCAGGAGGCCACGTCAAAATAAAGGTAAGCGCCGATTAGTGCGCCGATGACCACAAGGATTCCCACGACGGCCGCCGTCCTGCGGATGACCCGCCCCTTATCACGCATGAAATCGCCTCCTGTATTCGACTGCATTCTTGCCATTCTGGTTCAAAATTGTGCATGACGGCCCGTGGTAGTTTCTGCCGAAGATGAAAAAGTGAATTGAAATTTTACATTTTTTCAAAAAAGCTGGTCAAATGCGTCGGGATGGGCTATAATGGACACATTGATTATTCGAATGAAGGAGCGATGCAGATGCGCAGGTGCTTATCTTGGCTGATAGCGGTTGTGCTGCTGGCCACATGCGCTTCCGCCCTGGGGGAGGGAACGGCTGATCCGGCAGGCCGGTTCACCATGGCGGGGCTGGATGATGCGTCCACCAATCATGACTGGGAGTCCAATATGTTCTTCCGCCGAATGGAGGAAAGAACCGGCGTTTCCTTTATCTTTGACCAATACGGAGAGCGGAAGGCGTGGGAGGAGTTCAAGCTGAACATGGGCGTGCGGAACACGGAACTGCCCGATGTTCTCTTCAAGGCCGACCTGACGCCCAGGGAGACCCAGGACTGGTATGAGAAGGGGATCCTGATCGACCTTCGGCCTTATTTGGAGGAACACGCGCCCAACCTGATGATCCTTCTGCAGGGCCATCCGGAATGGCTGGAGGCCATCACCCTGCCTGACGGCGCGATTGTCGCCCTGCCCAGCTTCAATGAATTGCAGAACAACAACGCCATGTGGATCAACACCGCCTGGCTTCAGGAACTGGGTCTTGATATGCCATCCACCGCTGACGAGCTGACCGAAACGCTTCGGGCCTTCAAGACCCTGGACCCCAACAGGAACGGCAGGCGGGACGAGACGCCCCTGACCTTCACCGGCATGTGGGATCTGCGCTATCTGGGCCATGCCTTCGGCCTGGTCAGCAACGATTATTATGTCATCGCGGAGGACGGCGTGGTGTCTTCCATTCTGACCACGGATGAAAATCGCGCCTTTTTGGCCTGGCTGAATCAGCTGTGGCAGGAGGGGCTGATCGACCAGATGGGCTTTAGCAGCCTGGACACCACCCGCCGCATCACCGACAAGGACGCGGTGATGACCTACGGTATCTTCATGGGCCCTACGCCCATGAATATGGTGCCCGCCGACAGCATGAATCAGTACAGCGCCCTGCCGCCCCTGACGTATGACGGCCGGCAGGTGTACCGTGATCTCACCGGCGACGTGGTGCTGGGCGCCTTCGCCATCACCTCCGAATGTGACGATCCCGCGGCGCTGGTGCGCTGGGTGGACTTCCTTTACACCGAGGAAGGCTGTCATCTGGCCCAGGCGGGCCTGGAGGGCGAGGACTTCGTCTTCAACGAGGACGGCACCTGGGACTGGGTGGAGGAGCCTGAAGTGGTCGCCACCACGGTGATGGCGGACGTCACCATCGCTGACGGCGGCGCCGCTCCCGGCTATTCTTCCCTGGATTTCCAGCTGCGCTTTGACGATCACGATACCCATCGCCTGGTGACGGAGCTGCAGGCTGTCAAGCAGTGCGCCGTTTTGCCCTATCCTATCCGCTATCTGACGGCGGAAAAGGAAACGCGCATCGCGGCGCTGCAGGCGGAAATCGCTCCCTATGCCGAGCAGCAGATGATTTGGTTCGTGACGGGGGATGTGCCGCTGAACGATGAAACCTGGGATGAATTCTGCCGCACACTGACGGAAAAGGGCCTGGACGAGATGGTCGCCCTTTGGCAGGAAGCACTTTGATATTGCTGGAAGGACGGAATATTGCGCATGGATATGTATGCCTCGATGATCCGCAATCTGAAAACGCCCCAGATTATGGAGCGCCTGAACCACCTCTACGGCAGCCGCGACGGTATGATGGTGGAGCAGACCACCCGTTACATCGGTATCCTGAAGCGTCATGAAGAGCTCTTTCACGCCGAGGAGGAGGTGCTGCTGGTCAGCGCCCCCGGCCGCACGGAGATCGGCGGCAACCATACCGACCACAACAAGGGCCGGGTGTTGGCCGCTGCCGTGAACCTGGACACGCTGTCCGCCGTTTCCCGCAGGGGGGATCATACCGTCAACCTGTATAGCGACGGCTATCCCGCGCTGAACATCGACCTGACCGACTTGAGCGTACATGAGGAAGAAAAAGGCACAACTGCCGCGCTGATCCGCGGCGTGGCCGCGAAGATGGCGGAGCTGGGCTATCGCATCGGCGGCTTTGACGCTGTGGCGACCTCCTCCGTGGCCTCCGGCAGCGGGCTGAGTTCCTCCGCGGCCTTCGAGGTGATGACCTGCGCCATCCTGGACGCGCTGTACAATGATTTTGTCATTGACTACAAGCAGCGGGCCAAGATCAGCCAGTACGCCGAAAATGTTTACTTCGGCAAGCCCTCCGGTCTGCTGGATCAGATGGCTTCCTCCGCCGGCGGCTTGGTCACGGTGGACTTCAAGCACGAGGATCCTGAGGTGCGGCGGATGTCCTTCGACTTTGCTGCCAACGGTTACGCTTTGGTGGTGGTGGCTACCGGCGGCAGCCATGCCGACCTGACGGACGACTATGCCGCCATCCCCGCCGAGATGAAGCGGGTCGCCGCGCTGATGGGCGAGGAGGTATTGCGCCGCATCCGTCCTGAGGAATTCCATCAGGCCATCCCCGACTTGCGGGGCAAGGTGTCCGACCGGGCGCTGCTGCGGGCGCTGCATTTCTTTGATGAGGATGACCGGGTGGTACGCCAGGTGGAGGCGCTGGATCGCAACGACCTGGGGGCTTTCTTCTGGGAGATCATCTGCTCCGGCCGTTCCAGCTACATGTATCTGCAAAACGTTTATGCCAATCCGCAGGATGAAAGCCTGGCCCTGGCCCTGGCTTTGGCGGAGCGCATGCTGGTCAACCGGGGCGGCTGGCGCATCCATGGCGGCGGCTTCGCCGGCACGACGCTGAACTTCGTGCCGCTGGATGACCTGCATCACTTCATCGAGGTGATGGAGGGCGCTTTCGGCCAGCGCTGCTGCCATGTGCTGGACATTCGTCCGGAGGGAGCGGCGGTCATCCGGCTGTAAAAATTGAGTTGACAGCGGAGGACGCATGTGCTATCATCATCTTGGTTGGGCTGTCCCGGCCGACATAATCGCATAAGCCACTTGAAGCTTCTTCGGGGCAGGGTGCAAATCCCTACCGGCGGTAAAGCCCGCGAACCTCACCCGCAAGGGTCTGGCCGAATCGGTGAAATTCCGATGCCGACAGTATAGTCTGGATGAAAGAAGAGCGCTGGAAATACGCAGGGCGTGTCCGCATGGACGGCCTGTTTCCGCCCCTGATAAGCAAGCTGCTTCAGGGGCGCGCGTATTTTACAAGGAGGTTTTCCCATGCGTAAGACCCTGTCTGTCCAGTACCTGACCCGAATCGCCGTGCTGACGGCCCTGGCCTCCATCCTGTTCCTGCTGGAAATTCCGGTGGTTGCCTTCTACAAGCTGGATCTGTCGAACCTGCCGGTGCTGCTGGGGGCGTTTTCCATGGGCCCCATGGCGGGCCTGACCATCCTGCTGCTCAAAAGCGTCATCGGTATGCTGCACTCCACCAGTATGTATGTGGGTGAGCTGGCCGACTTCATCATGGGCGCGGCGCTGATGCTTCCCGCGGCGCTGATCTATCGCCGGAAGAAGACGCGCGGGAGCGCCGTCCTCGGCATGACGGCAGGCACGGCGGTGCTGGTGGTGGTCGGCGTGCTGGTCAATTGGAAGATCATGCTGCCCTTCTATATGACGGCCTACGGCATGCCGATGGAAGCGGTTATCGGCATGGCTTCCGCCGCGGTTCCCCTGGTGGAAGCGGAGTGGCCGCTGCTGCCGTTTGTGACGCCCGAGTGGAAGCTGCTGCTTCTGGTCACCGGGCCTTTCAACCTGCTTAAGGGAACGGTACTTGGTATCCTGACTTACCTGATGTACAAGCGGCTGTCGCCCCTGCTGCACGTCAAGGGCGCGGCGCAAAGGAGCGCTTACTGATGATTTCTCATTCTCCCGAGGAAACCCGCGCCTTTGGGGAGCGGCTGGCCCTTCGCCTTCAGGCGGGGGACGTGCTGCTGCTTCTGGGCGATCTGGGGGCGGGAAAAAGCGAACTGACCCGGGGACTGGCCCGGGGCCTGGGCGTGACGTCCACCGTGACCAGCCCTTCCTTTACCATCCTGAATGTGTACGACGAGGGCCGTCTGCCGCTGTACCATTTTGATTGGTACCGGCTCAGCGGCGCCGGAGAGCTCTATGAGATGGGTATGGATGAATACCTGGGGGGCGACGGCGTGGCGGTGGTGGAGTGGCCCGATCAATGCCCTGAGGCCATCCCCGAGGATGCGCTGCGGGTGACCCTGTCGCCCCTGGGGGAGAATGAGCGCGAGATTACCCTGACGCCCTGCGGACGCTTCCGCGTGATGGAGGAACACCAATGAAGCTGCTGGCGATTGATACTTCCGGTCCGGTGTGCGGCGTGGCGATCCTGACAGAGGAGGGCCTGAGGGCGGAACGGCTGGTGCAGAACAAGCTGACCCACTCGGTGAACCTGCTGCCGATGATCGACAGTGCCTTTCAGGATGTCGGGCTGACCATTGCCGACATGGATCGTCTGGCGGCGGTGACGGGCCCTGGCTCGTTTACCGGGGTGCGCATCGGCGTGAGCACCCTGAAAGGCCTGGCTCATGGCGCGAACAAGCCCTGCGTGGCTGTGAACGCGCTGGAAGCTATGGCGTCGGGCGCCGGGGGCTTTGACGGCGTTGTCTGCCCCATCCAGGACGCACGGGCAGGGCAGGTGTACGGCGCGGCCTTCCATACGGCCATGGGGGAGCGTCCGAAGCGTCTGATGGCGGATACGCCCATTCGGCTGGAGGACTATGCGGAACAGCTTCGCGGCATTGGCGACCGCTTCCTTTTCCTGGGGGATGGTATGCCGGTGCATCGCCGGCGAATCCAGGAGCTGCTGGGGGACGCCGCCGTTTTTGCGCCCGCTCATCAGGCGAGCCTTCGCCCGGGGGCTGCGGCGTGGCTGGCTTCCATGGAGACAGAGGAGCTGACCTATACGGAGCTTCAGCCGCTGTACCTGCGCGCGCCCAGCGCCGAACGCAACCGCAGATTGATGGAGGCCGCACATGCCGAATGAGTGCCTGATCCGCCGGATGACCCTGGCGGATGTGGAAGCCGTGGCGGCCGTCGAGGCGGCGGTCTTCCCAACGCCATGGAGCGCTGATGCCTTCCGCCAGGAGCTAACCCGGAACGCCGTGGCCCGTTACCTGGTGGCTGAAAGGGATGGACAGGTGATCGGCTTTGCCGGGGCCTGGATCATCCTGGATGAAAGCCACATCACCAATATCGCCGTCCTCAGCGCGTATCGCGGACAGGGATATGGCCGGCGGCTCACGCAGGCGCTGATGCAGTACCTGGCTACCCTGGGCGCGGCCTACGCCACCCTGGAGGTGCGCAAGTCCAACCTGATCGCCCAGCAATTGTACAAATCCCTTGGATATGTCAGCGTCGGCGTGCGCAAACGCTATTATGAGGACAACCATGAGGATGCGCTGCTGATGGTATGCGAGCATATGCCGGAGGCCGATCCTGATTTTGAGGAAGAGGAGACCGTCTATACGGCGGAATAAAGCGCAAGCGCGGCCATGATCGCTTCTGGCCGCGCTTGCTGTTTTACGGGCGATCCCTGGGGGAAAGGGCTGCGTCCTGGATGGCGGGGGCGGCTTCCACTTGCCCGAGGATGTCAAAGGAGGAGCCGTGGCAGGGGCATTCCCACAGACCGCTGTCGGCGTTGTAGCGCAGGGGACAGCCCATGTGCGGGCACTTGGGTGTGCCAGGGGAGGTCAAGCCGTGCACAAAAGCCTTGGCGGAGGCGAGCAGGGCGGTACGGTCGAAGGCGCTTCGGCCCGGGTAGCGGCGGAAGGGCAGAAACAGCGGACTCTCGGGCAGAGGACGCCCGATGACGGCTCCCGTCAGCAGCCTGGCCGCCAGAAAGGAGCCGGTCAGTCCCAGACCGCCAAAGCCGGTAGCCATCATCAATCGGCTGTCGCGGGGATGCAGCGGCCCGACTAGCGGCAGACCGTCCCGGCTGAAAACCTCCCGGCGGAGTATCACCTGGCGGGTCTCGCTTTCTGGCAGCAGAGCCCGCAGGGTGCGGTCCCGGATGAGGGCGGCGCCGTCTGCCTGATCGGTGCCGTAGGCTCCGCGGTCCCAGGTCATCAACAGGCCCTCCTGACAGGGGCGAAGGGTCATTTCGTCGCTGTGGACGGAAAGCTGAGCGCTGTGCAGCGGAGCGGCGGAGGTCAGCAGCCGCAGTTCGCGCAGGCGAGGGGCCATCAGTGCCAGCAGGGAACGGTCATGGCAATCCAGCGGCGCGCCGGTGCACAGAATGACCCAGGAGGCTTCGACGACACCTTGGGGCGTGGTTAGCCGGTGCCCCTCCAGGCGGCGGACGGGACTTTGCTCGTAAATCTGGCAGCCTAAAAGGGCGGCGGCTTCCGCCATGCCCAGCACATAGGGCAGGGGAGAAAGCAGTCCCTGATGCTTCATAAGCGCGGAGCGCTCCACCGGAAAGGGACAGCCTCCCGCGTCCGTACCCTCCGCGACAGGCAGACCGAGCTCCCGTTCCAAGGCCATCAGCCGGTGCAGCGCGGGCAGGTCATCCTCGGTTTCAGCGAAGGCGAAGGCGTCGCAGGCTGTTATGTCGCAGGGCTGCGGCAGGCGCTGAGCCAGCGCAATGACCCCGGTAACGGCCTCTCGCATCAGTTGGGCATAGGAGCGAACCACCGCCATGTCCCGGGTGCGCGCGGCGGTGGTCAGCGCGTGGATGGCCTGACAGGTGATCATCCCCGCACAGCCTGCCGTTGCGCCTTCGGCCAGGGCGCGGGCCTCCAGAAGCGCCGTCCGTACGCCGTTTTCACTCAGCATCAGCGCGGCGGTTACGCCAGCCAGTCCGCCGCCCACCACCACTGCGTCCACGCGGCACAACCCGCGCAGCGGAGGGTAGTCCTGACGGATACCCTGCTGCCATGTCGGAAATTCGGACATTACCATCACCTCATAGCAAGGATTCACCAAGGAGGCAAGGAGGATTCATCATGGCTACGATTCTTATCACGCACGGCTTGCCAGGCGCCGGACTGGAAATGCTGGCGGGGCATCGGCTAATCATGCCCCCGATGCTGACGGCGTTTTCCCGGACGGAAATCCTATCCCTGATTCCCGAGGCGGACGCCGTGATCGTCGGCGGTCTGCTGGACGGTGAAATGATTCGCCGGGGCAGGCAGCTTCGCGTGATCGTCAACTATGGCGCGGGCTACGACCAAGTTGACGTGGCGGAAGCCGCGGCCTGCGGTATCCCGGTGACCAGCATCCCCGAGCAGGTCACGGCCGCCACGGCGGAGCTTGCCCTGGGACTGATGCTGGCGGTGAGCCGGCGCATTGGTGAAATGAACCTGCGGCTGAGGCTGGAGGAGCCGTCCGCTCTTTTCGGCATGGGCAGAAACATGGGGCACGGCCTGGCGGGACAGACCCTGGGCATTCTGGGCCTGGGGCGGATTGGCGGCGCGGTGGCACGGCTGGGCAGGGCGCTGGGGATGGAGGTGCTGGGCTTCAGCCGCCATGGGATTGATCCCGCCCTGGCTCAGCCCGCGCCCCTGGAGGCGCTGGTGACCAAGGCGGACGTCCTGTCCCTTCACTGTCCGCTGACGTCGCAAACGCGGGGGATGGTGAACGCCGCCATGCTGGCCAGGATGAAGCCTGGGGCTATGCTGATCAATACGGCACGGGGCGCGATTGTTGACAGCGACGCTCTGGCGGATGCGCTGGAAGCAGGCCGACTGGCAGGCGCGGGGCTGGACGTTTTCCCGGATGAGCCCAATGTGCCCCAGCGGCTGCTGCGCCTGCCCCAGTGTGTGCTGACGCCTCACATGGGCGCCAACGCCGCCGAAACCAGGGAGGCCATGCTTCGGGCCTGCTGCCGTCAGATTCTGGATGTGCTGGAGGGACGGCGGCCGAAAAACATCGTGAACGGCCTGTAAGCCATGGCGCGGGAAGGCGGGCGCTGCTTGTTTTCCCGCGCCGGAGAGGCCACTGCGGACAGACGCAAAAAATTTCTGATTTTTTTGAAAAAACCTGTTGACATTCCCGGTAAATCGTGTATAATATATATCGTTGACCGCGAGGGACGCAAGAAACGAGCGGAAAGCATGAGCACCATTAGCTCAGTTGGTAGAGCACCTGACTCTTAATCAGGGTGTCTAGGGTTCGAGTCCCTAATGGTGTACAGATAAACCGCTGGATCATCCGGCGGTTTTCTTTTTGCATTCATAGCGGCAGAAACGACAGACGCCTCCGGGGCGGGAAAGGAAGCAGTGCGCCATGGCGGACAATCGAACAAAATTATTTGAGGAGGCGCCCATCCCCAAGGCCGTAATGACGCTGGCCATCCCCACCATTTTCAGCTGCCTGGTGTCGGTATTGTACAGCTTGGCCGATACTTATTTTGTCGGCATGCTGAACAATCCTGTTCAGACAACGGCGGTGACGCTGGCGTCACCCATGCTCCTGGCCTTCAATGCGGTCAATAACCTTTTTGGCGTGGGTTCCTCCAGCATGATGAGCCGCGCCCTGGGCCGAGGGGATATGAAGACCCTGCGGCAAAGCTCCGCCTTCGGCTTTTATGGCGCGGTGATCTGCGGCGTATTGTATTCGGTAGGCAGCCTGCTCCTTCGAGGACCGCTGCTGACCCTTCTGGGGGCGGACAGCGCGACGGCTCCCGTAACTGGCCGCTATCTGATGTGGACGGTCTGCCTCGGTGCGACGCCCTCCATCCTGAACGTGGTTATGGCGTACATGATTCGCTCGGAGGGCGCAACGCTTCACGCCAGCATCGGCACCATGAGCGGCTGCTTCCTCAATATACTGCTGGATCCGCTGTTCATCCTGCCCGGGGGGCTGAACATGGGGGCGGAGGGCGCGGCCCTGGCAACGCTGATTTCCAACTGCGTGGCGATGCTGTATTTCTTTGGCTACCTCTTTTTCCGGCGGAAGACGACCTGCGTTTGCATTTCCCCCAAGGAGTTTACCCTGCGCAGACCCATTGTGATGGGCGTGTGTACGGTGGGGGTGCCCGCCTCGATTCAAAACCTGCTGAATGTGGTGGGGCAGATGCTCCTGAACAACCTGACCTCCGCCTATGGCCCCCAGGCCTTGGCCGCCATGGGCATCGCCTTCAGGGTGGCGAAGGTGCCTATGTATATTTCCAACGGTATTTCCCAGGGGGTCATGCCCCTGGTGGGCTATACCTATGCCGCCGGGCTGATTGGGCGCATGAAGAAGGCCCTGGCCTTTACGGCCAAGCTGGCGGTGAGTATCCTGCTGGTGCTGGCGGTTTGCTGCTGCCTGTTCTCGCCCTTCATCATCGGCGCGTTCATCGACGATGCCCAGACCGTGGCTTACGGCTCCTCCTTCCTGAGCGGCATGGCGCTGTCCATCCCCTTTATGTCCATGGACTTTCTGGCGGTGGGCGTGTTCCAGGCGGTGGGCAAAGGTTCGCTGTCGCTGATGATGGCCATCGTCCGCAAGATTGTACTGGAAATTCCGGCGATGAATCTGCTGAATTATTTCTGGCCGCTCTACGGCTTGTCCTGCGCGCAGCTGGTGGCCGAGGTGGGCGCCTGCGCCATCGGCGGCATGCTGCTGCTTCGGCTGATTCGCCAGATTGAGCGGCGGGCGAAGCCTCGAGACGCGGCCTGACGCCGGGGCGGCAAGGTAAAATGTTGACGGCCCGAGGAAAAGGGGTATCCAAACACCCTGTGTTGTGCTATAATAAAACTGTATGCACATAAGGAGGCGAAGCCCTTGAACCTGCATTTCCCCGAACCCATGAGCGTCAGCGAGGCGAAGCTGCTCAATCCTTTGAAGCTGGCATATTTGGGCGATTCGGTTTGGGAACTGCTGGTTGGCTCGGCGCTGCTGGCCCAGGGGCTGAATCTGCGGCATATGCACAGGGAGGCCGTCGCGCGGGTCAACGCCAGAGCGCAGGCGGAGGCGCTGGGCCGCATTGCCGCGCTGCTGGACACGGAGGAGGAGGACATTGTCCGCCGGGGGCGCAACAGCCATCCGCATCATGTCGCTCCCCGGCACCAGGAGGCGGCGGATTACCGGGCGGCCACGGCCATGGAGGCTCTGATGGGCTTCCTCTACGTTACCGGCCAGGAGGCCCGACTGCAAGCGCTGTTTATCGCCAGTCAGACGGAGGTTCATTCATGCCAGAAGTAAAGCTGCATGTGGCGCTGCTCCGCCACACGCTTTCCCCGGAGGAAACCGTGGCCCTGGGCGCCCGGCTGTGCTACTCCAAGGCCACCATTGATGATCTTGCCCAGAAGGTTTCCAGCCGGGATCAGTCCGCCTTTGTACAGAAGATCATGGGCATGGGTCATGAGTCTGTGCTGGAGCACGCCTCCTTCACCTTCGGGGTGGAGGGCGTGAGCCGTGTGCTGCTGGCTCAGCTGACCCGCCACCGCCTGGCCAGCTTTTCGGTGCAGAGCCAGCGCTATGTCAGCTACGAGCAGGGCTTTGGCTACATTGTACCCCCGAAAATCGCTGCGCTGGGCCAGGAAGCCGTGGCGGCGTATGAGGCGCAGATGGATCAGCTTCACATATGGTACCGGGAGTGGCAGGCCAGGTTAGGGGATGGCGAGGGGAGCAATGAGGATGCGCGGTTCGTGCTTCCCGGCGCCTGTGAGACACGGCTGATGATGACCATGAACGTTCGGGAGCTGCGGCACTTCTTCAGCCTGCGGATGTGCTCCCGGGCTCAGTGGGAAATTCGCGCCCTGGCGACGCGGATGCATAGCCTTTGCATGGAGGTCGCCCCTGCGCTGTTCGCGGACGCGGGGCCGGGCTGCCTGCGGGGCGGGTGCCCGGAAGGCGCAAAATCCTGCGGCCTGGCGGCGGAAAAGCGCCGGGAAAGAAAGGAATGGCTGGCGTCCCTGGAGCATCACGAAAAAAAAGGTTAAAAATTTTGTCCCAACCTGTCACGCGCGCCGCGCAAATTCTGTTTTATATAAGTAGAGGGAGAAAAAACAATGGCTTTCTATAAGGACGTTCCTACCAGCCACCCGCAGAAAAAGAATTACGCCAATCAGGGCTCTTGGGATGATGAGGGAGCTCACTATCGTGCTGCCAATCGCCGCTTTGGCCCCGAGTCCGGGGATGAGCGCAGGAGCAATCGTGCTCCTGGCCGTTCCTTTGGAGCCCGGCCGGGGGACAGCCGCCCGGCAAGGGAGGACAGCCGTCGTCCCTATGGCGAGCGGCGGAATGAGGGCGAGCGCCGCCCCTATGGCGAGCGAGGCGGCAGCAGCCGACCTTCCCAGGGGCGGGGCAATCGTGATGAACGCCGGGGCACGGGCCGTCCCGTGGAGCGCAGGCCCCGGGAGGAGCGCCGTCCCGCGCCTGTCCGGCAGGAGCTTTCCTATCGGGATTTTGAGCAGTTGAATCCCTATGTGGAGGAAAAGGTGGACGCCACCGAAAATCTGCTGGCGGGCCGCAACCCCATCCGTGAGGCGCTCAAGAGCGGGCGTGACCTGGAAAAGCTGTTGGTGCAGCGCGGCGAGCTGTCCGGCTCCGCCCGGGAGATCGTTCAGATGGCCAAGGAAGCCCGCGTACCGGTCCAGGAGGTGGACAAGTCCCGGCTGGACGCCATCGCGCCCCATCATCAGGGCATGCTGGCCTTCGCCTCCGCCTACCGTTACGCGGAGGTCGAGGATATGCTGGCCGTTGCCCGTGAGCGGGGGGAGGAGCCCTTCCTGATCCTGCTGGACGGCGTGACGGACCCTCACAACCTGGGGGCCATCATCCGCAGCGCCGAGTGCGCGGGCGCCCATGGCGTTATCGTGCCCCAGCGGCGCAGCGTCGGCCTGACCACGGCGGCGGTGAAGGCCTCCGCGGGCGCTGTGGAGCATATGAAGGTTGCCCGGGTGACCAATCTGAACCGCACGATTGAGGCGCTGAAGACGCAGGGCATCTGGGTCTATGCCGTGACCATGGACGGTCAGGATTATGAGCGGGTGAATTTCAAGGGCGGCGTAGCCCTGGTGATTGGCGCGGAAGGCGAGGGCATCAGCCGCCTGACCGTCGAGAGCTGCGACCAGAAGGTGTCCCTGCCCATGGCAGGGCGCATCGACAGCCTGAACGCCTCCGTGGCGGCGGGCGTGATGATGTACCGTGTGCTGTCCTCACGCCGGGCATGAAGCCGCTGCTGATTGTGGACGGCTACAACGTCATCGGCGCCTGGGGCGAGGCGGAAAAGCGGCGCTGGCCCCTGGACGAATGCCGGGATCGGCTGATGCGTCTGCTGCAGGACTACGGCGGTTATTCCGGCGAGGAGGTTGTCCTGGTCTTCGACGGCTATCAGTCCGACCGCAAGCAGCGCACGGAGGAACGGTATGACGCGCTGACCCTGGTCTACACCTGCCATGGCGAGACTGCGGACAGCTACATTGAGCGCCTGGTCGCAAAGACGCCCAGATACCGCGCCGTTCGGGTGGCGACGTCCGACGGCCTGGAGCAAAGCCAGGTGCTTTCCACCGGGGCGACGCGCCTGACCTCGCGAGAGCTGCTGCGGGAACTGAGGCAGCTTCGCCAGCGGGGAATGGAGCAGCATCAGGTCAGCCGCAGCGTGAAGCCCAAGCCGTCCCTGGCCTCTCGGCTGCCGGAAGATACGCGGCGGGCGCTTGAAAGCTGGCGGCGGGGCGAGCAACCAAAGATGGATGGAAACGGGAGGTGAAAGCCGTGGATGACCACGACCTGGATTTCACCGACGAGGAGCTGGAAGCCCTCGGATTGGGCGCGGCCGAAAGCCTGCAGGAGCCTGAGGATGCGCTCGAGGAAGAGGAGCCGGCGTTTTCGTCGGATTATACGACCTTGGGCGACGAGGATGTGGTGGCGCTGTGCCGCCAGGGGGATACCATCGCGGAGGAGTACCTGCTGAACAAGTACAAGAACTTCGTCCGCTCCAAGGCCCGCAGCTACTTCCTCATCGGCGCGGATCATGAGGACATCGTGCAGGAAGGCATGATCGGCCTGTACAAGGCCATCCGGGATTATCGGCCGGACAAGCTGTCCTCCTTCCGGGCCTTTGCGGAATTGTGCATCACCCGGCAGATTATTACCGCCATCAAGACCGCCACAAGGCAGAAGCATATTCCCCTCAACAGCTATGTGTCCCTGAATAAGCCGCTGTATGACGAGGAATCCGACCGCACCCTGCTGGATGTAATCATTGAGGGCCGCGCCACCAATCCGGAGGAGCTCATCATCGGCCAGGAGGATCTGCGCAACATCAATCATAAGATTGACGAGGTGCTCTCCGGCCTGGAGCAGGAGGTGCTCCGCGCCTATCTGGACGGCAAGAGCTATCAGGAAATCGCCGATAATCTGGGCAGGCATGTGAAGTCCATCGACAACGCGCTCCAGCGGGTGAAGCGCAAGCTGGAAAAGTACCTGGAGGAGCACGGCAAGGACAACTGATAGCCCTGCGCAAATTTCCTCTTGCCATGGGCGGCAAAATGGTGTATCATAAATCCCGAAGGAAAGGAGGATGCGGCCATGACCAGTCAGCGTTTTGCTTATTACGCCTACGCGCTGTTGAGGTAAGCAGGGCGCAATTTGGCATGGCATCATCCCTATTGCCCTGCGGCCTACGCGCT
Organism: uncultured Clostridia bacterium; assembly: GCA_947565865.1. Lineage (GTDB taxonomy): Bacteria > Bacillota > Clostridia > Christensenellales > Aristaeellaceae > UBA11524. The sequence continues at coordinate 60,853 of CANOHT010000009.1, forward strand.
GTGGGGCCTTTTCTTTTGTAGTACGGCGGCACGGCAGGATTCCTATTTTTTGAAGTACGGAGGTATGGCGGTATGATCGTGATTTTGAAGCAGAACGCGCAGGCGGAACAGGTGGACAGGCTGAAGGCCTTCCTGGGACAGATGGGCCTTCAAATCCACTTTTCTCAGGGTGAGAACTCCACCATTATGGGCCTGGTGGGCGATACCAGCCGGGTTGATCCCGACCTGATTGCTTCCCTGGACGCGGTGGAGGACGTGCGGCGCATTCAGGAGCCTTACAAGAGCGCCAACCGCAAGTTTCATCCGGCGGATACGGTGGTGGACTGCGGCGCGGGGGTGAAGCTGGGCGGCGGCAGCTTTCAGTTTATCGCGGGCCCCTGTTCGGTGGAAAGCGAGGAGCAGGTGGTGGCGGTGGCCAAGGCTGTCAAGGCGGCGGGCGCGACCCTCCTGCGAGGCGGCGCCTTCAAGCCCAGGACATCCCCTTATGCGTTTCAGGGCCTCCACGGGGAGGGCATTCGCCTGCTGCTCCTGGCCCGCCAGGAGACAGGCATGCCCATCGTGACCGAGCTGATGGATTTGTCCCATCTGCCGCTGTTTGAGGATGTGGACGTTATCCAGATCGGCGCGCGGAACATGCAGAACTTTGAACTGCTCAAGGAGGTAGGCAAGCTGCACAAGCCTATCCTACTCAAGCGCGGCCTGGCCAACACCATCCAGGAATGGCTGATGAGCGCGGAGTACATCATGGCGGGAGGCAATGCCCAGGTCATTCTGTGTGAGCGGGGGATCCGCACTTATGAGACGGCTACCCGTAACACCTTGGATCTTTCTGCCGTGCCGGTGCTCCATGAGAAGACCCATTTGCCGGTGATTGTGGACCCCAGCCATGCCACGGGCTTCAGTCGGCTGGTCAAGCCCATGGCTTTGGCGGCGGCGGCCTGCGGGGCGGACGGGCTGATGATCGAGGTGCATAACGATCCCAAGCGCGCGCTGTGCGACGGACCTCAGTCGCTGACGCCGGAAGAGTTCGCGGATGTGGCTCGCCGGGTACAGCTGGTGCGTACCGCGATTTAAGAGGAGCGCTGCGGATGGAACAGCTTCGCTTGGCTATCCCGGATATTTCCCTGGCCGAGGAAATCCGCTCCTATCGCGCCGCCATGCTGGACGCGGGCAGCTCGATGGACGGATGCGGCTCGCTTCGCAGGCATGAAAATCCGGCGGACTGGCTGGCCTTTAACGCCAAGCTTGCCAATCCTGATACCGTCCCCGAGGGCCTGGCGCCCAGCACGCAGTACGTCTGCCTGAACCGGCAGGGGCGCATTCTGGGCATGATCCAGCTGCGCCATGCCATGACCGATTACCTGCGGCTGTACGCGGGGCACATCGGCTATTCTGTCCGTCCGGACGAGCGGCGCAGGGGCTATGCCACCTGGATGCTCAGGGCGGTGATGGCGGAAGCCCGAGGGCGGGGCATGGAGCGCCTCATGGTCAGCTGCCTGACGGATAACGAGGGCAGCAGGCGCACCATTCTGGCTTGCGGCGGCGTTTATGAGTCAACCGTCCATGAGCCCAAGGAGAATGCTGACCTGCAGCGATACTGGATTGGGTTGGGGAAGCCCGACCAATAAATTTGCTGGCTTCGGCGGGGAAGGATTTCGCCCTGCTGCCGCGGAAGCCAAGAGGATGATGACATATGCGGGATTTGACGGTGGGATGCCCGGGTCGGGTGTTGGTCAGCTATACGCTGCCTCTTTTCGGGAGCATTATTTTCCAGCAGCTGTACAACATCGCTGACAGTCTGGTGGCGGGCCGGTATATCGGTACCCAGGCGCTGGCGGCGGTGGGCAACTCTTATGAAATTACCCTGATTTATATCGCCCTGGCCTTCGGGTGCAACATGGGCGCGTCGGTGGTTACAGCCCGGTTTTTCGGGGAAAAACGCTATGGCGATGTGCGCAGCAGCATCACCACATCGTTGATCTTTTCAGCGGCGCTGGGACTGGTGCTGACGCTGGCGGGCATCCTGCTGGGCGACGGGCTGCTGGAGATGATCAACACGCCCCCGGAGCTGATGGCGGCGTCCTCCGCCTATCTGGACATCTACCTGCTGGGCTATGTGTTTCTGATTCTTTACCAAGTGGCAACAGGCATTTTTTCGGCTCTGGGAGATTCGCGGACGCCCTTCATCTTCCTGGCCATCTCCTCGGTGAGCAACATCTTCGTGGACGTCCTGTTTGTCAAGTCCTTTGGCATGGGGGTGGAGGGCGTAGCCTGGGCCACCTTCCTGTGCCAGTCCATCAGCGGGGCCGCGGCGGTGTTCGCGGTGGCGCGCAAGCTGCGCGCGCTGGACGGCAGCGGCCCGATGTTCTCCATACCCATTTTGAAAAAGATCCTGGTGGTGGCGACGCCAAGCGCAGCCCAGCAGGGCTTTATCTCCGTGGGCAATATCCTGATTCAGAGCGTTATCAACGGCTTTGGCACCGCGGCCATCGGCGGCTACGCGGCGTCGGTGAAGCTCAATAACATGATGCTCACCTCCATCACGGCCCTGGGCAATGGTATGAGCAATTACACCGCCCAGAATTACGGCGCGGGCAAGCACCAGCGTATCCGCGAGGGCTATGCCAAGGGCGCGCTGCTGGCGGGCGGCTTCGCGCTGGTGTTCACGGCGGCGTACCTGATTTTCGGCCCGACCCTGGTGGGTGTGTTTATCACGGACGGCAATCAGGAGGCTCTGGACATCGGTGTGCAGTTTCTGCGGATCATCGGGCCCTTTTATGTCATCATCGCCATGAAACTGGTGACAGACGGTGTGCTGCGCGGGGCCGCGCTGATGCGGGTGTTCATGCTCTCCACCATGACCGACCTGGTGCTGCGGGTGGCGATGGCCTTCGTCCTTGGCCCGGCCTTCGGCCCCACCGGCGTATGGCTGAGCTGGCCTGTGGGCTGGATGCTTGGCACGGCGATTTCCTGCTACTTCTATCAGCGATGGATACGCAGACTTGTAGCGAAAATATAACAAAACGCCGCCTGGTGCGTCCAAACAGTGCACAGACGATTTCTGACCATCAACAAACTCCCGAGCGATGCTGAAGGGGCCGCGCCCCTTCAACTGCCAAACAAAAACCGGCGCACATGTCGCCGGTTTTTGTGCGCTTCGATGCGAAGGGCTTCCTTATGCAAAGGGACGCCGGGAGAGCGGTAACGCCGTATGACCGGTGAGAGTGTGCTAAACTCAAAAAAGTGGCTTATGCCACTTTTTTGAGTTACAGCCGATGCGGGCGGAGGGCCTCAGGGACGGCTTCGGGTGGAAGCGAGCGAACCGCGGCCTCAGAGCCCAGGGCCAGAGCGGTATCATAATACCAGCACTTGTACAGCAGGTGGTTGCGGGTTTTCTCCAGGGCCGTCAATTGACGCTCAACCTCCGCCAGCCTTGCCTGAAACATGGCCTGACGCTTGCTCAGGGAGGCGTCCCCCTCCTGGCACCATGTCAGAAATTCCTTGATGTCCCGGATGGGCATCCCGGCGGCCTTCAGACACTCGATCACTCGCAGTGTACCAAGCTCCCGTTCAGTGAACACGCGGATGCCGCCGTCAGAGCGGGTCAGCTCGGGAAACATGCCCTCGCGGTCATAATAGCGCAGGGTGGAGACGGAGATGCCGGTGGACTCCGCCACCTGACCGATGGAATAGGTCATAGGCTTTCCTTTCCGCAGGCCGGAAGCCTGACATCAGGCGATGTGGTAGATGTGTTTCAGCTCGTCGGTCATGGCACCGTCAGGCTGGTAGACGATCAGCGGAGGCTCCGGGTGCAGCATGGGCTTGGCATCCTTGACCGCTTCGATGAGAACCAGATTGGCGGGCTTGTTTGCGAAGGGATAGATCAGGCGGAAGCGTTTGGGGATGAGACGTGCCGCCTGAAGGGCGTCCATGGCCTCCAGCATCCGTGGGGCAGGGTAGACCATGCTGAAGCGGCCCTTGCCGCAAAGGAGCCGATGGGCGGCACGAAACCACGCGCCCAGGCCGTCTTCTCCCTGATGGCGGGCCAGGCGCAGACTGTCCGAGGGGTTGAGCAGGGTGGTGCCTGGAGGGCCGTAGGGCGGATTGCAGATTACCGCGTCCAGGCTGCAGGCGGGGATGGCCTGCTCGGCCTGTTCCACTGGCAGGCAATGCACGGCGATATGCTGCTCCAAGCCATTCAGCCGCACGGTGCGCCGGGCCATGTCCGCCATATCGGGCTGAATTTCAATGGCGTCAAAGCGGGCGCCTTTGCCGCGCCCGTGCAAAAGCAGGGGCAGGATACCGCTCCCGGTGCCGAAGTCGGCTACCCGCCCCTGCGGTGGGATGCGGGCAAAATCCGCCAGAAGCACCGCGTCCATGCCGAAGCGGAAGCCGGAGGCTTTTTGCAGGATGCGCAGACCCGCGAACTGCAGATCGTCCAGGCGCTCGCCCTCCTGAATCAGACCGCTTCCCGCAGGGTCAGGTATTGGGTCATGCAATAGCCTTCCGCCTCCCCGTAAAGAATTTTGCACCATGTATCGCCAAATTGCAGCAGGCGCACCGTTTCCCCCTTGGGGATCGACAGGCGCACGGGGGCCGCGTTGTCACACCAGGCCCGCACGTTGACGCTGCCTTCCTGGGGCGCGATGACAGCCTCCCAGCCGGTTAAATCGTAGAGGGTGGGATCATAAACAGGCTGCGCATCGGCGGACGGCTCCGGGACGGCCGCGGGGAGGGCGGCGGGCTTGGCGGCGGAAAGGTACGCCCTGGCCACATAGCCCTGCCACTGCCCGTAACGCACCAGGCACCATTCGTCCCCCTGATTGGACAGCACATCCACCGCCGCGCCATGGGGCAGGCTGGTCAGGATGACCGCGCCGGTGGACGCCTCCTGGCGCAGGTTCAGGCCGCTGGCGGCGCTGACGTACATCAGGGAGGCGGCCGGCGGTTGGGTGTCCGCAGGCTGCATGGAGGATGGCGGGGTGCTGGTGATGTACCGGCTCATGACATAGCCCGCCTGAGCGCCGAACTTGATGGCGCTCCACTCCGCGCCCGAAAGGGTCACGATAATCTCCGTGCCCGGAGCCAACACCGCCAGCACCTGGCCGGAGGTATCAGGCATGTAGCGCATGTTCACCCCGCCGGTGACGTCCTCGCGGATCCAGGCTGTTTGCGCTTGAGCCGTGCCGCCGCTCTCCGCAGGAGGCTGGCCTTGGCCGATAGATAAATAGCCGGTCATCACATAGCCTTCCAGACCAGAATACCGTACACGGCTCCAGGGATCGCCCTTTTCAAGCAGCGTTACCTTTGCGCCGTTGGGGATGCCGATGATGACCTCCGAAGCGGTTGTGGGACCGCTGCGCAGGTTCAGTCCGTCGCCATCGGTTGTCACGGCGACCTCCTGGACGGATGGAGCGGAGGGCGCGGCGCTGCTGCCGTCCTGCAGATAACGGGTCATTACATAGCCGGTGTAGGCTGCGTATCGGATCTGCGTCCATTCAGCGCCTGCCTGCAGGCGGGTGACGGAGGCTCCGTCGGGAATCACCGTCAGAATGCGGGCGGCAGAGGAAGCCGTTTCCCGCAGGTTCAGTCCGCCGTTGCCGGTGTGAACGGTCGCGCTGTCGCTGACTTCCGGCGGGACAGGGACGGAGGGGGTACTTCCGCCTTCGCTGCCAAAGGTGAGGAACTTCGTCATCACATAGCCCGTCCGGCTGCCGTAGGTGATGTGGCACCAATCAGTGCCCCGCTGAAGCACCGTGACCTGAGCGCCGGGCTTGATGGTGGTCAGGATGCGGGCGTCCGCCGAGGCGGTCTCGCGCAGATTCAGCGTGCCCGAGGGCGTGGTGACGGTGGCCGTATTGCCTGTGGGCTGCGTGGTGGAACCGCCCTCCATGGTGAGATAGGTGGTCATGACGTAGCCTGTCTGGCCGCCATAGCTGACGCGGCACCAGGTCGTGAGGTTTTCCAGCACGGACACCTGCGCGCCCCGGGGGATCTGCGTGAGCACCGTACTGCCCAAAGAGGGCTGCTTGCGCAGGTTCAGGGAGCCGGACTGGGTGGTGACCCGGGCCGTGGCGGAGGGCGTGGAGGGCGCTGTGGACTCGTCCGAGGGGAAGCGGAGGTAACGGGTGGAAACATAGCCTGTCAGGCTGCCGTAGCGCACGGCAGACCATTCCTCGCCGCGATGGGTCACCACCACCGATTCGCCACGGGGCAGCGCCGCCAGCACGGCGGCCTGGGTGGAGGGCTCTGCGCGCAGGTTCAGGGCCGTGGAGGCGGTATACACCACCGCTTCCACCTCGCCAAAGCCCAGCGCCGGGGGCGCGGGAGTGCCGGGGGTGGACGGCGGCTGCGTGGGCGGGGCGCTGCCGTCAAAAACGAGGAAATCGGCCATGATGTAGCCGCGGGTGCCGTCCGCGGCCACAACGCTGCACCAGCTGCCGTCGGAGGAGTTCACGGTGACCTGTGTGCCGTGGGACAGCGTCGCCAGCACCTGGCCGGAGGTAGAGGCCGTTGCGCGCAGGTTGACCGTGCCGCTGCCGGAGGGGATGCGCACCACCGCACCGCCGCTGATCTGGCCTGTCACCTCGCCGGGGTAGGCGGCGCTCATTTGCAGGAAGTCCGTGGAAGCCCAGCCGGTGGAGGCGCCGTACTGCACCTGAGCCCAGCTGCCCTGGACTCGGAATACGCAAAGAATGGCCCCGCTGGGGATGGTGGTGATGACGGTGCTGCCGATGCTGCCCTCGCTGCGCAGGTTCAGCGTGCCGGTGCAGTTTACCGTGGCCCACTGGCTGATCTGCGTGGGGGTGGCTTCGGAGGCGGAGGGAGCCTCGCCGTTGAATTTCAGCGCGCTGGTGGGGACATAGCCGACGATGCTGCCCAGGCGGATCATCGTCCAGCTGTCGCCCTTGGCCAGCACGTTCACCAATCCGCCGTTGATGACGCTGGTGAGGATGCTGCCGGTGTCGCTGGCGGCGGAGCGCACGGCCAGGCGGTCCTTCAATCCCACCAGCTTGACGGTGGCGGTGGCTCCGGCGGAAGGCGTGATGTCCGCCGGATTCTCCTCGGTGGTAATCAGGCTGCCGCCATTCTCGATGGAGGCCAGGATGGTGTGGGTGAAGGTATACTGCACCCGGCGGCAGTCCTCATAATAAAAGCCGAGAATCTGGTCATAGGTATAGCCCAGAGAGCCCATCTGCATGGCGCCGCGCTGGCTCATGCCAATGCCATGGCCGTAGCGTCGGGCCTTCAGGGTGAAGTTGGCGCCGTTTTTCTCCACGGACCATAACTCATTCTGGGACGCGTTGATGCTCATGCCCAGGGGGCCTTCCAGCTCGCTGAAGATGTCGCAGGTCAGCGTCAGGCTGCGGCTACCGGAGGGCGTCGCGGCCGTCACGGCGAAATCCAGCTTGGTATAGAGCCTGCTGGGAGAGCCATATTTGGGCGTGTGGGGCGTGATGGCGTTGATGGTCGTGACCGTAACGTTGCTGCTCCCCACGGCGGCGGAGGCCTTGGCGTGAAGCAGATCCTTGATGGCGGACTTTTGCCCGGAGAAGGTATTGTCTCCGTATACCACGGTTTTGCGCACGACAGAGGCGGCGTTCATTTCGTCAAAGGGGTCGTTCTTGACACCCAGATAATCATAGCCGGAGGAGCCCCACAGGTTCCGGGCGGATTCCGTCTGGCCGCCGTTGGAGGCGGTGTAGTAGGTGCCGGTGAGGCTGCTGCCGTTCATCAGCACAATGCCTTTGGTGGCTTCCACGGCCTGGGAGCAGCGGGTGGTGGAATCGGAGTTGCCGTAGTAAACCTGATCGTTGGTGGTGTCCACCACATCGTAGAGGGAGGAGGCCCTGGTGTTCATTTTGTTCAGGGTATAGGTGCGGGCGGCGACGGCCTGGGCCTTCAGCGCCTCCACATGGGCGGAGTTGCCCATCTCATAGGGTACCACGCCCTTCAGGTAGGATTCGATGTAGACGTGGACGATGGGATAGAGCCGGTAACTGCCGCCCGACAGCTGAGCCTTGAGCTGAAGGTCGCCGGGATAAAGGTTGCCCGATTGGCGGGCCTGGGCGATCCGCAGCCCGCTCTCGCCGCTGGTCTGATGGCGGCGGAGGTTCAGCTCCGTGCCCATGTCATAGCTGACGCCGCCCCGGGTCATGGTGATGCGGCCGGTGTTCTTGTTGAAGCTGATGCCCACCCGGTCGCCGCTTTGCAGGGTGACGTCGGTGGCGCCGTTGGCCGTATAGCTGCCGGAAACGGTCAAGTCAAGACTGGTGGGATTCCCCAGAGAAGAAAGATACACACGCACCATGCCGTTGCGGGCGTTGGCGGCCCGGGACAGGGGAGCGGAGGCCACTTCGGTGGCGGCGGCCAAACCCGCAGGCAGCAGCGCGCCAAGAAAAATCACCAGAAAAAGCGCGGCGACTGCGCGGCGGCGACATGCCATGGGGCTCACCTCCTTTGACGGCTTTTGCCGAAATTTGCAGTTAGCATTGTATCATATCGAGGGCTTCTTCGCCAAGAGGATCATGTAACAAAGAGGCTGGGAATGCCTGGACAGCCTGGCAGTGGCGTTTTTTTTACAGCCGAACAACGCCCTGCCGAAGCGCCAAGCCCGCGGGAAGGCCGCAGCCCAGGGCCCACAGGTCATAGGCCCGAAGCTCCGCGCGGAACCAAGGCGCGGCTGTGCGGAGGTCGGCGGCCTTGCTGATGATGGAAACACCATGCGCTTTGGCCTGGCGCAGAAGGGGCAGGGCGCTGTCCCGAAGGCCCAGCAGCCAGGGCTCCTCCGGCAGAGGCCGGGCCGCGAGGGTTTCATCCGTAATGTCCAGCAGCGCGTGGGTACACAGCCGGGACAGGCGCGCGTAAGGGTAGCGCCGGGTCTTGGCGGTGAGCAGCAGCCGTTCCCGGCTGTCGCAGGCCCCGGCGGCGGCGCGCAGGCGATCCTCAATGCCTTCGGATAAATCGGGCAGTGCGCGCCACGCTTCCGGCGTCATGGCACGCAGGCGGTAAAGCAGCGCCTGATCCAGCGCGCCGGCCAGGTGCAGGCGACCTTGAGCCGCTTCCTCCCGCAGGAGGACGAAGGCGCTCTCCGGCATCGCCTGACGCGCGCCCTGCCAGTCACCGCGTTCAATGGCGCCCCGCAGGGCTGTGGCGGAGGGCCAGGCTTCCAGCGCCGTGGCGTGATAAGCCCCCTGCCGGGGCACGGGCACGGCGTCCATACCGGCTGCCAGACGGCGGATGGCCCGCAGATAGCAAACGGCCAGGGTGTTGTTGGGGGAGGCCAGCAGCCTGCCTGTGTCCGGAGCGGCCTCCTCGGCAGCGGCGGACAGGGCGGCGGGATAAGGGCGTCCGGTGCCCAGGCCCCGGCGGAGGGCGGCGATCATGGCGGGAGGCGGGGCTTCCAGCAGCTCGGCGGCGGCGCGAAGACGGCTGATGTCGGCATCTTCCGCGCCGAAGGCCAGGACATGTGCTCCCAGGCGCTGCAGCAGACGAACGCCGCCCAGAGCAAAGTGCTCCGCGTCCCGGACGCTCCAGCACACCGGCAGAGCGAACACGGCGTCCGCTCCGTTTTCCAGGGCCATGCGCGCCCGGATGGCGGGGGAGAGCAGTGCCGCCTCCCCGCGCTGGGTGAACAGGCTGGACATCACCACCACCAGGATGTCCGCCCCGGTGATCTCCCGGGCCTGGGCCAGGTGATGGGCATGGCCGCGATGGAAGGGGTTGTACTCCGCGATAACGCCCGCAACGCGCATGCAAGACGGCCTCCTTGCCCTTCTCCGCCTTGGCGCGGAGCAATATGCCTTCATTATATAAAAAGCAGGCGCGGAAAGCAAGACGCTGTGGAAATTGGTCGCTGAAACCCTTTACAAAATGATAGAAAAATGATATAATGGTTTGGAAAGACCTCGTACCGCAAGAAAGGAAGGATTTCCCCATGAGTGAATTTATCGTTGAAACCTCCGCCCGTCATGTGCATGTGACCCAGCAGGATCTGGAGACCCTGTTCGGCAAGGGCTATGAGCTTACAGTGAAGAAGATGCTGTCCCAGCCCGGGCAGTTTGCCAGCGCCGAGCGCGTGGACGTTGTCGGCCCCAAGAAGACCCTTTCCGGCGTGAGCATCCTGGGCCCCGTGCGCGGCGCCACCCAGGTGGAAATCTCCCTGACGGACGCCCGCTCCATCGGCGTGGCCGCCCCCGTGCGTGAGTCCGGCGACATTGCCGGCAGCGGCGCCTGCAAGCTGGTGGGCCCCTGCGGCGAGGTGGAGATCGCCGAAGGCGTGATCGCCGCCAAGCGCCATATCCACATGACGCCCGCTGACGCCGCCGAGTATGGCGTGAAGGATAAGGACGTTGTCAGCGTCAAGCTGGATACCGACGGCCGCGCGCTGGTTTTCGGGGATGTCGTCGTCCGCGTGAGCGACAAGTACGCTCTGGCCATGCATATCGATACCGATGAGTCCAACGCCGCCGGCTGCGGCCGCGACGCCAAGGGTACCATCGTGAAATAAGGTATAAGGAGATTCAACCCATGAAAGTTTTGATTGTCAACGCCGGTTCTTCTTCCCTGAAGTACCAGCTGGTGGATATGGATGACGAGAGCGTCATCGCCAAGGGCCAGGTGGAGCGCATCAACATTGAGGGCTCCCACCTGAACCAGAAGACCCCCGACGGCAGGATCACCGACATCTACCAGGAAATCCCCGACCATGTCTGCGCTACCAAGCTGATGCTTGCCGCCCTGCAGGATCCGGAGAAGGGCGTCATCAAGTCCATGGATGAAATCGGCGCGGTGGGCCATCGTGTGCTGCACGGGGGCGAGGAGTTCACCCAGAGCTGCGTTATCACCGATGAGGTTAAGGCCTGCATCCGCAAGTACATCCCTCTGGGCCCGCTGCATAATCCCGCCAACCTCATGGGCATCGAGGCCTGCGAGGAGGTCATGCCCCATACGCCCCAGGTTGCCGTCTTCGATACCGCCTTCCATCAGACCATGCCGCCCAAGGCCTTCATGTACGGCGTGCCCTATGAGTATTACAAGGATTATGGCGTGCGTCGCTACGGCTTCCACGGCACCTCTCACCGCTACGTCAGCAAGCGGGTGTGCGAGTTCCTGGGTGTGAACCCCATCGGCAAGCGCATCATCATCGCGCATCTGGGCAACGGCTCCAGCCTGTCCGCCGTGGTGGACGGCAAGTGCGTGGACACCTCCATGGGCATCACGCCCCTGGAAGGCGTGCTGATGGGCACCCGCTCCGGCTCCTGCGATCCCGCGGTGGTGCAGTTCATCGCCAATAACGCCCAAATGGACGTTAACGAAGTTCTGAATATGATGAACAAGAAGTCCGGCCTGATGGGCATTTCCGGCTTGTCCTCCGATATGCGCGATATCGACAAGGCGGCCGACGAGGGCCATGAGCGCGCGGCCCTGGCCCGGGATATGCTGCATTACGGCATCAAGAAGTATATCGGCGCCTACGCGGCGGCCATGGGCGGCGTGGACATCATTGTGTTCACCGCCGGCATTGGCGAGAACGGTCCCGAGCTGCGGGAGGCCGTGATGAAGGACATGGAGTTCCTGGGCGCGAAGATCGACGTGGAAAAGAACAACTTCAAGGGCAAGGAGGCCGTCATCTCTACTCCCGACAGCAAGGTGACGGTGTGCGTGATTCCCACCAACGAGGAGATCATGATCGCCCGGGATACCGTGGAGCTGGTCAGCGAAAAATAAACGCGTGTAAGCGGGCGCACGGTCGGGATTCCGACGTTTTCCCGGCAAAAACGGGAAAATACCTGTTGACAAAAGGCGGGAAAAATCCTATAATAGCAGACGGTCACATTTGAGGTGAGGGCATGAAGCTGAACGTAACCCAGGCGCTGAAGAATCCTGGACAGGAATATCCGTTTGAGGGGGAGCAGACCATGGCTTCCCAGATCGTAAGCGGCGAAGAGATCACCTTTGATCCCGTAGCCCTGCGTGGGGTTTATTCCGCGACGGAGGACGGCAGCGTGACGGTGGAGGGCAGTCTGTCCACGGTCGCTCACGGTCAATGTGCCAACTGCCTGGAGCCTGCCAGCGTGTCCATTGAGGCGGATTATCGTGAGACCTTCCAGCGCAATGGCGATCCGGAGGACGACGAGATCTTTGCCTATGAGGGCTATACCCTTGACTTTGGCAAGCTGGCCTTATCCTATACGCTGCTCAGCCTTCCCATGCGCATGCTGTGCCGGGAGGACTGCGCCTTGCTGAAGGATGACTCCGGCGATGATGTTTGCTTATGCCAGAAGGAAGCGCCAACGCAGCGTCCTTTTGCGGCATTGCAGCAGCTGTTGACTGAAAAGTCCAACACCAATGAACAATGAGGTCAGCAAACGCTGCCCTAAAGCATAAGGAGGTGTGGAAACCATGGCAGTTCCGAAGGGTAAAATTTCCAAGGCTCGTAAGCACAGCCGCCAGGCGAACTGGAAGCTGTCTCTGCCCGGCATCGTCGAGTGCCCCCAGTGCCATCAGATGAAGCTGGCGCATCGCGTGTGCAAGCACTGCGGTTACTACAAGGGTGTTCAGGTCGTCAAGCACGACGAGGAAAAGAACGCCTGATAAGCGCGGCGTTATGCCGTGGCTTCCAACGGAATATTCTCGCTGATGGGAGAGGAGTACCTTTCCTGCGCGGGCAGAGAGAGCGGTTCATCGGCTGAAAGACCGCTTCCGACAGCAGGGAGGGGAAGGTCGCTTCATAGAGCGCGGGTGAACGCGGACGCTGGCTTTGCCGCGCCTCCGCCTGAGCCTGGTGCGGCAGCACGCCGTTATCGTGCGCTTGAGGCAGCCTTTTTCGGGTTGTGAAGCAAGGTGGTACCACGGAAACAGCAGTTCCGTCCTTCGGGATGGGACTGCTTTTCTTTTATTAAGCAAAGCGTGATGTCAGGGAGGTGACCCGTATGGCTTATGGCGAGAAGGTTTTGTCAAGGCTGTTGAGTGTCGGCATGCTGGTGATGGCCGTGGGCGCGGCGCTGGTTTATCTGTCCGGTCGGCTGGCCCGGCGTGTGGCGCCGGAAAAGCAGGATGCGGCGAACATCGTCATCAAGGCCGTGGGCTGCGTGGTGGCTCTGATTGGCGCGCTGATGGTGATGGGCTTTATTTAATCGAGGCATAGCACAAGGAGGATTTTCCATGGAACAGAAGCTCTCCGTTCAGGAAATGGAAACCAAGTTTAATCCCCAGGCTATTGAGGGGGAGATTTACGGGGATTGGGAGGCGTCCGGCGCCTTTACGGCCCATCGTGTGGAGGGCAGGAAGCCCTTCACCATCGTGATGCCGCCGCCCAACATCACGGGCCAGCTGCACATGGGCCATGCCATGGACTGCACCCTTCAGGACTGCGCCATCCGCTACCACCGCATGAAGGGCGACCCCACCCTGTGGCTTCCCGGCACTGATCATGCTGCCATTGCCACGGAGGTCAAAATCGTGGCCGCCATGGCGAAGGAAGGCCTGACCAAGGAAAGCCTTGGCCGTGAGGGCTTCCTCAAGCGCGCCTGGCAGTGGAAGGCGGAGTACGGCGGACGCATCGTCAACCAGCAGCGCCGCATGGGCGTCAGCTGCGACTGGAGCCGGGAGCGCTTCACCATGGACGAGGGCTGCTCCAGGGCCGTGCGCGAGACCTTCTGCCGCCTGTACGAGAAGGGCCTGATGTACCGTGGCAACCGCCTGGTCAACTGGTGCCCCTGCTGCAATACCTCCATTTCCGACGCGGAGGTGGAGCATGAGGAGAAGGACGGCAGCTTCTGGCACCTGCTGTACCCGGTGAAGGAAACGGGCGAAATGCTGGAGCTGGCCACCACCCGCCCCGAGACCATGCTGGGCGATACCGCCGTGGCCATCAACCCCGAGGATGAGCGCTATGCCCATCTCCACGGCTGCCATGTGGTGCTGCCTCTGGTGGGCCGAGAAATCCCCATCGTGTGTGACGAGCACGCCGACATGACCAAGGGCACCGGCGTGGTGAAGATCACCCCCGCCCATGACCCCAACGACTATGAGGTGGGCCAGCGGCATGACCTGCCTATCGTTCGGGTGTTCACCTATGACGGGCGCATGACCGGCGCGGCAGACAAGGCGGCCGCGGATGAGCTGTTCGCTTCCGGCAAGGCCACCGTCAACGAGCCCCATGTGCTGGACTGCGGCAAGTATGCCGGCATGACCACCAAGGAGGCCCGCAAGGCTGTCGTGGCCGACCTGACGGAGCTGGGTCTGCTGAAGGCCGTGGAGCCTATCAAGCACGAGGTGGGCGTGTGCTACCGCTGCCACAGCGTCATCGAACCCATGGTGTCCAAGCAGTGGTTCGTGGACATGAAGCCCCTGGCCAAGCCCGCTATCGAGGCGGTGAAGAGCGGCGCGACCCAGTTCGTGCCCGAGCGCTTCTCCAAGCAGTACATGAACTGGATGGAGAACATCCGCGACTGGTGCGTCAGCCGCCAATTGTGGTGGGGTCATCGCATCCCCGTGTGGTACTGTGATGACTGCGGCGAGATGATGGTGCTCCGGGAGGAGCCGTCCCATTGCTGCAAGTGCGGCAGCAAGCGCATCCATCAGGATGAGGATGTGCTGGATACCTGGTTCTCCTCCGCGCTGTGGCCCTTCTCCACTCTGGGCTGGCCGGATCAAACCGAGGATCTGAAGTACTTCTATCCCACGGACGTGCTGGTGACCGGTTATGACATCATCACCTTCTGGGTGAGCCGGATGATTACCTGCGGCATTGAGGAAATGGGCCAGACGCCCTTTAAGACCGTGCTGATCCACGGCTTGGTTCGGGACGAGCTGGGACGGAAAATGTCCAAGTCCCTGGGCAACGGCGTCGATCCCCTGGAGGTCATCGACGAGTATGGCGCGGACGCGCTGCGCTTTTCTCTGGCCATGGGCATCTCTCCCGGCAACGATACCCGTTATTCGCGGGAGAAGGTGGAATCCGCCCGCAATTTCGCCAACAAGATTTGGAACGCCAGCCGCTTTGTGCTGATGAACGTTGACGCCCGTCATGCCGTTGATCCCGACGCCCTGACCTTGGCGGATCAGTGGATTCTGACCCGGTTCCAGGAAGCTGTGGCGGACATCTCCGCCAACATGGAGGAGGGTGAGTTTGGTCTGGCGGCCAACCGCATCTATGATTTCGCCTGGAGCGAGTTCTGCGACTGGTACATCGAGCTGTCGAAGTCCCGCCTGACCGGCGATGATCCCAAGGCCAAGGAGACTGCCCAGGCCGTGCTGCTTTATGTCCTGGAGGGCCTGCTCAAGCTGCTGCATCCCTTCATGCCTTTCCTGACCGAGCAGGTTTACAAGTACCTTCCCGGCAGCGAGGGCTTCCTGATGCTCAGCGCCTGGCCGGAGATCACGGCGGCCTTCAGCTTCCCGCAGGAGGAAAAGCGGATGCAGGGCATCAAGGAGGTCATCCGCACCATCCGCAATCTCCGCGCGGAAATGAACGTGGCTCCTTCGCGCCGTACCCGGCTGATGCTGGTCCCGGCGGAAGGCTGGGCGGATACCCTCAGCCACGCGGATATGTACTTCCGCCGTTTGGCGGGCGCTTCCGCCACGGAGGTTGTGGCTGACCGCGCGGCCATCGAGGGCAAGAATGTTTCCGCCGTCACCTCGGCGGGCGAGCTGTTCATTCCCCTGGGCGACCTGGTGGATTTTGCCAAGGAGATCGCCCGCCTGCAAAAGGAAGCAGACAACCTGGAAAAGGAAATCGCCCGGGCGGAGGGCAAGCTGAACAACCCTGGCTTCCTGTCGAAGGCCCCTGCCGCCCTGGTGGAGCAGGAAAAGGCCAAGCTGGCGGCCAACCAAGCCAAGGCCGAGGCGCTGGGCAAGCGCATCGCGGAACTGAAGGAGTCGCTGTAACATGAACGCCCAAGAGGTGATCGACGCCATCCACGGCGCTTATGGCCTTGGCAACAAGGTGGGCCTGAGGAACATCAACGCGCTGATGGACGCGCTCTGCCCTGACCGAAAGGTGCCCGTCATTCATGTGGCGGGCACCAACGGCAAAGGCAGCGTGTGCGCGATGCTGGAAAGCATTCTGCGCCGAGCCGGCTACCGCACGGGGCTGTATACATCACCCTTTTTGCAGGCTTATCCGGAGCGCGTCCGGCTGGACGGCGCGCCGCTGTCCGATGGGATGCTGACCCGCTACGGCGCCGCCGTGCTGGAGGTTTCCCAGCACCTGGAGGCGGCAGCCGGCTGCCGCGCCACCTGCTTTGAACTGGGAACCGCCCTGGCGGCGTCGGTCTTCGAGGGAGAAGGCGTTGACGTCGCGGTGATGGAGGTGGGACTGGGCGGAAGGCTCGACCCCACCAACTTTGTGTGGCCGAGGGTCTGTGCCATCACCGCCATCGGCCTGGATCATATGAAGGTGCTGGGCGATACCCTGCCTGCCATCGCGGCGGAAAAGGCGGGGATCATCAAGCCCGGGGTGCCGGTGGTGTGCCATCCAGCCTCCGCGGAGGTGGCAGAGGTCTTTGCCCGGACGGCGGATCGCGTCGGCGCGCCGCTGCGTCAGATGCGCCGGGATATGCTCCTGTCCGCGGAGGGCGACGCTTATGGTTCTATCATCACCTGTCAGGTGGGGGAGACGATCTGGCGCGATATGCGCCTGGGCCTTCCCGGCAGGCACCAGTGGACGAACGCGCTGACGGCCCTGGGCGTGGTGGAGGAGCTGCGCCGACAGGGCTATGTCCTTTCAGATGAGGCGGTGCGCCAGGGCATGGCCCGGGTGGTATGGCCCGCCCGGCTGGAGTGGCAGGGCAATATCCTCATCGACGGGGCCCACAACCCGCAAGGGGTGGCCGCGCTGTCGGATTTTGTGCGGGAGCACCTGGCGGGGCGTCGCCGCGTCCTGCTGACAGGCGTCCTGGAGGATAAGCTGCAGCCGGACATGCTGTCCGCGCTGGCAAGCTTGGCGGAGGACGCCGTCACCGTGACGCCGGACAGTCCCCGGGCCATGGCGGCCGGGCGGCTGGCCGAGCTGCTGAACCATCACGGAGACTGTCGCGCACAGGCCGCCCCATCCCTGCGGGCAGGCGTCGAGCAGGCCCGCGTCCTGGCCGGGGAGGACGGCGTCATCATCGCGGCGGGTTCCCTGTACTTTGCTGGCAGTCTGCGGACGCTGCTGGGGCTGCCGTGGAGGTAACATGAAAGAAGCATTCTGGCAAGCGTTGGACGTCCTGGTCGCCTCCTCGCCGGTGGTAATCGACCGCCCGGCCCGTACCGCCCATCCCCGCCATCCCGACATGATCTATCCCTTGGACTACGGCTATCTGGCCGGCACCTCCGCCATGGATGGCGGAGGCATCGATCTGTGGCGAGGCAGCGACGCGGCCGGCCGGCTCGACGCTGTGATCTGCACGGTGGACGTTATCAAGCGGGATGCGGAAATTAAGCTGCTGATTGGCTGCACAGAGGCGGAGAAGCAGACGGTGCTGGCCTTCCACAACGGCAGCGGCGGTATGAAGGGGCTGCTGGTACGTCGGGAGGCGTAAAGGCCTGGCGCCGACGAACCACACCGACCACAAAAGGAGGCGCGCCGTGCTGATTCGCTTGGCGGAATTGACCGACCTGACCTGGCTGACGGCCCATGACAGGCACATCGCCTGGGAGGAATGCGAGCGAAGCGTCAGGCTTCGGCGGGTGCTCGTGGCGGAGGCGGAGAAAGGCGAGCTGGTGGGCTGGCTGCGCTGGAACCTGTTTTGGGACAACACGCCCTTCATGAATATGCTGTACCTGCTCCCGGAGCGCCGCCGCCAGGGCTATGGCACGGCACTGGTTGCCCATTGGGAGGGGATGATGGCCGGAGCGGGCTTCCGCCGGGCGCTGACCTCTACCCAGTCCGACGAGGAAGGCCAGCATTTCTACCGCCGCCTGGGCTACCGGGATGCCGGGGCGCTGCTTTTCCCCGGCGAGGCTGCGGAACTGATATTGATAAAGGATTTAACGGCGCACGGCGCGCATGAAAGGTAGTGAAGCCATGGAATTTGTCCACGAGCCCGTATTGCTTCAGGAGGTGCTGCAATGGATGGCCGCCCGCCCGGACGGCGTGTACTGCGACGGCACCCTGGGCGGCGGCGGGCATAGCGGAGCCCTGCTGCGCCAGACAGGCGGAAAGGCGGCGCTGTACGGCATCGACCGGGATGAAACAGCTATCCGGGCCGCCTCCCAGCGGCTGGCGGGCTTCCCGGGATTTTGCGCCCTCCATGGCAATTTCCATGACGGAAAGGCCCTGCTTCAGGCTGTCGGCGCCCCGCCGCTGGACGGTGTGCTGCTGGATCTGGGCGTGTCCTCCCCGCAGCTGGATCACGGTGAGCGCGGCTTCTCCTATCATGAGGATGCGCCTCTTGACATGCGCATGGACCCCTCCCAGGGGGCGACGGCGGCGGAGTTGGTCAATACCCTGCCGGAAAAGGAGCTTTGCCGCATCATTCGCGACTACGGGGAGGAAAAATGGGCTGCGCGGATTGCTTCCATCATGGTGGAGCATCGGCAGAAGCAGCCCATCGCCACCACCTTTGACCTGGTGCGCGTCATTGACGCGGCCATCCCCAAGGCGGTAAGGCGCAAGGATGACGGCCATCCCGCACGGCGGACGTTCCAGGCTATCCGCATCGCCGTGAATGACGAGCTGGCTCCCCTGGACAAGGCGCTGTGCGATTTTGTGGACTGTCTGAAGCCTGGGGGGCGGCTGCTGGTCATTACTTTCCACTCCCTGGAGGATCGTCTGGTGAAGCGGTGCTTCCAGCGGCTGCAGAATCCCTGCGTCTGTCCGCCCAAGGCACCCATCTGTACCTGCGGCAGGAAGCCCCTGGTGCGGGTGCTGGCCAAGGGAGCCGTCGCGCCCACGGCGGAGGAAATCGCCCGGAACCCCAGGGCACGCTCGGCCAAGCTGCGCGTGTGCGAAAAGCTGGAGGTGACGCCCTGATGCCGACCCTGTATGTGGTGGCCACGCCCATCGGCAACCTGCGGGACATGTCGCCCCGGGCGGTGGATACCCTCAAGGCTGTGGCGCTTATTGCCGCCGAGGATACCCGGGTGACCATGAAGCTGTGCAGCGTCTTCGGCATTGAGACGCCGCTGACCTCCTGCCATCAGCACAACGAGGGCGTCAAGGGCGAGCAGTTGGCGGAGCGTATGCTGACGGAAGGCATCGACGTGGCCCTGACCACCGATGCCGGGACGCCCTGCGTGTCCGATCCCGGCTATGGCCTGGTTCGGGCGGCGGTGGAACGCGGCATCGAGGTCATTCCCGTACCGGGGTGCTGTGCGGCCGTGTCGGCACTGTCCGTCAGCGGCTTTGATACCAGGGAATTTGCCTTTTACGGCTTTCTGCCCAGGGAAAAGAAGGAGCTGCGGGAGAAGCTCCTGTCCATAGCCCGGCAGTGCGCCGTGGCGACGGTTCATGAGTCGCCCTTCCGCGTTGTGGAGCTGGTGGAGCAGATTGTCCTGACCCTGCCGCGGACCCGTATTTCCGCTTCCTGCGACCTGACCAAGCTCCACGAAAAGACCATTCGCGGCACGGCGGAAGACGTGCTGACGGCCCTGAAGGCCAACCCCAAAGCCAAAAAGGGCGAGTACTGCCTGGTGCTGGATTTCCACGACGTCCGCCTGCCGGAGGAAAAGCCCCAGGCTGACGTCTCCCTGGAGGCGAGGCTGGTGGACAGTATGCTGCGGGGCCTGTCTCTGCGTGAGGCCCAGGAGGAGCTGACGGCTCAGGGGAACAAGAAAAATGCTGTGAAGGCCGCGGCGCTGCGGCTGAAGCGCCTGTTTACGGAGGAAGAGACATGAAAGAAATCAACGCGTCCGCCATCACGGAGGCCGTAGCCCGGGCGTGCATCGAGGCCAATCGCCATCTGCCCGGCGACGTAGCCTGCGCGCTGCGGGCTTCCCGGGAGGCGGAGACCTTTCCGCCGGCCCGGGAAATGCTTGATCTGCTGATCCGCAACGAGGCAATCGCCCGGGAGACCGATATGCCCATCTGCCAGGATACCGGCATGACCGTCGTGTTTGCGGAGGTCGGGCAGGAGGTGCACATCCTCGGAAATTTCGAGCAGGCGGTGAACGAGGGCGTCCGGCGCGGCTATGTGGACGGACTGCTGCGCAAGAGCGTGGTGGCGGATCCGCTGCGCCGGGTCAACACCAAGGACAATACTCCTGCCGTCATCCATGTGCGGCTGACACCGGGGGATGCGCTGACCCTGACCGTCGCGCCCAAGGGCTTTGGCAGTGAGAACATGAGCCGTCTGGAAATGCTCACGCCTGCCCAGGGCGTGGAGGGCGTGAAGCGCTTTGTGGTGGAGACGGTGCGGCTGGCCGGGGCGAATCCATGCCCGCCCATGGTACTGGGCGTGGGCATCGGCGGCGACTTTGAGCGCGTGGCTCAGCTGGCCAAGGAGGCGCTGATGCTGCCGCTGGATCAGCGCCATCCCGATCCGTATTACGCAGCCCTGGAGGAAGAATTGCTGACCCTGGTCAACGCCACCGGCGTGGGGCCCCAGGGCCTGGGAGGCCGCACAACCTGTCTGGGGCTGCGTATCCTGGCGGGGCCGACCCACATTGCCGGACTGCCCGTGGCTGTGAACGTCAGCTGCCATGTGACCCGGCACAAGACCGTTACGCTGTAAGGAGGGATACCATGCGACATATCACCACGCCGCTGACCGAGGACACGGTGCGTTCCCTCCACGCGGGGGAGCAGGTGCTTCTCTCCGGCATCATCTACACGGCCCGGGACGCCGCGCATTTGAGGATGATGGACTGCATCCGGCGCGGGGAGCCTCTGCCCATGCCGCTGGAGGGCCAGGTGATTTATTATGCGGGCCCTACTCCCGCGCCCGAGGGACGGCCCGTGGGCTCCATTGGGCCCACGACCTCCGTGCGGATGGACGCCTGTACGCCGCCGCTATTGGCGCGGGGTCTGTCCGGGATGATCGGCAAGGGCCTGCGGGGAGCGGAGGTGGTGAAGGCCATGAAGGAACACACTGCGGTGTACTTCGCGGCGGTGGGTGGCGCGGCAGCGCTGATGGCCCAGTGCGTCGCCTCCCTGGAGGTCATCGCCTGGGATGACCTGGGCCCCGAGTCCGTCAAGCGCCTGACCGTGCGGGAGCTGCCCCTGGTGGTAGCGGTGGACTGCTATGGCGAGGACGCCTTTGCTAAAGGGCAGAAAGCGTATCTGGACAGCTTGAAATGAACATGGCGGCGGCACAAGCTATTCTTTGTGCCGCCGCTCAGACTATCAGTAAACTCAGGGTGGTGTCGGCGGGGCCGCAGCCCCTTTGACTTATCATCAGAAACTGACGACATGCGCGTCAGTTTCTTTGCTTTTGGCGCTAAAGCTTCCTTGCAGGGCTTTTCGGCCGGGAGCCGTAGGTGACCAGGGAAGTCCTGCAAACTCGCCAAGGTGGCAAAAAGCCGCTTTGACGCAACGCTGGTCGGCGTCAGGGAATGCAGATAACCGTTCCCTCGGTGAAGTCGGAGGGCAGCAGATTGGGGTTGAGCATCAGCAGGCGGCCCCGGGTGGTGTTCAGGCTGATGGCGAGGCTGTTCAGCGTTTCCCCGCGCAGCATGGTGTAAAGATGGGTGTCGCAGCAGCAGGCCTGCCGGGCGCCCCGGGGCGGTGCGCAGTAGGGGGTGCCGGCTACCATGGAGCCTGGAGAAAGATTGGGATTGGCGGAGCGCATGGCCCGATAGCTGACGTTGAGGTCAACCAGGAGGTCGGCGTAGGTTTGGCCGGGGCGGATGTTCTGGGCCGTGTAGCCCACGGGGCAGGTGATGCCGGGATAGGCGGGCGGCTCGATACCAGGCTCGGTGACGATGGGCGGCAGGGGAATCACGGGAATCTGGCCAGGATCGGAGGGGCCGGGATTGACAGGCTCCAGGATGTCGGGCGGGACGATGGGGGGCAGCGGGATGACGGGGATTTGGCCGGGATCGGAGGGGCCGGGATTGACAGGCTCCAGGATGTCGGGCGGGACGATGGGGG